>NZ_BCVF01000028.1 GCF_001591605.1 Bacillus badius NBRC 15713 | reverse complement strand
TCTGACAGCCTCGACTTCCAGGCTGTTTTTTATGGCAGCAAAGGGGTTCGAAAGGATCTTATTCCAACTCCCTTTAAGATGGAGACAGGCGGCATTTTACTATGAAAACCGCATTCTATAAGCCAGCATAAAAGAAAAATCAACCGCTGGCTTCATAACTCCTGGTGATTGAAATGGAAGGCTCGCCGCCCGCCCCGCGAAAGCGAAGGGCCTGGAATGGAAAGCAATAAGACCTTTTACATAAAAAAAAGAAAAGACCTTGTATCATTACAAGGCCTTTCCTCACGAACAAAGGGGATGGGAGAAATTTTTCACGGTCAAACAAAGGGGTATATGTTTGTATGTGATCAACTTCACGATTTTTATATTATCATGCCCCCTCCCTTAAAAACAAGTGATTGTGCCTGATTTCACATATTTGTCATAACAATGGAATAGAAAGCGTAAACTAACATATAATGGTACCTGCTGCAGGAGGTTACTTTATGAAATGGATTTTTCTCTGGTCTTACTTTTCACTCGCAGGCATTGCCCTACTGTTTAATTTACTCGGTCTTCTGAACTTATATCCATTGTATGTCACAGCACCCACTTTATTTTTTGTCTTATTCATTCCCGTTTATCTGATCAACCGGCAAAAACGTTGGAAATGAAAAAGAGCGCCCGCATGCTTCCAGGCGCTCTTTTTCTTATTTACGACAGCAATTGCTCCATTTCATTTAATTTCTGCTCGAATACCTTGCAAGCTTCCTCGATCGGCTGGGCAGTCGTCATATCAACTCCAGCCTTTTTCAACACTTCGATCGGGTAATCGGAACTTCCCGCTTTCAGGAATTCTTTGATATAGCGGTCGACGGCCGGCTGCCCTTCTTCCAGAATCTGCTTGCTTAGCGCTGTAGCTGCGCTAAAGCCGGTCGCATATTGATATACATAGTAGTTGTAATAGAAATGCGGAATGCGTGCCCATTCAAGCCCAATTTCTTCATCAATCACCATGCCGCTGCCAAAATATTTTTTGTTCAGCTCATAATATTCCTTCGTCAGCGCATCAGCAGTCAGCGCTTCCCCATTTTGCGCCTTCACATGAATCAGATGTTCAAATTCAGCAAACATCGTCTGCCGGAAAACAGTGCCGCGGAAGCCTTCTAAATAATGGTTTAGAATATACAAGCGTTTCTTTTCATCGTCTACATTTTTAAGCAAGTAATCATTCAGCAAGGCTTCGTTGCACGTGGATGCCACCTCTGCAACGAAAATCGAATAATTGCCGTACACATAAGGCTGAGATGCCCGCGTGAAATAGCTGTGCATGCTGTGTCCAAACTCATGAGCCAGTGTAAATAAGTTATTGACATTATCCTGCCAATTCATCAAGATATACGGATTTGTCCCATAAGTGCCAGAAGAATAAGCACCGCTGCGTTTTCCTTTATTTTCAACCACATCGACCCAGCGGTTATCCAAGCCTGTCTTTAACACCTCGATGTATTCCTCTCCCATCGGAGCCAGCCCTTTAATCATATACTCTTTCGCTTCATCATAAGTTACTTTCATTTTTACATCTTTGACAAGCGGTGTATATAAATCGTACATATGAAGCTCGTCAACACCGAGCACTTTCTTTCTTAACTCCACGTATCGGTGAAGCAAAGGCAAGTGGTTATTGACGGTTTTCACCAGGTTATCATATACCGCTTCCGGAATATTGTTGCCTGCAAGAGCCGCTTCTCTGGCATTATTGTAATGGCGGACACGGGCATAGAAATTATCCTTTTTCACTTGGCTGCTAAGCGTGCTCGCAAACGTATTTTTAAAGTTGCCGTACGTTTTGTACACTGCTTTAAACGCTTCCTCCCGTACCCGGCGGTCGTCCGACTCTAAAAACTGAATATAACGCCCATGCGTAATTTGGACCTCATTTCCTTCTTCATCTTTAATGGCCGGGAATTCCAAATCTGCATTGTTCAGCATGCTGAAGGTGTTGCTGGAGGCAGATGTCACTTCGGACGCCTGGGCGAGCAAATTCTCCTCTGACGCTGATAACACATGCGGACGCTGCAAATTAATTTCTTCGATGGCATGGCGGTATACGTCCAGCCCTTCATGGGTTGCCACGAACTTCTTTAGCTGCTCTTCATCAATCGCTAGAATTTCAGGCACTGCATAAGAAAGCGCACTCGCAATTTGCGTATAGAGGTTTTTCGCACGATCATCCATTCCTTGATAATGAGAGTTTGTCGTGTCTTGATCGTAGCGCATATGAGAGTATGTATACAGTTTGCCCATACGCTCAAGCAGCTCGTCCTGATAAGTGAAAAAATTATAAAGGCTTTCAGCGCTTTCGCCGAGCTTTCCCTGATAGCTTTTCGCTTGTTCTGACAGCTTTTTCACTTGTTCAAATTCCTCATTCCAGCGCTCGTCCGTTTCAAAAATATCCTCCAGGCGCCACGTCAATTGTTCTGGCACGCTCTCCCTTGCCGGAAGCTGCTTGACTGCTTGTTCATTTGTCATCCCAAATCCCTCCTGTTTCCATATTTTCTCTTCCTCTTAATCATATTATTGTATGCGGAAAAACTCAAAAAATAAGCCGGGAAATGATGAACTCTTCAAAATTTCGAATAAACGCTGTTTTTCTTTCCATTTGTTCGCATACTGTCCGGCACGGCTCTTTATTTACCGCTCCAGCCGCTCGCCAAATCACTAAATATTCTTCCATCACCTCGGGGAGCTCCGGTGATAAGCACAGCGGTAGCTGGTTAAGCTGCACGTCCCCTTTTTCGATCCTCTTCTTAATAACTGCTGCTGCCTCCTCTGCCGTTGCGTTCTCCTGGTAGGCCAGCAAATCGTGCCATAAATAAAACTGCCATTCTATCGGGTGGCTTTTAATGAGAGTCATAAAGCGAACCGGCAAACCAATACAAAGAGGCAACAAGGAAGGATGATTCTTCGACTGGTAAACAGTATGGAAAAACGGGCCGGATAGCCCTTTGGTGAAATATATTTGCTGCTGCAGCCATCGTTCTCTCCTAAGAAACCAGTCGGACAAAGAAAAAGGCTGGAAAGGGGAAGCTGCATCAAAGGCTGGGGGATAAGCTAAAGAACAGAGAGGGATGTTTTGCACAGCAGCTGCGTAAAGAGAGGGATATACCGGAGTAAGCTGTGAGTAGAGTGTAAAGCATTCCTGATCAGGGCAATAGGCTAAGAGCCAAAACCCGAAGGACGGGGAGTAATGAAAAAAGAGGCGGTGAAACAGAGAAAAGCCATAGAATGGTCCTTGTTTTTTAATTGGCGGCCCGCCATAAATCCAAAAGGGAAAAACGTGCTGCTGCCTGTAGCCTTCTGTTCTTTTCAAAAATAGGGCCGCTGGCAAAGCGGAGCATTGGTATTCAATAGCTGTTTTTTCTTCAACAAGTAAATCTGGACGCTGGGCAATCTCCGGCAAATAAGCTTCCAGCTTCACTTCATGAGTGGAGCGAATCCATCGGTATAAATCGGACTTGCCTTTTAAATGGCGAGCGGACTCTCCTTCTGAAAATGACTTGCATGCGTGTGATTGTTTGTGGGCAAAATGAGGTATTTTGACAGCTCCTGCCTTTAAAATGACCGGCTCGCGGCATGCAGGACAAAAATAAATGGAAGCACGAATTTTTCCAAGCATTTGTTCATCGGGCTGTTGGGCTAAACTAATGACCTCGCCAGATTGATCGATAGCAATAAGCATCTGCAACCACTCCTTTCATACTTACATCTATTCGCTCCTTCTTCGCTCTTTCCTGCTGGCTCGCTCTCCATTCACTAAGAAAATAAAGCTTAATCAGCAAGCTGTTTTTTTCTGAATTAAAAACACCCCTTTCCCTGCATAGGGAAAGGGGTGCCTCAAATTCAGCCATCTTATTATTCATATCGAAGGGCATCGATTGGCTTCATTTTCGCTGCTTTCATGGATGGAATTAAACCGAAAATAATACCGACTGCCATGGAGAAAACAACAGATCCGATAATGGCAGGGACCGGCGCAGCAAATGGCAGGTGTGCAAAGTAGGAGATGGCCTTGGCGCCCCCTAACCCCACCAGTACACCGATAATGCCGCCGATGCTGGTAAGCACGGCTGACTCTGTTAAAAACTGCCAAAGAATAACAGACCGCTTCGCTCCAAGGGCTTTTTTAATGCCAATTTCCCGCGTTCTTTCCGTCACAGATACGAGCATAATATTCATTACACCAATGCCTCCGACAAGCAAGGAGATACTTGCAATCCCCCCCAATAACAGTGTAAAGGCTTGGTTAAACTCATTAATGTCTTCCATGATTTGCTGCAAATCCGGAATGCTGTACTGCCAAGTGGACGTCGCAGGCAGCTGGCTGTTCAAGGAATCGGCAACCACTTGTCCAGCTTCCTCCAGCTGGTCCGAATGATAAGCCTGAACGAGCACTTGAGGGATATCATTGAAGCTTCCTAAATGAGGCCATGCTGACTTCGGCAAATAGATTTTCCCCATTCCTGCATCCATCATAAACATATTATCTTCTTCACTTTTTTCATCTGCGTATACGCCTACGACGCGAAAAGGCACTTTATTCAGTTCAATGACCTGATTAATCGCGCTTCCTTCAGGAAACAAAGCGTCCCTGGTCGCTTCATTAATCATGGCGACTTGACTGCCATTCTTGTGCTCAACCGGCGCGATTTTTCTTCCTTCCAACATCTTAATTGGAAAGATTGAAAAATACTTGTCATCGACCGCATAAAGTTCGGAGTCCGACAAATTATTTAAATGATAGGCCTGTGTATAATTCTGATAGAAGACAGCAATCGATTTGACTAAGTCCGGCACTTTCGCTTCCTCAAGCTGTTCATCAGTAATTGTTGGGATGACGTCAGGCGGATCTTCCTCACCGCCGCCCATCATGACCATATCGCTGCCGCCCATTGCGGCTGCTTCAGGTGATTGAAACATAATAGCGATCGAATTGTTTCCTGTTCCGACAAGGCTTGATTTCAAGCTTTCTTTCTGGCCTTCAATCATCGCTACAATCGCAATAATGGAAGCGATCCCGATAATGACCCCCAACATTGTTAAAACGGAACGCATTTTATGGGCAAAAATAGATTGAAAGGATAGTTTTAAATTATCTAGCATGCAACTCTCTCCTTTCATCCTTGATGATGGCCCCATCACGCAGAAAGATGCTTCGTTTGGCGTATTGTGCAATTTCCTCTTCATGGGTAATTAAAACAATGGTTACGCCTTCTTTATTCAACTCTGTAAACAAATTCATCACTTGCTCGCTTGAAGCAGTATCGAGCGCCCCTGTCGGCTCATCCGCTAAAATAAATTTCGGTTTATTGATAAGTGCCCGGGCAATAGCTACCCGCTGCTTTTGCCCGCCCGATAATTGCGTTGGCTTAAAGTTAACGCGATCTTTCAGCCCTACCTTGGTCAGTGCATCTATTGCCAGTTCTTTTCGCTCTTTTTTATTGACCTTGGCATACACTAGCGGCAACTGCACATTATCTAATGCCGTTAACCTCGGCAATAAGTTGAAGTTTTGGAAAACAAAGCCGATATATTCATTTCGAATTTTGGACAACTCGTTCTCTTTGCGCGAGAGCACGCTGTTTCCATCTAATATATATTCTCCTGATGTAGGTGTATCCAGGCAGCCCAAGATATTCATAATCGTCGATTTCCCTGATCCGGAAGGTCCCATAATCGATACGTATTCGCCTTCTTCAATAGACAAATTAATGTTATGAAGGATTGGAACTTCTTCTTTTCCAATCCAATATGATTTATTGATGTTCTTCAAGTGAATCATCAATAGTTACCTTCTTTCCTTCTTTTACTGTGTCATCAGGGAATATAACGTAATCATCTTTAGTTAGGCCGCTCTTAATGACCGTCATCATCATATCCGGCATTTCCTTGCCCAACTCGACTTCTTGTTTCTTCACTTTCTCATCTGCAACCGTCCATACAAATGGCTTTTCTCCGTCCATCACAATCATATCCGTTGGAAGCATCACTTCCTGGGAAGCTTCTTCCCCTTTTAGTTCAATGAATACATGATAGCCAAATTCTAGCCCTTCATGCTCTGTGAGTTGGACTTGGAAAGGATAGTTGGATGCTTGCGGATTCATTGCCATCTCGTCCATTCCCATACCGCCCATCTCATCAGTGCCTTCATCTACCGGCAGCTTGCCGATTTCAATAATTTTTCCCGGCCATTTTTGTTCCGGGTTTTTTCGGCTGACTACATTTACTTCTTGTCCCACTTGGAGTTCATCTTTAATCAGCTCATTGACATTTCCTTTTACAAAATAGGCATCCGTATTATAAATTTGCATAAAGGGGCCTGACGGCTGCTGCTCCCCTTGATTCTCTCCGCCCGTTGATTGCTTTTGTTCTTCATCAACTTTTTGCACAATGCCATTTACTTTCGCTCTAACAATATTATTGTTTACTTTCTTTTTCATTTCCTGGTACTCTAAATTTGCTTTTTCCACTTCAAATTTAGCTAGTTTTAAATCTGTTTCTGCTTGTGCCACTTGTTCTCTTAACGCAGATTTTTCTTCAGCAGCCGCATTTTTGATTTGCTTTTCCAGCGACCAAATTTCTGATTTCTTCTGCTTAACGCTGCTATTGGCAATGTCAAGGTCGATCGCCTTTTGTTTCAGCTCCATCTCCCCTTCGGCATTCTCATAAGAAAACAATTGGTCATTCGCTTTAACCACGTCTCCCTCTTTCACAAATACCTCTTTCACAGTGCCGCGTTCTGAAGATAAAAAGATCTTCTCTGTTTCCTTCGGCTCAACTACCCCGGCAAATAAACCGCCGGCGCTAGCTTCCATTCCGCCCATCATATCGCTTACCTTTGTCGGGAAAATCTCTCCTGCGCCTTCTTCGCTATTAAACTTGGACTTTGTGAATATATAACCGCCAATCCCCAAGCCTAGTATGATAATAGTTGAAATTGCAATAATCCATTTTTTCTTTTTACTCACTTCGTTATCTCCCCTTTTCAATTTCCCGGTCTATTCCTCTTTCTATCTATATTAAAAAAATTGCTATCACCATCTTTTTCCATAAAAAAACCTACTTCGACATGATTTTAACAAACACTTCTATTTATTACAAATAATTTAAGAATATGTCATTTTTGTTAACCCTTTCATTACTGGGCCGTCCGCTTTTACAGCTGGTTCTCTTTCAATTTGTTTAAGAAAGGAGAGCCTTCAAGCCTTTTCTGCCTGACATTCAAAATGACCCGAAAGCGCCGCCTCCGGGTCATTTCCTTCGTATGATTCTTTATAATAGCGGTGACAGCAGCCTTGACGTCGACTCAATGAGGCGGTAACCAAGATGGCGGCCGTTAAAGTCCTCCAGATTAATTTCATCAGAAGCGTGGATGTCGTTAATATACTCCCTCACGAGCGACTCAATGCTGTGAGTATGATATAAGAAAGCATTCACCTCAAAATTGAGGTGGAAGCTTCTCATATCCATGTTAGAAGTGCCTATAGAAGCTATTTCCCCATCTACGATGATGAACTTACTGTGCATAAAACCTTCCTTATATTCAAAAATCCGCGCTCCTGCTTCCAGAAGCTCCGGAAAATACGACCGGGAAGCGTGGAAAACAATTCGTTTATCCGGACGCTTCGGAACAAGCAAGCGCACATCTACTCCGCTTAAAGCGGCGATCTTCAAGGCCGAAAAGATGTCCTCATCGGGAATAAAATAAGGGGTAGCAATCCAAACAAATTTCTGGGCCGATGTAATCATTGAAAAGAAAATATTTTTGATCACACTCCACTCATTGTCCGGGCCGCCGGCAATCATTTGAACGCCGCCCGTCCGCCGCACTTCCCTCTCTGGCTCCGGAGTCAAATATCCCGGTGTAATAAAGCTGTCGTTGGTCATATAATACCAATCCTGCAGGAAAATCAGCTGCAGTGACCGAACCGCTTCCCCGCGCACATATAAATGGGTATCACGCCAAAAACCAAATTGGGGGTCTTTCCCCAAATACTCGTCTCCAATATTCAAACCACCGACAAATCCTACTTTTCCGTCAATGACAATAATTTTGCGGTGATTGCGAAAATTAAACTTGCTATTCAAAAGCGGGATTTTCACTGGCCCAAATGCCACCATTTCAATGCCGGCATTACGCAGCTCTTGAATATAGCCCTTCGACAACATCCAAGAACCAACGGCGTCGTATAAAAAACGCACCTTCACCCCGTCCTGTGCTTTAGCAATAAGTATCTCTTTAATTTCATGGCCAATGCCGTCTGCCCGCACAATGTAGTATTCTAAATGAATATGATGCCTCGCTTTTCGCAACTCATCCAAGATGGACTCATAGGTTTCTTCGCCATTAGTCAGCAGCTCTGTTTCTGTATGAAAAGAAATCTCTGTATTCCCAAGCCGTTCAGCCAATGCATAAATCTTATGCTCTCCATACTTTTGAAAGTGCTGCCTTAAATCTTCCGTTGTGTGGGCAAAACTGTATTTTTGATATGTTTCCTGGTCAAGAATATATTTTTTCTTAAACATCCGCTCTTTCCGATAGTTTCTCCCAAACAGCAAATAAAAAATAAATCCAAAAAGCGGAAAAGCTCCTAATACAACAAGCCATGTAACGGTTTGTGTCGGATGCCTGTTTTCAAAGAAGATTAAAAAGCTGATAACGATCACTGAAAGGGTTAACGCCACACTCATATATTTGAGCAGCCCGCCCATATAGTGATCTGCCCATAAAATATAGGCGACAATTATAGCTGCAATAAAGCCAGCCGCTTTTATCGTATTTTTCATCCTTCCTCGCCTGCCTCTTCTGCCCCTGTTACTGCTTTCCTGCTATTATACCCTTTTTTCCGGCAGAGAGACGGATATTCTTTGACTTCTGTATGAAAGCCGGCAAATAAGCCGGCGCCAATGATTCATCGCCTTAATGCCATAAAAAAAAGCGCGGATTTCAACAGAAATCTGCGCAGTCTTTATTAATTGAAATATTTACGGACAGTTTCAAATACATGGCTCTCCATCACACATTTTCCATACTCCTGAAGGCGATGGATAGTAACGCCGGACTCATCTGTATATTCCAGCAGCAAGCTTAATGTATTCTCTACTTTTTCTTCATCCATTGTTTCCTCTGGAAATTCCACAAATAAATAATATTTGCCGTTATAAGCATACAGCTGTGTAGCCAGTTCATCAAGAAATGTACGCTTGCTTAGCTGTATAAGATCTTCAAAGTCGTTAAATGAAAGCATGAATTCCAGCATCGGTTCTTTGGGCTCATCATCGTCTTCATCAGCTTGAAAATGTTCGTCAAGCAGCTCCTCTAAGCGGTCATCAACTGGGAAATCCCGGTACTTATCTCCGGGCAGCGGCAGTTCGATTCGTTGACCGTCTTTCGTTAAGTTCGCCTGAGTCACCAATATTTCCAGCCCTTTATCCAAAGCTTGAACTTGAATCCAGAGCGGACCATCAACGGTAAAGTCTTCTTCATCGTGTATTTCTTCCATCATATCCCAAAAAAGCTCTTCACTCCGCTCACGATTATACCAAATTTCTTCGCGGTCAAAGCCTCTTTCCTCTATATCCAAGTATGAAATGTAAAACTTCACTGTATTATCATTAATGCGTTCAATTTCCATAACTACCTCTCCCTTCCGTCTAAGGGTACCTGAGGACGACTCCCCTTATTATTAGGCATTGCCCCAAATGGCCTGATGGTATACATCTACCTGATTCTATTGTATGCTAAACACACCACAAATGAAAATATAATGATTCCAAAATAAAAAGAGTGTTTCGTTATTCTATCCGAATTTTCCTAAAATTACAACCTGGAAATAAAAATAAAAACCCTCATACTTCTGGTATGAAGGTTCTCTTCTTTAGTTGACGAGCCGTTGCGCTTCCTTCAATTGGAATGTACGCACTTTTCTTGGCAAGAAGCGGCGAATTTCATCTTCGTTATAGCCTACTTGCAACCGTTTCTCGTCCAAAATGATCGGGCGGCGAAGCAACCCTGGATTAGATTGGATCAGTTCAAACAGGTTTTGCAGAGGCAACGCTTCAAGATCTACATTGAGCTTTTGGAAGATCTTTGAGCGTGTGGAAATGATTTCGTCCGTGCCATCTTCTGTCATTCGCAATATTTCTTTAATTTCTTCGATGCTCAAAGGCTCGGAAAAAATATTTCTTTCAACGTATGGAATTTCGTGTTCTTCTAACCATGCTTTTGCTTTACGGCAGGAAGTACAACTTGGTGAAGTATATAAAGTAACCATTCCTCAAACACACTCCTTAAAGATTAGAATATAATACCTGTTTTTCATGAGGAATATCCATTCATGAAGCAGTCGATATCAATAGCTTCAAGTGCTCCGGCTACAATATATATTATACATGATGGAACGGCTCATGAATACAGTTTTCATTACATTGTAATAATAATTACAAACTTTTTTTATTTTTTTAATGGCTTTCGGCCGCCGAATAAGCCAGCCGTAGCTGATAAGCGGTTTCACTACACTTTGTTCTCTGAAATATAGACTTGTTCTATATTCTCTTATTCCTTACTTTTACCCGTTCTCTTTCCCGTCTAAACCACTAATAAATATTTTACTAAAAAAATAAAAGGCGGCCCTCAAATGGCCAGGTTCCATCTGCTCGTTATGGAGCTCTTTTTGTCAATCGAATCTGGCTTTCTAATTTGGGACCGCCTTTCTTTATATTAACTCTTTTAATATATCTTCATCTCTAGTTTTATCTCTGGATAAAACCTCTTGTACCGGATCAAACGGCTCGCCGTATAGTTCTTTGTCTTTATATTTATGAATAAGTGAATAGGTTTTTTTCATGCTTTCATAAATCTTTTCTTCTGTTTCATCGTGAGGAGCCCAATAAAGGATTTCCATATCATTTACTTCATTTGTAGCCAGTGAACGCCTGGAATATCCAATAGTTGACGCATGGCTGAACCCCTCTCTCGCATAAAAACGCAGCCGCTTTTCACTATCTGTATCCTCATAATTTACCGGTTCTACCTCAAGAATAATCGCTTTTTCTTTTGCTTTCAATTTGTTAATCAATTGATGGCCAAGTCCTTGGCCTCGGGCATCTTTGGACACGAACAAGTAATCAACAAATACAAACTCATCAAATTCCACATAAATAAGCACGTGGTGTGGTCCTTCATCTTTATGATAAATATCGCTTCGTTCTTCTAGAAGCAATTCCATATGTTCTTTTGATTTCATTTCTTCAATTGGGAAATACTGATTTAATTTTTCATACCAATGCATTGAATCTTCCTTTCCTTATCATAGTGTGTCATCCACATCAGGCATACACCTAGTGCTAGCTTTCCACAATCTCCTTTTGTTTATGCCGCTTGATTAGAAAGAATGGCTCTGTTAAATAATATGGTGAATGTTTCTAGAGATTTTGCTTCAGGTGCGCTTACATGAGCGGTTAAGAAATCAACAGCATCTAATCACAGCGCCGAAAGAATAAATTCTTGAGGTCTAAGAGGTGAATGGCTGCAGTACGTGTGGCCTTCTGCTTCCTGTTTTTCACCTTAACATACTCTGTCAGTCATTTGTATGGTTCTATGCCGCTATGTCTTTTTCCCTATTCCCTCCTTTTTTCTTTCATTTCCACTCCTTTTTTACCCGCGTCTGCTGCCTTTTACTCCACCTATTCTGTCGATAAATGATGGAACGTTTATCCTTTGACCCATTTTTTAGGGAGAAGCTTCTTTCTAATGTTTTTCTGCCTGCGGCTGATTCTGCGCAAAAAAAGAGCCTTCCCTAGCCGGCCATCATTTGGCCATATGGAAGACTCCCTTTTTTATTGATTAATACGTCGCTTTATGCTGTTGAAATTCTTTTTCAGAGCAATACACCCAGTGACCCGGTGCTACTTCTCTCATCTTTACTTCTTCACCGGCGGCATAGTTGTGAACCGCGGGATCATAAGTTTTCCGTACACGATTCCGTTCATAATCCGGGTCCGGAAGCGGAATGGCTGAAAGCAGCGACTGTGTATATGGATGCAGCGGCTTTTGGTACAGCACACTACTTGGCGCCAGTTCTACAAGCTTGCCAAAATACATAACCCCAATCCGATCGCTAATATACTTTACCATGGATAAATCGTGGGCAATAAATAAATAGGTCAAGCCTTTTTCTTTTTGCAGCTGCTGCATCAGGTTAACCACCTGTGCCTGAATCGATACATCTAGGGCCGAAATCGGCTCATCCGCGATAATGAAATCAGGCTCCACGGCCAAGGCGCGCGCAATGCCGAGCCGCTGGCGCTGGCCGCCGGAAAACTCGTGCGGATAGCGATTCGCATGCTCGCGGTTTAATCCAACTGTTTCCAACAGCTTGTACACTTTTTCCATACGCTCTTTTTTCGATTTGGCCAAGCCATGAATATCGATTCCCTCTGCAATAATATCTGCTACCTTCATGCGCGGATTCAATGAAGCATACGGATCTTGGAAGATCATTTGCATTTTTCGGTTAAATTCTTTTAATGCTTTTTTTGATTTCTTGCCGTGGACATCCTCGCCTTTGAACAGCACTTCTCCGTCTGTGGCGTCATACAGCCGAATAATCGTCCGTCCGGTTGTTGATTTTCCGCAGCCAGACTCGCCGACAAGGCCGAGCGTTTCCCCTTTATAAATATCGAATGACACATCGTCTACGGCCCGGACTTCGTTGGGAGAGCCGATGTTAAAATATTGTTTCAGTCCTTTTACTTCAATCAGCTTTTCTTTCATCGTTAAACCTCCATTACCATAACCGGCTTTTCAAACGTTCCTGCCAGCTTCCTTCTATTTTTAAGGACAGCTTCAGGAGGGTCGATTCTTGGTGCCTCCGGGTGTAAAAGCCATGTTTTGGCAAAGTGTGTTGGAGAAACCTGGAACATCGGCGGCTCCTCTTCATAGTCAATCTGCAGCGCATACGGATTTCTTGGAGCAAATGCATCTCCTTTTGGAGGATTGGTCAAATCAGGCGGCGTTCCTGGAATCGCTTCCAATTGTCCTTCATCCACCGTTTCCAAGCTAGGCATGGAAGCCATGAGTCCCCATGTGTAAGGATGGCGCGGATCGTAGAAGATTTCATCTACTGTGCCAATTTCCACAATTTGTCCGGCATACATAACTGCTACCCGGTCGGCCACATTGGCAACCACCCCTAAATCATGGGTGATGAAAATAATAGAAGATCCTACTTCCTTTTTAATGCTTTTCATGAGTTCTAATATTTGCGCCTGAATAGTTACGTCGAGCGCGGTAGTCGGTTCATCGGCAATCAGCAGCTTCGGATTAGCTGCAAGAGCAATAGCGATCATGACCCTTTGCCTCATCCCGCCTGAAAATTGATGAGGGTATTGTCTCACCCGTTCTTCGGCTCTTGGAATACCAACCAGCTCCAATAATTCAATCGCTTTTTTATTGGCTGTTTCCTTGCTGACATTGTTATGCTTTAAGATTACTTCTGTAATTTGTGCGCCAACTCTCATCGTAGGATTTAAAGAAGTCATTGGATCCTGAAAAATCATGCTAACGTCTTGTCCGAGAATTTTCTCCATTTGTTTAGACGTTTTCGGAACCAAATCTTCTCCATCCAGCAAAATTTGACCGTTTCTAATTTCACCTGGCGGCATTGGGATCAACTTCATGATCGCCTGTGTAGTTACACTTTTTCCCGATCCGGATTCACCAACAATCGCGAGTGTTTCTCCTCGGTTTACATCAAAACTGACGCCTCTGACAGCCTGTACATAACCGCCATACGTCTGAAATCCGACTTCTAAGTTTTTTACTTCCAGTAGCTTTTCCATCGCATGTTTCCTCCTATTTTCTTAACCGCGGATCAAGCGCGTCTCTTAAGCCGTCTCCGATTACGTTAAAAGCAAAGATCGTTAAACAGATAAAGGTTGCCGGGAAAAATAACCGCCATGGAAAATACTCAAGCGCCGGCAATCCATCTGAAGCCATCGTTCCCCAGCTTGCCAGAGGAGGATTTAGCCCTAATCCCAAGAAGCTTAAGAAGGCTTCCGTGAAAATAGCGGTCGGAATAGTTAAAGTAAGAGTAACAAGAATCGGTCCCATTGAATTAGGAATCAAGTGTTTAAAGAGAATTCTTCTGGAATCAGCGCCCAACGTGCGGGAAGCTAATACGAATTCCTGTGTTTTCAGTTGAAGCACTTGTCCGCGCACGATCCGCGCCATGCCAATCCAGCCGGTAATCGTCATTGCTAAAATCATCGTTCCCAGCCCTTGGCCGAGCACGACCATGAGAATAATGATCATAAGAAGGTTCGGAATGCCGTATAAGATATCGGCAATACGCATCATAATCTCATCCACACGGCCGCCTTTATAACCAGCAATGCCTCCCCAGATAATGCCGATCGCCAAATCGATTAAAGCAGCGGCAATCCCGATAAAGAGAGAAATTCTCGCGCCTTCCCATGTACGGGCGAAGACATCACGGCCAAGGTCATCGGTGCCAAACCAGTGCTCCTTAGACGGCGGCTGATTTGAATTCATTAAATCATTTGTGGCGTAATCATATTTCACGATATGAGGACCGATAGCCGCCATAGTAATCAGTACAATCAGAAGAAGTGCGCCAAACATAGCTAATTTATTCTTTTTAAAATGAAGCCAAGCTTCTTTCCAAAATGACAAACTCGGTTTATTAATTTTTTCAGCATGATCTGCCTGTGAACCGACAACTACAAATTTATCCTTTTTATTTGGCAATGCGCTCATTTCAGCTTAGGCTCCCTTCTTGTGTGCTCTTAATTTAATCCGCGGATCAATTAATCCATAGATAATGTCCACGATAAAAATGGATAAAAGTAGCAAAATACTGTAAAACACGGTAACACCCATGATCACTGTATAATCGCGGTTTTGAATGCTGGTGACAAAATGCGATCCTAATCCCGGAATACCGAAGATCTTCTCGATAACAAAGCTTCCGGTAATAATTCCCGCCGATAATGGGCCGAGATAAGAAACAACTGGCATCATCGCATTGCGGACCGCATGCTTAACAGTGATGACCCCGCGGCTCAATCCTTTTGCTTTGGCTGTCTTAATATAGTCATTGGACAAAACCTCAAGCATGGATGAACGAGTTAACCGGGCAATAAACGCCAGCGGAGTAGTCGCTAATGCCAATGCAGGAAGAATGGTATGTGCAAACGAATCCCATCGGGCTACAGGAAGCACTTGGAGTTTAATCGCAAAGATATACTGCAGCAAGGCAGCCATAATAAATGATGGGACTGAAATCCCGACAACGGCGAATATCATTGATGAGTAGTCCTGCCACTTGTTGTGATAAAGGGCGGCAAGAACGCCGAGCAAAACGCCTAATGCTAAAGCAATAAAAATGGCTTCAATTCCTAGCGCTAACGACACTGGAAAACCTTCGCTGATAATATCATTAACCGTTTGCCCTTTATATTTAAACGAAGGGCCGAAATCCCAAGTAGCAATTCTTTTTAAATAATCAAAGTATTGAACATACCATGGCTGATCAAGCCCATAATGAGCATTTAAGTTTGCTTCTATTTCTGGGGGTAATTGTTTTTCAGAGGTAAAAGGGTTTCCTGGAGCAAGCCTCATAAGAAAGAATGTTGCTGTAATGATGACTAATAAGGACAAAAACATGTAGAAAAATCTCTTGCCAAAATATTTGATCATTGTGTGCACCTCCAATATTATGCAGGAAAGTCAAAACTCAAGGGTACGCAGGAAATTCCCCCACATACCCTTGATTAAGAAATTAATTACTCAAAGTGAGCCCATTTCAGCTGTACGTCGCCCAGACCGGACATCACTACATCTTTCAGGTTATCTCTTTGTACCCAAGAGTTCGTATAGAAATAGATTGGAGCTACTGGCATTTCATCGACAAAGATTTTTTCTGCATCCTTCAGCATTTGAGAACGCTTGGCAGGATCCATTTCTTTTTGAGAATCAACTAGCAATTTCTTAAACTCTGGATTTTCCCAGTTTGTATCATTGTTTCCGCCTTTTTTCTCACGGAACAGCTCAAGGAAGTTGATTGGATCATTGAAGTCTCCAAGCCAGCCCATACGTCCAACCATATAGTCACCGGAGTGAAGTTTTTCAATGTAGACAGCCCATTCTTCATTTCCAAGCTTTGTTTTAACGCCTAATTCTTTCTTCCAAGTGTCTTGGATTGCTTGAGCAATCTTTTGGTGAGCTTCATCTGTATTGTAGGAAATCGTAATTTCCGGAAGCTCTGAAGCATCTTTCAAACCAAGCTCTTTCAAGCCTTTTTCTAAATATTCTTTTGCAGTCTTCACATCATGATCTTTGAAGTAGCCTTTTTCGTTTTCTTCAAACATGCTTGGCGGAACTGCAGCCATCGCTGGAATTTGACCGCCTTTTGAAATCTTCTCTACAATAGACTTTCTGTCAATTACATAAGCAAGCGCTTTACGGATGTTCACATTGTTTAACGGTTCCGCTTCAGTATTAAACTTGTACCAATAAACACCGGCAATTGGTTTAATATTTAAAGTTTTATCCGCCTTTAAGCTTTCCATTGCATCAGTTGGCAGCGCGCTGAACGGTGAACCAGCCCAGTCAAGCTCGCCTTTTTTGAACATGGATAGCTCTGTGTTTACATCATTGATCATCAGCATGTCAATCTTATCAAGCTTGACAGTGTCTTTGTCCCAATATTGGTCATTCTTCTTAAGAACGATTTTGTCGCTGTGCTCCCATTGATCCATCACGTAAGGACCGTTGGATACATAATCCTCGCCGGCATTTTTATACCAGTTTGGATTCTTTTGAGCCACTTTGCTGTTAACAGGTAAATAAGTATAGAAAGCAGTTAATTCCAAGAAATAAGGTGTAGGGTTTTCAAGCGTTACTTCAAGTGTTTTCTCATCTTTCGCTTTAACGCCTACATCTTCAATTTTAGCTTTTCCTTCGTTCGCTGCTTGACCATTTTTTAAGTAATAAAGCTGGTAAGCATATTGAGATTGGTTTTTCGGATCAAGCGCCCATTTCCACGCATATTCAAAGTCTTGGGCTGTTACAGGATCGCCGTTTGACCATTTATGATCTCGAATTGTAAACGTATACACTTTTCCGTCTTCGGATACATCCACTTTTTCAGCGGCTGCATTTTCCGGCTTATCGTCTTTGTTGATTCGCGTCAACCCTTCAAACGTATTTCTCAACACAGATCCGGATGTGCTGTCGTTAGCCAAGCCCGGATGCATAGAAAACGGCTCTGTTTTAATGTTGACTTTTAATTCTTTTTTGTTATCCTCTTTCCCATTTCCTCCGGCTTTGTCGCCACCGCCGCCGTTTCCGCCGCCACAGGCTGCCAGGAACGTGCTTAGCGCAAGCAATAAAGCGAGAAAAAGAGCATATTTTCTTTTCTTCATCTGAATCCCCCTTATTCTTTATTTTCTTCCTGATTATTCAGAAGATTTCTTTACTAATTATAAACTTTCTTAGTTTTTTTGCAATAATTATTTGAAATTTTTCAAAAAAATAAATATGTTTTTGTTACACAAATGTTATATCCCCTAAAACACGCTTGTAAACAGGTTTTGAATTTAATTGAATAATAATTCACCGTGATAAAGCGCTTTCATTTACTAATTATTCCGAATAATTTTTCTATTAAAGCTTTTATGGTATAACTTTATTGAAGAATCCCCTTTTTTATTTCAGAGTTTCATTATAACAAAAAGCCATAATCATTTCCTGTTTTTGCTATATTTCTATTATTTAATGGAAATAGGCTAAGTTAAAACATATCTCTTTCCCCTACACCTATACTTGTATCTTTATTCTTTTCGATGTATAAGATGAGGCTGATCACTTATTTTGACAGTTTGTAAAATAGCCGCAAAAGAAAACAGAGGGCAAACACCCGGCTCCTGTCAGTTTTAAAAGCGGCAAGACGCTGTTTTGCTCCTATCCATTACCGGACTGCCTTGAAAGTTAGAGAGGATTTGTTTATAATTTTGTCAACTGAGAAGTGAGGGATTATTTATGAAAACAATATTTTCCGGCATCCAGCCGAGCGGTACAATCACCCTTGGCAACTATATTGGTGCCCTTAAGCAATTTACTGAACTGCAGGATGACTATCACTGCTACTTCTGCATTGTCGATCAGCATGCGATTACAGTGCCGCAAGACCGCCTTAAATTACGCCAAAATATTCGCAGTCTTGCCGCTTTATACATAGCTGTCGGAATTGATCCTCAAAAGGCCACCCTATTTATTCAATCCGAGGTGCCCGCCCATGCTCAGGCCGGCTGGATGCTGCAATGCGTGGCCTATATTGGCGAGTTAGAGCGCATGACACAATTTAAAGACAAATCTGCCGGCAAGGAAGCAGTTTCCGCTGGATTGCTTACCTATCCGCCGCTTATGGCTGCTGATATCTTATTGTACAGCGCCGATTTAGTGCCGGTTGGCGAAGACCAAAAGCAGCACTTGGAGCTGACAAGAGATCTTGCCGAAAGATTCAACCGCAAATATAACGATATATTCACTATTCCGGAAGTCCGTATTCCTAAATCGGGCGCCCGCGTGATGTCACTGCAGGACCCATTGAAAAAAATGAGCAAATCAGATCCAAACACAAAAGCCTTTATTTCCTTGCTCGATGAACCGAAGCAAATCGAAAAGAAAATCAAAAGCGCTGTGACCGATTCAGATGGCATCGTAAAATATGACAAGGAAAACAAACCGGGCATTTCTAATTTGATCTCTATTTATGCTGTGCTCAGCGGATTATCGGTTGAGGAAGTGGAAACGCGTTACGAAGGAAAAGGCTACGGCGACTTTAAAGCTGAATTGGCTGAAGTAGTCATCCGCCATTTAGAACCAATTCAAAAGCGCTACTATGAGCTGCTTGAGTCTGAGGAACTGGACCATATCCTTGATGAAGGAGCGCTAAAGGCGAATCAAACGGCCGGCAAAATGCTAAAGAAAATGGAAAATGCTATGGGCCTTGGCAGAAAAAGAAGATAAGAGCTGCTTATCCGGCTTGCCGCACAAAAAGCTGAACCTGACAAATCAGGTTCAGCTTTTTTCGTTCAATTGATTCATTTTTGAGGTATGCTCCGTTTCCCACAGTTTTTCGAAAAAGGGCTGCCCTTTTATCAAGTTTTCACAAAGACGATTGTGACGGCCTGTCCACCCTTCCATCGTTTCTTCCATGAAGATCCGCTTGATGTCCTCTACGTTCATCGTTTGAATATCAGCGTAACGCTCCGGCATCCACTCCGTATACCAATAGCGAATCTCTGCTGAATTTTTTGAAGCAAACAGTTGATCCAGCGCCATAAATAAAAGCTGTTTCAGCTGTCTTTCCTTTCTCGTCAGCCCTTTCATGCATTCAGGGGAAAGAGATAAAATGTGATACTCTTTTTCTTCCATTTCCCATTCGAGTTCATACGTTGTAACCGGATGAACCTCAAACATTTCAAAAGCGAGCTGTTCCTGTCTCGGCACAAGCCGGCTTTTCCGAACCGGAATCGTATACCCCATCGTATCAACAGCAAGTATGCCTTTTCCATCTGTAACGACAAAGCAGTGCTCAAGCTGTATTCGCTCATGGTTTCTTCTCAAAAAGGCTTTTCTGCGTACGTCCTCAAGCAATTGTTTCGGCAATTCAGCTAAATGATTTTCAATATAATTAAATAATTCCTCGTCTATTAAAAGCAGAGGCACTTGATCCAATAGCTCAACGGCATCCTCCTTGCGCCATTCATGGTAGTGGCACACATTGTATCCGTTCTCCTCTCCTTCAAACCAGTTTACCCAAACATCATGAAGATATAACATAATGAACCTCCTCACTTCTTCATCTATTTGTCTTCAAGTATGGGCAACGCGAAGTAAAATTATTCCTTCAGCGACTAATTTTTCTTTATTGCCTTGTGGGAAAATAAATAGCGACCGTCATCATGAAAATCCCAGCGGCCAGCAAATAACACTCCACCCGTTCAGAAACAAATTGGACGTACTCTCCTATAGAAAACCCGGCTGTCAGCAAATTTAAATACATAATGCAGCTTACCCCGCCGAGGATGGACCAACCAAAGCCGATTAAAAAGGCAACTAGGCGTAAGGCCATTTTCTTCTTCCTTTATCAATTGATTAGGCTGCAGCAGCTTGTCCTATATATGTATGCCGGCAAATAAAGAAAATGCCAAAAAGCACGGATCAACAGCGAATAGCGCAATAAAAAAAGGTGAATCAAAGCCGCTCGGCTTTGATTCACCTTTTGCATATTTCTTATTCAGGCTTGTATTTACGCAGAGCGATGGTCGCATTGTGGCCGCCAAAACCAAGAGAATTGCTGAGGGCCACATGGATTTCTTTTTTCCGCGACACATTCGTCACGTAGTCCAAATCACACTTCGGATCTGGTGTTTCATAATTAATTGTCGGCGGGAGCATATTGTTCTTAATGGCCAATGCCGTAAAGATGGCTTCTACGCCTCCTGCTGCGCCGAGCAAATGGCCTGTCATTGATTTTGTCGAGCTGACTGCCAAGCTATAAGCATGTTCACCAAATACGTGTTTAATGGCTGCTGTTTCAAATTCATCATTATATGGGGTGCTCGTTCCATGGGCATTGATATAATCGACTTCTTCCGGCTGAATTCCGCCGTCTTCAAGCGCTATACTCATGGCTCTTGCCCCGCCTTCCCCATTCGGTGCCGGTGCTGTAATATGGTGGGCATCACCGGTAGCTCCATATCCAACGATTTCTGCATAAATATGCGCTCCACGCTTTTTCGCGTGTTCAAGCTCTTCCAATACAATAATGCCTGCTCCTTCTCCCATAACAAAGCCATCACGCTTAGCATCGAATGGACGGCTTGCTGTTTTCGGATCAGGATTTGTGGATAAAGCGGTATTGGCACAGAAGCCGGCGACAGACATTTGAGTAATTGGCGCCTCACTTCCTCCGGTGATCATTGCATCAGCATCGCCGCGCTGAATCACTTTAAAGGCATCACCAATGGAATTCGTACCGGTTGCACACGCGGTTACGGTACAAGAATTAACCCCTTTGGCCCCTAGAAAAATAGAGACTTGTCCAGCCGCCATATCCGGGATCATCATGGGAACAAAGAAGGGGCTGACCCGCCGATATCCGCGGTCAAGGAAGGTTTTGAATTGATTTTCAAACGTTTCCATGCCCCCGATTCCAGAGCCGACCCAGACACCAATACGGTCAGCATTCGATTCATCGATGGTTAAATCTGCGTTTTTCACAGCCATCTTGGCTGCAGCAACCGCGTATTGCGTAAAGCGGTCCATTTTGCGGGCATCCCGTTTATCCATAAAGTCTTCCGGGTTAAAATCATCAATTTCAGCTGCTACCTTTACCGGATAATCATCCGGATTCACTCGCGTTAACGGCTTAACTCCACTGATACCGCTTAAAATATTAGCCCAGGCTTCTTCTACTGTATTTCCAACAGGCGAAACAATTCCGAGCCCTGTAATGACTACTCTTCGTTTTTCCACTATTTCCACTCCTTCACAGTTATTCCATTACTATATAAATCTAGCGTCCCCATTTCATGGCAATTGCGCCCCATGTAAGTCCGCCGCCAAAGCCTACCATGATCAATACATCATCCTCTTTAATTCTTCCTGATTCCAGCTCTTCTATTAAAGTGAGCGGAATAGAAGCAGAGGAGGTATTTCCATATTTATTAATGGTCACCGACATTTTCTCCTGTGGCAAATCGAGCCGCTGGCGGGCTGCCTCCATAATACGGATATTAGCCTGATGCGGAAGCAAAAAGTCGACATCCTCTTTTTGAAGCCCTGCCTTTTCGAGTACATTTACGCAAGACTCTCCCATCTGGCGAACCGCAAACTTAAATACCTCACGGCCATTCATTTGAATATACTCCTTTTGGTATAGATGCTTTAATCCAGAACCGTCCGCACCCAACTCGAAGGCCAGGATTCCCCGTCCTTCCGACACTTGTCCTACAACAGCGGCACCCGCACCATCGCCGAATAAGACTGCTGTATTGCGGTCTGACCAGTCGACTGCTTTTGTGAGCTTTTCTACGCCTACAACAAGCACATATTTGTAATCGTTCGTTTCTATGAACTGCTTCGCTGTCACAATGCCATACATAAAGCCGGCACAGGCAGCACTAATATCCATAGCTGCAGCGTTTTTCGCTCCAATTTGGTGCTGGATCATGGTGGCTACCGAAGGAAAACGATAATCCGGAGTAACGGTTGCTACAATAATTAAATCAATGTCCTCCGGAGAAATGCCTGCGTTCTTTACAGCTTGCTCAGCTGCTTTAACTCCCATATCGGATGTATCCATATCATCATCGGCAACTCTTCTCGCCTCAATGCCTGTTCTTGTCCGTATCCATTCATCGGATGTATCCATTATTTTTTCCAAGTCAAAGTTTGTTAATTCTTTTTCAGGCACAAATTGGCCCATGCCAATAATTCCTGCGTTCATCAGGACCCCTTCTTTCAAGTGCTTTATTATATAATCAATTATTAAGACTTGGTACTAATTTTACTGAAGAAAGACCGTTTTTGCAATAGGCGAATATTGTCGCTTCCTGCTCGAACGATAGAAAAAGGACCGTCCCTTACGATTTTAGGGCGGTCCTTTTTTCTATTATTGATTCTCTTGCTGAGCATCTTGTTTACCCAGTTCATAGGCCTCATTCATGACATTTAAAAATAGCCCCATAAATGGCTCTATTAAATCTACGGAAAAGTCAATTCCTGCTTCTTTTAATTTTTCCTGTGCTTCCGGCAAATATTTCATCGCAATTTGAACAAATTCCATGTTTTTGTTTTCGTTCATTTTTATTCCTCCATTTGTTTGTTTGGCAATTTGCCTGTCTTGATATACTGGTCAATATACCCGTTGATTTTCTTTTGAAAATCTTTATCTACTTCTTCACTGAAGGGGCTTAATGAAATCACCCCGTCTGCAAAGTCAAAATGAAGATTGCCAGACTTCAATTTTCCTTTAACAAACTGGTCAGCAACAAGCAAATACAGTTTATCGGCATGCTCGACAGTACTTGTCAAAACCGTCTCTTTTCCGAGATCCGATTGGTCTGATACATAACCGATTGCATGCAGGCCTTTTGCCTTCAATTTGTCAATAACAGCTACATTATAGCCATCTCCAGCCGGATAAACAACATCTGCGCCTTCAGCAATTACCTTATCCAGCAGCTGCAGCGCTTTTTCGCTGTCATCCCAGTTTTCTACATATCGAGCGGCTACATGGATGTCTTTCCGTGCAAATTTCGCTCCTTCAACAAACCCTTTGACTTCTGGCTGCCATTTATAAGTAGCTACCACACCCACCGTGCCGGTTTTAGAAAAGTGAGCAGCTGTCATTCCGCCGAAAAACCCCATAGCATGCGCTTCAAACTTTAAGCTTGTTGTATTTTTTTCGTTGGCATTGCCGTTAAAGCTGACAAAATGCATATCCGGATAATCAGGGGCCAGTTTATTGAAATAATCGGCGTATTCGTTGCCGTGGCCAAATACAATATTGATGCCTTTATGTGAAAATTCCTCTACAGCCCGTTCGACCAGTGCTTGAGAATGGATATTTTCCTTATAAAAAATATCGGTTCCATACGCCTTTTGGATTTTTAACATTCCCATGTATCCGTTCGTTCCCCATACTTGGTCATTAATAGTATCAGGAACTAGCAAACCGACTTTCTTCAGTTTCTTTGACTCTTTTTCCTCTGAACAACCGGCAAGAAATACGAGTAAACAAATTCCTAATATAAGCAGTAATCTTTTGTTGTACATATTCTTTCTCCTTTATACACAACCCCTACCTTTTATATCTTAACTGTATTTGCTGAGAAGAAAAAGTTTTTTCGGATAGGATGAATAAAAATGTTAAAAATAATGACAAAAATTCATTTAAATCTGCTTCTTTTATGTGCTATGATTAATGGTGGTTTATATACATATCTTCTTTTGGAGGAGGGATATTCGATGCAATATATCATGACTTTCTTTTGGACTTTTTTATTGACTGAAATGTTAACATATGTTGTCAGCTCAATGAACGGGGCTGAATTCAACTTTATGACAGGCTTGATTCTTTCAATCATTGCAACTATTCTTCTGTTCATTTTCTCTGCGCTTCTCACAGACGATCAGGCTGAACAGCATTAATCGGAAAGTTTTCAGCTTCAATTTAAAGCGGCTGCTTGGGCAGCCGCTTTTTTTGGTTTAATCAGGCTTTATTTAATGACAAGCTCTCCATTTTCCGCATCCACTACCGCTTCACTATGAGGAAGAATATCGCCGGAAATAATGGCGCGTGCCAGCTTCGTTTCAATTTGATGCTGGATAAATCGCTTCAGCGGCCGTGCTCCATACACCGGGTCAAACCCTTCCTGTGCAATAAACTCTTTAGCTTTTTCAGTCAAAACAAGGCTGATTTGCTGATCTTCCAGCCGGCGCTTTAAGTCATTGATCATTCGCTCAGCAATGCCTTTAATATTTTCGAGACTTAACGGCTTAAAGAGGACAATGTCATCCACACGGTTTAAAAATTCCGGCCGGAAATGACTGCGAAGCTGCCGCATCACTTTTTCCTTCGTTGCCTCCTGAATCTCTTCCTCATTCTCTTTGCGGTCCAGCAAATACTCGGAGCCAATATTCGATGTCATGATGACTACTGTATTCTTGCAGTCGACCGTCCGCCCTTGGGAATCAGTAATCCGTCCGTCATCGAGCATCTGAAGCAAAATATTGAATACTTCCGGGTGCGCTTTTTCAATTTCATCAAGCAGCACAACCGAATACGGCTTTCTGCGCAGCGCCTCTGTCAGCTGACCGCCTTCTTCAAAGCCGACATATCCGGGAGGAGCGCCGATTAAGCGGGATACCGCATGCTTTTCCATATACTCGGACATATCAATGCGAATCATTTGTTCCTCGCTATCAAACAGTGTATTCGCAAGTGTTTTGGCGAGCTCCGTTTTCCCCACGCCAGTCGGTCCTAAAAAGATAAAGGAACCGATAGGCCGGTTTGGATCTTTAATTCCTGCCCGGGCGCGGAGGACGGCGTCGCTTACCAGTTGAACTGCTTCATCTTGTCCGACGACCCGCTCATGCATAATGCTCTCTAAGCGCAGCAGCTTTTCCCGCTCTCCTTCAACCAGCTTGGTAACCGGGATGCCGGTCCAGCGGGCAACGATATCAGCAATTTCCTCTTCTGTGACTTCCTCGCGCAGTAAACGGTTCTCACTTTCGTTCGCTTTCTCCATTTCTTCTTCCAAGTGAGCCAGTTCTTTCTCAACAGCCGGGATTTTTCCATGGCGAAGCTCAGCAGCCTTGTTTAAATCATAACGGCCTTCAGCATCCTCCAGTTCCCTTCTCAGCCGTTCAAGAAGCTCTCTTTTTTCCTGAACTTGCCCGATTGCTCCTTTTTCAGCCTCCCAGCGCGCTCTCATTTCAGCAGCTTTCTCTTTTAAATTCGCCAGCTCCTCTTGCAACTGCTCCAGCCTTTCCTTGCTGGATATATCTGTCTCTTTCTGCAAAGCCGCTTCTTCAATTTCCAGCTGCATGACACGCCGGGTCACTTCATCCAGTTCGCTCGGCATAGAATCAATTTCTGTCCGGATGGTGGCACATGCCTCATCCACTAAATCGATCGCTTTATCAGGCAGGAAACGGTCGGTAATGTATCTGTTGGATAACACGGCGGCGGCAACAAGCGCCCGGTCATGGATCTTGACGCCATGGTGAATTTCAAAGCGTTCCTTTAAGCCGCGTAAAATGGAAATGGTATCTTCTGGTGTCGGCTCTTGAACGAGCACCTGCTGGAAGCGGCGCTCTAACGCCGGGTCTTTTTCAATATACTTCCGGTGTTCTTCAAGCGTAGTTGCGCCAATGCAGTGCAGCTCTCCGCGGGCAAGCATTGGCTTTAGCATGTTGCCGGCATCCATGGCCCCTTCTGTCTTTCCGGCTCCAACGATTGTATGAAGTTCATCAATAAACAATAAGATGCGTCCATCGCTTTTTTTGATCTCGTTTAAAACAGCCTTCAGCCTCTCTTCAAATTCTCCGCGGAATTTTGCGCCCGCAATCAGCGCACTCATGTCAAGAGCGAAAATCGTTTTGTCTTTTAGCCCTTCCGGCACATCTTTACGGACAATCCGCTGTGCTAATCCTTCCACAATAGCCGTTTTCCCAACTCCTGGCTCTCCAATTAAGACCGGATTATTTTTTGTCTTTCGGGAAAGAATGCGAATCACATGGCGAATTTCATTATCACGGCCAATCACCGGGTCAATCTTTCCAGAACGAACCTCTTCCACTAAATCCCGTCCGTATTTTTTTAATGCTTCATATCCTGCTTCCGGCTGTTGTGATGTCACCTTTTGATTCCCCCTTATTTCTTTGATTGCTTCATTGATTTTTTCCTGTGTAAGCTGTTCCTTCTGCAAAAAACTGTTGATCGCGTAATCGGTGGTTCCAGGGAGGATCGACGCAATATGCTCGACAGAAAGATAGTCATCCTCCCATTTTTCTTTTAACCGTTCCGCTTCATTCAAGGCTGATTGCAAAGCCGCTGTAAGGTAAGCTCCATACTTTACTCCCGATCCGGCAATGGACGGTTTCTTAGGCAGTTCGCCTCGAAGAAATTCCAGCCAACGAGCCGGCTGACTGCCTGTCCTTTCAATAATTCTTGCCATCAGGCTATCCGGGCGGTCGATCAGCGCGAGCAAAAAATGGGCTAAGTCAATTTCTGTATGCTGATTCTCTTCCGCTATCCTTTGGGCCCCTGCCAACGCTTCCTGCACTGATAACGTCATCCGTTCGATATCCAACTCTCTCCACCTCTTTTGACCTTTTTTGACCTTTTATTAAATTATAGAGGCTGATCACATAAAATGTAAAGCGATAAGGGGGACTAGCAAAGAAATTTGATTGAATGAACCGCTTATGAAAAAGGATATCTTTATACTTTCTTTCCCAATCATGCTAAAGTATAAAAGTGAATGCCTTATTCGTCTTGGACTCCTTTATCTTTATTGTGCCGATCAATCAAGAAGCGGGCTTATGCTGCCCTATCACTCTAGCGAAATGGATTAAACGGAGGATTTTATTGTGGATCATGCTTATTTGCTATTAAAATATTTATTTTTAGGTTTGTTTCAAGGATTTACTGAACCCATTCCGATCTCTTCAAGCGGTCACTTACAGCTGGCTAAGCACTTTTTCGGGATAGAAATGAAGGATCTTTCCTTTGAACTGCTCGTCAACTCTGCTTCTTTGCTTGCCGTGCTCGTTATTTACCGTGCCGATATCATGCGGCTGGCAACAAATGGGCTGAATTATGTAAAAACCCGACAGCCTGAAGACCGGTCCGAGTTCATGTTTATTATCTATTTAATTATTGCCACGATTCCTGCGGGAGTCATCGGCGTCGTATTCGGCGACTTTATCGAGCAGCAATTATCCAGTGTGCGCACGGTAGCCATTACACTGATCATTACCGGAATCGCCTTATGGACGATTCGCAATTTGCGGGGACGCAAGAACGATGGCGACATGCGTATGAGAGACGCCATTATTATCGGCTGCGCCCAGGCGATTGCCCTCATTCCCGGCATCAGCCGTTCCGGAGCCACAATTGTAGCTGCTATGGGACTTGGCATGAAGCAAGAAACCGCTCTTCGCTTTTCCTTTCTGTTGTTTATTCCGGTCAGCGTCGGCGGCATGGTTTTAGGCTTCTCGGACATTCTTGGCAACCCTAATTTGCAAGAACTGGCCATTCCTTATACAGTAGCTTTCATCGGTTCATTCGTCATGTCTTATTTTTCTTTAAAATGGTTCATGAATATCATGGCGCAAGGGAATTTGAAATACTTCGCCATTTATTGCTTTATCGTCGGACCGCTCGCGCTGATCTTTCTTTAATTAGTCAGCTGCCGGTGCTGTCAAATACAAAAAAACTGCCCGCAAGTATCTCTGCGGGCAGTTTTTTCTTATTGAATGCCGAGCGCAATTTTAGCGTAGCGGGACATTTTATCCCGGGACCATGGCGGATTCCAGACGATATCCACTTCTGCA
This sequence comes from Bacillus badius NBRC 15713, assembly GCF_001591605.1. Classification (GTDB taxonomy): domain Bacteria; phylum Bacillota; class Bacilli; order Bacillales; family Domibacillaceae; genus Pseudobacillus; species Pseudobacillus badius. Next base: position 27,339 of record NZ_BCVF01000028.1, on the reverse strand, counting down.
TCCTTCACTTCCGGAATATCAGCAAGCGCCGCCTTTACCTGGTCGACAATGACCCCGGCAAGCGGACAGCCCATGGAAGTCAACGTCATCGTTACTTTTGTATGTCCGGATTCATCCATATCAACATCATATACCAGGCCAAGATTGACAATGTCAATACCAAGCTCAGGATCGATTACTTGTTCCAGCGCTCCCAAAATATTTTCTTTTAAATCCTGCTCCATTATTTTCTTCCTCCTTCTGGCTTCGCATTATCCTTATGATAACAAAGCTTGGGACAAATTATCACCTGTAACGCTTATTTTCCAGCCAGCAGGTAAATTTCATGCAAATAACTAGGCTTCATTGGACATAAGTATGGAATTAAGCGTACACTTAAAAAAGAAAACGATGAAAGGGAGTGTCTTCAGGTCAATGGCTGAAAAACATTTAATCGTCGTCGATTTAGACGGCACGTTGCTGACAGATGACAAAAAAATCTCTGTCCGTACAAAAAAGGTGCTGAGAAAAGCAATGGAGCAAGGCCATGAAGTAATGATTGCCACCGGGCGGCCTTATCGTTCCAGCGGGCTTTATTATCAAGAGTTAGGTCTTGTCACGCCAATGGTAAATTTCAATGGCGCCTTTGTTCATCATCCAAGAAATAATAGCTGGGGACTGTACCATGAACCGATGGACCTGAAAACGGCTGCCGAAATCGTAGATGCCTGCCATGACTTCGACTTTCACAATATCATTGCCGAAGTACAGGATGATTTGTATTTTCATTATCATGATGAACGGCTCATCAATCTGTTCAATCTGGGCAATCCCGCCGTTACAACCGGCGATTTGCGTCAAATGCTCATGGATGATCCTACTTGCATGCTGATCCAGGCTACCGAAAAAACAGCTCCGTTGATTCGCGGCCATTTAAGCGAGGTACATGCCGAAGTCATTCACCATAGACGATGGAATGCTCCGTGGCACGTCATTGAGCTTGTAAAATTAGGCTTGAATAAAGCGATCGGCATTCAGCGGGCGGCAGCGGACTTAAATATTCCTAAAGAGCGGATTATCGCGTTTGGCGATGAGGACAATGATTTAGAAATGATTGAGTATGCCGGAACCGGCGTGGCAATGGGCAATGCCATCAATGAGCTCAAAAACATTGCCAATGAAATTACTTTAACTAACGAAGAAGACGGGGTTGCCGCCTTTTTGGAGCATAAATTAAACTTGGCGGCGGATGAAAAGTCTGCCATGTAAGAAACGCCGGTATCGTACGCTTTTTAGGCGTACAAGCCGGCGTTTCTCTCCTCTTTACTCTTTTCTGAAAAAGCCGAAAATTCCTGCCGTTTCTACAATGTTGGTAAAAGCATTCGGATCAACTTCTTTTAAAATTCTTTCCAAGTCATACAGTTCATATCTTGTAATGACAATGATCAGCATTTCGCGTTCCTTGCCTGAAAACGCCCCTTTTGCCGGTACGACTGTAATTCCCCGGACAAGCTTGGCATGAATCGCCGTTTTTACTTCTTCCGATTTATCCGTAATAATCATGGCAGTCAGCTTGGCATGGCGCGTATGAATCGCATCTACTACACGTGTGGAAACATATAATGCCACCAATGTATATAATGCTTTTTCCCAGCCGAAAATCAAGCCGGCGAGTGCAATGATTACTCCGTTCATAATGAGAAAATAATTCCCGATTGGCCGGTCCTTCATTCTTGAAAGGATCATAGCCACAATGTCAAGACCGCCAGTCGAAGCCCCCCATTTTAAGGTGAGGCCAACGCCTGTTGCTCCGATCACACCGCCGAAAACAGCATTTAAAATAATGTCCTCAGATAAAGCTTTGACCGGTATCAGCTCAAGGAAGATCGTCGTGATGACAACAGACAAAAAGCTGAAAATGGTAAAGGACTTTCCAACTTTCATCCAGCCGAGAATTGCTACAGGAATATTTAATAAGACCAGTAAAAAACCTACCGATATGCTAATCGGCGTAAAGGAAGTAAAAATGTTTGACAACAGCTGGGCTACGCCTTGAAATCCGCTGGCATATACATTGGCCGGAATAAGGAAAAAATTCATGGACAGGGCATTTAAAAAAGCGCCAATGACCACCATAATCACTTTCTTAGTTACACTCCAAACAGACTCTTTTACCAACTTCTCTCCTCCTTGCTCCACTGCTTTTGCAGCCGGGGGTAAATTTAATTGTTATTTTTCGATGAAGCCTTTACAATTATTACAGATAAAGGGGGTATTCAACAAATGAAGCTATTTGCTGATTCAGGCTGTGATCTGCCGCTCGATTTTTTTGATAACCATCAGGTCACACTCATTCCGCTTCGTGTTCATTTGTACGGTGAAGACTATGAAGATATAAAAGGCATTAATCCCAAAAAAGTATACGAGGCTATTCGCCAAGGAGAAATGCCGAAAACTTCCCAAGCTTCCCCGCTTCTGCTTGAAAAGCTATTTACAGAACTTGCTGAGAGCGGCGAACCAGGTATTTATCTTGCCTTCTCTTCTGCCCTCTCCGGTACATACCAAACTGCTGTAATGGTTCGTGATCAAGTACAAGAGAAATATTCTGACCTTGACCTGACCATTATTGATACAAAAGCCGCCTCCTTAGGCTACGGTTTGATTGTCAGACAGGCGGCTGAGTGTCTGCAAAAAGGATGGCCGAAGGAGGATATTGTAGCGGACATTCAATTCCATTGTCAACACATGGAGCACATTTTTACTGTTGAAGATCTGGGCCACCTGGCCAAAGGCGGCCGTCTTTCCAATGGAGCCGCTTGGATTGGCGGGCTATTAAATATTAAACCGATTCTTCATGTCGAAGACGGAAAGCTGATCCCGATTGAAAAGATCCGCGGCCGAAAAAAAGCATTTAATCGCATGCTCGATATAATGGAACAGCGCGGCGTACATTTGAGCAGCCAGCGAATCGCTATCAGCCACGGCGACGATCCTGAGGCTGCGGAACTGCTGAAATCCATGATCAATGAACGGTTTCACTGTCAAGAGATCTTTACCCATATTATTGGATCAGCTATCGCCTCTCATGCCGGCCCAGGCACCATTGCTTTATTTTTCTTAAATACAGATCTATCCTCTTAAAGATAACAAATAGAAAGGCGGAAAAGAAATGGCTAAAGAAAATTCATTTGATATTGTTTCAAAAGTTGATTTTTCAGAGGTAACAAATGCAATTACTCAAGCATTAAAAGAAATTCAAACCCGTTACGACTTTAAAGGAAGCAAAAGCAACCTGTCTCTCGATAATGAAGAAATCGTGCTTACTTCCGACGATGAGTTTAAGCTGGAGCAATTGAAAGATGTCCTGCTCAGCAAATTAATTAAACGGGCGGTTCCCGTTAAAAATTTAGATTACGGAAAAATAGAAGGCGCTTCAGGCGGCACTGTCCGCCAGCGCGCTAAATTAGTCCAAGGGATTGATAAAGAAACATCAAAGAAAATCAATGCCCTGATTAAAGACAGCGGACTTAAAGTGAAGTCTCAAATTCAAGGCGATCAGCTGCGTGTCACCGGCAAGAACAAAGATGATTTGCAAAAAGTGATGGCTGCAGTCCGCGAAGCCGATTTGACGGTTGATGTGCAATTTGTAAACTTTCGCTAATCTTGTTATGAGCCGGCCGGAGCCCTTCCTGCCGGTTTTCTCATGGTTAAATACAGACACTCCGGGTAAACATACAGTGGATAACGAATTTACAGAAGGAGTGATTGGATGAGTGAACAAAAGCAAACCTTTCCTAAGCAGCACCAAGACGTACAGCCTGGTAAAACTGAGCTGATGAATCCGCAGCCTGATCATATCGACAACGATTATAAAGGAAGCGGCAAGCTAGAAGGAAAAAAAGCCTTGCTGACAGGTGCTGACAGCGGCATTGGCCGGGCGGCGGCCGTCTATTTTGCCCGGGAAGGAGCCGATGTAGCGATTGTTTACTTAGAAGAACACGAAGATGCGAAGGAAACAAAAAAGCTGATCGAGCAGGAAGGCCGGCAATGCCTGCTCATTTCCGGCGACATTGGTTCTGAAGATTTTTGTAAGGAAGCCATTCAGAAAACACTTGATACATTCGGACAAATTGACGTGCTTGTCAATAATGCGGGCGAACAGCATCCGCAAAACAGCCTGCTGGATATTACAGCCGAGCAGCTGGAAAAAACCTTCCGCACAAACATTTTTGGCTACTTTTATATGACAAAAGCCGCGCTCCCTCACTTGAAAAAAGGGGCGAGCATTATTAATACAGCTTCTATTACCGCCTATCAAGGCAATCCAGCGCTCATTGATTACTCGGCGACCAAAGGAGCAATCGTCTCCTTTACCCGTTCTCTTGCCGGCTCGCTGGCTAAAGACGGCATTCGCGTAAACGGTGTGGCGCCGGGGCCTATTTGGACGCCTCTGATTCCTTCTACTTTCTCAGCTGAAAAAGTAGAAAAGTTTGGTTCCGACACCCCGTTCGGGCGCGCCGGACAGCCTGACGAACTGGCTCCCGCCTATGTTTTTCTCGCCAGCAAAGATTCCAGCTATATCTCAGGACAAATGATTCACGTCAACGGAGGAACGGTTGTTAACGGATAAGAAAGAACACTAAAAAAGACTGCCATGAAGCCGCCGCGAGTAAACGGCGCTTATGGCAGTCTTGCTTCTTTATGAAGATTTGCGGGAGGCTCTTCCCCGCTTCCATACTAAGTAAAGGAAGGTCATAAAAATAATATAGACAGCAGCCAGAGCGGCAATAAACAGTTTATTTGCACCAGCCTTTTCAGTCAATGCATAAATTTCCGCCGTTTCTCTGTCAAGAATGAGTGAAAACTTTCCATTCTCTGGACGGGCCAGTCCGCCTTCTAGCAGTCCGCGCAGTTCCTTGTTGTCGTCAAGCTCTTCAGCGGGAACTGCCACTTTTTGTGTTTTATCTGAATTGTTGACAGCCACGATCAATGTTTCACCTTTATACTGGCGTTTAAAGACCGTCATTCCATCCTTATCGTAAATCGGCTCATACGAACCTCGGGTTAATGCCGGCAGCTTCTGCCGCAGTTCACCGATTTTTTTGATGTAGTCAACCAGCTCCTGGTCTTCTTTGAAGCTGAGCAAGCGGTGGCTTTCCGCTCCTTCTTCTCCATTAAGCGCCACTTCTGAGCCGTAGTAAACAACCGGCACCCCAGGGACAGTATACAGATAAGTTAGCCCCATCATCCAGCGCGTACCCGGGAACATATTTTCCTCTACCGCTTTCTTTGTAAAGCGGGCGGTCTTAATGGAATCTAAATAGTTGGCTGACAAGATGGCTTTTTCTTGTTTTGCCGCTTCGTCAACGAGCTTCGTTCCCTCATCAGAAGGCTGCTTCACATTTTTAAACTGCTCCTGCAGCTGAGCAGCCAGCTCCGCATTCATCACGCTGTCCAGTCCAGAACGTTCGAACTGCTTCACGCTGGACTTCTTCCCGCTCCCGCCAAGCAAAAAGAAGTCTTTCTTTTGCTGCTTCATTTCTTTCGAAAAGCTCTGAAGAAACGCAAGGGGAGCCTCAGCAGAATCACTTAAGTAGTAGCCGTCTACGCCGGCTTTCTTGATCCACCATTGGCCAGCCTTCGTCATTTCCTGCTGAACTGCCTTGTTTTCAAGGTTAAGAATAGCCATTGGGCCAAGCCAGTCTTCTTCCGTTTTGCCGCTTGTTGTTTGAAACCAGTCTGCCTTAGCTGGGTCCTTCACCCATGGGTGGGACGGGCTGACTTGTCTAACCGGAAAATCAACAATGACTTTCATGTCCCGGTCATGTGCCTCTTTCACAAGATGCTTCAGCTCTTTCATGGAACCAAACTGTTTATTGGTTTGGTAAAAATCAGTGACCCAGTAACCATGATATCCGCTCTTGGCGTTTTCAAAAACCGGGCTGATGATAAGAGAAGTAAAGCCCATATCATGCAAATAGTCCAGCTTATCGGCCACGCCGGCGAAATCTCCGCCTTGATAAGCGCGCAGGTCATTATTATTAATCTCTTTATCATTTTTGCTATTACCATTATGAAAACGATCAGTCATTAAATAATACATTGTTTCATCTTGCCACATTCGTTCTTCTTTTTCTACAGCGCTGACAGGAAAGGCGTATAAAAGAAGAAACGGTAATAAGACGAGCGAAAACAGCTTCTTTTTCACTTCCGCTTCCCCCTCCAAAAAATGATCGTACCGCTTCTAAGATTACGCTTTTCCAGGACAGCCGTCAAACTCAAAAAAAGAAAGTTCAACAAATCTACAATAAATGAGAAAATAAAACCAGGCTTTGCCTGGATAATGGATCAAACCATAAAAAAACTGGTGATGAAACAGCCAGTTATGATCAAGCGCGCATGATGTGCCTCTGTGTTTATGTTTAGTCTTCTGGGTTTTCAGCGCTCTTTTATAGCTCTTTTGCTTGCTTTTTCTCAGCTTTTCTTTTTTCCGGTGGAGGCATGGCTTTTTCGACACCCTGTCTGCCCCTCTGCCGCCTCGCAAAGCCGACATAAACTCATTGCTTGATGACTTCAGGAGCTAGTGTTGTTCACCTTCAGCGGAGGCATTCTTCGATTTCCGCTTATGCAAATAGACTAATACTTTAATAGCCACAACCATCACGAGCACAGAACCATTCACTGCAATTTTCAGCTTTTCATCCGTCATACAAAAGCCTGACCACGCAGCGATCATCACTAGGACAAGATAGATAGCCTGTTCATTGGCTGACAAGCGCCTCATTTTACCCCTTCTTTCTCAGCAGCTGCTTAAAGCGATCCGTTTGTTTTCACTTTAACATATTTTAACATAAAAAAAGCTGTCCCTGCCTATAACAGCGGGTACAGCTTTTTTCAGCATTAAGCAAAGAAATTCAAGCCCATCGGCAGTTTAAATCCTAAGTAAAGAGTAACAATCAGCAAAATCACTGCGCCGATCAGCAGCTTGCTCGTCTCTTTTCCTTTTTTCTTTCGAACCAGCACCATCTCCATAAGTCCGATTGTCAAAATGCCGGCAAGCATTTTCATGCCGTAAAGCATATCATTTATGCCATGGTGTTTAATAAATAGCAGCAAGCCTGTAACTAATACAAGAATATAAAACAATCTCAATGCCATATGAGCACCCGTAGAATATCTGCCGACCGCAATAAAGAATAAAATAATCGTGATGACCCAAGTTGTAATATGTAAATGGGTGCTGTTAAAAAATAAGCTTTCCATTTAAATTCCCTCCTTTCTGCTTTTTCTTTTCTATAGTATCATTTTGGCAGAAGAGAAGGAAATGTTGTGCAAGCATTATTGGACTTTGTTTGATAATGTACCAATTTGTTCAATATTGATGTCAATGGTATCTCCTGACTTTAAAAGCCCCGGAGGATTCATTCCTTGCCCGACTCCAGCCGGCGTGCCTGTAGCAATCACATCTCCCGGTTCAAGCGTCATGCCTTTAGACAATGTCGAAATAATTTCATCAATCGGGAAAATAAAATGCTTTGTATTCGACTGCTGGCGAACTTCCCCATTCACCTTCGTTTCAATATCTAAACAGTGCGGATCAGCAATCTCATCTTTCGAAACAATCCATGGCCCCATCGGACAAGTGCCGTCCAAGCTTTTTCCGATAAAAAACTGCTTGTGGCGTTTTTGAAGGTCACGTGCTGTCACATCGTTAATAATGGTATAGCCGAAAATATAATCCAATGCTTCTTCCCTGGAAATCCCTTTGCCTTTCTTGCCAATAATGACTCCAAGCTCTCCCTCATAATCAAGCGCATCCGTCAGTCCCTCATATGCCGGGATCGGCTCATTTGCAGCAATAACTGCTGTTGGCGCCTTTGTAAACACCATCAAGTCCTTTGGTATGCTTTCTTCTCCGCCCATTTCAATGGCATGATCCCGATAGTTTTTGCCGATGCACATCACATTCTTGGCCGGACGAGGAATAGGAGCGAGCCATTCTACTTCTGCCGCGGAGACAGCTGCTGATTGCTTGTCTTTGTCACCAGCTGCTTCTATCCATTGCTTCACCCGTTCTGTTAACTCTATTCCAGAGCCAATTGCCTCAAGCAGTGTATCGGGCAGCGTGCGTGCCCCTGTCACGCTTTCCTCTAACACTTGTAAATTCCAAATCGTTTGTTCTTCCTCGACATATACCCCATAGGTTTCTCTTTGATCGACACGATAACTGACAAATTTCATTACTTCATCCCCCTTTAGTGTTCACTTGCTTTTCTTCTCTTTGCAACCCGTAGGTCACCTTGCGCCACAATGCTTCCATCGGCCCCCGCTTGAATTTAGAGAGCCAGAACTCCGATAAGAGCACTTGAGCGGCAAAAATAGCAACGGCAAGCCAAATGCCCGTCGACAGCTTGATTTGCCCGTATAACCCTAATCCATAATGGTAGAAAATCAGCGTTCCTATTACTGATTGCAGCAAATAGTTCGTCAATGACATTCTCCCTGCCGCTGCAAACGGCTTTAAGAGCGCGCCGGCTCTCTTCATCGAGCTGAGTCCGATAACGAGGGCAGCATAGCTGACAGCAAGCAGCGGCCCGCCAATCGAATCCTGGATATACACATAAGCCAGATTCGGTTCAATCACATAAGGCAGCGCCTTCAGGATGACCCCTGTGGCAAAAAACGTAACAAAAGCAGCAAAAGCAGCAGCAGGACGCTCCTGGCCTTTTTTAAATAAGTTTAATTTCTGAGCGCCTGCCCCAATTAAAAAGTGCGGAAAAATGGCGACCAGCTGTACCCAAAAAACTCTAGGTTCATTGCCTGCAAGCCAATCAGCCGCCCGCTGCTTCGTAATTTCGGCGAATGTGCCGCTGCCATAAGCAGCGATTGAGTTTTCAATGCTTGCAATATCTGTCCAATGTACAGCGCTTGTCGGATCAACCGCCGCCATCATAATGAACAAAATGCCAAAAAATAAGTTTGGCAGCAAAAGCAACGCACTGCCGATGATAATTAATATTTTTCCAGAAAGCCGTAAAAACAGCAACAGCAAAAAACCAAAAATCGCATAATTGATTAAAATATCCCCCGGCCAAATAAGAAACGCATGGAGGATGCCAATAAGCAGTAAAAAGGAAAAACGCCGGATGCCTATAGGCGTAAATGATTGTCCCCTCTTCATTGCATTCTCTCGCTGCATCGCCGTTCCGAAGCCAAACATCATAGCAAACAGCGGGTAAAAGCTTGCCTGGACCAAAATGTCAATCCAGCGGTAATGCCAGAAGTTTTCTGCTTCCTTCCACCATTCAAAAGGGTCATAGTAAAAATACGGGGAATGAAATGAAAGCATATTTACTAAAAAAATGCCTAAAAGCGCAAGACCCCGCAAGCTGTCTAATGCGGTGATCCGCTCTTCTTGTTTCAATGGAGCTAACTGCACACCTGTCTTTCTCCCTTCTTCTTTGCATCATCGTTCTCATCATACCATTACTACAAAAGATCGTCTCGTCAAAAAGCGCTCCTGCAAAGAACACCTGCAGCCATCAGCAGGCCATCGCTTCCTCCATTTTACGACCCAGATGATTCTCTGGTACAAGCTGATCTAGAGTGACCCTGTCTAATTGGTCCCGTTGGCTTAGGCTGCGCTTCAAAAGTCCAAACGCTTTGTACGTCTATCCTAACTTTGTCCACTCTGTTGATTGGAATGGAAGGCGCGAAGACTCCTGCGGAATCAGCGGGACAGGGGAGACCCCGCAGGTGCCTTGGCGCTGAGGAGGCTCACCGCCCGTTCCGCGGAAAGCGAAGCGCCTGGAATGGAAATCAACAGCTTCCATCCACAAGCAAAATAAAAAAGCCTGCAGACAAACCGCCATTTTCATTGAGTTTGTCTGCAGGCTAAGCTGCCCCGCACTGGGGACAGTTTTGGTAGTTATTCAATCGGAAGCAGATAGCCTCCATCAAAAAAGAACAGGAGCTTATAATCTACTTTTCGCTTCCAGATGCGTTCTACAGCCTGGGCATACAATTGAATTTGCACCTCATAACGCTTCTTTAAAAGAGGACGGGCTTGTTCCATGCCTCCAGGAAAGCGGCCTGTAATTTGATCGGTTTTATAATCAAGCAAATATAGCTTTCCATCTTTTTCAAATAAACAATCAATCACACCCTGAACTAAAACTGCTTCTTCAGGACCTTTCCAATCAGGATAAATCTCACCGGCATCTATAGCCATATTAAATGGTGTTTCCCGGTGAATCTCTTCCGCCTGCAGCAGCTCCCGGCCAATATCTGTACGGAAAAAGAAAGCTATCTTTTCCGGATCAACAGACGCGGCTTGCTCTTCTGTCAGCAATTCGCGGGCAACGAGCGTGCGCAACAGCTGCCCGACCTCTGCCGCATCTGGAGCTTCCTGAAGCGGCACATGCTGCATCACCGTGTGAAGAGCTGTTCCGGCCTCAGCCGGTGTCATCGACTTTGTCTGCATAAAGGACGGACGGCGAAAAACCGGACGCTGATAATGGCGGGCAAGGTCATTGTCTGCTCCCTCATTGAAAATCTCATTCATCCGTTTTAAATCGGACACAGACTGCTTCGACCGCAAGTGAGTGGCAGCTTCATATTCATAGGCCCAATTCATCCGCGCTGTTATTTCCTCTTTAAAGGATGAAGAAGCAGGCACGGGCTCAAAAGCTTGCACCCTTTCAAGCAAACCGCCGTTTGCCTCAGTCTGCTCAAGCGATGCCGGCTGCAATGCCTCCGCGTCGACGGTTTGAATGGACCATCTTGACGGATGATCCACAAACACAGAAGGACGGGTTTGCTCCGCTTTTGTATAATCAAGATGGCGGACGAGCGCCGGACCAACCCAATCAAGATAAGATTTAGCCGAAACTCTCGCTGCACTGCCCAAAAGCCAATCCGGATGCCGCGCAGCCCTTTCCCACTTGGCCGCTTCTTTAGCTGCGCTTTTCACTGAACCGAGCAAGAACAGCTTTTCCTTTGCCCTCGTTAACGCCACGTATAAAACACGCATTTCTTCAGCAAGCAGCTCAAATCGTTTTTTACGCTTTAATGCCAGCTGCGGCAATGACGGATAGCTGATTCTCTTTTCCGCATTCACATATTTAGTGCCAATGCCGAGCTCTTTATCAAGCAAATAGCTCTTATTCAAATCCGTCATATTAAACGACCGGTTCAAGCCGGCGACGAAAACAACAGGAAACTCCAGCCCTTTCGAAGCGTGGATCGTCATCAGGCGGACGACATCTTCCTGATCACTTAAAGCGCCGGCCTCCCCAAGGTCTTCTCCGCGTTCCTGCATCCGTTCCACAAAGCGGAGAAAGCGGAATAATCCCCGAAAAGAAGTTTCTTCGTATTGCCGCACCCGGTCATATAAGGCGCGCAAGTTTGCCTGGCGCTGCTTTCCGCCCGGCATGCCGCCCACAAAATCATAAAAATGGGTGTCATGATACAGCTGCCATACGAGAGCAGACAAAGCTTGATAGCGGCTAAGCGAACGCCACTCGGCTAACTGTTCAAGAAACTTGCTCACCTTCTCATGCAGTTCCTCATAACGCGCTTCCGGCCGGGATGCCGCAAACGCCTTCGCTGCTTCATAGTAAGAGCCTGACTTGGAGGCCAGCCGGATAACAGCAAGATCGTTTTCCGTACAGCGCATAATGGGAGAGCGCAGCACGGAAGCGAGCGGAATATCTTGGTACGGATTGTCGATGACCTTCAGCAAAGAAAGCATGACAGCAATCTCCATCGTTTGGAAATAGCCGCCAGCAACTTTTGCGTGAAGCGGAATGCCGGTGCGCTTAAATTCTTCCTTGATTACACCGGCCCACGTCATCGAACGCAGCAAGATGACGATATCGCGATATTCAACCGGCCGCTCACTTTCAGTTTTCGGATCATAGACAGGATGTCTAGACTCGACAAGATCCTTGATTTTCCCGGCTATCCATCTCGCCTCAAGCTCAGACTGGGCCGCGTCTTTCATATCAGGATCCTCGGACTGCCCTGCCGCTTCCTGGTCGATAATCGTCACCTCCACCGGAAACGGCTTCTCTTCCGGATAAGCGGCTCCCTTCACCAATTCAGCTTGACGGTCATATTCAATTTCGCCAATTTTCACATCCATAATCTGCTTGAACAGAAAGTTTGTGCCCGCCAGCACTTCTGCACGGCTGCGGAAGTTTTGCGATAAATCAATGCGCAAGCCGCTAGATTGGCCGTCTGTTGAAAAGCGCCGATACTTGCTCAAAAACAAATTAGGCTCTGCTTGGCGGAAACGGTAAATACTTTGCTTTACATCCCCGACCATAAAGACATTGCCGTTCTCTTCATCTCCTGTTTTTACGAGCTGAATGATCGATTCTTGAACAATATTAAAATCCTGGTATTCATCGAGGAAAATCTCTTTAAATTGCTCCTGATAAGCTTGGGCTGCTTCAGAAGGACCGCCTTCCTCTCCAGTTAAAATAGCTAGCGCTAAATGCTCTAAATCACTAAAATCAACGATTCCTTTTTCGCGTTTCACAGCCTGAAACTTGCCAGCAAATCTTCCGACCAAGCGAGCAAGCGCAGCAATCAGTTCCTTCATCTCTTTCATGCTGCTAATATAGCTTGCCGGTTGATGCGAGAAATATTCTTCTTTCAGCTTTTCAACAATCTTTTTTGCTTCCGTGCGCAGCTGCTTGGATTGCTCCTTCAATTCTTCGTCATATGCTTCTCCCTTGTAGCTTTTCAGCGTCTTAAACTCTACTTTTTGCATTTCTTCATAGAGCTTCTCCCAAGAAGGAAGCGCTTCTTGAAGCCTCAAGATGGTTTGCCGCTCGACAGTAAACATTTCTTCACGGGGAGCTGGGCCGCCAGGCATCTGGGCCATCTGCAGGCACTCCGCGAGCATTTCTTCAGCAGCTTCAAGCTGCAGCTCAATATAAAAATTTAAAGCCTCCATAAACGGCAGCTGATCGATTCCCCCGCTGCCGCTTTCGTCATACATTTGTGAAAGCCCCTCCAGCCACTCATCAGGTCTCGGATGGGACTGCGCAAAGTCATACAGCGTCTGGATCATTTTTTGCAGCTCTTCATCGCTGCGGTCACTTGAGAATGTATCAACAAGCTGGTAAAACCCTTCATTGCCTTCTCTGCCATACTCTTCTTCCATAAAATCATCGAGTACTTCTTCCCGCAGCAAGGCCAGCTCCCCTTCATCAGCAATTCTAAAAGCAGGGTCCACATCAATTAAATAATAATATTTGCGGATGACTTCCAGACAGAAAGAGTGGAGAGTAGAAATAGGCGCCTTATTTAATAAGGTCAACTGCCGGCGCAAATGATTAGATGACGGATCTTTCTCCATTTCTGCTTCTAGTGCTGTGCCGATCCGGTGGCGCATTTCAGCTGCCGCCGCATTGGTAAATGTGACAATTAGCAGCTCGTCGATATTTATCGGTGCTTCTTTATCAATAATTTTGCGAATAATCCGTTCAACAAGAACAGCTGTCTTTCCTGAGCCGGCAGCAGCCGCAACGAGGATATCGCGCCCTTCTGCGGTGATCGCCTTCCACTGGTCATCCGTCCAGGATACATCTTTCGGTTTATCAGGTATGATCAGCTCCTTCATATGTTAGCTGCCCCCTTCCTTTAAATCTTCCAAAATATCTTTTTTCGGCACGATCAGCCGGTAGTTATTCTCTTCAAGGGTCTCATCAAACTGGCAAACCGGGCGGTATGAACAAAAGTTGCATGGCGTACTGTCTTTATATTGGTAAGGATCGATATTCACTTTACCGCTGACAATTTCATCACCTGACTGCTGATATAGCCGCCGCACATGCTGCCTCATCCCGTCAAACACCCTTCTGTCCGCTGTTTTAGAAAATCTTTTATCCAGCTTTCCGCTTTTCGTGTAAGAAACAGGAATGATAGGAGATGCCCCTTCTCCAATATTGGCATCCATCAGCTGAAGCGATTCTTCTTCCCCGAGGATCAGGCCGCTCATCTTAAACTTCTTAAATAATTCCCGCTCAATCTCTTCCAAGGTTAATAGCTTTTTGCTGCTGATAAAAGGATTGTGCACATGAAAGTACAGCACTCCTGCCGGATGAGCCTCTGTTCCGACCAGCTCCGAGGAATAAGTCCAGACGATATCCAAATAGGTCAGCATCTGCAGGGCAATTCCGTAATAAACCTCCGTCAGATCCAAATCGCGCCCGCTCGACTTATAATCAATGACGCGCAAGTAAATGCCATCCTCGCCCTTAGCCTGATCCACCCGGTCAATGCGGCCGGCCAGCGCCATTTTCGTGCCGTTCTTCAATGTAAAAGCCAAAGGCGGCAGCTTTTCCCCGGGACCGAAGCCAAGCTCCAGACCGACAGGCGAAAATCCGCTCGCTTTCGCTTGCCCGCTCAGCGCATAGGAAGCCCGTCCAATGATTTGCTCCAGCTTCCTTGTCAAATAAAGATGACGGTTAGAGCTTAACAAAATTTGATTTTGCAATTGCGGTGCCAGCTGCTTAACCGCCTCGCTTGCTAATTTCTGGCATTGTGCTTTTGACAGCTGTGCCCAATTTAATCCTTGCCGCGTCACTTCATCAGCAATCCACTTCAAAGCGCCATGAAACAAATTGCCGATATCAGGCGCTTGGAGCCGGAAAATATCCCGTTCTCTGAGCTTTAAGCCGTGCTGGGCAAAATGAGAGAATGGGCAACGGTTAAACATCTCCATTCTTGTAACGCTAGCCAGTATTTCTTCCCCATATAACTCCGTGCTGGTGGTTTCATCAAGCTGCTCTGTATCGTTTCTGTAAAACAGGCTGGACAGCACCTGTTTCGCTTTTTCCCTCTGCTTCGGATCATCTATATAGAAGTTGTAAACATCCCACCAAAAATCGTACATCGGATAATGAAGCCGTTTGGATTGCAGTTGGGAGGTTAAATAAGACAGAGTCGGATTGGGATGGCAAACATATTGAAGCTGCTCCCCTTCGTCCAGCTCCGATGGTTCATTGACAAGCAATTTTTCCTTCATTGCCGGAAACAATTCCTTGATTCGTTTAATAAAGAAAGACGGCAGCAGCGTCTTCCCTTCGTCATCGGCAATAGGGTAAGAAAGATACAGCTGTCTCGCTGAAACAGTAAATGCCCGGTAAGCTGTAAATTCTTCATCAAGCATTTTTCTCCGGCTGCTAAGTGCAAGCTTCATTCCGCCTGCCAGCAGCCGCTCGCGGTCTTCATCAGCCAAAATGCCGGCCTCCATTTGCCGGGCAGGCAGCACTCCATCATTGATCCCAATAACAAAAGCCGCTTCGATCTCTCCAAGGCGGGACAGCTCCAAATTCGCTACTGTCACTTGATCAGCAGCCGGCGGCACAATAGCAAATTCCATCGCTTCCAGTCCGGCATCCACAATGACAGAAAAGTCCTTCAGCGTCGTTTTCTCGTCACCCAGCACCTCCACGTACTGATCAATCATTTCCATTACTGCATTCCATGCCTGATTGTGCTCCCTCGCTGTTATCAAGTCCCCTCTGCTTTCCGCTTCCATACTGAAGGTTTCCAGCTTTTCCGGAATCCGGAGTTCCTCCAAATACAAATAAAGAGCTTCACCATATTCCTTGCCGGTCTTTGCCTTCTTCAACCTGCGCGAAAGCCGGGAAATGGGTTCAGACAAGAGTTTCCTCACTTCATTTAACTCAGCCTCCATTGCCTTCTCTTCATCTGTCTGCACCTTGTTCACTTGTTCCAGCCCTCTAAAACGGCGATAGCTCCAATCCTCTTTTTCCGTCCAGCGGTCCCCCTTCACTCCGTAAGCAAGCACATAGTTTTCCAGCCGGTCTGCTTTCTCACGCAGCACCTGCCAGTTAGCATCTACAGGAAACAATAAATCCGTTTTTACTGCGCGAAAGACTGATTCATACCGCCAGTTGCTATTAATCACTTCGAAAGTGGCGCGAATGAGCTCAATAAGCGGATGATTCATCATCGGACGCTTTTGATCAATGAAAAAAGGAATCTCATAATCACGGAAAATCGTTTCCACTAATTGCTGATAATCTTTGCCATTCCGGACAAGTACAGCCATTTGCTTAAAGCGCAGGCCTTGCTCGCGGGCAAGCCTCCGGATTTCCCGGGCTGTCCCCTCAATTTCCGCTCTTCTGCTCGCCGCTCTAATCAGACAAAGATTATTGGATGGTTCAAATGGAACAGGCGGCCGGCGGTCGAAATATGCCTCTAAATGGGCTAGGCTCTCTTCTTTATGCCGTTTTCCAGCCGTCAACATCATATCCTTTTCCACTTGAATACCGTTTTCGATAGCTAAATTGTATACATTGAAGTAGGTATCACCGGTCAGGCGGAATAAATGGGTGTCCTCAGGCGGAGCCAAACGAAACGGAGCATCAGTTGTTAGCGCAATCGTTACTTTCTTAGCCTGTTTCATCAGCTGCAGGAGAACCGTATATTCCTGCGGAGTAAAGCTGTGAAAGCCATCAACGTATACCTCCGCCTTCTTTATATAATCGGACGCAGAAGCCGCTTCCGACAAGAGACTCAAATAATCCTCCGAATCAACATACTTGCCGATGAGCGCTTCTTCAAAATCGCTGTAGATTGCTTGCAAGTCGTGGAGCTTATCTTTCAGCGCTTTGGCTCCTCCGTTGCGCTCCAGCTCCTCCTGCTTTGCCGCCAATTCCTCCGGAGTCACGCAATACCGTTTAAATTCTGTGAGCATACTCTCCACATGGCTGATAAACCCGTTCTTTCCAGCTGCTCCAGCAAATATTTTTAGTTCCTCTTTCTTGTCCTCAATAATTTTTCGGATGAGCATGTTTAAACCGGAAGAGGAAATGTGGCGTCTGCTCATGCCCCCGGTTTCCTGCAGCACCCGCCAGGCAAGCCGCGTAAAGCTATATACTTGAGCTCGGATGATGCCGCCGAGTTTTGGATCTGAGGCTAATGTATATTCCGATAAGAAAGTCATCTGTTCCGGCACAAGATAAATAATAGGATTGCCGGCCGGCTTTTCCATCACTTTTCCTTTGATCGTCTCAAGCATTTGTTTCGTTTTGCCGGTACCTGACCGGCCAATGATAAATTGAACAGACACAACTTTTCCCCTCCAGTAAATTTCAGACAAGTCGTCTGCAGCTGCAAAGTTATTCTTTTATCATAATACAGATCATACGTTCTGTCATCTTCCTTGAATAAAAAGGAAATTAAAAAAAGAGCAGATTAACCAGCTCTTTTATCCCCTTTCCCTTTCTTTTCCTTCTTTTTTATTGAAGTATCTCTCCACCTGCTTGCCGGCTGCCCACAAAATAAAAATGACGCCGCCGAGAATCGCGGTGCGGACCGGCTGCTTGATTAATGCAAAGAGATCGTACCCGATAAAGCTGATCGAAAAAATCATTACAACTTTCCCCGCCATAACTGCAAGCAAATACTGTCTGATGCTAATATTCGATAATCCTGCAACAATATTGACTACAGCTGAAGGAGTAAACGGAAAGCATAAGAGCAAAAAAACAGGCCCAAAGCCGTGCCGGTCTACCCAATCCATTAGCCTCTGTACTTGAGAGTGCTTATGCAGAAAAGATAGCACTTTGCGCTGTCCGTAGTTTCGTACAAATAAAAACACAAGAAAGGCACCGGTAACAGACCCTCCCCACGATAAGAGGAATCCCCACCAAAGCCCGAAAGCACTGGCATTTGCCATCACAAAAACGAACAGAGGCAAAAAAGGAAGGAAGGCTTCGATTAACGGGAGGAAAAAGCCGGGAATCGGCCCGAAGGATTCATATTTATGAATAACATCCATTATATTTTCAATTGTAAACCACTCTCGCAGGCTCGTTATATCCATCATGTTATACCCCTTGTATCGACTGATATTTGCTTTTCTTATTTTACCATAACTGGCGCCTCAGCTTCATTGAAGAGGCTTGGCAGCAAAAGAGAAGCAGCCGCTGAAGTAATTCTCTTAAAAAATAATTTTCTAAATATTTTAAAAGTTTTGGTTGATTACTTTCGGGGTATCACATATAATAAGAAAAAGGTATCTGAGGTGATGAAAATGGAAAACAATAATTATTTTGCCGAAATGATGAAGTCCCCGATGCCGCGTGAACAAGTGAAAAATGCAACTGCTGCTTACATCGACAATTTGCTTAATGACATTTTGTTCAAACAAGAAAAACAAAAGCTGATGAAAGCGATCGATCAGTCCTTGGATGAAGGAAATCGCCAGTCATTTATTGAACTATCAGCGCAATTAAACGAATTAGAGAAACAATTTAAAAATAATTAATCCTTCTTTATGCTCTCCTCTTTCATATTAAATTCCCCTTATGGCGATAAGTTAGGAATCGGAGGCTGACTCAAAGAAAACAAATACATGGCACCCCTTTTAAAGGGGCGCCATGTATTTGTGGGCTAGTTCCTGCTTTTTTGAGCGCTTACTCCTCTGTTCTCTTCCATTTTCTTTCCTTGTTTATCCGGCAGCGGATAAGTTTCAATCGTATAAATACGTTCAGCCATGGCCGGATGACTGTACCGGAATATTTTCACAAGCCATGGCGGCTTTACTTCTGACAGCCCTTCCCGTGCTAATTTTTGGAAAGCGCTGATTGCCGCTTCTTTGTTTTGTGTCATCTCAATGGCATAAGCATCCGCCTGCTTTTCTTCAAAGCGAGAAATAGCGTTGGAAAAAGGGCTGGAAGCAAACATCATCATGGAAAGAACGAGCAGAAGCAGGGGCAGTGACCTTAATTGGGACAACTCCTGGATTTGAAGCTCTTCACCATGCTTTCTGACCAGTTTTTCCATCCACTTGGCCGCGAGCCAAAAGCCAAAAAAGGCAAGAACCAGATAGCTGCCGATACCAATATAAATATGCTTCTTCACATAATGAGCCATTTCATGGGCCATGACGAACAGCACCTCATCGTCATCCAGCTTATTCAATGTGGTGTCCCACAAAACAATTCGGGCATTTTCTCCAATCCCTGTAACATAAGCATTCAAAGAGTTTGTTTCCTGCGATTTATTGACCTCATATACATGATCGGCCGGTATATTTGCCTGATCAGCAAGTGTTAGGATCTTTGCCTCCAGCTTCTTATCCTTTAGCGGATAAAAATCATTATAGAGCGGGTCAATCACCACAGGCTGAACATACATCATGAAAATCGTAAAGGGCACAAATAGAGTCCACGCCGCCAGCCACCATTTTTTCTTAAACCTTTTCATCAGCGCATATAGAACAAAAACAAGCACAGTCATAATGACATAACTAACCCAGAAGTCGATCAATTCATTTTTCATCCACTGCGGAAATGTCTGGGCAGAAATTTTATAAACCCTGGAATAATGATAACTAATATACTGAAGAGGGAATGCAAGCAGAAATGTAAGGAAAGATAGATAAAACAAGTAAATAGCCGTTTGGCCAAACGAAAAGCGCACCGTTCCCTTCGACCATTCTTCAAATTTTCTTGAGAGGCCGAAAACTAAAATAAATAAATAAACGAGCCATTCAAATGGAACACTGATAAAGAATAGGAAATTTTTTATCGTCGAATATTTTTGAGCAAGAGCCTGTTCTGCCCCGCTTAAGAAAACAGAGGGGTCGGCGCTTGTCCCTTTATAAATCTCAGGAAGCCCTCCGGATGCCAGTCCATATAAATAGTAGTAAATGGCCAGCGCAAACAATCCGTATCCCAATAAAGCATAAACGGCCCACCTCTTCACTGTCCGCCTCACTCCTTTCCTTCTCCTTTATTATATGTAATGCATAAGCTGTCCAGTTAGAACCGAAAAACAGAATTGTCCCTGCAAGTTTTCATTATGACAAGCAGCGATTGGCTATGCTAGAAATTTGTCCACATGAGCTTTATCTTATTCATTTTCTGCTTCTCCTGTTCGTGTCTTTCCCAAGAAAAAATGGCTTGAACGCACCTGATCTGCATGCCTTCAAGCCCACATCTCCTATTGTATCTTCATCTTTGCAGCACTTGCTGCTTTAAAGCTCTTCTTAAAATTTTTCCTGTCGTATTTTTAGGGAGCTCTTCTAAAAACTCAACTTGCGCCGGCAATTTATAATCGGCCAGACGGCTGCGGCAATAGTCAAGCAGCTCCTCTTTTGTCAGCTTTTCATCTTTTGGAACGACAAAAGCAAGAACCGCCTCCCCATAATCTGGATCGGGCACGCCGAACACAGCCGCTTCAATCACATACGGATGGCTGTATAATACTTCCTCCACCTCTCGCGGATACACATTGTAGCCTCCAACAATAATTAAATCCTTCTTGCGGTCAACGATGTAAAAATAACCTTCTTCATCCTTCCTGGCGAGATCTCCCGTATATAGCCAGCCGTTCTTCAGGGCGGCTGCCGTATATTCAGGCTGCTTGTAATATCCTTTCATTACATTCGGTCCCCGAACAATTAATTCGCCCACTTCCCCGGCAGGCAGCTCTTCTCCCTGTTCATTAACCACCTTGTTTTCAACATTCATAATAGAGCATCCAATAGAGCCAGCTTTCCGCGGGCGGTCGAGCGGATTAAACGCCGCTACAGGACTAGCCTCAGATAATCCATATCCTTCTGAAATTTTCACATGAAACTTTTCTTCAAAATTTTCCAGAAGAGCGACAGGCATAGAAGAGCCTCCCGAAATACATAAACGCAAAGAAGCCAAATCCTCAGGATGGCCCTCATCTGACTGATAGAGGAAATTGTACATAGTTGGCACGCCGGCAAAAACAGTGGCTTTATGCTGCCGTGCCTGGGCAAATACTGCTCTTGGGCTAAACTTCGGAAAGATAATCATCGTTGCCCCGCTAATCAGCGGAGCATTCAAACAGACACTCAAGCAAAAAACGTGGAACATAGGCAAGGCGGTGATGATTCTGTCTTTGTCGCTAAATTGCAAATATGAACCGATATCACGAGCATTTGAGTATAAGTTTTTATGAGTGAGCATCGCTCCTTTCGGCTTCCCGGTCGTCCCGGATGTGTACAAAATAACAGCTGTATCTTCCTCTGAAACGTCAGGAGGCTGAAAAGATGGAAGCCCCTTGTCGAGAACAGAGGAAAACGTTTTCATTTTCCTGCAAATCGAAAACATCTCTGGGCTGGCTTCTTTCGTTCGCTCATCCTTTGTCTCACAAATAATATAGTGCTCGACAAATGGCAAGGCCTCAGCGATTTTATCGGCAAGCGGCACTAGCACATCCAGCATAATAACTGCCTTGGCATCCCCATTTTGAAGAATGTAGCTCATCTCGCCCGGTGAATAAAGCGGATTGACAGGTATGACTGTAGCGCCCGCCCGCAATGCTCCGTAGAGGCCGATAATAAATTCCGGAGAATTGCCGACAATTAAAGCAATATGATCCCCCTTCTGAATCCCCAATGCCTTCAAACCTGATGCGAACTTGTGAACGGCTTTATTTAGCTCCTCATATGTAGAGGTTTCATTCAGA
Organism: Bacillus badius NBRC 15713; assembly: GCF_001591605.1. Lineage (GTDB taxonomy): Bacteria > Bacillota > Bacilli > Bacillales > Domibacillaceae > Pseudobacillus > Pseudobacillus badius. The sequence goes on along the minus strand of NZ_BCVF01000028.1, from coordinate 5,865 downwards.
AAATAATAAGCCGCTTTCTCCCCTTGTTTGGCCGCTGCACGTTCCAATGCTGCTGAAAGATTCATTTCATCCACTCCCCTTTTAAAATGTGAATGAATAGTCATTCATATTTGAATTTTCAATATTCATTATAATTCAATTTTTTCCAGCCTGCAAGAAAAGAAAAAACTGCCGATAGCAAACGGCAGTTTCCAGCATATTAATATAATAAGTCGACAAGCTCATCCTTTGTCACTTTTCCAAAGTAATGAGGCACATCTAATGAAGCAAGCGCCTGTTTAATCGCACTTTTTTCATATTTGACACCTTGCAGCCCATTTTCGATCTCTTCTACATCTCCCACGCCAAAAAAGTCGCCATAAATTTTGCAGCTTTTAATCAATCCGTTTTTCACGTCGAGACGGGCATCAATTAAGCCGACCGGAAAGCGATGGGAACGCTGAATGTTAAACGCCGGGGATTTTCCATAGTTCCAGTCCCAGCTTTTATAACGCTCCTGTGAGATTTGTTCAATGACTTTCCAATCTTTGTCGTCCAGACGGTATTCAGGGATTTCATCCTCTCCCGCAAAAATATTTTTCATCAAGAATTGGCGAAACTCTTCGATTGTCATCGGGGTTTCCAGCAAATCAGCAATGTTCGTGACCCGGCTGCGGATAGACTTAATTCCTTTTGACTCGATTTTGTCCTTTCTCACCTTCAAAGCGGCTACGACATCATCCATATTGGTTTGAAACATTAAAGTGCCGTGGCTGAACATTCTTCCTTTTGTAGAGAATTGAGCATTCCCTGAAATCTTCAGCCCGTTGGCTAGAATGTCATTCCGTCCGCTCATTTCTGCTTGAACACCTAATTTATGGAGAGCCTCAACGACAGGACCGGTAAACTTTTTGAAGTTGTGAAAGCTGTCTCCATCATCTTTGGTAATAAAGCTGAAGTTCAAATTCCCTAAATCATGGTAAACAGCTCCTCCGCCCGATAGCCGGCGGACAACATGAATGCCCTTCTCCTCAACATAATCAACGTTAATTTCTTCAATCGTATTTTGATTTTTTCCGATGATAATAGATGGCTCATTTATATAAAAAAGCAAATAAGATTCATTTATATCTAAATATTTGACGGCGTATTCCTCAATGGCCAAGTTTACCCGCGGGTCAGTGATTCCTTGATTATCAATAAACAGCATAATCGATCCTCCGTTATAGTCCTATTTCTAAATCTTCTTTCGCCAGCAGCACAGTGCCTTCGAACTCGGCTTCCGCTTCTGCCTTCAGCTGTGTAAGCTCTCCGAAATGCGGCAGGTGAGTTAGAATAAGTGTATTGACACCTGCCTGCCGGGCAAGCTTCCCAGCTTCCGAGCTTGTCATATGGCCCGCTGCTTGTCCATCCATGCCGCTATAAAAATTACTCTCGCAAAGAAGCAGACTGCTTCCCTTAATAAAAGGAATGAATGCTTCCTGGTAAGCAGAGTCAGCTGTATACACTACAGACTGGCGGTGATTGGAAATTTTCACAGCATAGCATGGGACGGGATGAACCGTTCGCAGAAACTCCACTGTAAATGGACCGATGATAAGCTTTTCATCTGGATGATAGGCTTTTCCTATCGTTAGATCTTTGTATGTAAGAGCAGCAAAGCCCGCTTCATCCTCCTGGTGGCCATAAATCAGCAATGGAGAAACCTCCTTGCCTAAATGCTTGCTGATCAGGAGAGCATGCTGAAGAACACCGATATCCGCCACATGGTCAGGATGATAGTGTGACAATAAAACAGCGTCCAGCTGCTCGGGCTGAATATGATTTTGCAGATGGGAGAGCACCCCGCTGCCGCAATCAATGAGCAGCTTAAATCCACCTTCTTCAAACAAATAGCCTGAGCTCGCTTCATTCACTTTCGGATAGCCGCCCCAGCAGCCAATCACAGTCATGTTCATGGAAAGACTCCTTTCCGTTTCTTCATTTTTTATGTTCATATGTATTGTATTCCCCAAAGAGCTTCTGTTCAACTTCCGGAATTGTTAGACTTCTTGAAAAATTTAATCAAAAAGGGTTGACGCACAAAAACTGTTATAATACAATTATTAAAAATAAGACATCAGTTATATAACAAAAATGAGGGAGGCTACAACTAATGGTTAAAAACATCGTTGACTTTTTCAAAAACTTGCCGGCTAAACAATGCGCGAAATGCGGTTCCTATATTGAAGAACAACATGAGTGCTACGGCCATGTATGCGATGAATGCACAGACATTCAAGATTTGTAATCTGCTGCTTCTTACTCCGTGCTCCAATTCCATATTGATATAAAAAAGAAGAACCAGCTTCGCCTTGAGCTGGTTCTTCTTGTATTATTCTGCAATGGTTGCTTCCTCTGCTGCTTTTCGGCCATATTGCTTTTTAAACATCCCTCTAAAGAAAATAGCGGTAATGGTCAATGATACAGCCGCAAAGAGAAGAAGAATCATTTGGTTGCTCCACATAAAGTGGAAGTCGCCGCTTGAAATAACAGCTTTAAATGCCCGGACAGAATAGGCCATCGGCAGTACAGCATTAAACGGCTGCAACGCTTGCGGTATTAATTCTAACGGGAAGGTTCCCGCACTTGCTGTTAATTGCAAGATTAAGATTAAGACAGCGATGAAACGCCCCGGGTCTCCCCATATAGTCACAAGCATTTGAATAATAGCCATGAACGTCAAGCTGGTAATGATTACAGAGAAAACAAATAAAGGTACGCTCTCTACTTCCATTTTTAGTCCAAGAAGCAGAATAGCTGAAACAAGCAGTGACTGTGCAATTCCGGCAATAAACATCACTCCTGTCTTGCCAAGGAACCAGCGGAACCCGCTCGCAGGCCGCTCTACCGGTTCTCTCAGCGGAAAGACAATAGTCAGCATAAGAGCGCCGACAAATAAACCGAGCGATAAAAAGTAAGGAGCGATGCCTGTGCCATAGTTCGGTACGTGATGCTTGACTTCTTTATCGACTTTTACTGGCTCTGCCATCATATCGTACGTTTCTTCTGTAGCCTTTACCTCGTTGGCCTTATCAGCAGCCTCTCCAAGTTTGTCATGCAGCTCTTTCGTGCCTTCTTTCAATTCGCTTGAACCGCTTGCCAGTTCTTTTGATCCGTCGGCCAGCTTGCCGGCTCCTTCTGTCAACTTTCCTGAACCGGTCGTTAATTCTTTCAATCCGCTTCTTAACGCTTCAGCCCCGCTGGCTAATTCAGCTGAACCTCTTTGTGCTTCAGTAAGCTTTTCGCCCAGCTTGCTCATCCCGGCTGTCAATTCTTTTTCACCGGCCTGCAGTTTGCCGGTCCCTGCAGCCAGCTGGTCAGAGCCGTTCGCCAATCCGTGAACACCCTCCTGCAATTTTTGCTGCCCGGTCTGTACTTTTCCAAGACCTTCATTTAATGATTGCATATTAGGCGCAACCTGGCCGCTAATCGCCTTGTTAAGCTCTTTCGTGCCTGATGCCAGCTGCTTGCTTCCTTCCTCCAGCTTGCCAACATTGCTGCGGATTTGCTCAGCCATTTGAGCCTGTTGCTGCTCCACTTTTTTCTTAATCAGCGCAATTTCCACAGGAGAAAATTTTTGCTGCAGCAACGGCATATACTTCTCCATCTGCTGATTAATGGATTCATTCATTCCGGAAATGAGCTGCTCTTCAAACTGTCCCAATCCCTTATTTAACTGTTCAGCACCGGCAGCCAGCTGTTCGGTGCTTTTGGCCAACTCCGGAATCTTGCTTTGGAATTGCTGGACGCCTTCCTTGATTTCCGTAGTTCCGGAATTCAGTTCAGTCATTTTTCCATCTACGGTATGAAGACCGCTTTGCAGGCTCGAAAGACCGGATGCCAGCTCATTCGTTCCTTTTTGCAGCTCTTGGCTGCCCGCCGTCAGCTTATTTTGTCCTTCTCCAAGCTGTGACAGACCTGAGCTTAGCTTAGAAGCACCGCCAGCCAATTCTGTTGTTCCCGCTCCAGCCTTTGAAAGGCCTTCAGAAAACTGTACAGAACTGTCAGCAAGAGCAGCTAGATTTTCCTTAAGCTTGATGGCTCCATCGGAAAGCTTGCCCGCCCCCTCGTCAAGGTCTCCGGCTCCGTCACTGGCAGTTGTCAGCCCTTCGCCCATTTTCTTAATTTGCTCGAACATTGTTTCTGCGTAAGTCTCTGTTACACTCTTTTGGACAGATGCCCGGATTTCTTTCATAGCTGTTCCGGCCATTTGTGAGGAAACGAAGTTATAGCTTTCGTTCGGGACATATCTTAACTCCAATTTACGTGGATTGTCATCAAGTAATGTGGTGGCATTTTCGGAGAAATTAGCCGGAATTTCAATCAGCATATAATATTCCTGCTTATCGATGCCTTTCTCCGCTTTTTTCTCATCAACGATGTAAAAATCAAAATCATCGCTTTTTTTCAGTTCCTTCGCCAGTTCATCGCCGATGTCCAGGTTCTCCCCTTCAAAATCGGCACCGGCATCGTTATTGACGACGGCTACCGGCAATTTATCCAAATGGGAATAAGGATCCCAAAAAGCCCATAAAAGCATTCCCGCATACAGCAGCGGAATAAGTACAATCGCTATCATTGAAATCAGCAACATGCGGTTTTTAGCAATATTTTTCAGCTCTGCTATCAGCATAGATTGTTTCATAATTGCCTCCATATTAAAATTAATGACTGTTTTATTCAACTGGTCATTTTCATTCAAAAGAAAAGGATTTTCCTTATGTGGATAAACCCTCAAATAAGTAAAGCTCAAATAAACGGGAAATCTCTTCCTCGCTCAGCGGCGCCCCTCTTTGCTCCCAATCGAAAATCAGCGAAATATAAAGCTTAAACATGACAAACGCTGTCACTTCCGGATTGCACGGTTTAATCTTTCCTGCTTGAACAGCGAGCAGCACTTTTTCTTTAATAAAAGACAAAACAGCCTCTTCCATCATTGCCATGACATCAAGAACAGCAGGCGTTCCCATTTCTTTTCCTTCCTGAAACAGCTTGATGGTCAGTTGATGCCTTCTTCTAAATTGCAAAATTTCAAAAAGGGCTCGATGGACGTTTTCATGAAAGGTAAGAGAAGGATCAATTGCTTTTTCAGCCGCTTCCCTCATCTCAGCAATCAGCGTCTGGATAATTTCATCAAACAGCTCTTCCTTGTTTTTAAAAAATGTATAGATGGTTCCTTTCCCGACATTTGCCAGCTTGGCTACCTGATCCATTGTTGTCGCCTTGTAGCCAAAGAGTGAAAAGGATTTGGTAGCTGCTTCAATAATATCTTGTTTGCGGTCAACTGCCATCTCCTGCCTCCATTTCTGACCAAATGAACGTTTTGGTCATTTCATATAGAGTATATTACTGCAAATGCCCATGAATAGCAACTATAAAAACAGATAATTTTTTTATAACGGAACGCCCTAGCGAAAATCTATACAATAGGATCCAACAAAAACTTGGAACACCTCCACATTTTTACCCCATTGGCAATCCTGCCTCCAAGTGCAAGGCTGCGTATTTAAACAGAAGAAAAGAGGCTCTGGCCATCAAAAAAGATGGTCAAAGCCTTTTTTTCATTACTATTAGAGTCTAATAAATGTCCGGTTAATTAAAATAACGGGATCAATACTTGGGCGTCCTACTTCCGAGTACAACTCTTCCACCGGGTCATAAATAAATAAAAAATCAATCGCTGCCTCCATTTTACGAGCCAGATGATCCCCTGGCACAGGATGGTCTAGAGCGACTCTATCTATTTGATCCCGTTGGATAAGATAATGTTTCAGAAGCACCTTCCTTCCCTCAAGCGTTTTGTGCATCTATCCTAATTTTTATACAACCTGTTGATTGAAATGG
>NZ_BCVF01000027.1 GCF_001591605.1 Bacillus badius NBRC 15713 | reverse complement strand
CCATTCCAATCAACAGGTTATATAAAGTTAGGGTAGACGTACAAAATGGTTGAGGTGAGGGAGAGGCTTTCGAAACACCATTCCATTCAACGGGATCAAGTGGAAGTGCCTGCCCTAGATCAGCGTGTGACACAGAATGATCCGGTTCGTAAAGGCAGTGATTGCTTTCTTTTTTAGTTATGATTGGTCAGAGGCGGCTGCATGATAAAGCTCCTTTTTTTCCGTATTAGAAGGGCTCGGAACAAGACCGCTCCTCCTCTCTTTTGTCGGCAAACTGAAAGGATGCCTCCAATCGGAGAGCATCCTTTTATTGCGTAAGCGGTCATCAATTATGTATTTAATGGTATAAGCGGTTGTCGTCGAAATTGTCCCCCATACTATCCATATCAAATTTTTGCTTTAATGCTTCAAATAAATAAAGACGGAAGAAGTACGTCAATTCGTCTTCATTTAATTCTTTAATGATCGACAGGATTTCTTTTTGCGAAAGCTGTTCAAGCACTGCCAACGTAATCATGTCCAGGTCTTCTTCTGTACCTTGAAGTTTTCCGCGGTACATTTCAAATAATTCATCTACTAATTTCAAGTGGACCTTCTCCTTTGCTGTAATGTATGAGCGTTCTTTTTCTTCCTTATTAACATTTATACCCCAATTCGGCCAAATAAACCAATGAATAAGCAAGCAGAGAAAATGTTTCATTTCAGTCATTTTTACGAACGGACAGGGAACGATAAGCAAAGGAGGTGTCTAACATGGAAGAAGGAAAAAACGTATATTACATTGCTATCGAGACGGGAGAAATTATGAGAAAGCCAACCGTCTCTCCTTGGAGCTTTAAAATTTACGCATCGGATGAAGAAATTACGTCGCTGAGAGAGTTGTTTGATGCCAATTACTCGGTAGAAATAGGCAACTTTCTGCGCGCGCATATTCCTTATCGCGAATATCATAAAGACTCTGGGAATGACCAATATGATGACCATCTGCGAAAAATCTATCAGATGATTTATGAGCTTGGCGACGAAGAGGCGAAGCAGCATATAGAAGAGATGGGGGATTTTTAATTCGCGGGACTTTGTTCGCCCCTGCTAAGCAAAATAAGGTATAATAAACTCAAACTTGTCAAACTGTACAAGCGGCCGCCGCTTGTAACTGTGGACGACGGAAGCAGGGGGAAGGCATGATAGAGTTTACAGATAAAAATGGCTGCCGGGTGACGCTTGCTTTTAAGCGGGACGCCTTTTCATTGTCCGCCCGGCATGTCATTGTTTTTTGCCGTTTCAAGCAGGATTGGCTGCTGACGCTTCATCCGCAGCGTGGATTGGAATTTCCCGGAGGAAAAGTAGAAGAGGGAGAGACGGTTGAAGAGGCAGCGAGACGCGAAGTGTTTGAAGAGACAGGAGCGGTTATTGAAAAGCTGCGATTTATTGGCGAATATTTTGTGAAACAGCCCGAAGTTCCTTTCGTCAAAGCGATTTTTTTTGCGGAGATAGGGAAAATAGAAAGAAGAGACCATTACTTGGAAACAGAGGGTCCAGTGCTATTCGGAGAGGATTTGCTTGCAGAGAGAATGGACAAGCGTTTTAGCTTTTTAATGCAAGATGAAGTGGTCGAAAGAACGCTGGAATTCTTGCGGGAGGAACAGCGGCTAACATGATGATGGACGTGGTGATAAGATGGAGAGAATCATTGAATGCTTTCGTTTCCCTTCTCCTAATCCGCATGTGCACCTTTCTATGGTCACTTATTGGTCAGGAGACCTAAAGATCAAGGGACTGCTTGCTGAGCCGGTGCAGGAGGGCCTATACGATGGTTTTCTGTACTTGCGGGGCGGCATCAAAAATGTAGGCATGGTTCGGCCGGCACGAATTGCCCAGTTTGCCTCTGAAGGCTTTATTGTTTTTGCCCCTTTTTACCGCGGCAACCGCGGCGGGGAGGGAAATGAGGATTTTGCCGGTGAAGACAGAGAAGATGCTTTTTCAGCTTTTGAGCTGCTGCAATCGCATCCGCGTGTTACCGGCCGGGTACATATTTTTGGGTTTTCCCGAGGCGGTGTGATGGCGTTGCTGACTGCTTTGGAAAAAGAGGAGGCTGCTTCTGTTGTGACATGGGGCGGAGTGTCTGATATGAGATTGACCTATGAAGAAAGAAAAGATTTGCGCCGGATGATGAAAAGAGTGATTGGCGCCAGCCCTTATAAGCAGGAGGAGCTCTATGAGTGGCGTACGCCGCTTTATCAGCTTGAACGACTGAAGCCGCCTGTTTTGATTATTCACGGGCTGAGAGATAAGAATGTCTCCCCTGAGCATGCTTTTCGCCTGGAAGAGAGGCTGAAGCAGGTGGAACATCCGGCTGAAACGTGGTACTTTAATCAATATGACCATTACTTTCCCCCGGCGGTGAACCGGCAGATTGTGATGGATTTATGCGCTTGGATGAAAAAACAATAAGACTCACAATGGCGAGGAGGAGAAGGCATGGGGATGCCAATGGAACTAAATACGATGATTGTAACAAAAGGAAGAGAGCAAAGAAAAGAGGAAAATTTGTTTTCTTTAACGAAAGAGGGATATCGTCTGTATCCGATAGATATTCCTATTCATGTGTTTAAAACCAAGAACGGGGATATTACTGGCACAGCTATTATTGAAAAAGTTGAATGGCAAAAAGAGCAGACGGAAATTACATACAGGTTGATTTCTTTGAATTCGACAAATTGACGAAAAAAGCGGCGAAATAATTTTCAGCCGCTTTTGTTTGCATTTATCTTTTATTAAAAAGTGTAATTCCATAGGCACTGTTTTTTAGTAAGAAGCAAGCGATCTCCGGCTTCAAAGGTGAATGCCTTTCAATCTATCCATCAGCCAGCAATTATATTAATGAACCGGCCTAAATAAAAAAAGAATAGGCGTCCGATCAAGGACATGGAAGGAAGAGGAGGAGCAAAGATGAAGAAAGTACTTAAGCCTGTGACTGATTGGGTTTCTACCAAAAAAGGAATGTGGGCCGTTCTGCTTATCTGGCTGCTGCTGGCAGGCGGGTTAAGTGCTTTGGCTCCAAGTTCGCGTGAGTATAGCGCATCTTCTATTCAATCGCTTCCCAGCGATTCTCCAGCGATGGAAGCGGCTGAAAAAACGGATCAATATTTTCCGAATGATAAAGGCATACCAGCTATTCTCGTTTTTAATGCTGATAATCAGGAAATTGAAACAGCCCAACTTGCTAAAGCCATGGCAGCCATTGAGCGCAAGGAAATAAAAAATTTAAAGGAAATTGTGCCGTTCAGCCAGCTTCCTCCCCCCGCACAAAACGAATTTATGTCAATGGATCGTTCAGCTGCAGCCATTCCGCTGGTTTTTCAGGAAGGACTGGAAAGCGATGAGTTGAAGCCGGCAATTCAATCTGTAACGAACATAGCAAAGGAAGAAACCGAGGATCTGCAAGTGCGTGTGACTGGTCCAGCTGGCATTGCCGTAGATACAACAGCGTTATTTTCCCAAGCTGATATCGTTCTTCTTTTATCAACCGTGGGGCTGATCCTCGTGCTGTTGATCATTATTTACCGTTCGCCGCTCCTTGCCTTCATTCCTTTGCTGGCATCAATGGTGGTCTATGCGGTAACAGACCGGATTTTAGGACTATACGGCAAAGCCGGACTGGAAATGAGCAGCCAATCGCTGTCTATTATGACGATTTTGCTATTTGCAGCGGTGACGGATTATTCCTTGTTTGTTCTTGCCCGCTACCGGGAAGAATTAAGACGCCAGGAGAGCAAATTTGAGGCAATGAAGCAGGCCATGCGTGAAACGGGAGAGCCTGTATTCTTTTCGGGGGGTACCGTACTCGCTGCTATGCTTGTTCTCTTCTTTGCTGTTATCCGCGACTATCAAAACTTCGCGCCTATCTTTGCCACGGTCGTTGCTGTTATTATGCTGGCTTCGGTTACACTGGTTCCGGCACTGTTCGTGCTGTTTGGAAGAAAATCATTCTGGCCGAGAGTGCCGAAAGCAGGGGACGTGATCGAAGCGGAAGAGGGAATCTGGGGACGCATTGCCCGTTTTGTGACAGCCAAACCGCTTGTTATTGGCAGCACTGTCGTCATCTTGCTTCTCCTCGCTTCCTTGAACGTATTTAATGTAAAATATGAATTTAACACGCTGAAATCTTTTCCGGATGATATGCCGTCTTTAGAAGGGTATGAAATTATTGAGAAAAAATTTGCCGCTGGTGATTTAGCTCCAACGACCGTTCTGTTTGAAGGACAAGGAGATATGGCCAAACTGGCGGCTGAGCTAGAGAAGCAGGAGGGAGTAGCTAAGGTACGAGCAGAAGGCTCCACGAAAGACGGGAAAGCACATGAACTTTCCTTGTCCTTTACAGGAAGCCCTTATGAGTCGCCGGCTATGGATGCTCTTGCCCAGCTTCGGAAACGGGCAGAGAACATTGCAACAAATGCCGAAGCCAAGGGCACACTTTATTTTGCCGGAGAAACAGCTGAGAAGCTGGATGACCGCCTGTTAAACAGCCGTGATTTGAAAGTGATTGTCTTGTTAGAAACATTATTGATTTTTGTGATGCTTGTCCTCTTAACCCGCTCTGTGAAAATGCCGCTTTATATGGTCGGCACCATTCTGCTGTCGTTCCTGGCGGCTCTCGGACTTGGCATGTTTTTAACTAAAGCTTTGTTTGGAATTGATGCCATCAGTACCCGTGTGCCGCTGTACTCTTTCATTTTCCTTGTGGCATTAGGAATCGACTACAATATTATTTTAGTATCAAGATATACAGAAGAGCGCGGCAGCCGCCCGCTTGATGAAGCGGTAAGCATTGCAGTGGCTAAAACAGGAGGAGTGATTTCATCCGCCGGTATTATTTTGGCGGCGACCTTTGCCGTATTAATGACACAGCCTATTGAAATCTTATTTGTTTTCGGTTTTATTGTTGCTGTGGGCATATTAATTGATACCTTTATTGTTCGCGGCTTGCTGCTGCCTTCCTTGCTGCTTGTTTTTGAAAAAGACCGGGCGGGCATGCGCCGGAACCATTTATAGAAAAAGGACATCGCCGAATTGGCGATGTCCTTTCAGTTTGGTTTATTAAATTTGTGGTCCGCCAAGTTCAATAATTTCTTTTGGAACATTGGAGAACTTCTTGAAGTTTTCACGGAATTTGCCAGCAAGCTCTGCCGCTTTTGTCATAAAGGCATCTTCATCAGCCCAAGCTTTGCGAGGGATGAGAACGTCATCAGGTACACCAGGTACATGAAGCGGAATTTGCAGGCCGAATGTTTTAGTTGTATAAGTTTCAACATTATTTAATTCGCCTTCAAGAGCTGCTTGCACCATAGCCCGTGTATAAGCCAGCTTCATGCGGGAACCGACACCGTATTCGCCGCCAGTCCAGCCTGTGTTCACAAGGAAAACTTGAACGTTGTGCTCATCGATTTTCTTGCCGAGCATTTCCGCATAGCGTGTAGCCTCAAGCGGAAGGAATGGCGAGCCGAAGCAAGTAGAGAAGGTTGCTTGCGGAGATGTCACACCACGCTCTGTACCAGCAAGTTTAGATGTGTAACCGCTCAAGAAATGGTACATTGCTTGCTCTTTCGTTAATTTGCTGATTGGAGGCAAGATGCCGAACGCATCAGCTGTTAAGAAAATAATTGTATTTGGATGGCCGGCTACGCTTGGATCAACGATGTTGTCGATAGCTTGCAGCGGGTAAGCGGCGCGCGTATTTTCTGTTAAGCGGTTGTCGTTGTAATTCGGAATACGGGAATTTTCATCCAGTACAACATTTTCAAGAACGGAACCGAAACGGATCGCATCAAAAATTTGCGGTTCTTTTTCACGGGAAAGGCCAATCGTTTTTGCATAGCAGCCGCCTTCAATGTTGAATACCCCGTTAGCAGACCAGCCATGCTCGTCATCCCCGATTAAACGGCGGTTTGGATCTGCGCTTAATGTTGTTTTTCCTGTGCCGGAAAGTCCGAAGAATAAAGCAACATCGCCTTCATAGCCCACATTGGCTGAGCAATGCATAGATAGAATGTCGTTTTCAGGAAGCAAGAAGTTCATGACAGAGAAAATAGATTTTTTCATTTCTCCTGCATATTCCGTTCCGCCGATCAAAACGATGCGGCGCTCAAAAGAAATGATGATAAATGCTTCTGATCTCGTTCCATCTACTGCAGGGTCTGCTTTAAAGTTCGGAGCAGAAACAATCGTAAAGCCGGCTTGATGGCTTTTTAATTCTTCCTCCGATGGGCGGATGAACAGCTGATGGGCAAACAGGTTATGCCAGGCATATTCGTTGATGACTTGGATCGGCAGGCGGTGAGCCGGGTCTGCTCCTGCAAATCCCTTGAAAACAAATAATTCTTCTCTTTCCTTTAAATAATTGATCACTTTCGTGTATAATTGATCAAACACCTCAGCAGAAATCGGTTCATTCACTGTGCCCCAATCAATTTTATCTTTTACTGATGGCTCCTCAACGATAAACTTATCTTTAGGAGAACGTCCAGTGTATTTGCCTGTTTCGGCACGAACCGCTCCAGAAGCAGTTAACACGCCTTCTTTGCGATTCAGTACTTTTTCTACGAGCAACGGTACAGATGGCTGCATTGTTACGTTGCCACCTTTTAAAAGTTCCAGAATTTCGCTTGAAACGCTTGCAGTCTTCATAAATTAATAACCATCCTTTATCTGAATTTAAGTAGTTGTTCTCTCAGTATTTGCTCAAAAATTAGTATAACACATTACGTTTAATAGTCTATACTATTCACTTATTTTTTTTGTGACATTTTTTATTTAATCTTGTCCGATTTTCTATAAAAAGAAACTGAAAAAACAAGGAATTTTTTACGCCAAAGCAGTTGACATTACTGATTGGATTTCGTATTATGTAACCTTGAACGGATACTCTTATCCTGAGCTGGCGGAGGGGACAGGCCCGATGAAGCCCGGCAACCTGCTTGATTGACTGTCAGTTATCCTGATTGTCAGTACTTATAAATATAAGTGGTATTCAAGACAAAGGTGCTAACCTGCAGCAAGGGCAAAACCTTGAACGATAAGAGTGAAAGGCCTATGTTGATAAGACCAACCTTTCCTCTCTTTATTTCAGGAGGGGTTTTTTTATTTTAAAAGGATAAACTTAGGGGAAATGAGTACCGTACCATTAACGATCGGCAGTCAGTTGATCATTTTTAAGGAGGAAGTTTCATGACTAACAATCGTCGTCTCTTTACTTCAGAGTCAGTCACTGAAGGGCATCCGGATAAGATTTGCGATCAAATTTCCGATGCAATCCTAGATGAAATCTTATCAAAAGATCCAAATGCACGTGTAGCAGCAGAAACATCTGTTACCACTGGGCTTGTGCTCGTAGCGGGGGAGATTACAACCTCTTCTTATGTCGATATTAATAAAATTGTTCGGGAAACCATCAGAGAGATTGGCTACACGCGTGCCAAGTATGGCTTTGATGCGGATACTTGCGGCGTGCTGACATCTATTGATGAACAGTCCCCGGATATTGCGGCAGGAGTAGACGTTGCGCTTGAAGCACGTGAAGGCCAGATGAGCGATGAAGAAATCGAAGCGATCGGTGCGGGAGACCAAGGGTTAATGTTTGGTTTTGCTTGTAATGAAACAGCAGAATTAATGCCGCTGCCAATTTCCCTAGCTCATAAATTATCCCGTCAGCTGACAAAGGTGAGAAAAGAAGAAACACTTTCTTATTTGCGTCCGGACGGAAAAACACAAGTGACAGTTGAATATGATGAAAACGACAAGCCGGTAAGAATCGATACAATTGTTATTTCCACACAGCATCATCCAGAAGTGACGCTTGAGCAAATTCAAAGCGATTTGCGCCAACATGTCATTGATCCGGTTGTTCCTGCTGAATTAATTGATGAAAATACAAAATTCTTTATTAATCCGACAGGCCGCTTTGTGATTGGCGGACCTCAGGGAGATGCTGGTTTAACCGGCCGCAAGATTATCGTTGATACGTATGGCGGTTATGCACGTCACGGCGGCGGTGCCTTCTCCGGTAAAGATCCGACAAAAGTAGACCGTTCAGCAGCCTATGCCGCTCGTTATGTAGCGAAAAATATTGTAGCTGCCGGTCTTGCTGATAAATGTGAAGTTCAGCTTGCTTATGCAATCGGTGTGGCTCAGCCTGTTTCGATTGCGATTGATGCGTTTGGCACGGGCAAGGTTTCTGAAGAAGCGCTTGTTGAACTTGTGCGCAGCAACTTTGATTTGCGTCCGGCAGGCATTATCAATATGCTTGACCTTCGCCGTCCAATCTACAAACAAACAGCAGCGTACGGACACTTCGGCCGTGTGGATGTCGACCTTCCTTGGGAAAGAACAGACAAGGCTGAAATTCTGAAAAGCCAGGCGGCAAATTAATAAAAAGAAAAAATCCTGGGGACTGCTTAGCCCCCAGGATTTTTTTGTATGCTTTTGTAATATTGGCCTTTTTCAACGTATTCTCTAACGATGCGTTCCATGTCTTTTTTGTCCTCCTCATTCACTGGACGGATCACTTTCGCTGGCCGTCCAAAGGCGACAGAATGAGGGGGAATGACTTTTCCTTGAGGAACAAGGCTGCCGGCTCCAATAAAAGCCCCTTCCCCAATTTCTGCATTGTCAAGAATAATGGAACCCATGCCGATCAGCGCTTGCTTTCGAATTTTACAGCTATGGAGAATCACTTGGTGGCCGATTGTTACTTCATCTTCAATGATAAGCGGGTTGTTTGGGCTTTGATGAAGCACAGAATTGTCTTGAATGCTTACTTTGCTGCCAATCACTGTCGGAGCGACATCTCCACGTATCGAAGTGTTGAACCAAATATTGGTTTCTTCGCCGATTGTCACATCGCCAGTAATGGTTACATAATCAGCTATGTAGGCAGATTCAGCAATCTCAGGTGTTTTGTTATTGTAAGGATAGATCATCGTTTTCTCTCCTTCTTTCATGTTCCCGCAAAGGAAAATAGAATTGGATTTGCTTATTATTTTATCTAAAACGATTTGGTTTGTATAATAGAAGGTAAAAAAGTATAGGACTATAAAAAGCCGGAGGAAGATGCGTGATGTGGAAATGGGAAACAGAACAACAGCCAAAAGGTGTTATCGTGATGATTCATGGAGCAATGGAGCACCATGGGCGTTACGGTTGGCTGATTGAAATGTGGCGCAGAAACGGCTTTCATGTGGTTATGGGCGATTTACCTGGCCAGGGCATGACATCGAGAGCGCAAAGAGGGCACATTTCATCTTTTAATGAGTACATTGACGAAGTAAAGGACTGGATACAGGCGGCTTATCAGTTTGATCTGCCTTTGTTTATATTGGGACACAGCATGGGAGGGCTAGTTGCTATTCGCCTGCTGCAGGAAATGGAAGTAGAAACCGCGGGCGTTATTTTATCCTCTCCTTGTCTGGGAATGATTCATACACCACCAAAAATTATGGATATTCTATCGCATGGATTAAATTCGCTTTCCCCTTCAGTAAAGTTTTCTTCTGGCCTGACTGTTGACATGGCGACAAGAAATGAAGAGGTGCGGCAAGCTGATAAGGAAGATGCACTCTATGTTAATAAAGTGTCCGTTCGATGGTACCGCGAACTGCTGCAGGCAATAAAGACCGCGGATTTAAAAGCGGGAGAGGTGCCGGATGTTCCGCTTCTTATCATGCAAGCCGGCCATGATCTGATTGTTGACAAAAAAACCGTCAGAAAATGGTTTCACCGGCTTGATTTGTCGGAAATGCATTACAAGGAATGGCCGGGCTTGTATCATGAAATATTTAATGAACCGGAGAGGGAAGAGGTTTTTCACTATGCAAAAGGATTTGTGGAGAACCGTCTCCGTTTATTAGGATACGTGATTGAAGAATGAGGCGGCAATACGCCTGTCCCCCTTCAAATGCCTTTGCAGCCTATTCGGAAAAGTCATCGGCTTCTTGCATGAAAATGGCCGACAGACAGAGACTGCGGTGAGGTAAGAGGGGTTAAATAAGCAGGCGCAAGCATCTTATGCTTGCGCCTGCTTATTTTGCCTGGATAAGAGCGGCTTCTTTCCTGAATTTATCTTTTTTCGATAGCAAGAATAAAAGGAGGGTTGTTTGCCTGATTGATAAATTCATAACGAAGCACGTGCGCCTTTTGCTGATCGATCTTTTCCACAAAGTCGATTAGTTTTTCTTTTTCCTCCCTTCCCTCCTCATGTCCATGATAGATCACAAGTACAATGATGCCGCCGGGGACAAGCATCTCAAAAATTTGCTTTACAGCAGTGATTGTTGTCTCCGGTTTGGTGACAATAGACTTATCTCCCTTTGGCAAATAGCCGAGGTTAAAGACAGCTCCTGTCAGCCGGCTTTTCCACTCGGGAGGAATACAAGAAGCAGCCTGCTCATGTCCGCGGTCAAATAGTGTCACCTGTTCGTTGAGTCCTTGTTCCTTGAGCCGGCTGGTCGTATTAATCAGAGCTTTTTCCTGAATATCAAAGCCAAATACCCGTCCTTCTTCACCAACCAGCCTGGCTAGAAATACAGTATCATGTCCGTTGCCGACAGTGGCATCTATAGCTGCGCTGCCCTTCATTACCGCTTTTTCCAGCAGAAGGCGGGCAAACGGCAGAATTCCTTCCATCTTCATCTATTTTCCCTTCTTTCTACAAGAAATCGTTAGATATCCTTTGATGATTATACCTAAAATGAACCGTTGTTGGTATAATGCATGTAATCTATAGAATAAGAGAAAGGGAGTGGCCTCGTGAATAAAGTTTCCATGAAACCTTCCGATGTGCAAACAGCTGCCGACTTGACCGCTGTTATCCAGCAGCTCCGGTCAAAAAGATCCTACCGTGCGCTGCGAGAGTGGCTTGCACAAATTGAAACAGAAAGCGAGTACTACCGTTTAATCCGGCTGGCTGATTCCGGGGAAATGTACCGTTACAGCAATTTGCTGGCAACAGCTGCTGACAAGCGCTTTCGCTCCGTCCGCACATTTTCCTGGTATTGTCATAGTTTGCTTGAGCAGGGAAAGAGCTTGGAAGTTGAAACAAGAATGAAGCAGCGATTGTTCGCTGAAGAAGGCCGGTCTCTCACAATCAAAGAGAAAACGGCAGCCTGGCTTTTGCTTGCAAGAGCCCTTTGCCAGCTCCATCGTTACCGGGAAGCTGAAGAATATATTCACTTGATTGAGGAAGAAGGCGGGGTTCTGTCGCCGGATCAACGCGCTGATTTTTACATGGAGGCAAATGACTGGGATCGGGCTGAGGAGGAAGTGAAAAAGGGGCTTCACTTGACTTTCAAGGAGCGCGGGGATGTCAGCTGGCTCGTCTATGCTGAACTTCTGTCGCGGCAAGGAAACCACGAAGCAGCGTTGCGCGCCCTGCAAGGGGGAGCGGCCGCATTCCCCGAGCATCCTGTGTTTCAGCTTGAGCAGCTGCGCAGCTACCGGCTGATGAATAACTTTCAGGCGATTCTTGATCATGTAGATCACTTGAACCAAGAATATCCTCTCCATGAAAATAGAGATTATTTTATTTATTTAAAAGCAGAAGCGCTTTACAAGCTGGAAAAATGGGAGGAGCTGCAGGCATGGATGTCCACCCATCAAACAGTGCTGCAAAAGACGGTGTTTCATGAGCGGACCATTCACCCCGACGGTGCTCACCGGCAAATCTCTATCCAGCCGATTCGGCAAAAGCTGAATTATTGTGTGCCGGCTACCTTGTCCATGATGCTGCAAACGGCTCAAAGGAACCTATCACAAGATGAGATTGCTGAGCGGGTTTTTGAGGGAACCGGCTCCAACCTGATGACTGCTATTGAGTACATGTCATCGCTTGGCTTTTCCGCCGCCTTCTTTAAAGGAACCATTGAACAATATAAGTATTTGATCGATGCCGGCTATCCTGTCATGTTAGATCTGCTGATTGAACACAGCTCGCATGTCCAGCTGGTTGTCGGATATGATGACCGGCTGGGCGTGCTGCTTGTCCAAGATCCCAATGAGCTGGAGATGCTCCTTATTCCTTATGAAGAAATGGCGCACGCTTACCGGCTAAAAGATCGGCTTTCCATCGCTTTCGTTCATAAAGAGAAAAAAGAATTGCTTGAAGCATTGGATTCGGACGCTCACCAGTTTTTTCAGCGGTTATTTGTTTATTTAGAAAAAATGGAACAAGATGCAGACGGGACAGTCGATGAATTTCTCTCCTACTTAGAAGAAAATGACGATGAAATCTTTTCCTCTATTATTGGCTTAACGATGATTCAGCATAAGAAAGCGAAGCCATTTTTGGATAAGTGGATGGAAAGCGTAAACAAGCGGTTTGGCGAGAACGATGAGGATATCCAGCTGTTGATTGCTCATTCTTATTACATGCATGATCAAACGGATGAAAAATTTCAAGCTGCCATGGGACGGGTAAAACAAAAAAATGCTTATGCGCACTTTTTATTAGGAGTCGTGCATTATCAAAACGACCAGGCAGAGCGGGCAATTTTCCACTTAAAGCGTTCAATTGAGAAAGATCCTTTTCAGCCGTCTGCTTATGCTTACTTAGCGCGCTGCTGCGCCGAGCTTTCGCAATTTCAATTGGCTCACCAATGGTCGCTTGTGGCGCTTGAGCAAGCGGAAACAGAGGAATTTATCCGCCTGACTCATGCTCTTGTTTTACTCGAATCAGGGGCCGTTCAAGAGGCGCTGGCTGCATTTAAAAAGCTTTCTGAAGAATATCCAGAGGACCACTATTATGTCTACGAGGTCGGCCGCTGTTATATGGAAGCCGGCAATAATAAAGACGCCGTTAAATGGCTGGAGCGCTCGATGGAGATGAATCCGGCTGTTCCGTATCCTTATATGCGCATAGCCGAAGTCCGTATGGGAGAAGAGAAATGGGAACGTGCTGAGGCTTATTTGCGAATAGGAGCGGAGGAGGCTGTTCCTGAAGAGGAAACAGGAATTCTGTGGTTATATATCGGCCATACGCGAATGGGCCGCGAGCTTTACAGCCACGCGGAGGAAGCCTATAAGCAAGCAGCTAAGCTGGATGCTGATGGTGAGATGCTGGCCGCTGTGTATGAGGCGGAGGCGATTATTAAGCAGGGAGATTGGCCGCGGGCTCAGAAAGTTATTCGCGGTTATGCCGAATCTTATCAAAAACCGGATGTCTATGTAAGAGCTGGCGCTATGATCCTTGCGGAAACGGATGAGGACCCGAAGAAGGACATTGGACTGGAGCTGATGGAAATCGGTTTAATGAAAGGAGGGGGCTTGGAGGACCATCTCTCGCTCTATGTCGAGTGTGTAGAGAACACGCCATTTGTCCACCGGGCGCTCACTTTCTTGCAAAGGCTCCGCAGCCAGCATCCGCGCAGTGATGTGTACTGCTATGAGTCGATTTTTCATGAAGAGCTGGAAAACTGGTCTCTTGCTGAAAAGCTTTTGCTTAAAGCGGTACAGCTTGACAGCCGCCATACGTTTCCGCATTACCGGCTCGGCAAGTTGTATCGCAGGATGGAAGAATATTCGCTTGCTGAGCAGCATTTACTCGAATGCTTGACTATCGATCCTGATTTTACAGCCGCCAGCGAGGAGCTAGCAGAGTTGTATGAGGAAGCAGAGAAGATGGACGAAGCTAAAAAATACCGGCTCCGTGTCTTTAAAGCTATTCCGCAAGCTTGTGATATAAGAGAGCTGGCTGAGATGATGTCTTCGCCGGAAGAACAGCAGAAATTAACCGAGCATCTCGTTGATTTAAAGGGAAGAATTGATGAAGGTTGGCGCCTGGAGGCTTTGAGTGAAGTGTTAAGCGCCGAGAAAGCTATTTCCTTGCTTGAAAAAGAGGAGTCTATCCATTTGAAAGCGAGACTGGCAGAGCTGTATATTGACAACGGCCAAACGAAGAAAGCGTTAGAGCTGCTAACAGCGCTTATATCAGAAGATCCCTCCAATGATCGTTTATATGAGCCATGGATGAAAGCTCTTCACAGCACCAAAAAACTCCTGAAAATTGATAAATTCATTAAGGGAATGGCTTTATCCCTGCAGGATGAAGCTCTTGTCTACGGCAAGAGCGGTGCCGCTCTCGCACCGTATGTGGAAGAGTTGCCGGAGGAAGAGCCTGGATTATGGAAAAAGCTTACCGGCGGCTTGAAGTCCATTGGATTGATAAGTGCCGTGATTGCCCTTTATGAAAAAGCGATCAAACTGAACCCCGATCATGCTGAAAGCTACAACCAGCTTGCCGCTTTTTATATAGAAAGAGAAGTGCTGGATGAAGCAATAAAAGTGCTGAAGCTGTACTTGAAGCGCCGTGATGACGATGATTTCCGCTTGAAAGCGGCTGCGGCCGCTTTGAGTTATGGAATCGAAAACGGGAAAGAAAAATATCTGAAGGAAGCAAACGAACAGTTGCTTTTGCTGAAAAAGCGCCATCCTTCTGACGGAGATGTCCGTGATATGCTGGCCGATTCATTTCTATTCCTTGGCAAGCTGGAGCAAGCCCTGCATGAATATGAAGAACTGATAAAGACCGCTCCATATAAAGCAGAAGGATATGCCGGAAGAGTTCTTGCCTATCTTGAGCTGGAAGAGAAGGAGAAAGCGAGGAGCGCGTTGGGAGAAATACCTGAAGAGATGTATGCGCGCGCAGTCGGCCAGCTTCAAGAAACGATGGCGGATGAAGCGGTTCTGGAAGATCTATTGCATGAGCTCGAGACATGCTAATATTTGTCCTGTTCATAAATCAAGAAAGTCTCTGGTGCTTGAATGTATAAAATGTTCCTGCCTTCGAAAAATAAGCTTATTCACTTATTGAGGAGGTAAACAGGATGGACATAAAGCGCGCAAAGCAAATTCTTTCCTCGTCCGCAGATATCGATATAACATTTCAAGGAGTCTCTGTTTGGATTGACCAGCTTCATGAGGATGAAAAAATGGCAACGGTGCATTTAAGAGGTCCCTTGGAAGAAAGAACGCAAGTGGCTGTAAAAGACCTAGTAGAAGAGAACGAATGAAAAAGACCGGTCCTGCATCCTAGTATAAGGATGCGAGACCGGCCTTTTTATATTTTTTTCCTTGCCAGCTTTCACGCCGCTTTAATTCATCATCGATGGCATTCAGGACGGTCCATTTATCTACACTCCACATGGGACCGATCATCAGCTGGATCGGTCCATCCCCGGTAATGCGGTGGATGACCATTTCAGGCGGCAAAACCTCCAGCTGGTCGCAAACAAGGTGAACGTACTCTTCAAGCGATAAAAACTCAAGCAGCCCCTTCTCATATTGCTTGACCATCGGCGTGCCTTTTAACAAATGAAGTAAATGGATTTTTATGCCCTGGACATCAAGAGCAGCAACCGCGGCAGCTGTTTCCATCATCATCTCTGGTGTTTCAAGAGGAAGACCGTTAATAATGTGTGAACAGATGCGGATGTTATGCCTGCGAAGCTTCTCCACTCCTTCTGCATAGGTGGAAAAGTCGTGTGCCCGATTGATGAGATGGGCTGTCGTTTCGTGAACGGTTTGCAAGCCGAGCTCCACCCATAAATAAGTTCGTTCATTGAGCTCCGCTAAATACTCAACCACATCGTCAGGCAGACAGTCCGGACGCGTGGCAATCGATAAACCAACGACGTCTTCTTGTTGGAGAACGGTTTCATACTTTTGCCGAAGAACATCTACAGGAGCATGGGTATTTGTATAGGCTTGAAAGTAAGCCATATATTTGCCATCCTTCCATTTGCGGTGCATTCTTTCTTTGATTTCATGAAACTGTTTTTCCAGGCTGTCCGTCCGCTGTCCCGCAAAGTCGCCTGATCCGGCTGCACTGCAGAAGGTGCAGCCGCCAAAGGCAACAGTGCCGTCGCGGTTCGGGCAGTCGAAGCCGCCGTCTAAGGCAACCTTGAATACTTTATGCCCAAATTGCTTGCGCAAATGGTAATTCCATGTATGATAGCGTTTATTGTCATTGGCATAAGGAAACGGATTCATATTTATTCAACTCACTCTCTCCTGAAAGCTGATTCACAGCGTCAGCATAAAGAAAATTTTATCATGAATGAGCCCGTGAAAGCGAGTTTGATTCAAGGAAGGATTAGTCAGAATTTTAAGTTCGGCAAACAGCTTGAAAAATTTAACTGAACGTTCTAGAATACTATTTTGGAACTCGAAATAATTTAGAAAACAGGAGGGGATGCAGTATGCCAAAAGCAGTTTGGTTGTTGGTGATCGGCATGGTGATTAATGTGACAGGTGCTTCATTTTTATGGCCCCTTAACACCATTTACATACATGGTGAGTTAGGAAAATCCTTGTCGGTGGCAGGGATTGTTTTAATGTTGAATGCTGGTGCTACCGTTGTCGGCAATTTGCTCGGCGGAGCGTTGTTTGACAGGCTTGGCGGCTACCGGACGATTTTGCTTGGAGCAGGAATGAACTTAGTTGCGATGGCCGGCATGACGATGTGGCATGACTGGCCCTATTACGTTGTTTTCTTAACAATTGTCGGTTTTGGATCAGGAGTGATTTTTCCCGCTGTCTATGCATTGGTCGGCGCGGTTTGGCCGCAAGGAGGGCGCCGGGCGTTTAACGCTATTTATATTTCGCAAAATGCTGGAGTAGCCCTCGGTTCGGCCATGGGCGGTTTTGTCGCTTCTTTTTCATTTAATTATATTTTTGCAGCCAATTTATCCATGTTTGCTGTATTCTTTTTTATCGCGGTGTTCGGTTACCGCCAAATGGCGAATGTGACCGGGGCTCAGACAAATGTGATCGCCGAAAACGGAAAGGTGAAGAGCCGCAGCAAGCTGACGGCCCTGTTTATCTTATGCACAGCGTATATGCTTTGCTGGGTGGGGTATGTACAATGGCAGTCTACGATTGCCAATTACACGCAGGAGGTCAATATCAGTTTAAGGGATTACAGCTTGCTTTGGACGATTAACGGCTTGTTAATTGTGTTTGGCCAGCCGCTCGTAAACTTTTTCGTCCGGGCTTTCCAGGATAATTTGAAAAAGCAAATCGTGATTGGCATTCTGATTTTCATGGGGTCATTCGGCATCACGGCATTTGCAAATGACTTTAAAGGCTTTTTAGCAGCGATGCTTATTTTAACTATCGGTGAAATGTTCGTTTGGCCGGCTGTTCCGACAGTGGCGAGCCAGTTGTCGCCAAAGGGGCGTGAAGGGTTTTATCAGGGGATTGTTAACAGTACGGCAACAGCCGGCCGGATGTTTGGACCGGTGCTCGGCGGAGTTCTTGTTGATTTATACGGCATGCCGGTGTTATTTATCACCCTGATTGCTTTCTTGTTCATCAGTCTTGGATTGACCATCGTCTATGACCGGCCGTTAAAAAAGAACAAAGAAGTGCCATCTCCTTCCATTTCTTCTCTTTAAGCTTGCAACTGCAGATAATTTTGTCTAAAATAGTCGTAGATTGAATAAGCAAAAGATGATGACAAGGAGTAGTAGTGACGACTTTCGGTATTAGAGAGCTGGCGGAAGGTGCAAGCCAGTCCGAAATCCCATGAACTCGCCTTTGGAATCGCAGGTGCGAACGCTGGAAGTCAGCAGGTAGTGCCTGCCGCCGATCCGCGTTAAAGACATAAAGCAGAGTGCCTATTAAAAAAGGCACTAATCTGGGTGGTACCGCGGGAACTATACTCTCGTCCCAATTATGGGGCGGGAGTTTTTTAATATTCAACAGGGAAGGGTGTTACAGATGAGTTTCAATCATCAGCAGATTGAGAAGAAATGGCAGCAATACTGGGAAGAAAATAAAACCTTTAAAACAACTGAACAAAAAGATCAGCCTAAATTTTACGCGCTTGATATGTTTCCTTATCCATCCGGTGCAGGGCTTCATGTAGGCCATCCGGAAGGGTACACAGCAACGGATATTTTATCGCGCCTGAAGCGGATGCAAGGATATAACGTTCTTCACCCGATGGGATGGGATGCGTTCGGTTTGCCAGCGGAACAATATGCATTGGATACGGGAAATGATCCGGCAGAATTTACGGAACAAAACATTAATAATTTCCGCCGCCAAATTAAATCCCTCGGCTTTTCTTATGATTGGGATCGGGAAATTAACACAACCGATCCGCAATATTATAAGTGGACGCAATGGATTTTCCTTCAGCTATATAAAAAAGGCTTGGCTTATATTGATGAAGTAGCGGTTAACTGGTGCCCGGCACTTGGCACGGTGCTTGCCAATGAAGAAGTTATTGATGGCAAAAGTGAACGGGGCGACCATCCGGTGGAACGCCGGCCAATGAAGCAGTGGATGCTGAAAATCACCGAATATGCGGATCGTTTGTTGGATGATTTAGAAGAGCTTGACTGGCCTGAAAGCATTAAAGACATGCAGCGCAACTGGATTGGCCGCTCAGAAGGCGCAGAAGTCACTTTTACAATCGACGGGCATAAGGAAACATTTACTGTATTTACTACGCGTCCTGATACACTGTTCGGGGCTACATACGCGGTTTTGGCGCCTGAGCATCCATTTGTCGCCCAAATCACAACTGATGAACAAAAAGATGCTGTTGCCGCTTATTTAGATAAAATCAAGTCAAAGAGCGACCTGGAGCGTACGGATCTTGCGAAAGAAAAAACCGGTGTGTTTACCGGTGCTTATGCCATCAATCCAGCCAACGGCGAAAAAATGCCGATCTGGATTGCAGATTATGTGCTTATGAGCTACGGAACCGGCGCAATTATGGCTGTTCCGGCGCATGATGAACGCGACTATGAGTTTGCTCAAATGTTTAATCTGCCGATTCGGGAAGTTGTTGCTGGCGGAGAGGTTGACAAAGAGGCTTATACAGGAGATGGCGAGCACGTTAATTCTGATTTCCTGAACGGCTTGAATAAAGAGGAAGCTATTCAGAAAATGATTGAGTGGCTTGAACAAAAAGGCATTGGCACTAAGAAAGTGACCTATCGCTTGCGTGACTGGCTGTTCAGCCGTCAGCGGTATTGGGGTGAACCAATCCCGATCATCCATTGGGAAGACGGCACAATGAGCACAGTGCCAGAAGAGGAATTGCCGCTTGTGCTTCCTGTTACAACAGAAATTAAACCGAGTGGAACAGGTGAGTCACCGCTTGCCAACATTGATGAGTGGGTGAATGTGGTCGATCCGGAAACCGGCAAAAAAGGCCGCCGTGAAACAAATACAATGCCGCAATGGGCGGGAAGCTGCTGGTATTATTTACGCTTCATCGATCCGCACAACACAGAAGCGCTTGCTGATAAGGATAAGCTGAAGGAATGGCTGCCGGTTGACATTTATATCGGAGGAGCCGAGCACGCGGTTCTTCACTTGCTGTATGCTCGTTTCTGGCATAAAGTTCTATACGATATTGGCTTGGTTCATACGAAAGAGCCGTTCCAAAAGCTGTTTAATCAAGGCATGATTCTTGGTGAAAATAATGAGAAAATGAGTAAGTCGAAGGGGAACGTGGTCAACCCTGATGAAATCGTTGAAAGCCATGGAGCGGACACACTTCGTCTCTAT
Source organism: Bacillus badius NBRC 15713 (assembly GCF_001591605.1). GTDB lineage: Bacteria > Bacillota > Bacilli > Bacillales > Domibacillaceae > Pseudobacillus > Pseudobacillus badius. The sequence continues at coordinate 36,954 of NZ_BCVF01000027.1, read as the reverse complement.
GAAATGTTCATGGGACCGCTTGACGCCTCGATTGCCTGGTCTACAACCGGTCTGGATGGCGCGCGCCGTTTTCTTGACCGCATCTGGCGCTTGTTCATTCAAGAAAATGGTGAGTTAAGCGATAAAGTCACGGCATCTGGAAATAATTTAGAAAAAGTGTATCATCAGACCGTGAAGAAAGTGACAGAAGACTACGAGCATTTGCGCTTCAATACAGCTATTTCGCAAATGATGGTGTTTATTAATGAAGGATATAAAGCGGAGGCCATTCCAAAACAATATGTCGAAGGTTTTGTTAAGCTGCTTTCCCCGGTTGCTCCGCATCTGGCAGAAGAAATGTGGGAAAAACTTGGGCATCAAGGCACAGTCAGCTACGAGCCATGGCCAACATATGATGAGTCTAAGCTTGTTGATGATGAAGTGGAAATTGTCGTTCAAGTAAACGGCAAAATGAAAACGAAACTGATGGTCTCCAAAGAAGCCACAAAAGAAGAAATGGAACAATTGGCTATGAATGAAGAGAAGGTGCAAGAGCAAATTGCCGGAAAAACAATCCGCAAAGTTATTGCGGTACCAGGAAAGCTTGTTAATATCGTAGCGAACTAAAGAAAGGATGGGACAGATGGAGCCAATTCCAGAGATTACTGCAGAAGAGCTGAAGCAAAGGTTAGAAAATGGAGAAAACCTTGAAGTCGTTGACGTTCGGGAAGAAGAGGAAGTAGCCGGCGGCAAGATTCCGCAAGCAAAACATATCGTTATGGGAACGATCCCTGAGCATTTAGATCAGTTTGACAAAGAGAAGGAGTATATTTTTGTTTGCCGCTCCGGGCGCCGCAGCGAAAATGTCTGCTATTATATGCGTGACCAAGGATTTAAAGTGCGCAATATGACAGGCGGCATGCTTGACTGGACTGGAGAAACAGAATAAGGCAGCCTGCTGTTCCCTCTAATAGGAGGGAGCAGCTTTTTTATGAATAGGGCTTGGAACATATTGGGGGAAGAAAGGCGATCTTAGTTAAAGCGTGCGGCATGGAAAGGATATCCTGAGCCGCCAACTGTTAAGAAGAGGGGTCTCGCTCAAAAGAAACGACATATTTCAATTTTTTTAACACAAGCTAAACAGGTATTCACTAGTGAATACCTGTTGACAAATTTCCGGTGAGGTGAGGATAATGAGCAAAAAACATTGGCTTGATCCGACTTCTCAGAAGTTTCACCACAATTGGACGAGGCCGAAACGTACGAATTCCCAGGTGAACGGCCACACGGAAGTGTCCCTGCGGACGCGGATTAATCAGAGTGTCTCCAATGAAAACCGGTTTTGTTAATACGAAAAGCAGAGAGAAGGTCTCTCTGCTTTTTTCATTGGGCGGCATTTGAACCAGCCAGCCGCCCGGTAATGAGTGCGGAAGTAATATTATATCCTCCCGTGTAACCGTGGATGTCGAGCACTTCTCCGCAAAAAAACAAGCCGGGCATTTTTTTCGACGCCATTGTTTTCGGATCAACTTCTTTAATAGAGATGCCGCCGCCGGTAACAAAGGCTTTTTCAAGCGGCAAGGTGCCATTTACAGAAAAGCGGAAGTGCTTGCATAGATGGACAAATTGCCGCAGCTTTTCTATGCTGATGTTGTTGCCGGGCGCTTCCTCATCAATCTCCGCTCTTTCAAGCAAAAACAGCAAATAACGCTCCGGAAGCAGTCCTTTCAAGCTGTTTTTTACTGATTTTTTCGGATGGGCGGCAAGCAGCTCGCGCACCTCGCGAAACAATTGGTCTTCACGTTTATCAGGCAAGCAGTCGATTGCCATCCATACGTCGCCAGTCTTGCTTTTCTTCAGTGCTTTCACAACGAACTGGCTGCAGCGAAGCACGGCCGGTCCCGACAGCCCGAAGTGGGTGAAGATCATATCCATCCGGTGGGTAATAATCGGTTTGCCTTTAAGGTTTAAGACACTGACGGCTGCATCGCGAAGTGAAAGTCCTTGCAGCTTCTTTTCTTTAATAAAAGGTTCTTGTGAAGTAACCGGCACTTCAGTTGGATAAAGCTCTGTTACTGTATGACCGGCTTTTTCCGCCCAGGGATACGCATCCCCTGTCGAACCTGTCTGAGGAACGGAACTGCCGCCTGCAGCAATAACGACAGCGCGGCTATGGATCGTTTGCCCGTCACGCAGCATGATGCCGGCGGTGCGGCCATTCTCGAACAGCAAATCAGCCACGGCCGTATTCACTCTTACTTCCACGTTTAGCTCCTGCATCCGATTCAGGAGAGCATTAACGACTGACTGGGCTTTATTCGTTACCGGAAACATGCGGCCATGATCTTCTTCCTTTAAAGCAATCCCGAGATTTTCAAAAAAGCGGATGATATCTTCGTTGTTAAATACGGAGAAGGCGCTATATAAAAAACGGCCGTTGCCGGGGATATGCTTGATAATTTCATCAACAGGCAGGCGGTTGGTTACATTGCAGCGGCCGCCGCCCGAGATGGCGAGCTTTCTTCCAAGCTTGCTGCCTTTATCGACGAGCAGCACGCGCTTTGTCTGTTCGCCGGCTGCAATGGCCGCCATTAAACCGGAAGGACCGCCTCCAACAATAATTACATCATACTCCATTATAAGCTCCCTTCTTTCCTGAACAATTCTTTTCATAGTAGTTGATTTATTAACTAGTTGTCAATCATAGAAAAAAGAGGACCCTAAAGATCCTCTTAAGCAGTTTTTTCTTTATTGGAGGGGAGGAAGAAGGCCAATACGAGAGCGGCAACGGTCAAAATGGCGGCTATGACAAACGCACCGTTCATTCCTTTAATTATTTATTTTGTTACATACTAGCGAAAATTTTTGCCTAATAAATTGCCTGAACGGTATGAAAGAGGTAAACTGATTTTTAGCGTTTGTATTTATTTTAATGGAATAGAAAGGGAATCTTTATGTCTTCGAAGCTTATCAGGGGAACGTTTATTCTAACATTAGGGACATTTATCTCCAAGTTTCTTGGATTGTTCTATGTTATACCATTTTATTCGATTGTTGGAAAAGAAGCGACGTCACTTTATCAATATGGCTATGTGCCGTATACGATCTTTATTAGTATAGCGACGGCGGGAGTGCCGCTCGCAGTGTCTAAGTTTATCGCCAAATACAATGCTCTCGGCGAGTATGCCGTCGGCCGCCGGCTGTTTAAATCCGGCCTTGTCATTATGTCGATTACAGGGTTTCTAGCCTTTCTGACCATGTACATTTGTGCACCATGGTTCGCTAGCATTATGGTTGTCGATAAAGATCAAATTTATACAGTCGATGAAGTGGCTTACGTGATTCGCGCAGTCAGTTTCGCTCTCATCATTGTTCCATTTATGAGCTTAATGCGCGGCTTTTTCCAGGGGCATCAATCCATGGGGCCTTCCGCCGTTTCTCAGGTGGTTGAGCAAATTGCCCGCATTATCTTTCTCTTAGCCGGCGCTTATATTGTGTTGAACGTTTTTAACGGCACTGTGGTGCATGCGATCGGTGTAGCGACCTTTGCGGCTTTTGTCGGTGCAGTGTTCGGTTTGCTTGTCTTGTTTTGGTACTGGAAAAAGCGTAAACATCATTTAAATGAGCTGCTTGAGAAGGATGAAAGCAGTGCCGATGTCAAGCTGTTTGATATTTACAGTGAGATTGTTGTCTACGCTATTCCATTTATTTTCGTTGGTATTGCGATCCCTCTCTATCAACTGGTTGATACGGTCACCTTTAACCGGGCGATGGCAGAAATCGGCCAAGCGAAAGTGGCGGATACCGTCTTTGGAATTGTTAATTTCAGTACGCAGAAAATTGTTATTATTCCTGTTTCATTAGCTACCGCTTTTGCGATGACACTTGTGCCGCTTGTCACTAGCTCTTTTGTATCCGGGAGCTCAGATAAAGTGAAAAAACAGCTGGATCAGACCTTTCAAGTCCTTTTGTATTTAACTGTTCCGGCCGTTGTCGGCATTATGCTCCTGGCCGAGCCGTTTTATACCGCCTTTTATGAGCATAGCAGCCTCGGCACAGATATTTTGCGGGTGTATGCGCCAGTGGCTATTTTGTTTGCGTTATTCACTGTCACGGCCGCCATTTTGCAAGGGATTAATGAGCAGCGTTTTACAGTATTCAGCTTGCTGGTCGGTATTTTGCTGAAGCTGGTCCTTAATATCCCGCTGATTAAGCTGTTTCAAGGAGAAGGCGCTATTTATGCGACAGCGATCGGATACGGTGCCTCTATCATTATTAACTTACTTGTTATCAGGTATTATGCCGATTATTCGCTTCGCTCTATTGCTGGAAAGATTGGCCAAATTGCTTGGTATAATATCATTATGGCAGCAGCGGTGTTGCTCTTATACTTTGTGATGCATCCGCTGTTCAATGCAGACAGCAAAATACAAAGCACGCTTTTGATTGCTATTTGCGCCATAGCCGGTGCGGCCGTATATTTCTTCTTCAGCTTCCGCAGCGGGCTTGCCGATGCTTTGTTCGGCACACGGCTTAACGGATTGAAAAATAAATTTAAAAGAGCAAAAGCTTAATGATTCGTGAAAAAAGCAGGCTTCCTTTCTAAGGAAACTGCTTTTCTCATTGGGAAGAAAGGAGGAAAAAGATGGAGAAAGATCTTGCTTATCCATCAAGAACAAAGGGGATTATCATGGTTCTTGCCAGTTCCTTGTTTTGGGGCGCATCAGGAGTAATCGCCCAATTTCTTTTTCAAAAGCAGGGAGTCGGGGTAGAGTGGCTAGTCACAGCGAGATTGCTGGCCGCCGGATTGTTGCTGCTGCTTTTTGCGGCAGTAAAAGAAAAACAGTCGATCTTTGATATGTGGAAGGATCGCTTCAGCTGGCCGTCACTCGTGTTGTTCAGTCTTTTCGGCATGCTGGGCGTTCAATATACATTCTTTTCGGCCATTAATAGCGGAAATGCAGCTACTGCTACGGTTCTCCAATATTTGGCTCCAGTGCTGATCGTTTTGTACCTTGCCATCCGTTCAAAAGCGAGACCGGCCGGAAAAGAAATCATTGCGGTTCTGCTGTCGGTATTAGGGACGTTTTTTCTTGTGACAGGGGGGAATCCTAATGAGCTGACTATTTCGGGAACGGCTTTATTCTGGGGACTGAGTTCAGCTGTGGCGCTTGCTTTTTATACTTTGTATCCGCTCAAGCTGTTAAAGAGATGGGGATCTATCCTAGTAGTTGGCTGGGCTATGACGGCAGCCGGCGTCTTTTTCAGCTTTGTCCACCCGCCATGGAAATTCGAAGGGACAATGTCCTTTGCGACAGTGGCGGCTGTTAGTTTTGTTATTCTCTTCGGCACTTTGCTTGCTTTTTATTTTTATTTAGAGAGCCTTCATTATTTGCGTGCATCGGAAACGAGTCTCTTAGCTTGTGCGGAGCCGTTGTCTGCTGTCTTTTTATCTGTTTTTCTGTTAGGTGTTCCATTTGGATTTGGAGAGTGGCTCGGCACCGTTTGTATTATCGTAACCGTCCTGATGCTGTCACGGGCAAAATGATCAATGGAGGGATCTGAGTGAGAATTGATAAATTGCTGGCTAATATCGGCTACGGAAGCCGCAAGGAAGTAAAACAGCTGTTAAAGGCTGGCGCAGTCACGGTCAATGGAGAAGCCGTTAAAGACGCAAAGACGCACGTTGATCCAGAGAAAGACCGGATAATGCTCTACGATGAAGAAGTATATTACCGGGAGTTTATTTATTTGATGATGAATAAGCCGCCAGGTGTTATTTCAGCTACAGAAGATGTGAAGGATGAAACGGTGGTTGATTTGCTTGAAGCGGATCACGCGGTGTTCCAGCCGTTTCCGGTGGGGCGTCTTGATAAAGATACGGAGGGGCTGCTGCTTCTGACAAACGATGGAGTTCTCGCCCATCAGCTGCTTTCTCCCAAAAAGCATGTGCCTAAAACCTATTTCGCTGTTATCGAGGGAGAAGTCACGGAAGAAGATACAGCAGCTTTTCAACAGGGCGTGACGTTAGATGACGGTTATTTGACCAAGCCGGGAGAATTAAACATTTTAAAAAGCGGTCCGCGTTCAGATATTGAACTGACCATTACTGAAGGAAAATTCCATCAGGTGAAAAGAATGTTCGAAGCTGTTGGCAAGAGAGTTGTCTATTTGCAGCGAATCTCCATGGGACCGCTTCAACTGGATGAAGAGTTAAATCTCGGTGAATACAGGGAGCTGACAGAGGAGGAAGTTGCCCTCTTGAAAAACGGCGGAAAAGAGTAAGCTGGGATTTATCCAACTTGCAACAAAAAAAGCCCTTGCCAGTTAAGGCAGGGGCTTGTTCATGAAGTCATTCTTACTTTCTTTTGTGTCGTTGTCCACTTGCCACGGCTTGGACTGATGACCAAGTCGTTGTAAGCTAACACATTCAAATCTCTTTGAATGGTGCGAGGAGTGATACCAAATTCATCCACAATTTCCTGAGTCGAAACAGTCCCGTTTTCTTTAATAAACATATAGACTGATTTGATCCGATTTAGCATCCGATTTGTTGAAGGTTTCAAATAACCACTCCCTCATCTTTTTTCACAGAGGCAATACAACAGACGACGGTGAGCGAGAAGTTTCATGCTTCTCATTGACTATGTAGTTAATGTCCCGCAGACAGCTCCTTTACTTAAGTGTGTAAGATGTCTGACAATTGTATTTTACCTCATTTATATTTATTTTTCTAGAAAAAATGCTTGATTTTCTAAAACTTCATATGTTGTTTACCCTTTTTTTTCACTAAACTAACAATAAAGTAAGGTTTTATTGGAAGTTATCCATTCTTTTTCCTGAGAGATACAGGTAAAATAAAGAAAACGACGGATGGGAGGAAGAAGTCAATGAAAGAAATAAATTGGCAAGTTGAAGCAGAGAAGAGGAAAGAAGCACTCCTTCATGATTTGCAATCGTTAATCGCTATTAAAAGCGTGTTAAATGAAGAAGAAGCAACCGCGTCAGCCCCACTTGGCGAGCGGGTCAAGGAAGCGCTTGATTTCATGCTGGAGCTTGGGGAGAGAGACGGATTTGCCGGGAAAAATGTGGACAATCTCGCGGGCCACTTAGAATTTGGTTCAGGCGAGGAGCTTGTCGGCATTCTGTGCCATGTAGACGTGGTGCCGGAAGGCGATGGCTGGACAACCGATCCGTTCGGAGGAGAGATAAAGGACGGGAAAATATTCGGACGCGGGGCCATTGATGATAAAGGACCGACAATGGCTGCTTACTATGCAATGAAAATGATCAAAGAGCTAGGGCTGCCGCTTAATAAACGAGTGCGAATGATCATTGGCACGGATGAAGAAAGTGAATGGCGCTGTGTGGACCGTTACTTTGAAAGCGAAGAAATGCCGGCTGTCGGGTTTGCACCGGATGCTGATTTCCCAATTATTTATGCGGAAAAAGGAATTGCTGATTTTGATATTGTCCAGCAAGCCGATGAGCAGGCTCATAAGCCATCCGAAGAAATGACCGTCCATTCTTTTGAATCAGGAAGACGGTATAATATGGTGCCGGATTATGCCAAAGCAGCAGTCACCGTCCAACGGGGGCAAACAGAGGTGATTCAAAGCTACGGGGCATTTGTGGAGGAGCACGGATTAGACGGCCGCTTCCATATCGACAACGGAAAGCTGATTTTAGAATTAAAAGGGGTCTCTTCCCATGGAATGGAGCCGGATCTTGGAAAAAACGCCGGACTTTATCTGGCTGAATTTTTAGCCGGGAGGGAGCTTGATCAGAAAGCGGCCCAGTTTTTCGGATTTGCGAGCCGGTTTTTCTTTGAGGAATCCCGCGGCAGGAAGTTAGGGATTGATTACTCGGACAAGATCACCGGAGATTTGACGATCAATGTAGGAAAGCTGTTATTTAATGAAAAAACCGGCGGCCGTCTCGGGTTGAATATGCGCTACCCGGTTACATTCCCGCTAAAGGAAAAGCAAGAGCTGCTGACAAAGCGGCTTGCAGAGGAAAGGTTTGGAATTGAAAACTTCTCTGACAGCGCTCCTCATCATGTGGATCAAAATCATCCGTTTATTGAAACCCTTTGCAAAGTATATGAAGAGCAAACCGGAGAGAAAGCAGAGCTGCTGTCCATCGGTGGCGGCACGTATGCGCGCAGCTTGGAAACCGGGGTTGCCTTTGGTGCTCTGTTTCCTGGGCGGGAGGATGTTGCCCATCAAAAGGATGAATATATGTTCATTGCAGATTTACTGAAAGCGACAGCGATTTATGCCCAAGCGATTTGGGAGCTGGCCGGAGAATCTTCATTAGTATAGGCGATAAACAACGATCCCTCTTTCAACAAAATGAAAGAGGGATCGTTGTTTATGATTGGAATAAGTCGCTTGATAAGTAGCGTTCACCCGTATCGCAGGCAATGCATACAACCATGTCATCCTTCGTCAAGGTTTTTGCGGTTTGAATAGCTGCGTAACAAGCGGCGCCTGAAGACGGCCCTACAAGGATTCCCTCTTCCCGGGCGAGACGGTGCACCATTTCGTAGGCTTCCTCATCTTTGATCCGGTAAATGTGATCATATACCTTTTCGTTGAGCGTATTTGGAATAAAGCCCGGGCTTGTGCCGACTAATTTATGCTTGCCGGGCTGGCCGCCGGATAAGACTGGCGAACCGGCTGGCTCCACTACATGTACTTTTAATCCGGGAATATGTTCTTTCAGCGCTTCACCTGTGCCGGTGATGGTGCCGCCTGTGCCTGCGGTAGCGACAAAAGCACCGAGAGTTTTGCCAATTTCCTTTGCCGCTTCCAGGATTTCTACAGCCGTTGTTTTCCGATGGGCGTCCGGGTTTGCTTGATTGTCAAATTGCATGGGAATAAAGCTGTTGGGAATGCTTTCGGCAAGCTCTTCAGCCTTGTGAATTGCTCCCGGCATTTTTTGATCGCCTGGCGTCAGCACAACTTCGGCTCCATAAGCTTTTAAAAGGTTGATCCGCTCTTTTGTCATCGTATCGGGCATGACTAAGATAGCTTTATAGCCTCTGGCAGCCGCATTCATCGCCAGGCCAATGCCTGTGTTGCCGCTCGTTGGCTCGATAATGGTGGCGCCAGGCTTTAACAGGCCTGCTTTTTCGGCTTCAATGATCATATTGAAGGCGGCTCGGTCCTTCACGCTTTTGCTCGGGTTAAAGAATTCCAGTTTTAAATAAACGTCCGCTCCATGCTCAGGGGCGAGACGGTTTAGTTTGACAAGGGGCGTATCTCCAATTAATTCAGCGATATTGTTCACTGTTTTCATTGCTGCTCATCCTTTCTTCTCTTTTTCCTACTTCTATTATTATCACATTAATTCGTATTAATCCAATCAATACAGAGAGGAATTCAATGTTTTTGGTCCATTTGTGAAACCGCTGGCATATTTGGTAAAATAGATGGAAAATCGATTATAAGGGGTAGCTAACATGAGCCAAAATCATTATTTCTTCGCCCTTCCTTTGCCGAATGAATTAAAACAATCACTGCATCAGTGCATTCAAAAACAACAGCTTCCATTTGCAAGGTTTGTGCATGAGCAGGATTTGCATCTTACGCTGGCGTTTTTGGGATCAGCCGACGAAGAGCAGCTGCAAGCAGCTCGTTCGCTTGTTGCTTCGTCGGTACAGGAATTGGAAGCCTTTCCGCTTGTTATCAATTCTCTCGGCGTTTTTGGAAAAAAGACCGAGCCGCGTATTTTTTGGGCAGGGGTAAAGGAGGAACAGCGGCTGGATACATTGCAATCAGCTGTCAGCTCTGCCTGCCGGGAAGCCGGATTCAGCATCGATGACAGACCATTTCGTCCACACATCACACTAGCTAGAAAATGGAAGGGTGAATCGCTCTTTCAACTCCCGCAGTTAGAGGTCAATCAAAAATTTTTAGCAGAAACTGTCGTTTTATACGAAACTTATTTGGATAAGAGTCCGAAATATAAAGTAAAGCAAATAATTCAATTACATACAGGTAAGGGAAAGGAATAAAGAAACATGGCGCAGTTGATTAAGCTACAGGACTATATTTCCAGATATGAAACAGATATTTTTCATTACCCCTCCCGTTTTGCCCGGCTGAAAAAACAGCAGTGGGAGAGCATCAGGCGATTTTGGGAGCAGAACCGCCGAAAGGAAGAGGAAGCATTCTTCCTGTCTGAAGAACCCGAAGAAGAGAACGAAGACAAAAAAGTAATGCAAAAGCTAAAGTCCTTTTTTTGGCGCGGAAGAGCAGAGGAATCGGCTGCTGTTGAAGAGGAAGAGCCCTCTATGTTTGAAAGCATCGATATCGGTTCAGCAGCCAATCTTGAAGAGTTAAAGCGCAAGTTTCTCGATCAGCTTTTTACCTTTCAAATGAAATGGGCCAGTTCGACGGTAAGAGAAAAGTCATATATTGATCCGCGGTATTTTCAGGATGAGCGGCTAAGATTTTTAATGCAGCGCCTTCCGGATAGCTTTCTTCTATTGTATGAACCAGTTCTCCAGCTGAAGAAAGCACCAATGGAGCTGGACGTGCTGGTGTTGACACCGACGGAAGCCTGGTGTCTTACTTTTCTGGAAGAAGAAGACCAGGCCGTCTACATTGGGTCTGCGGATCACTTTTGGGCTAAGCGGAATGGCAAGGAAGAAGGACGGGTGCTGAACCCTACGATTGCTGTTAGCCGAATGGAGGCTGTGCTGAAAAACTTATTTCAGCGGCAGCAGCTGGATTTTCCCATCAGAAAAGCAATCGTATGCCGCAATGGCTTTGTGGACTATCCGGGTGCGCCGTTTGGATTGGATATTTTAGACAGCCGCATGTTTTCGGAGTGGCTTGCCCGAATGAGGAGTATGCCCTCTCCTTTAAAAACGGTGCAATTAAAAGCGGCAAAGAGTGTGCTGGATTTTGGGCAGACCACGAGCATCCGCCGTCCGGAGTGGGATGAGGACAGTGATTTTTTGTTTCTCAATGAAACAGAGGACTCAGAAGACTGATGAAAGCTTTCTTTCCATAAACCGGCTATTTGCCAGTATGCGCGAAATACCTAGCCGAACAAAGTATTTCGTGATAAAATATGAGGTAACTTTTAAAATGAACGCGTAAATGGCAGATGAAAAATAAATCCTGTCATAGTACGAAGATAGCTATTGTTATGATCCATCGATAGCTGTCTTTTTTATTCGGGCTTGGAACGAGCCAAACAAAAATGAAGGTGACTAACGGTGGAACACTTACTTGGACAAGATTGGGAAATCACTCCAGCCGGCGGAGCAACGGGAAAGGCTTATGCAGCTAAGCATGGAGGACAGCAATTATTCTTAAAAAGAAATTCGTCTCCTTTTTTGGCCGTTTTGTCGGTTGAAGGGATTGTTCCTAAGCTGATCTGGACAAAACGATTGGAAAATGGAGATGTAATCACAGCCCAGCATTGGCTTAAAGGCCGTGAGCTTGCCCCGGTCGAAATGGGGGACAGCCGGGTAGCGAGGCTGATGAGCAAAATTCATTCTTCCCAGCCGCTGTTGTCCATGCTCGAAAAGCTGGGAAAAGAGCCAATGGAGCCGAAAATGATCCTAGCCGAAATTGAACAGCAGCTTGATGAAGAAATAAAAAACCATGAAGATGTTCAAAGGACCCTTCAATTTCTCCAAGGCCAGCTTTCGGAGGTCGGTCACGGGGAATATGTTGTTTGCCATGGCGATATTAATCATAACAATTGGCTGCTGTCGGAGGAAGATGAGCTATATCTCATTGACTGGGACGGAGCTTTAATTGCTGATCCGGCTGTGGATCTCGGGATGATGCTATACACATATATTGAAGAAAGCCGCTGGGAAGACTGGCTGGCTCAATATGGTCTTGTTTATACACCGCACCTTGCCTTGCGAATGAAGTGGTATGTTCTGGTTCAAACACTTTTATCGATTCAATGGAACAAGGAAACCGGCCGCCTGCGGGAAATGAAAGAAGGCTTTCATGATTTATCGCATATTCTGTCTTGAATGTGAAAGATAAGCATGATATGGTTTGAACGAAATATTTTTGAATGAGGTGCCGCCATGCGATTAAGACATAAACCATGGGCCAAGGAAAAAATCGAGGCCTATCCACAATATATTGTCCCTAATCCGGAAGATTACCGGGGCAATTGGAAGGAAGTATTTCATAACGATAATCCCATATACATCGAGGTAGGAACGGGCAAAGGCCAGTTTGTTACAGAAATGGCGAAAGCCCATCCAGATGTGAATTTTATCGGCATCGAGCTGTATGAAAGTGTCATTGTTACAGCGTTGGACCGCCTGATTGAAGCAGAACTTCCGAATGTAAAGCTGCTGAATGCTGACGCCAGAAATCTGGCCCAATATTTTGCAAAAGGGGATGTTAGTCGCGTCTATTTAAATTTTTCCGATCCATGGCCGAAAAAGCGCCATGATAAACGGCGATTAACTTACCGGACGTTTTTAAAGCTATATGAAGACATCATGCCTAATGGCGGAGAAATCCATTTTAAAACAGATAACCAGGGGCTATTTGAGTACTCCCTGCAAAGCTTCTCGGCTTACGGAATGCTCCTGACGTTCCTCAGCCTTGATCTGCACAAAAGTGATTTTGAAGGCAATATTATGACAGAGTATGAAGAGAAATTTTCGCAAAAAGGCCAGCGGATTTACCGGGTTGAAGCCAAATACCGGTGAAATAGGCCGTTCAAAAAAACATGCCTCCATCTAGATGGAGGCATGTTTTACTTTGACTGCGGAATGTTCAGCTTGTTAACGGGCGTCTGGAAATACCCGGCGCACAGTTTCGGAAAATTCGTCAAACAAACCGGAGATTGGATGGCCGGCTTGGATACGGTCCCCATATCCTTGCATTCTCTGTACAAAGTCAGGGTTTGCGGACACATACACCTTATGGACGCTGCGGTCTGCTGTTCTTACCTCGTCAGCAATTTTATCTTCAAGCTTATTGCTCAAATTGCCTTTTGATCCGTCGTTTAGAACAACTGCGGCATAAGCGTTGTGGTCAGTAACGATAACTTTGGCTGTTTGTATTTCCTTTAAATTCTCTAGCCGTTTTTCTGCCCGGTCAGATACCTCCATGCCGTTATTATCGTTGTTGTCAATCATGTTATTATCATCGTTATTTGTCAGAGCTCTGCTCCGGTCGTTCATGTCGTTTCGAACCCCATTAGAATCTTGTGTATTTGGAGGGGCATAACGGGCATTTTCAATGTCTACGCCTTTGCGCTCATTCGCTGCATCATTGGCGTTACATCCAAACAATAAAACAAATGGCAAAAAAGCGATAGTTATATGCTTTAGTTTCATCATGGTGAGTGCTCCTTTCTGTGATGTACACCTTTAAGATGAACCGATTCTTCAGTAATTATTCATCGGCTGACAGATCTATCTGCCTAGGCTTGTTAACAAAGGATTTATCCGGTTCGCTCTGTAATTATTTAGTGTTGATTTCTTTCTCGTTCATGCCTGGGAAAAGAAATGGCTCCTGGAAAAAGCGTCCGGCTGCAGCACACTCCGCCGAAGCCTCAATCATCTTCTTCAACAACTTCCTCTTATTAAAAATAATTCGTTCTCCATTCATGGTTTTATCCAGCAGTTGGCAATGTCGCAATTTTTTAAGAAATGTTACAATAAATGTGAACAAAAGAAGGGGGAGTAGAAAATGGAGAAACTGCAGGCAGGAGAACTAACGCTTACATGGTTAACAGGCGGTGTGACAAATATGGACGGCGGCGCCATGTTTGGGGTTGTGCCAAAACCTCTTTGGTCAAAAAAATATGCGAGCAACGACAAGAATCAAATTGAACTGCGGACAGATCCAATATTTTTTCAGCTTGATGGGAAGAATATTTTAATCGAGTCAGGAATTGGCAACAGCCGGCTAACCGAGAAGCAAATGCGCAATTATGGCGTAAATGAAGAATCAAAAGTGGAAGAAGGTCTGGCGGAGTTAGGGGTGACTCCTGCTGATATTGATATGATTTTGATGACTCATATGCATTTTGACCATGCTCTCGGATTAACAAAGGTTGAAGGGGACAACCTGGTGCCCGCTTTTCCAAACGCAGTTATTTACACATCAGAGACTGAATGGGAAGAAATGCGGCATCCAAATATCCGGTCAAGGAACACCTATTGGAAGGAAAATTGGGAAGCGATTGCGCACCAAGTGCAAACATATAAGGAAGAGATAGAGCCGGTAACAGGAGTGAAAATGATTCATACAGGCGGCCACAGCAATGGCCATTCCATTATTACAATTGAACAAGGCGGAGAGTGGCTCATTCATATGGCCGATCTCATGCCGACCCATGCCCATCAAAATGCGCTTTGGGTGCTGGCCTATGATGATTATCCAATGGATTCAATTGCAGCCAAGCAAAAGTGGCTGCCTGAAGCGATGAAGAGAAAAGCATGGTTTTTCTTTTATCATGATGCGGTTTACCGGGCGGTAAAATGGAATGAACAAGGGGAAATCATCGAGTCCGTCAAACGTGAAAAAGCAGCTGTGCAAAGCTGAAGACAGGAAAAGGGCTGCCCGTATAGGACAGCCCTTTTCCTGTTATAAGGATGATTAATACGTTTTGTATACATCCATAATTGTGCCTGTGCGAGAGTCAGCAACAAATTCAAATTGTTCTCTTTCCTGGCCGATTGTGCGGGAAACTCCGCCTTTGTAGACCATTTTGTCCATTCCGGCTTTTTTCAATGGTTCCGGCTTCATTTTAATCCAGGAACCATCAATCGGTCCTTCTGATTTAAACGCTTCTTTTACCTCTTTCAGTGCTTTTTCCGCTGAAACGTATGTAGTTTTTGACAAGTTTTGCTGTGCAATGACGGCGCCTGCTGCTCCGGCAGCAGCTCCCAATAGGAATGCCCCCCAATTAATGTTCATTTTTTTCACCCCTGTTTTAATAGATTACTATAAGTATACATCAATTTGAAAAATGCTGAAACTTCTGTCTTTCATGTTCAGAAAATTGCCATAGTCCCAACTGGAAGTCTGGTCCAATTTTCTGTAGAATGAAGGCAGTTCAGACTTTAAAAGGAGAGTAGAGCATGAATAAAGAAACGATGGACCTCTTTAAGACTTTAACGGAATTGCCGGGCGCTCCTGGAAATGAGCACGATGTCCGCCGGTTCATGCGCACGCAATTGGAAATGTATGCGGATGAAGTTGTTCAAGACGGGCTTGGCAGCATTTTCGGCGTAAAAAAGGGAGCAGATAATGACCCTGTAGTCATGGTTGCCGGACATATGGATGAAGTCGGATTTATGGTTACACAAATCACAGATAACGGAATGATCAGGTTTCAACCGCTTGGCGGCTGGTGGGGACAGGTGCTTCTTGCTCAACGGGTGCAAATTATAACGGACAATGGTCCGGTGATTGGGGTCATCAGTTCCGTGCCTCCTCACTTGTTGAATGAAGAACAGCGCAAGAAGCCGATGGAAATCAAAAATATGCTGATTGATATCGGAGCAGATGATAAAGAAGATGCGAAAAGTATTGGCATCAAACCAGGCCAGTCCATTTTGCCGGTGTCTCTCTTTACTCCGATGGCAAATAAAAAGAAAATTCTCGCCAAAGCCTGGGATAATCGCTACGGTTGCGGTTTAGCCATTGAACTGTTAAAGGAACTTCAAGGAGAGACTGTGCCAAATCGCCTTTATGCTGGTGCAACCGTACAGGAGGAAGTCGGTCTCCGCGGCGCCCAAACCGCTGCCCAAATGATTCAACCCGATATTTTCTATGCATTGGATGCCAGTCCGGCTAATGATGCCTCCGGGGATAAAACCGAATTTGGCCAACTGGGCAAAGGAGCCTTGCTTCGTATTTTTGACCGGACGATGGTCACGCATCGGGGAATAAGAGAGTTTATACTTGATACAGCTGAAACTCATCACATCCCCTATCAATATTTTGTTTCTCAAGGCGGGACAGATGCCGGCCGCGTCCATACCTCTAATGAAGGTGTGCCTAGTGCTGTCATCGGCATTTGTTCACGCTATATCCATACGCATGCGTCTATTATCCATGTGGATGATTACGCAGCCGCGAAAGAACTGCTCATTCGCCTTGTCAAAGCAAGTGACCGGGCGACAGTAGATTCCTTAAAAGCAGGAAGCTGAACATATTCAGGCGCTGATCATAATAAGCGCCTGTTTTTATTTGATAAAAGACCGGGAAATAAGAATTTGCTTTGGCGAAAGGGGCTGAAAATACTATGACGAAAGCAGGGGTATACATGAAGATAGCGATCGGTTCATCTAATCCGGCTAAGAGGCTGGCAGTGGAAAAAGCAGTGCAAGCAGCCCATCTAGAGGGAGAAGTGATTGCCCTTTCCGTTCCTTCCGGAGTCAGAGAACAGCCGTTTTCCGATACAGAAACGAAACAAGGGGCAATCAACCGGGCGAAAGCTGTTCTTGAAAAGGCAGAAGCTCATATTGGGATCGGCCTTGAAGGAGGAGTCATGGAAACGGAAGACGGATTATACCTTTGCAATTGGGGAGCGCTTGCCGTTAAGGAACAGCCTGTTATCACTGCAGGAGGCGCTCGAATTTTATTGCCTGAAGAAGTAGCGGAACAGCTCCGCAGCGGGCAAGAACTTGGTCCGGTCATGGATCAATTTACGAATAAAAGAGGAATCCGGCAGCACGAGGGAGCGGTTGGGATTTTTTCCAACGGCTTAGTAACAAGGGATGAAATGTTCCTTCATGTGGCAAAACTATTGCTAGGACAATTTTTGCGGAACAATGACAAATAAGGGCTTTTTTTGCCGCGAAAACAGTATATAATTGTCTTTACACCAGTAAATATAGGTGTAAGGAGGAATCGTTTTGAAAGCATATTTGCAAAAAAAAGGAGTGACCTTGTCACCGAAGGTTTATTTTGTCGAAGCGCTCAGCTTCATGGCACTCGGGCTGTTTAGCTCTCTTATTATCGGTTTGATTATCAAAACAATCGGTGAGCAATTGAACCTGCCTTTTCTTATAGAAATGGGAAAATTGGCGATGAGCCTTATGGGACCTGCTATTGGAGTAGCAGTCGCATTTGGTTTGAAAGCGCCGCCCCTTGTTCTGTTCGCCAGTGTGGCAACGGGAGCGGCCGGGGCTGCGCTTGGCGGTCCTGCAGGCAGTTATGTTGCGGCTCTTTTGGGAGCGGAGATTGGAAAGGCTCTCAGCGGCACAACAAAAGTAGACATTATTGTGGCTCCTTTCGTGACGATTGCCACGGGTTATAGCGCAGCGGCTTTGTTGGGGCCAGGCATCAATACATTTATGAAATGGTTTGGCGGCTGGATCGAATGGGCCACGCTGCAGCGTCCGATTACGATGGGCATACTTGTCGCTGTATTAATGGGCCTGGCGCTTACCGCACCGATATCTAGCGCCGCCATTGCTTTAATGTTAGATTTAAACGGCTTGGCTGCCGGAGCTGCTACTATTGGCTGCAGTGCGCAAATGATCGGTTTTGCAGCAGCAAGCTGGCGTGAAAACAAGTTGGGCGGCTTTATCGCCCAAGGTCTGGGAACCTCAATGCTCCAGGTCCCTAATATTATTCAGCATCCGCTTATACTGATCCCGCCTACTGTGGCCGGAGCGATACTGGCACCAATCGGCACTACGATATGGCCAATGGCAAACAATGCTGCCGGAGCAGGGATGGGGACCTCGGGACTTGTTGGGCAGATTATGACGTTTTCTGTTATGGGCTTTAAAGCAGAGGTTTTTCTGCAAGTCTTTCTGCTTCATTTTGCCGGTCCTCTTGTGATAAGCTTACTCATATCAGAAGCTATGAGAAGGAAGGGCTGGATTAAGTCCGGCCAGATGACCATCTCGACAGGAGGAAAATAAGAGTGAAGAAGCTAGCATCAATCGAGGAATTTCAGCAGCTGAAAGAATCAGGGAAACAGATCTTTTTGTTTTCTGCCGACTGGTGTCCGGATTGCCGGGTGATTGAACCTGTGCTGCCTGAAATTGAGGAGAAATATAATGAATACAATTTTGTCTATGTTGATCGTGACGACTTCCTCGATTTGTGTATCAGTATGGATATCTTCGGCATTCCGAGCTTTGTAGCTTTTGACAGCGGCAAAGAGCTGGGCCGGTTTGTCAGCAAGGACCGGAAGACAAAGGAAGAAATCGAGCAATTTGTTGAAAGTTTATAACATTCGAGCGTCTGGCTCGCCGGTTGCAGATTTGTTTTGGCAGTCGGCTGGCCAGGCGTCTTTGTTGAGAAAGGAGAGAGAGTGTGGATTCAAAAAAATTAAGACGCATTCTTGAAGAGCGTTTGAAACAGAGCCATCGCTCGTTTAAATTTGATCGTGAAAGAGACGAGCTGCGGATTGAAAATGAACAGTCAGGAAAAGGCATTACTGTCTCACTCCCGGGGATCGTCGCGAAGTGGCATGAAAAAAAGGAAAAAGCAATTGACGAGGTCATTTACTATGCAGAAGAGGCACTGTCTGTCATGGGAGCCGACCATTCGCTGGCGGCGCAAGAAAAAAATGTTTTTCCTGTAATCCGTTCCACTTCTTTTCCGAAAGAGGCGGCGGAAGAAGTGCCATTTTTTATTGACAAACATACAGCGGAGACCAATATCTACTATGCACTGGATCTGGGAAAAACGTATCGTCTTATTGATGAACAGCTGATGAGAAAAGAAGGATGGACGAAAGAACATATTCGTGAAATCGCTCAATTTAACCTTCGTTCTTTAAAAACAGATGTAAAAACAGATGAAGTGGCCGGCAACAAATTTTATTTCCTCAATACGAATGATGGCTATGATGCCAGCCGGATTTTAAATGATAAGTTTTTAAAAGAAATGTTTGAAAGAGCCGAGGGGGAAATGACCGTATCCGTTCCGCATGGCGATGTGCTTATTGTCGGTGATATCCGCAATGAAACGGGCTATGACGTACTGGCTCAAATGACAATGAGCTTTTTTACGAGCGGACATGTGCCGATTACTGCTCTCTCATTTTTATATGAAGAAGGAAAGCTGGAACCTATCTTTATCATGGCTAAAAACCGGACTGTTGGAAGAGAAGATGAATAAATAGACTGAAAAACCTTGAAGGCAGACCGGCGCTTTCAAGGTTTTTCAGTCTTTCGGTGCAAAAGTCTCAATTGTTGCGATTTACTATAGCCACAGCGGCAAAAGCTGTTAAAATAAGAAATGATTTTCTAAAAAGAAAAGGTGATTGTAATGAGCTTCTTTAAAAAAATAATGGGATTGTTTCGTGAAGAAATAGATGATGAAGAGTTTGAACAACCGGCTGAGCCGACTGTAGATGAAAAACCAGTTTCACAAAAGCCAGAGGAGCAGCCAGCTCCTTATGTATTTCATGAGCGGCCTCCAGAAACGCCGGAAATGAAAGCGAAAGTCACTTATCGCTACCCTTCTCGGGAATTAGGCCTTTCTCAACCAGAGAGAGCTCAACTGCAGCCGCGCCGGAAAAGAAGAATTCGTTTAGAAAGGGAAGATTTCCCTGGCAATACACTTGAGGCAGAGCAGGGATATACTTATGAGCCGGAAGAAAAAGTGTACTCTGCACAGCCAGTTCAGGCATCAGAGGCTTATAAGCCACCTTCCGGCCCTTTTAAGCCGACAGAGGTTCCTTCTCCTATCTACGGATTTCAAAAACGGCCTATGCCTGCAGAGGATAAAAAAGCTGAGACAGAGCTGAATCATCAGGAAGAGAGTAGTCCGATAGTTCACGAAGAGGCGCCGGAGCTGCAAACAGTGAATATTGAAGAAGAGGAAAAGGTGTTATTTACTCCGGCTGACCCGGTTGAAACAGAAGCGCCGGCTCCTAAACTGCCAAAGGAAGAACCTCTGCTTTTATTCAAGCCGGAGGACAAGAAAAAAGTATTTGATGTAGAAGCTGTACCATTGTTCGCAGTCGAAGAAGCCGCTGCTACTGTAGCTGAACCGGCACAAAAAGAGGAGCCTGCGGTGTTCGTGCCAGAGGAGAAAACAGAGGAACAGATTGAAGAAAAGGCTGAGGAAAAGCTGGCGCTGCCTGAAAATCCTACAGGAAAGCTGCCGGAGGAAAAAAAAGTTTCCCGAGCTGAAAAGAGAAGCCACAAAAGAAGGCAAACTCCCTTTAATGTGATCATGTCCAAACAGGATCGCGAATTGCTGAAGAAACGGCACGAACAGCCGCCTGTTCTGCTTGAAGAGTCGCTTTCTGTCCAAGAAGATGATCTTGCTCTTCCGCAGGAGGAAGAACAGGAAGGTCTGACGCCGCCTGCAGCTGCTGAGGAAAAGCAGGGGGAGGCCGCCAGCGATAGCGAGCCGGAGTACTATGTCTTTCCGTATGAAACCTATTTATCCCCGCCTGTTGTGAAAGAAGCCAGCCGGGAATTGGTCGATGCACAAAGTGAAGTGTTGAATGAAACGTTCAAGAATTTTAATGTGAAGGCGTCAGTAGTTAACGTTACCGTCGGCCCTTCTGTTACCCGGTTTGAAGTGGAGCCGGAACGGGGCGTAAAAGTAAGCAAAATCACAAATTTAACGGATGATATTAAACGGAGCCTGGCTGCACGGAATATTCGGATTGAGGCGCCAATTCCCGGCACTCAGGTCATCGGGATTGAAGTGCCGAACAAAGAAAGCCGCCCGGTGCAGATCAGTGAAATTATTTCCAGTCCCGCCTTTGCGGAAAATTCCTCTCCGCTCACTTCAGCACTCGGTCTCGATATTTCCGGCGAGCCGGTTGTGCTGGATTTAAAGAAAATGCCCCACGGCTTAATTGCCGGGGCAACAGGATCAGGAAAGAGCGTCTGTATTAACTCAATTCTCGTCAGCCTTCTGTATAAAGCCGCGCCTCATGAATTAAAGCTGATGCTCATTGATCCGAAAATGGTTGAATTAGCGCCTTATAACGGTATTCCTCATCTGGTAAGTCCGGTTATAACAGATGTCAAAGCAGCAACAGCCGCTTTGAAATGGGCAGTAGAAGAGATGGAGAGACGTTATGAGCTCTTTGTCCATTCCGGCGTTCGGGACATTACCAAGTACAATGAGAAAGCGGAGGCGCATGGAAGAAAAAGTGAACATTTGCCGTATATCGTCATTATCATTGACGAGCTTGCTGATTTAATGATGATGTCACCTGCGGATGTCGAAGAAGCGATTTGCCGGATCGCTCAAAAGGCGCGGGCGTGCGGCATTCATTTAATTGTAGCGACACAGCGTCCTTCAGTTGATGTTATTACTGGGTTAATTAAAGCAAACATTCCAACGAGAATCGCTTTTTCTGTGTCTTCTCAAGTAGATTCGCGCACAATTATTGATACAGGTGGAGCGGAGAAGCTGCTCGGCCGCGGTGATATGCTCTTTTTGAATAATGGGGCATCAGAAACAGTACGTCTGCAAGGTACATTTGTTTCTGACGATGAAATTGATACAATCGTGGCGCACGTACGGAGAGAACAGGAGCCCAATTACTTGTTTGAGCAGGAGGAGCTTCTTCAAAGAGCAGCTATTTCAGAAACAGAAGATGAACTCTTCCCGGAAGCATGTGAGTTTGTGGTCCAGCAGGGCGGGGCCTCTACTTCGTTATTGCAGCGGCATTTCAAAATCGGCTATAATCGGGCTGCGCGCTTAATCGAAATGATGGAAACCCAAGGATTTGTATCTGGGCAGCGAGCCGGAAGGCCGCGGGAGGTGCTTTTGACAGAAGAAGAGCTGCAAGCGCTCCATGATTCCCATGGAAATTAATTGTTTTGCAAAGATGCGATTCGGAGGTCCGCAATCAAACGCGGCCTCCTTTTTTAGGCAGAAAAAAAACGCTGCATAGTCAGCCGCGAAAAAAAGTGTTATAATGTTTCAATGTAAAATGCTAACTGTCCGTCGTCTATAAAAGGGCAAAATGGCTTAAAATACATATAATGCTTACGGATAGACGAATGCTGGAGGTTCTATTATGACAACATACCACTTTGTTGGAATTAAAGGCTCGGGAATGAGCGCCCTTGCACAAGTTCTTCACGATCAAGGTGAAACCGTGCAAGGTTCTGATGTGGATAAATCTTTTTTTACTCAAAAAGCACTGGAGGAGGCAGGTATTCCTATCTTGCCGTTTCGGGCTGATAATATTCAGCCGGGCATGACTGTAATTGCCGGCAATGCGTTTCCCGATGATCACGAGGAAATTCAGCGGGCAAATGAATTGCAGATTCCTGTTATTCGCTACCACCGCTTTCTTGGAGAATTTATGCAAAACTTTACGAGTATTGCTGTTACCGGCGCTCATGGAAAGACATCAACAACAGGTTTGCTGGCCCATGTGATTAGCGGGGCAAAGCCAACTTCTTTCCTGATCGGGGATGGCACAGGTAAAGGGGAGAAAGAGGCGATCTATTTTCCTTTTGAAGCATGTGAATATCGCCGGCACTTCTTATCTTACGACCCTGACTATGCGATTATGACGAACATTGATTTTGACCATCCGGATTATTTTGCCGATGTAGAAGACGTTTTTTCTGCGTTCCAGGAAATGGCTCTCAAGGTGAAAAAGGGAATTTTTGCTTGCGGGGATGATGAGTACCTGCAAGGAATTCATGCTAAAGTGCCTGTCGTGTTTTATGGATTTGCAGAAGAAAATGATTTTCAGGCCCGTAACGTGCAGCATGATGCAACAGGTACAACTTTTGATGTTTTTGTGCGCCATACATTCTATGCATCATTTAAAATTCCGACATTCGGAGATCATAATATTTTAAATGCGCTTGCTGTCATTGCGCTTTGTCATTACGAGGAAATTGACACGGAAATCGTCAAAGAAAGATTGTTGACGTTTGAAGGCGTGAAACGGCGCTTTTCTGAGAAGGTGATCGGAACCCAGGTGCTGATTGACGACTATGCGCATCATCCTACTGAAATCAAAGCAACGATTAACTCTGCACGGCAGAAGTATCATGACAGAGAAATCGTTATTATCTTTCAACCGCATACCTTCTCTAGAACACAGACTTTCTTAGACGATTTTGCTGAAAGTCTCAACGGAGCCGATCGTGTATATTTATGTGATATTTTCGGATCTGCCCGTGAACATCATGGCCAGCTGACGATCGAAGATCTACAAAAAAGGATTCCCGGCTCTGTTTTACTGAAGGAAGAAGAAACTTCTTCCCTAGCCAAACACAAAGATAGCGTGCTGGTTTTTATGGGAGCCGGAGATATTCAAAAGTTTCAGTCTGCGTATGAAAACTACCTGAATGAACAATAATGAGAAGGTGGCAGCTGTCACTTTCTCGCCGGCTGCCGGAGATTCTCCGGCAGTTTTCTTTTTCAGCGGCAGCTGTGGCTAAACGGTGAACATTTTATACTTTTTTGGTAAATAAGCAGGAAAATTAGGCATTTAAGAGAATTTATGAGTGTTTAACCTTTTATTTGTGGGGTAACTTTAGTGTATAGTAAAAGAACTGCAGGAGGTGTCATACAGTGGAAATCATTTTGTATTTAAGTGCTGCGTTAGCGGCGATCGCTTTTTTAATTCTTGTCCTGAGTTTGTCAAAAACTTTAAAATCAGTTGACAAAACACTGGACAGCCTTTCCCGGACAGTAGACAGATTAGAAGGACAAATGCAAGGCATTACAGCGGAAACAACAGAGTTATTACATAAAACAAATGCCCTTGCCGAGGATGTCCAGCATAAAACTGAACAACTGAATACAGTGGTATACGCTGTTAAAGATGTTGGTTTAACTGTTCAAAACTTGAACCAGTCTATCAATAAAGTAACGACAACTGTTGCCTCACAAATGGAAAAAAATCAGTATAAAATTTCCCAGGCAGTGCAGTGGGGAAACATTGTCAAACAGCTTGTTGAAAAGTTTAAAGAAGGAAAAGAAGAGCGGCCGCGCCAGGCGAATGCCGGAGAGCTGTCTGCTCCGGAATCAGCTTCGTCTGTAACTCGCCAGCCAAATTATTAACGAAAAGGAGAGATTGATATGGGACAAATGAAAAAGCCGAATGTAAAGTACGATAATTATGAGGCAGGAAACAGCTACGATGACGGTACAATGAACACGAAAGATTTTTTAATCGGTGCATTAGTCGGCGGGTTAGTCGGCGCTGCCACTGCTTTATTTATGGCTCCGAAATCTGGAAAAGAGCTGCGTGAAGACTTTAATTCACAGGCGGGCACATTGAAGGAACGGGCTAGCGGCTGGACGGAAATGGCAATAGAAAAAGGAAACACTCTTGCTGCTGTCGCCAAAGATAAAACGTCTACTTTGTCTCAATCTGTCCAAGATCAATCCGGTGCCTTAATGGGCAAAGTGAAGACGATGATGCCAACAGGCGGATCAGATTCAACTAATGAGGCGGCAAATGAAATGATGGACCAGGCCAAAGAAACAGCCGGTTCTGTCAAGGATTCTATCTCTCAAAAGCTGGAGGAAACAAAAAAAGCCTTTGATCAAACCGAGAAAAACCTTGGCAATACGAATGGATCATCTGCGGACTCGCAATCAAGCCGAGAAGCTGCGGCCGGCAGTTCAGCAGAAGCTGAAAAGCCAGCACCGTCTGTTTATGCCAACCCGGCAGATGTCGGTGTAGATGAAAAAGCCAAGAAAGGCGGACAGAACGTAGCTAACAGTCCTGTCAAAAACAGCTCGAACGCTTCAAATAAAAATAATTCGAACAGCAGCAAGCCCCACAACAAAAAAAATAATAAATAAAAAAGCAGCGGCTTGTCCGCTGTTTTTTTGCCACTGCACGCTAAAAAAGCGGGAAGTTTACAATACAGAAGGGAGATCAACGTGGAGAAAATAGAGATTATCGCCGATTTTGAAAAATTAGCGGAAGAAAATAAACGTTTCTTTTTCCTTAAGCATAGTACAACATGTCCAGTGAGCGCCAGCGCCTTTGATGAATATCAAGCATTTTTAAATGAACATCCGGACGAACAAGGGTATTATTTAGCTGTTCAGGATTCAAGGGAGCTTTCCAATTATATAGCAGGAGAATACGATATCATCCATCAATCTCCGCAGGCATTTCTATTTGAAAACGGGCGTCCCTCCTGGCATGCATCTCATTGGAAAATTACGCGCGAGCAATTGGAAAACGCTGATTCGAAAAAATAAAAAGCAAGGTTGAAAAGGGTGAAAATCCGCCTTTTTCAACCTTATTTTCGCTATTTTACTTTAACGCTTAAAAGCGTCTAATAATTAAAGAAAAATGTTCGTGACATTTCAGAATGTTTGTTTTATAATAGTCCCTAACATTGGAAACCTTGCTTCTCTCCCGTTTGGTTCTTTCCTGCCAGGAAAAGAAAGACGGACGGAGAGGCGTGCAATTGAGCAGGGGAGAAAGCGATATAAATATATTAAAGCGGAAGGATGATAATTGTGAGTAACCAGGAACTAGATCAGTTAAGACAGCGTGTTGACGAAATAAACGTAGAACTCCTGAATCTTATCAGCGAGCGCGCTACACTCGTTCAGGAAATCGGGCGAGTGAAAGAAAAGCAGGGCGTCAACCGTTATGATCCTGTCCGCGAAAGAGCGATGTTGAATAAAATCGTTGAAAGCAACAGCGGGCCATTTGAAAATTCAACGATTGAACACTTGTTTAAAGAAATCTTTAAAGCGGGGCTTGAGCTGCAGCAAGACGATCATCGCAAGGCGCTTCTTGTTTCCCGTAAGAAGAAACCGGAAGATACGATTGTAAATATTCGCGGAGAGAAAGTAGGAAACGGTTCTCCGACATTTGTATTCGGACCTTGCGCTGTTGAATCGTATGAACAAGTGGCAGCAGTAGCAGAAGCCATTAAAAATAAAGGACTTAAATTAATTCGAGGCGGAGCATTCAAGCCGCGTACCTCTCCTTATGATTTCCAAGGTCTTGGTTTGGAAGGATTGAAAATCTTGAAGAGAGTCGCCGATGAATATGATCTGGCGGTTGTCAGTGAGATCGTGAATCCGGCTGATATTGAGGTAGCTTGCGATTATATTGATGTGATCCAAATTGGAGCCCGCAACATGCAAAACTTTGAATTGCTGAAAGCGGCCGGCAGCGTGAAGAAGCCCGTACTCTTAAAACGCGGTCTTGCAGCAACAATTGAAGAATTCATTAACGCAGCTGAGTACATTATCTCTCGCGGAAATGATCAAATTATACTTTGTGAGCGCGGCATACGCACATACGAGCGTGCGACACGCAATACATTAGATATCTCGGCTGTGCCAATCTTGAAGCAGGAAACACATTTGCCTGTCTTTGTAGACGTGACTCACTCCACAGGACGACGTGATCTGTTAATTCCAACAGCGAAAGCAGCGCTTGCTATTGGGGCAGATGGAGTCATGGCGGAGGTGCATCCTGATCCGGCTGTAGCCCTTTCTGACTCTGCACAGCAAATGAATTTGCAACAATTTGATGAATTTTATCAGGAAGTTCTTCAAACTATTCCTGTAAAAGCGTAACTCCTGTGTATTTACAGGAGTTTTTTTTGTTAAGATAGAGATAAAAAGTTAATTCGAAGGAGAAGATAAAAAAATGAATGTAACGATCTATGATGTAGCCCGGGAAGCGAGTGTTTCTATGGCAACGGTTTCCCGTGTGGTAAATGGAAATCCAAATGTAAAGCCTGCTACAAGAAAAAAAGTATTGGAAGTCATTGAACGCCTTGGCTATCGCCCAAATGCGGTAGCTCGCGGATTGGCCAGCAAGAAAACGACAACAGTAGGCGTAATTATCCCCGATATCTCGAATATATTTTACGCTGAACTGGCAAGAGGGATTGAAGACATTGCCACCATGTATAAATACAATATTATCTTAAGCAACTCCGACCAAAATAAGGAAAAGGAAATTCACTTAATCCATACGATGCTCGGCAAGCAAGTAGACGGGCTTATATTTATGGGCGGCCGAATCACACAGGAGCATGTGGAAGAGTTTGAACGTTCTCCGGTTCCAGTTGTTTTGGCAGGTTCATTGGAGCCTACTGAAAAAATCCCGTCTGTCAATATTAATTATGAGGAAGCGGCGGTTGATGTTATCAGCGCGCTTGCTGAAAAAGGGCATGAACATATTGCATTTGTTGATGGACCGTTGGATGATACAATCAGCCAGTATGTATTGCGCGGATATAAGGAAGGCATGGATGCTGCGAACTTACCTGTTGTCGATGAATTAGTGATTGATGGAGATTACACATACGAATCAGGGATCGAGGCGTGGCACAAGCTTGAAACAGCTGCTGTCAAGCCGACGGCAGTATTTGCCAATGGCGATGAGATGGCTCTCGGCATTATTCACGGGGCACAGGATAGCGGATTGAAAATTCCTGAAGAACTGGAAGTTATTAGCTTCGAAAGCACCAAGCTTGCATTGATGGTCCGCCCTCAGCTGACCTCTGTCGTACAGCCATTGTACGATATCGGGGCAGTTGCTATGAGGCTGTTAACAAAATATATGAATAAAGAAGAAGTAGAAAGCCCAATTGTTGTGCTGCCGCATCGTATTGAAAAAAGAGGGTCAACAAAGTAATATTTCCTCCGATAGTAAGAGTAGAAGACTGTTTCTGCAGCAGAAGGTAGGGAGGAAAGATGAAAAAATTTGATGCACTGACACCTATTGGCATTCTTGCAGGGCTTGTTCTGCTAGTGTTTGCTATTGTGACCAGCGGCGGCACCGATGGCTTTGCCTCTTTTATTCATTTGCCGTCAATCTTAATTGTATTTGGCGGAATAACAGCCGGCTTGCTCATTAATTTCCCATTTAGCGAAATCAAATATCTTTTTACGGTAATGAGACAGGCATTTCGCGAGGAAGAAATGGATTTGGATGCGCTCATCAAAAGATTTGTAGAGCTGTCTGAGAAGGCTCGCCGTGAAGGGCTGCTGGCACTTGAGAAAGATGTACAGGAAGAGGAAGATCCGTTTTTAAAGAAAGGCATGATGCTGGCGATCGACGGCATTGAGCAGGATATGCTTGTCGATATTATGAATGCTGAGATTACAGCACTCGAAGAACGGCATAGAAAGAAACGAAGCCTTTTGGAGAAAGCAGGGGACTATGCTCCAGCCTGGGGAATGATTGGGACCTTGATCGGGCTTGTGCTAATGCTAAAAAATCTGGATGATCCGACTTCACTAGGTCCGAATATGGCGGTTGCCCTATTAACAACGCTTTATGGTTCATTGCTTGCCAATCTTGTTTTTTTACCGATGGCGGCAAAATTAGCATTGAAAACAGAGAAAGAGGTTTTTTTCCGGGAAATTGTGATTGAAGGCGTAGTTGGCGTACAATCGGGGCAAAACCCAAAGATCCTTCGGGAAAAGCTGCAGGCATTCTCTGATGGCAGCGAGAGAAAGAGAGCAGAAGCAATGACTGCAAATGAGGCGGCAGAGCTATGATCAGCCGTCGCCGTCCCTCCCGCAAAGGAGAACCAAAAGGAGCCCCTAAATGGATGGTGACGTTTTCTGATCTTGTCACACTCATCTTAGTGTTCTTTATTTTGCTTTTTTCGATGTCGCAGATTGACATGATTAAATTTAAAACCATCGCTCAGTCGTTCAACGCACAATCTGTTTTTCAGTCAAATGATTCTATCGTTCCCGGAGAATATCCATCGGAAAAGATGAATGAGCAGGAAGCCGATCGCAATGAAGAATCCCTTGATCAGCTGGCAAAGGAAGTTCAGAAATATTTAAAAGAAAAAGGACTTGAAGACACCATCACAGCGACAAGAAATGAACGCGGTGTTGTGCTTATTCTTCAAGAGCAAGTCGTTTTCAGCACGGGAGATGCCGTTGTTCTTGAGGACGCCTATCCTTTTTTGGAAAAGACAGGAAATCTATTGAAGACCATTCCTAATTTGGTCAAAGTGGAGGGACACACGGATAATCGCCCCATTAAAAACGCTATTTATCCTTCTAACTGGGAACTTTCCAGCGCGCGGGCAGGCAGTGTCATTCGTTTTTTTGTAGATGATGTCGGCCTGGAGCCGGACCGCTTCATTGCTGTCGGCTATGGAGATACACGGCCGCTCGCCCCTAATACGAGCAAGGAGAATATGCAAAAAAACCGCCGGGTGCAGATTATCATTTCTGATCCAACTTATAAAGAATAGGGCTTCATCTATTTGCGTATTACTTGAATACAATCAAAGAAGAAAAGCGGCCGGTTGCTGTGCTGTCTTTCCATTGCTGCGCTGCAGGCAAGGGAGGAAGCGGGCAGCCGGACCGTTTTTTTTTATTTTTTTTGCTGCCTGAGAGGGTATAACATTTTTTCTAGTGTTAGCCGGTTTTTCTCTTCGATTTCCGGCTTTCGCGGGATAGCAGGGTAAATACCGGGAGGATCATCCCACCCAGCTGGCAGCTGTACAGGAGCTTTAGGCTGCCACTTTTCTATCCACTCTTTCGGAAGCGATCCAGATACATTGGCGTGATTGGTCATGGCGAGCCAAATATAAGACCAGGCTCTGGGAACGACCCGCCAGATATCATAGCCGCCGCCTCCGACAGCAATCCAGCGGCCGTCGCAGTACCGGTGAGCCACTTGATGGGCGATTTCGGGGATGCGCCGGTAAATATTCATCGTGGCAGACAAATGAGTGAGCGGATCATAGAAATGAGCGTCTGCTCCATTTTGCGTTAAAATAACGTCAGGCTTAAAAAAGTCAGCTACTTCCCATATGGACGTTTCGTAAGCTTCAAGCCAGGAATCGTCTTCAGTAAAGGCATCTAAAGGGAGATTGAAAGAAAAACCGTATCCCTTTCCTTTCCTTGGCCGCGTTCATTAATGTTTCCGGTTCCCGGAAATAAATACCGGCCGGTTTCATGAATAGAAAGCGTACATACGTTAGGGTCATCGTAAAAAGACCATTGAACCCCGTCTCCATGATGAGCATCTGTGTCAATATATAAAACGCGTGCTTGGTATTTTTCTTGCAGATATTTAATAGCTACGGAACTGTCATTATAAATGCAGAAGCCCGATGCCTTTCCGCGGAAGCCGTGATGAAGTCCTCCTCCAAGATGCAGGGCATGTGCTGCTTTTTCCTGCATGACCCAATCAGCGGCTGTCAGCGTCCCGCCTACAAGTAAAGCGCTTGCCTCATGCATCCCTTTGAATATTGGGGTATCCTCTGTTCCTAAGCCATATCCTTCTGCCGTATCAATCGGCAGCTCGCCGTTTCCAGCCTTTTGGACAGCCTCCACGTAGGCGGCATCATGAATAAGCTGCAGTTCTTCGCTGGATGCCAAGCGCGGAGGGACGATATCGCTTTCTTGAATGCTGTTTATCTTTTGGAGCAAATCGATTGTTAATGTCAGCCGGAATTGATTGAATGGATGATTATCGGAAAATTTATAAGAAAGCAGCTGATCCGAATAGACGAATACGGCTTCTTTCTTCATGAAGAAATGCCCGGCATATTCGGCCAAAGTACAATATGCCCCTCCTGCTTTAAATCATCAATCACTCCGGTTGGGTTCATCATTCGCACGCGAAATACAACAATTTTAAAATTTTCATCTTCCTGATCCGGATACACAAACACACTGTGAATGTTGGCCCGGCGCTTATTTAAAATGCTGACCACATCAAACAGCTCTCCAGGTTTATTCGGCATTTTAATTTCAATGCGCGAGCCCGGCTGGTTGGCTCCGGTTAATTCTACAAAGGTATGAAGAACATCTGTTTCTGTTACCATTCCGACGATTTTCCCCCCTTGAACGATTGGCATGCAGCCAATGCGATGCTCATAAAAAACAGCCGCAACATCTTCTACAAAGTCAAGAGGGTGGCCGGTGACAACATTTCGCTGCATAATCAAAGAGAGCGGCTTATTTAGCTCTTCGTCGCTTAAATCTTTTTTCAAAATAGAAGGAGTAGAATCTTTCACGTCGCGGTCGGCCACGATTCCGACAAGTTCTCCCTGCTCGTCAACGATTGGGACATGGCGGATTTTCTTATCCCTGAATAACTGTAAGGCGGTGCCGATTTTATCGCCCGGTGATAGTGTATGTACTTCCCGCTGCATAATTTGTTCCACAATCATTTATTCATCCCCCTTTGTTTAATACATAAAGCGATTCATGAAGCGCACTTGGTCAAAGCGCTCGATAGCTGCCTGATCGACATATTTGCCGATGCGCACCATCAGGCAGTTGGCAGGGTGTGAGCTGATTTCCGGGTCGTCGGTTGCATACCAGACCAATCCGCCGGCATTCATCATCTTTTCCATTATTTTTCGATACTCCCATACGTTCAGTCCAGTCCCCTTTAAGTCCCAATGCCAATAATATTCAGTAGTAATAATAATATAGTGTTCCATCATTTCATCAAGCATGGACAGCTTAATCATGCTCTTGCCAAGCTGAGTGCCGCGATAAGGAGGAGCTACTTCCACTGCTCCAAGCTCAATTAAGTTGTCCAGATTGGCCTCAGACCATCTTTCAAGCGGATCAGGATAGAGATAGGTCACATAGCCAACGATTACGGTGCCGCTGCGGGCGATAATGATGCGCCCTTCCGGAAGATCGGCAATTTCAATGATGGCCTCATGCTGTTGCTTCGGCTGCCGAAAAGCAGTCAGCCCTTCGTGAAAGGTAAGGCCAGCTAAAGCTTCCGCAGAAACGGGGCCTTCAATCGTAATTACTCCTTTAGACGTTTCTACTTCTTGCGAGTGATACTCTTTTCTATGCTCCATTAAGTCACCGCCTTCATCATTCCATACTTGTATTATAACTGAATTTTCGTTTAATAAAGCGTTTTCACTAAATTTTCGCAATTAGCGATTTTTGCTCATTTATTCGTTAATATCTGAATCGTCTATGCAAAGAAGAGAAAGGCGGCGTCTCCGGCAGAAAATGAATCATTTTTTGAATAAATCTATGTTTTAAAAGGATGGATAAATAGTCCGGGAGATTGTTTCAAAATTGTGAAAAATTGAAATTTGGGTTATAATAGAAACTGTATTCTTACATAGGGAGGAACGGTCGTATGAAATTGGAAACGCTGACAGTAAGAGAGGGAAATTATAATTTAAAAGATTACGATGAATTATCTGCTTCATTTGATTGGAAAGAGGCCGAGAACCACTTTTCCTGGTCTGAAACCGGCAAGATAAACATTGCTTACGAGGCGATTGACCGTCATGCGGAATCCGGCCTTAAACAAAAAGTGGCTCTTTATTATAGAGATGCGGACAGAAACGAAAAATATACGTTTGAAGAAATGAAAGAATATACAAACAAAGCGGCTAATGTGCTGAAAACCGCAGGCGGAGTTGAAAAGGGCGACCGCGTTTTTATATTTATGCCGCGCTCACCTGAATTGTATTTTGCTGTACTTGGCGCCATTAAAGCCGGAGCGATTGTCGGTCCGCTTTTTGAAGCTTTCATGGAAGGCGCTGTCCGCGACCGTTTGGCGGATAGCAGCGCCAAGGTGCTCGTCACGACTCCGGAGCTGATTGACCGCGTACCGGTTAATGAACTGCCGGCTTTAGAAAAGGTATTTATCGTTGGCGGCAGTGTGCCGTCGGAAGAGAAATATGTGGACTTTAACGCCAAAATGCAAGAAGCCGATACAGCTTTTGAGATCGAATGGATGAATTTAGAGGATGGCATGATGCTTCATTACACTTCTGGTTCAACAGGAAAGCCAAAAGGAGTTTTGCATGTTCACCGGGCTATGGTTCAGCAATATATGACAGCTAAATGGGTGCTTGATTTGCAAGGGAATGACGTATACTGGTGCACGGCTGATCCCGGCTGGGTGACCGGAACTTCTTATGGGATTTTTGGGCCGTGGCTGACGGGAACAACGAATGTCATTGTTGGCGGCCGCTTTAAGCCTGAAGCCTGGTATCAAACGATTGAAGATTACAAAGTGACTGTTTGGTACAGCGCGCCAACTGCTTTTCGCATGCTGATGGGTGCCGGCGATGAAGTCGTAAAGAAATTTGATTTAAGTTCACTGCGCCATATTATCAGCGTAGGAGAACCGCTCAATCCAGAGGTGATCCGCTGGGGGGCAAAAGTGTTTGACCGCCGCATCCATGACACTTGGTGGATGACAGAAACCGGTGCGATGGTCATTTGTAATTATCCTTCCATGGATATTCGTCCAGGCTCCATGGGCAAACCGGTTCCGGGAGTTAAAGCAGCGATCGTTGATGATCAAGGAAATGAACTGCCGCCAAACCGAATGGGGAACCTGGCAATTAAGAAAGGATGGCCGTCCATGATGGTGGCTATCTGGAACAACCCGGAAAAATATGAATCTTACTTTATGCCGGGCGGCTGGTATGTGTCGGGAGATTCAGCTTACATGGATGAAGATGGTTATTTCTGGTTCCAAGGCCGTGTCGATGACGTCATTATGACCGCCGGCGAACGGGTCGGCCCGTTTGAAGTTGAAAGCAAGTTAATTGAACACCCGGCCGTTACAGAAGCGGGCGTTATCGGGAAGCCTGATCCTGTACGCGGCGAAATTATTAAAGCGTTTGTTGCTCTTCAAGAAGGATATGAGCCAACCGAGGAGCTGAAAGAAGACATTCGCCAATTTGTCAAAACTGGCCTTGCTGCCCACGCAGCACCGCGGGAAATTGAATTCCGCGACAAGCTGCCAAAGACACGCAGCGGAAAAATTATGCGCCGTGTCTTGAAGGCATGGGAGCTGGATCTTCCAACAGGTGACTTGTCTACCATGGAGGACTAATAAAAAAGATGGACGGCTTTGAAACAGATTCTCAGATGTTTCAAAGCCGTTTTTGCAGAGTGACGACCAAGCCGTTTAAAGATAACAACCTCGCTGTCATCCAAGGCTGGGCGAGGTTGTTAAAGTTTTTTGCTTTAGCGCGCTTGTCCGTCATAAGAAAAACAATTCCCCCCCCTTTTTAATCAGCCTTATGGCCGGTTAACAATTTTCTGTAAAAACGGGTTTGACTTTTCTGAAAGGCTCTGTTTAAATATAACGTATACAACTTACATATTGAGCTATGATAGGACTTAGTAGTTCGCTATCCCTGTTACAAGAGAGCCGGTGGCTGGTGGAAACCGGTACAAATAGTTGAATGAATTACCTCCTGGAGCTTTTGCTGTGAACATCATCTAGTAGCAGCAAACGGATTAACCGTTATCTAAAATGAGTGGAGAACTCTAATTCTCAAGCTTGGGTGGTACCGCGCATAATAGCGTCCCTGCAGTCATTGCAGGGGCGCTTTTTGTTTTGTGCAGGTTTGAAAAAGAAAGGAAGAAGAGAAATGGAATTATTGGAAGAGTTACAATGGAGAGGGATTATTTACCAGCAAACAGATGAAGAAGGAATTAAGGCACTCTTAGAAAACGAACAAGTCTCTCTTTACTGCGGTGTGGATCCAACAGCGGATAGTATGCATATTGGCCACTTGCTGCCGTTTCTGACGCTGCGCCGCTTTCAAAATAACGGACATCGCCCGATCGTTCTTGTCGGCGGGGCAACAGGATTAATCGGAGACCCGAGCGGGAAGAAGGAAGAAAGAAAGCTGCAGACACTAGAAATGGTACAGCATAATGTGGCGTGCATTAAAAAGCAGCTTGAGAAAATTTTTAAGTTTGAAGGAGAAAATGGCGCTAAACTTGTTAATAACTATGACTGGGCAGGCTCCATGGATATTGTGACCTTTTTGCGTGATTTCGGCAAGCATATTGGAGTCAACTATATGCTTGCAAAAGACACAGTAGCGTCCAGGTTAGAAACGGGGATTTCTTTTACAGAATTTACGTATACCATTCTGCAGGCGATGGATTTTCTGCATTTATACGAGAACCACAACTGCAAAATGCAAATTGGCGGGAGCGATCAGTGGGGAAACATTACGACGGGGCTGGAGCTGATTCGCAAAATGAAGCCGGAAGGCGAGAAAGCCTATGGTTTAACCATTCCGCTTGTAACAAAAGCAGATGGAACGAAATTCGGCAAGACAGAGAGCGGTGCCATTTGGCTCGACCCGAAGAAAACATCTCCATACGAGTTCTATCAGTTCTGGATTAATACAGCTGATGCGGATGTTGTGAAGTACTTGAAAATCTTTACATTCTTAACACCAGCAACTATTGAGGAGCTTGAAAACTCCGTTAAAGAAGAGCCTCATTTACGAAAAGCCCAAAAAGCGTTAGCTGAAGAAATGACGCGGTTAATCCATGGCAATGAGGCACTGGAGCAGGCTCAAAAAATTACAGCTGCTTTATTCAGCGGGGATGTTAAAAGTTTAACAGCAGCAGAGATTGAACAAGGCTTTAAAGATGTTCCATCGTTTGAGCAGGCGAGCGGAGAAGAAATCGGCCTGGTAGACTTGCTTGTAGCTGCCGGCATTTCCTCATCAAAGCGCCAAGCACGTGAAGATGTTCAAAATGGGGCTGTCTCTATTAATGGCGAAAAAGTAACAGACACCGCTTATGTTTTATCTGAAAAAGACAAGATGGAAGGTGAATTTACAATTATTCGCCGCGGCAAGAAAAAATACCATTTAGTTAAGTATAAATAAGAAACAGAGGCCCGTGAACATAGCGGGCAATAGAGCAGAAAAGATCCTGAAACCGGTGAAGCGCCGGGATCAGGATCTTTGTGTATAGAAGGACGAATCGGAGAAGGGACCGCTAACTGGCGTAACAGCCCGCGGCTGAAGAAAGGAAACGATATGTTTGTAAGGTTGTATGCCAATGCCCAAAACAAGAAGGAAGCTCAACGTGCTTTAAATAAGTTTTTGCACATATTTAAGCCTTTAATAAAAGAGGCAAAACTATTAATCATTGAACCCTATTGGAAGATAAGGGATCTCTATGTCATCGAAATAGAGATAAAAGCTGCAAAAAACGATACGAAGAAGACATTAAACGAAGTTCTCGCGAGCATTTCAGATCATTGGCTAGAGTTTGGCGAACCGGTTAATGAATGGCTGGCTAGTTCTACAGATGATAATTGTAACTTTATGCTTTCGGAATTTAATATGGTGTGGAAGCAAAGAAGAGTAATGACGTAGTTCGTTGAAAATGCGAAGGAGGGATCTAAATGGGCCTTTTAATAGAATCACACATTAAGAGCCTGTCAGAAAATGGGTTAATGCTGCTTGTGGAAGATGCAGAAAGGCGTATTGGTTCTCATGTTGCCTGTGGCGATCCAGTTGAAGAATATGTGGATCATCAGAAATATATCTTTAGTTTAGTTCAGCCAGAGTTGGAAAGAAGAAAATAAAAAAGCCAGGAAAAATTCCTGGCCTTTCACTACATTAATTTGCTTCGATACGAATAGCATCAATTCTTTGACAGTCTACAATAAGAGTTGAGCCTGGTTCTGTTTCAGTATCCATAAAGAAAGCACAGCAGTTATTCCGATCAAAGTTAATAAATACTACGTCTTCTAATACTTCGCCACTAGATAAAAAAACGTCTACTTCTGTCTGTGTTTGTAACTTTCTTAGTTGATCACAAATACATCCATTGCATTTATGTTCATGTTTGTGACAATCGCAATTATGTTCATGTTCATTACTTTTATGTTTGTGGCAACGATTTTTCTTATGATTCATAAAGTAATTCCCTCCTTTATTGTTTAGTAAGAACTTACACTATACTTTATGAATTCAGAGTCAATATTGGTTGGACAAACCTCCTAATTCAATTCCCTAATTTTTGGAAGGCGGTTGAGTGCTTTGAGTAC
Source organism: Bacillus badius NBRC 15713 (assembly GCF_001591605.1). GTDB lineage: Bacteria > Bacillota > Bacilli > Bacillales > Domibacillaceae > Pseudobacillus > Pseudobacillus badius. The sequence continues at coordinate 264 of NZ_BCVF01000027.1, read as the reverse complement.
TTAGATGAAGCAAGGATAAAGTGAAAGAGTTAGTAGAAGCAGGAAACAGAAGTGTTCATGTTGCCCAAGAAATTCCGATGAAACTCAAGGTGGAAGTGGAGTTTTAAAAAGAAAAAAGCCAGGAAAGCTCCCGGCTTATAAACGGTATACAACAATGGAAGAGCTAATAATCATAGTCGTCCTCATGCTCTACAGAGTTTGGTCTGTTGTCATGAGGTTGTCCCCAAATAGGCCCTCTACGCCCGATGACTAATCGGAAAAGAG
>NZ_BCVF01000026.1 GCF_001591605.1 Bacillus badius NBRC 15713 | reverse complement strand
AACAAAAAAAGAACAGCAGAAGCTGTTCTTTTTTTGTGTTTCACTGCTCTTTTAAAATTTTGTCGAAATGTCGATAGATGGACGAATAAGGCGATTTGTTTGTTGAATTTTTGTACTTTCCTTTCAATAGTTATAAATGGCGAGCAGTTTCCCTTTTTAGGTTTACTTTATGTAAACTTGTGGAATATAGAAATATATTTTTAAAGGGATTAAATTTCTTGAAAACAGTCAAAAATGAAGATCAAGTACATACATTAAAATTGCAAATGGATCAGGTTTTCATGTATAATTAACGTCAAATATAGTCAAAGTCAGAAATGGAGGAGGTTTGATGCGTAATATATCTGATATTATCGAGGACTATTTAAAGAGAGTTCTTGAAATGAGTGGAAGTGAAATTGTAGAAATTAAGAGAAATGAAGTAGCTGAAAAATTTCAATGCGTTCCCTCGCAGATTAATTACGTAATCAATACACGCTTTACCATTGAAAAAGGATATGTGGTAGAGAGCAAGAGAGGGGGCGGGGGATACATCCGCATTATAAAGGTAAAGGTGCATGACCAGTATGATTTAATTGAACAGCTTGTTTCGCTGGCAGGCAACCAAATTTCACAGTCAGCGGCAGAAAATTTAATTTATCGCTTGGTGGAAGAAGAAGTGATTTCAGAGCGTGAGGCAAAAATTATGATCAGTGTCATGGACCGCTCTGTATTATATATTGATCTTCCGGAAAGAGATGAACTCCGAGCGAGAATGATTACTTCTATGCTAATGGCCTTGAAATATAAATAATCTATAAGGGAGGTGGTTCTCTTTGATATGTCAAAGTTGTAAAGAGAGACCTGCTTCACTTCATTTCACGAAAACAGTAAATGGTGAAAAGACGGAATTTCATTTGTGTGAAAAGTGCGCACAGGAAAAGGGAGAGCAATACATGTTTAACCAGCACTTTGATTTTTCTATCGGTGATTTGCTTGGGGGATTATTTAATCTCAATACGCCTTTCTCATCACAGCCTGCTCAGTATCCACAGCAAAAGGTGCTAAAGTGCGGCAACTGCCAAACCACTTTCCAGCAGTTTGTTAATCAAGGAAAGTTTGGCTGCGCGCAATGTTATGAAGCTTTCCAAGATCAACTCACTCCGATATTAAAAAGGTTACAGAATGGAAATACGGTGCACACTGGTAAAATACCGGCCAGAATCGGCGGCACCCTTCATTTGAAAAAGGAAATAGCTGAATTAAAGGCTAAGCTTCAGCAGGCAATTGAGCAGGAAGAATTTGAATCGGCAGCCGATATTCGCGACCAAATCCGCTCTTTCGAAAAAAAAGTGCTTTCTGAAGGAGGAGAGTCGTGATGTCTCTAGAAAGGTTTATTAATCAGGCTGTTAGCTCATGGATGAGCAATGAAGGTCCCCATTCAGACATCGTTCTAAGCTCAAGAGTGCGCCTGGCCAGAAATCTAGCTGATTATCACTTTCCTCTATTTTTAAAAGCAAATGAGGCAAAGGATATGACTGTCCAGATTAGTGAAGGAGTGCAGGACGGATATCAGCTTGAGCGATTGGAGATGGAACAATTATCGCCATTGCAAAAGCGGGTGCTTGTAGAAAAGCATTTAATTAGCCCTTACTTAGCTGACAACGCTGCTTATGGAGCTGTTCTTCTTTCAGAGTCAGAAGATATCAGTATCATGATTAATGAAGAAGATCACATTCGCATTCAATGTCTTGCTCCTGGCTTGCAGTTGAAGGAAGTGCTAGAAAAAGCGAATGAGCTGGATGATGCGATTGAGGGAAAGGTGAAGTACGCTTTTGATGAACAGAGGGGGTACTTGACAAGTTGTCCGACAAATGTAGGCACGGGATTGCGGGCTTCCGTCATGATTCATTTGCCCGGCTTGGTGTTAACACAGCAGCTTAGCCGGATCATACCAGCAATCAGCCAGCTTGGATTTGTCGTCAGAGGTATATATGGTGAAGGCAGCGAGGCTTTAGGAAATATTTTTCAGATATCTAACCAGTTAACCCTTGGTAAGTCAGAGGCGGATATAGTGGACGATCTGATCAGCATTGTTCATCAGATTATCGCCCATGAAAAATCAGCAAGAGAAGTCTTAGCCAACACATCGTCTATCCGTTTGGAGGATAAAGTATTCCGCTCTTATGGTGTATTAACAAATAGCCGGATTATTGAAACAAAGGAAGCAGCTCAGTGTTTGTCAGATGTAAGATTAGGGATTGATATCGGTTATATTCGCAATATTTCCAGAAGTATTTTAAATGAATTGATGATCTTAACACAGCCAGGCTTCCTGCAGCAATATGCCGGCGGACCGCTCCACCCTGAAGAAAGGGATATCCGGCGTGCAGCATTAATTAGAGAGCGGCTACAGTTAGAAGAAAATTGTTGATGTAAAGGAGATGGATGGATATGATGTTTGGTCGTTTTACGGAAAGAGCACAAAAAGTATTAGCGCTTGCACAAGAAGAAGCACTTCGCCTGGGGCATAGCAATATTGGGACAGAGCATATTTTATTAGGCTTGGTTCGCGAAGGAGAAGGCATTGCAGCAAAGGCGCTTTATGGTCTTGGACTCAGCGCAGAGAAAATTCAAGAAGAAGTCGAGAATTTAATCGGCAGAGGAGAAGGAAGCTCGCAAACAGTTCATTACACTCCTCGCGCAAAAAAAGTAACAGAATTATCGATGGATGAAGCAAGAAAGCTTGGTCATTCATACGTTGGCACAGAACATATATTGCTTGGGTTAATCCGTGAAGGGGAAGGAGTAGCCGCCCGTGTTCTGAGCAATTTAGGTGTAAGCCTGAACAAAGCTCGTCAGCAAGTGCTTCAGCTTCTAGGCAACAATGAAACAAATGGTCATCAAAGCGGATCTACATCCAATGCCAATACGCCTACACTGGACGGATTAGCGCGTGACTTAACGGTGATTGCCAGAGAAGGCAGCTTAGATCCCGTTATCGGCCGCAGCAAAGAAATACAGCGTGTAATCGAAGTTCTCAGCAGAAGAACGAAAAACAACCCTGTCTTAATTGGTGAGCCCGGTGTCGGGAAAACAGCCATTGCCGAAGGGCTGGCGCAGCAAATTGTGAATAACGAGGTGCCGGAAACACTCCGGAATAAACGGGTGATGACGCTCGACATGGGAACGGTGGTAGCCGGTACAAAATATCGCGGCGAATTCGAAGATCGCTTGAAGAAGGTAATGGATGAGATTCGCCAGGCCGGCAATATTATTTTATTTATCGACGAGCTGCACACACTGATTGGAGCAGGCGGTGCTGAAGGAGCAATTGATGCCTCCAATATCCTGAAGCCGTCACTTGCTCGCGGTGAACTGCAATGCATTGGTGCCACAACTCTTGATGAATATCGGAAATACATTGAAAAAGATGCTGCTCTTGAACGCCGCTTCCAGCCGATCCAAGTGGATGAGCCGACGGCTGAAGAGTCTATTCAGATTTTGAAAGGGCTAAGGGATCGCTATGAAGCCCACCATCGCGTATCTATTACGGACGAGGCGATTGAAGCAGCGGTGAAAATGTCTGACCGCTATATTTCTGACCGCTTCTTGCCGGATAAAGCAATTGATTTAATTGACGAAGCGGGTTCAAAGGTTCGTTTGCGCTCGTTCACTACTCCTCCTAACTTAAAGGAGCTGGAGGTAAAACTCGAAGGCATCCGTAAGGAAAAGGATGCCGCGGTGCAAAGCCAGGAGTTTGAGAAAGCGGCTTCCCTGCGTGATGCTGAGCAAAAGCTTCGGGAAGAGCTGGAGAAAACAAAGAATAACTGGAAAGAAAAGCAAGGAAAAGAAAACAGCGAGGTTACGGTAGAGGATATCGCGAAAGTTGTATCCAGCTGGACAGGAATCCCGGTTTCCAAATTGGCGCAAACGGAGACAGAAAGACTGCTCAAACTAGAAGAAATCCTGCATTCCCGCTTAATTGGCCAGGAAGAAGCGGTGAAAGCCGTGTCCAAGGCTGTCCGACGTGCAAGAGCAGGGTTGAAAGATCCAAGACGTCCAATCGGCTCTTTCATCTTCCTTGGCCCTACAGGAGTCGGTAAAACAGAACTGGCTAAAGCACTGGCAGAATCAATGTTCGGTGATGAGGATGCCATGATCCGCATCGACATGTCTGAATATATGGAGAAACATTCGACTTCTCGTCTGGTCGGCTCGCCTCCAGGCTATGTCGGCTATGATGAAGGCGGTCAGCTGACTGAGAAAGTCCGCCGCAAGCCTTATTCTGTTATCTTGCTTGATGAAATTGAAAAGGCTCATCCAGATGTATTCAACATTTTGCTGCAAGTTTTGGAAGACGGCCGGTTAACAGACTCGAAAGGCCGTACGGTAGACTTCCGCAATACCGTGCTCATCATGACGTCAAATGTTGGAGCTGACTCTTTGCGCCGCAATAAGTTTGTCGGATTCAACATTCAAGATGACGAGCAGGACTTCAAAGATATGAAGGGCAAAGTAATGGAAGAATTAAAGCGGGCATTCCGTCCGGAGTTCATCAACCGTATTGATGAAATCATTGTTTTCCATGCTTTAGAGAAGAAGCATTTGAAAGAAATCGTTACGTTAATGGCGGATCAGTTGACGAGCCGCTTGAAAGAACAAGATATCATTGTTGACTTATCTGAGCGTGCGAAAGAAAAAATTGCCGATGAAGGCTATGATCCAGAGTATGGAGCCCGTCCTCTGCGCCGCGCTTTGCAAAAGCAAGTGGAAGACCGTTTATCGGAAGAGCTGCTGAAGGGCAAGGTGCTGGCAGGCCAGCAAGTGCTGGTGGATGTAGAAGACGGTGAATTCGTTGTAAAAACTAAAGAACCATCGACGGCGGCAAAATAAAGAGGCTGTCCTATCAATGCCCGGCTCCTCCTTGAACGGTTGCTATGGATATGCAACGCTGGAGGGGCCTGGCTTTTTGTTGTTGAAGCAGCTATTAATAAGTAATGAGGATCATGTAAAAAGGTGGAGTGAGCATGGCTAAGAAAAAGACAAAATTTATTTGCCAGTCCTGCGGCTATGAGTCGGCAAAATGGATGGGGCGCTGTCCGGGCTGCGGAGAATGGAACCAGATGGTCGAAGAGGTCGCTATCACGGGGACACCGAAACGGACCTTCATGCATTCCGAAACAACATCTGTTTCCAAACCGGCGAAACTTTCGAGCGTGGAGACTGTTCAAGAGCCGAGGGTAAAAACCAAGTTAAAAGAATTTAACCGAGTGCTCGGCGGCGGGGTGGTTCCGGGTTCGCTCGTTTTGATTGGCGGAGATCCCGGGATTGGGAAATCCACCTTGCTTTTGCAGGTTTCTGCCCAGCTGGCAGCAAATAAAAGCAGGGTATTATACATTTCCGGCGAAGAATCTGTTAAGCAGACGAAATTACGGGCAGAAAGATTAGCGATAAAGGAAGAAGAGCTCTTTATCTACTCGGAAACTAATTTGCAGCTCATTCATACAGCTATTGAGCAGCTGGCACCTTCCTTTGTGATTATCGACTCGATCCAAACCGTTTATCACCCGGAGGTTACTTCTGCTCCTGGCAGCGTTTCGCAGGTGAGGGAGTGTACGGCCGAGTTAATGAGAATTGCAAAAATGAACGGCATTGCTATCTTTATTGTGGGGCATGTAACTAAGGAAGGCTCAATTGCCGGACCCAGATTATTGGAGCATATGGTGGACACTGTGTTATATTTTGAAGGAGAGCGTCACCACACGTACCGGATTTTAAGAGCGGTAAAAAACCGTTTCGGGTCCACGAATGAAATGGGAATCTTTGAGATGAAGGAGGAAGGGCTCGAGGAAGTGGAAAACCCATCGGAGATTTTTCTCGAAGAACGTTCCCAAGGCTCATCAGGTTCGACAGTGGTTGCCTCTATGGAAGGAACGAGGCCGGTGCTTGTCGAGGTTCAAGCGCTTGTTTCGCCAACGGTTTTTGGAAATCCGCGGCGCATGGCTACCGGCATCGATCATAACCGGGTCACGCTCTTAATGGCGGTTCTTGAAAAGCGGGTTGGCCTGCTGCTGCAAAACCAGGATGCTTACTTGAAGGTAGCTGGAGGTGTGAAGCTTGATGAACCGGCGATTGATCTGGCTATTGCCATCAGCATTGCTTCAAGCTTCCGCGATGAACCGACCAATCCAACTGATTGTATAATTGGTGAAGTCGGGTTGACCGGAGAGGTGAGGAGGGTATCAAGAATAGAGCAAAGAGTCTTTGAGGCGGCTAAGCTCGGATTTACGAGAGTCATTCTGCCCGCAAATAATCTTGGCGGCTGGAAAGTTCCACCGGGAGTGAAAACGATTGGTGTCTCGACGGTGAATGAAGCACTTCAAGCTGTATTTGGCAAATAATTTTTGCAGACCAGCCTGCACAGCTGGCTGCAGGCTTTTAGGCATTTTTTTGAAAAAAACGGTTGTATGTGGAAAAATGTGTTTATAATGATAATAGGGAGGTGAAGTCAGGATGTTGAAGCGTCTCGTGCAGGCGGGGTTTATTATTTTAGGGGGAACACTTGGCATTATTCTTATTCCGGACTTATTAAAGCTTATTCATTTAGACCATTTAACTTTAATTAATAATCCGTACGTCGCAGCTATTTTAGGGGCCATCATTTTTTATGTGCTGACATTTTGGGTCGTGGATTATATTATTGATTTTGTTAAATGGATGGAGGATCGAATCGTTACAGCGCCGTTGACCGACATTCTTTCTGGAAGCTTAGGGTTGATTTTAGGTTTGATTGTTGCATTTTTGGCAGGGAATACACTGAATTCAATAGAAATACCGATCGTCAATACCGTAGCTCCGATTTTTCTGACTATCTTATTAGGGTATCTTGGTTTCCAGGTTGGTTTTAAAAAACGTGACGAGATTACCGGTTTGTTTACAATTAACCGAAACAGCCGAAAGAAAGAGGCAGAGGCGGCGGACAGTCCTCCTGCGGCACAGCAGTCATACAAAATTCTCGATACGAGCGTCATTATTGACGGTCGGATTGCTGATATTTGCCAAACCGGCTTTTTGGAAGGCTGCTTGATTATTCCGCAATTTGTGCTGGAAGAACTGCAGCATATTGCTGACTCTTCCGACACGCTGAAACGCACGAAGGGCCGAAGAGGGCTCGATATATTAAATCGCATCCAAAAAGAAATACCGGTGGAAGTAGAGATTGTTGAACGGGATTTCGAGGATGTACAGGAAGTGGATAGCAAGCTTGTCAAATTGGCCAAAGAAATGAATGGCATCGTCGTCACAAATGATTTTAACTTAAACAAAGTATGCGAGCTGCAAAAAGTACAAGTTCTCAATATTAATGACTTGGCCAATGCAGTGAAGCCGCTCGTGATCCCTGGGGAAGAAATGAAGGTGCTTGTCATTAAGGACGGGAAAGAACAGCGGCAGGGAATCGCTTATTTGGATGACGGCACGATGATTGTAGTAGAAGAAGGCCGTGATTATATCGGCAAGCAAATCGATGTGATCGTAACGAGCGTGCTGCAAACGTCAGCCGGCCGAATGATCTTTGCTAAGCCGAAGCTAATCGAAAAAGCGCTTTAAAGGAGCAGGAGACATGAATTATCAAGTGGTTATTCCAGCGGCTGGCCGGGGGACAAGAATGAAGGCAGATAAAAACAAATTGCTGCTTTTGCTGAAGGGGCGCCCGGTAATTATTCACACGCTGGAGGTTTTTGAGAAAGATCCTAATTGCAGCGGAATTATCCTCGTTGTTCAGCCGGAGGAAGCCTCGCTTTTTTCGAACTTAGTGAATGAGTACGATGTCTCGAAAGTGAAAAAACTGGCCCATGGCGGCAGTGAACGGCAAGAAAGTGTGTATAACGGGTTAAAGGAAGCGGACCCTTCAGCGGTTGTTCTTGTGCATGATGGGGCAAGACCTTTTATTACAACGCCAATCATTGCCCGTCTAGTTGAAAAAGCAGCGGAAGAGGGAGCAGCCATTGCGGCTGTTCCTGTGAAAGATACAATTAAGCGGGTCGAAAAAGGAAAGGTTGTCGAGACAGTTGAACGCTCGAGCTTGTGGTCGGTTCAGACGCCACAAGCTTTTCGCATGCCGCTGATTATGCAGGCTCATGAAAAAGCACAGGCGGATCAGTACGTTGGCACCGATGAAGCCTCTCTTGTTGAAAGAACGGGCAGATGTGTGCAAATTGTAGAAGGGGACTATGATAATATAAAGCTAACGACCCCTGAAGATCTTATCTTTGCAGAGGCAATTATTCAAAAAAGAAAATCATTATAGAGGCTGAAGGAGAAAAGGTATGTTTCGAATTGGACAAGGCTTTGATGTACATGAATTTGCAGAAAACCGCCCGCTGATTATCGGCGGTGTGACGATTCCTCATGAGAAAGGATTAATCGGGCATTCAGATGCCGACGTTTTGCTGCACACAGTAGCAGACGCTCTTCTCGGGGCGATCGGCGAAGGAGATATTGGCCGGCATTTTCCGGATACGGACCCGGCGTTTAAAGATGCCGATTCGGCGGTTTTGCTTCAGCATGTATGGAAGTTAGTGAAAGAAAAAGGCTATACGCTCGGCAACGCCGATTGCACGATTATGGCACAGCGGCCTAAAATGGCGCCTTATATCGGACAAATGAGAGAGCGGATTGCAGAGCTGCTGGAAGCGGATGCTTCACAAGTGAATGTGAAAGCAACCACGACAGAAAAATTAGGCTTTGTCGGCAGAGAAGAAGGAATTGCCGCACAAGCGGTGGTTCTGTTAATAGCAAAAGAAAATGAATCCTCTTCCTTCTAGTAAAAGCCGGTGGTAAAATAAAAAAAGTTACAGGAACGATTGGAGGAGGAACAAATCATGGCAAACGAAATCCGCGTGCGTTACGCGCCGAGCCCAACAGGCCATCTGCATATCGGCAATGCGCGTACAGCGCTTTTTAATTATTTATTCGCCCGCAGCAAAGGCGGAAAGTTTATTATTCGAATCGAGGACACCGATCAGAAGCGAAACATCGCAGGCGGCGAAGAAAGCCAGCTGAAGTATTTAAAATGGCTCGGAATTGACTGGGATGAAAGTGTTGACAAAGAAGGAGAATTCGGTCCTTACCGCCAGTCTGAGAGAAATGACATCTACAAAAAATATTATGATCAATTAGTAGAAGAAGGAAAAGCGTATAAATGCTATTGCACGGAAGAGGAACTGGAAGCTGAACGGGAAGCGCAGCAGGCAGAAGGAAAAGACATGGCTGGGTACTCTGGAAAGTGCCGTCACCTCACTCCGGAAGAAAGAGCGGCCAAAGAAGCGGAAGGCCGGAAGCCGAGTATTCGGATTAAGGTTCCTGCCGGGGAAATGCTGACATTTAATGATATGGTAAAAGGCGAAGTGTCTTTTGAATCGGAGGGCATTAGCGATTACGTGATCGTAAAGAAGGATGGAACGCCTACATATAACTTTGCGGTAGCCATTGATGATCATTTAATGAAGATGACGCATGTACTGCGCGGAGACGATCATATTTCCAACACGCCTAAACAGCTGCTTATTTACAATGCGCTTGGCTGGGAGCCTCCAACCTTTGGCCATATGACATTGATTGTCAATGAAAGCCGCAAAAAGCTGAGCAAGCGTGATGAGTCCATTATTCAATTTATTGAGCAATATAAAGAACTTGGCTATTTGCCGGAAGCATTATTTAATTTTATTGCTCTGCTAGGCTGGTCTCCTGCCGGCGAAGAGGAAATCTTCTCGAAAGAAGAATTCATTGAAATGTTTGATGCAAGCCGCTTGTCTAAGTCCCCGGCTTTGTTTGATCAGCAAAAGCTCTCATGGATGAACAATCAATACATGAAAAAAGTAGATTTAGACCGGGTAGTAGAGTTGGCTGCTCCTCACCTTGTAAAGGCAGGATGGATCGCGGCTGAGCGTTCTCCTGAGGAAGAAGAGTGGGTGCGTGAGCTGATTGGGCTTTATCAAGAGAAGATGAGCTTTGGCGCACAAATCGCAGAGATGGCTGAGCTGTTTTTCAAAGAAGACGTCAGCTATGAGGAGGAAGCGAAAGCTGTGCTTGCAGAAGAACAAGTTCCGGAAGTCATGGCTTCTTTCCTTGAGAAAGTCGAAGCAATGGGCAACTGGCAGGCGGATGAAATTAAGCAGGCTATGAAGGCTGTTCAAAAGGAAACCGGGCATAAGGGGAAAAAGCTCTTCATGCCAATCCGTGCCGCTGTGACTGGCCAAACGCACGGACCTGATTTGCCGAAAGCGATTGAACTGCTCGGGAAGGAAAAAGTTGCCGAGCGCCTGCGCAAGATCCATAGTTAACATTTTTGCGAAAATGTAATATAGTAAATGTACAGTTTATTTATAAATGAACGTTGATGAGGAGAAGTAAATAATTGAAGCTTTACAGAGAGAACCGTCACCGGCTGCGAACGGTTTAAGCCACTCAATTATTGAAATGCCCCTCTGAGTCTGTTGCCGAAAGGAATGCGAGTAGGCAGCAGCGGGAACACCCGTTACCAGTTTAGAGTTGGATGAACAGGCTTATGCTTGTTTTTCAAACAGAGTGGAACCGCGTCAATTAAAACGTCTCTGTCTATACAGAGGCGTTTTTTATTTTGTTTTCATACAAAGGGGGATAGCAATGGGGTTGTTTAAGTTACTGAAGGAAGACATTGATACTATTTTTGAGCAGGACCCGGCGGCCCGCAGTTATGTGGAGGTTATTCTAACTTATTCAGGACTGCATGCCATTTGGGGCCATCGTTTGGCGCACGGATTTTACAAAAGGAAATTTTTCTTTCTTGCTCGTCTGATCTCCCAAATCAGCCGCTTTTTCACCGGCATCGAAATCCATCCAGGCGCTCAAATCGGCCGGCGGCTTTTTATCGATCATGGAATGGGAGTAGTGATCGGGGAAACGTGTGAAATCGGCGACAATGTGACATTATATCAAGGCGTGACACTCGGAGGAACCGGCAAGGAAAAAGGCAAGCGGCATCCAACGGTCAAGGACAATGCTTTAATTGCCTCTGGTGCGAAGGTGCTTGGCTCGATTACTATTGGAGAAAACTCTAAAATCGGGGCAGGCTCTGTTGTTTTAAGGGATGTGCCGCCAAATTCAACCGTTGTTGGCATTCCAGGAAAAATCGTAATCCGCGACGGGAAAAAGGTCCAGAAGGATTTGAACCACCATGACTTGCCGGATCCAATTGCCGATCGTCTTTCCTTTATGGAGAAGGAAATTGCCAGACTGCAGCAGGAGCTTCAGGAAGCGAAGAAAGGAGAACAGTTAAATGGCCATTCGCGTTTATAATACATTGACGAGACAGAAAGAGGAGTTTATTCCCCTTGAAGAGGGAAAAATAAAAATGTATGTATGCGGTCCAACTGTATACAATTATATTCACATCGGAAATGCCCGGCCGGCGATTGTCTTCGACACGGTTCGCCGGTATTTTCAATACAGCGGCTATGATGTGACGTATGTTTCCAACTTCACGGATGTTGATGATAAATTGATCAAAGCAGCCAATGAGCTGGGCGAAGAAGTTCCGGCGATTGCGGAACGCTTCATTCACGCATATTTTGAAGACACGGAGGCGCTTGGCTGCCAGAAGGCGGATATGCATCCGCGTGTAACTGAAAATATTGATACGATTATTGAATTCATTGAGACACTGGTTGAGAAAGGTTACGCTTATGCCTCTGAAGGAGATGTGTATTACCGTACGCGCAAGTTTGCAGGGTACGGGAAGCTTTCTCATCAATCAGTAGATGAGCTGAAGGTTGGTGCCAGAATTGGTGTAGGCGAAAAGAAAGAGGATGAGCTGGACTTTGCCTTGTGGAAAGCAGCCAAGGATGGCGAGATTTACTGGGAAAGCCCGTGGGGAAGAGGGCGTCCGGGCTGGCATATTGAATGCTCAGCTATGGCAAGGAAGTATTTAGGCGACACCATTGACATACATGCCGGCGGCCAAGACTTGACGTTCCCGCACCATGAGAATGAAATTGCTCAATCAGAGGCGCTGACTGAAAAGCCATTTGCCCGTTATTGGCTGCATAACGGCTACATTAACATTGATAATGAAAAAATGTCGAAATCCCTCGGCAACTTTGTTCTTGTACACGACATTATTCAACACGTTGATCCGCAGGTCCTGCGCTTTTTCATGCTATCTGTGCATTACAGACATCCGATTAACTATAACGAAGAGCTGCTTGAAAATGCGAAAACGGCGCTGGATCGCCTCAGAACAGCTTATGAAAATTTAAAACACCGCAAGCAGTTAAGCGCCAATTTAACGGATAATGATCAGCAGTGGCTGGAGAAAATAAAAGAGCTGCATCAGACGTTCAAGAAGGAAATGGATGATGATTTTAACACAGCGAATGCGATCTCCGTTTTGTTTGAGCTTTCCAAGCAGGCGAATTATTATTTGATGGAGAAAAACACATCGGAAACAGTCATTGATGCCTTTTTAAAGGAATTCGAAGATTTATTCTTTGTGCTCGGATTAAAGTTGGAGGCGGAAGAAGCCCTGTTAGATGAAGAGGTTGAATCACTGATCGAACAGCGGATTCAAGCAAGAAAAGACCGTAATTTTCAGCTGGCAGACGACATTCGTGATAAGCTGAAAGCAATGAATATTATTTTGGAAGATACGCCGCAAGGCACGCGCTGGAAAAGAGGATAAGGATGCTGGAGTTTAAACCGTTGAAGGAAGCCGCGCAAATGAATAGTCTCGCTTTGGCCTATATGGGGGATGCGATTTACGAAGTGTATGTCCGCCGTCACTTGCTGGAGCTGGGGAAAGTGAAGCCGAATCAGCTTCATAGAGAAGCGACCCGGTACGTATCGGCAAAAGCCCAGGCGAGCTTTTTATACCGCATGATTGAAAGCAGCTTTTTGTCAGAGGCCGAGCTTGCTGTTATAAAAAGGGGCAGAAATGCCAAATCAGGAACTGTTCCGAAAAACACCGATATTCAAACTTACCGGCATAGCACCGCCTTTGAAGCGTTGATTGGCCTGTTGTTTTTAACAGGAGAGGAACAGCGGCTGACGGAAATAATCGACTTTTGTCTGCCGCAGGAAAATCAGTAAGAAAGGGGGAGAATCTGGATGTCCAAAGAATTTATTGCAGGTCGCAATCCCGTGCTTGAAGCGTTAAGATCCGATCGTGAAATTAATAAGATCTGGATAGCGGAAGGAGCACAGAAAGGGCCTGTTCAGCAAATTATCAAAAAAGCAAAAGAGAAAAATGTCCTTGTTCAATTTGTGCCTAAACAAAAAATTGACCAGATGAGTGAGGAGAATCACCAAGGGATCGTTGCTTCCGTTGCGGCATATGACTATGCAGAACTTGATGATTTATTCGCGAAGGCGGAAAAAAGCGGGGAAGAGCCGTTTTTCCTTCTTCTTGATGAAATCGAAGATCCCCATAACCTCGGGTCCATTATGAGAACAGCTGATGCAGTAGGTGTGCATGGCATCATTATTCCAAAGCGGCGGGCTGTCGGCTTGACGGCTGCTGTGGCCAAAGCGTCGACCGGAGCCATTGAATACATCCCGGTTGTCCGGGTGACGAATTTGGCGCGGACAATTGATGAGCTGAAGGAGCGAGGAGTATGGATTGCCGGTACAGACGCCAAGGGAGCCGAGGATTACAGACGGTTTGATGGAAAGATGCCGCTTGGACTTGTGATTGGCAGTGAAGGAAAAGGAATGGGGCGCTTGATTCGAGATAAATGCGATTTTCTGATCCAGCTGCCAATGGTCGGCCGCGTCACCTCTCTCAACGCTTCTGTGGCTGCAGGTATCCTTATGTACGAAGTGTATAGAAGGCGGCATCCTTTAGGGGAATAACAATGAACATCCTCATAGTTGACGGCTATAACATTATTGGCGCTTGGCCGGAACTTCAAAAACTGAAAAAATATGATCTTGCTTCTGCCCGTGACCGCCTGATTCAGCTGATGGCTGAATACCAGGGGTTCACGGGCAGCCGGGTCATTGTCGTGTTTGATGCCCATTATGTCAAAGGCACAGAGAAGAAATACCGGGATTCAAAAGTCGAGGTCATTTTCACCCGGGAAAACGAATCGGCGGATGAGCGGATTGAAAAGCTGGCGATCGAATTAAATAATATAAAAAATCAAGTTTTTGTAGCGACCTCCGATTTTACGGAACAGTGGGTGATTTTTGGGCAAGGAGCTTTGCGTCTCTCTGCTAGAGAATTGCTTACAGAGCTGGAAGTTACAAGCAAAAAGATCGGCAAAAGCGTGAAGAAATTCCATGAAAAAAAACCCAATTCGAAAATTCCTCTTACAGACGAAGTGGCAGAAATTTTCGAAAAGTGGCGCCGCGGCGAGAAATGAAACGTTGACGTTCGAAAAATTCGTGCTGTATAATGTTGCTATCTATGGCTTTGCAGGCGGAGGGGATGTGTGTGGGTTTGAACCGTTCAAGCAATACAACATTGGAAACGCTTCAAGATGAGCAACTCATAGAACTAGTTCACAATGGAAACAGCGATGCTCTGGATTACTTGATTCACAAGTATAAAAATTTTGTCCGGGCAAAAGCACGTTCCTACTTTTTGATTGGAGCCGACAGAGAAGATATTGTCCAAGAGGGGATGATTGGGCTTTACAAAGCAATCCGGGATTATAAAGAGGACAAGCTGACAACGTTTAAGGCTTTCGCTGAGCTTTGTATCACAAGACAAATTATCACTGCCATTAAAACAGCCACAAGACAAAAACATATTCCGTTAAATTCCTACATTTCACTCGATAAACCAATTTACGATGAAGAATCCGACCGGACGTTAATGGATGTCATCACCGGCGCAAAAATTATGAATCCGGAAGAGTTGATTATCAATCGCGAGCAGTTTAATAGTATTGAAGACAAAATGAATGAGTTATTGAGCGATCTGGAGCGGAAAGTGCTCGCCCTGTATTTGGACGGGCAATCCTATCAGGAAATTTCGGAAGAGCTTAACCGTCACGTCAAATCGATTGATAATGCGCTGCAGCGTGTGAAGCGAAAACTCGAGCGCTATCTGGAGTTTAGAGAGATCACATTGTAGGCAATGACTTGACTAGTTCCGCTGATAATGTTATTTTTTACAATTGAGATAGATAAGGTGGATTCACAATGACAAAAAAGAGAATATTAGCTTGTTCCGAGTGCGGTTCAAGAAACTATTCCGCTCACAGCAAAGCCAACAGTGAAGAACGCCTGGAAATCAAGAAGTTTTGCCGCACTTGCAACGGCCACACGATCCATAAACAAACGAAATAACGATTGGAAGCGGCCGCTTCAACCAGGCTGGCATCTGCAGCCGGCCAATAATTAATCATCTTTGGAGAAAAGTTGATTTCACCTTTGGAGGGTTCGAAATGTCGAGCATAACACAATTTTTCCGCAACGTCGGTTCGGAAATTAGAAAAGTCAGCTGGCCGAAGAAAAAAGAGCTGACGGGATATACAATCACTGTTATTACAACTGTGTTCTTTTTGGCCATCTTTTTTGCGGTAGTTGATTTAGGTATCTCATCAATTGTACGATGGGTTTTGTCTCTATAATTTTCAACTTTGCCGCTTCGTTTTGAATATACTGTTTTTTGATATGGTATAATGAAACATCATAGAGAAGAAAAAAAGCCCGCTTCAACGGGTTTTTTCATTTGCTTTTCAAAAGTAAAGGAGGGAAGGACGCTTTAGTCCCTTTCTATGGAGAAGAATTGGTACGTTGTACACACATATTCAGGATATGAGAATAAAGTAAAAGCTAACCTGGAAAAACGCGTGGAATCCATGGGTATGCAAGATAAAATCTTTCGTGTCATTGTTCCGGAAGAGGAAGAAACTGATGTGAAAAACGGTAAAAAGAAAGTAACAAAGAGGAAGGTATTCCCAGGTTACGTTCTGGTAGAAATTGTAATGACGGATGACTCTTGGTACGTTGTCCGCAATACGCCGGGCGTTACCGGGTTTGTAGGCTCCTCTGGCCACGGATCAAAGCCGACCCCGCTCTTGCCGGATGAGGTCAAGAACATTCTGAAGCAAATGGGCATGGATGAAAAACGCAAGGACGTAGACTTCGAGGTAAACGAAACGGTTATCGTTAATGAAGGGCCATTTGCCAACTTTGAAGGAACGGTGGAAGAAATCGACTTTGACAAAGCAAAACTCAAAGTGCTTGTGAACATGTTTGGCCGTGAAACTCCGGTCGAGCTTGATTTTAACCAAGTGAATAAATTATAATGGAAAACGTCTTGAAATATTAAGTAAATAATGATAATATTTTTAAGTCAGTATGTCTTTAAAGACAGACTAATTTTAATTGACCATCTTTAATTATAGTTAAAGATGTTATTGAGTGGGAGGGGAAACCCCCAAATACCACATCACGGACTTAAGGAGGTGTGTCTCGTGGCTAAAAAAGTTATTAAAGTTGTTAAGTTGCAAATCCCTGCAGGCAAAGCAAACCCTGCGCCGCCGGTTGGTCCTGCACTTGGTCAAGCTGGTGTAAACATCATGGGATTCTGTAAGGAGTTTAATGCACGTACAGCGGATCAAGCTGGTTTGATCATTCCAGTTGAAATTTCGGTTTTTGAAGACCGTTCATTTACATTCATCACAAAAACTCCGCCGGCTGCTGTACTTCTTAAGAAAGCAGCAGGTATTGAGTCTGGTTCCGGTGAACCAAACCGCAATAAAGTTGCGACAGTAAAACGCGATAAAGTTCGCGAAATCGCTGAAACAAAAATGCCTGACCTTAACGCAGCTAGCGTTGAAGCAGCTATGCGCATGGTTGAAGGTACTGCCCGCAGCATGGGTATTGTGATTGAAGACTAATCGTCTGTAGATGTTGTTCAAGGGTTGCGCTGTGAATGTATTTTATCATTACTTCACACGCAACCTTTATTCGTGGGAGGTTATTCCGCTAAAACCACATAAGGAGGAAGTTTTAAATGGTTAAAAAAGGTAAAAAGTTTCAAGAAGCAGCGAAGCTTGTTGATCGTACGACAGCTTATGCTCTTGACGAAGCAGTTGAATTAGTAAAGAAAACAAACTTTGCGAAGTTTGATGCAACAGTAGAAGCAGCTTTCCGTCTTGGTGTAGATCCGAAGAAAGCTGACCAGCAAATCCGCGGAGCAGTTGTGCTTCCAAACGGAACTGGTAAAACACAAAAAGTTTTAGTGTTTGCAAAAGGTGAAAAAGCGAAAGAAGCAGAAGCAGCTGGAGCTGATTATGTAGGAGATGCTGACTACATCAACAAAATCCAACAAGGTTGGTTTGAGTTCGATGTTATCGTAGCTACTCCTGACATGATGGGTGAAGTTGGTAAGCTTGGACGCGTGCTTGGACCTAAAGGTCTTATGCCAAACCCTAAAACAGGCACAGTAACTTTCGACGTAACGAAAGCTGTTCAAGAAATCAAAGCTGGTAAAGTAGAATACCGCGTTGATAAAGCTGGAAACATCCACGTTCCGATTGGTAAAGTTTCTTTCGACAATCAAAAGTTAATCGAAAACTTTAACACAATCTTCGAAACAATGCTGAAAGCAAAACCGTCAGCTGCAAAAGGCACATACATGAAGAACGTTACCATCACTTCAACAATGGGTCCTGGCGTTAAAGTAGATCCTTCTTCTGTAGCTGTTGCAAAATAAATTGACAACAAAAGCCGAATTTGATATAATTCGTTTTGTTGCAAAATAATTGAACATTTATACCGTAGACAGCAGGTGCTGAAAAGCTTAATTTCCCGCCGAGGTAATACGAATATATAGAGTGTAGCTGTATGCTGTGCTTTTCGTAACCTCCACGTCTATCGGACATGTGGAGGTTTTTTACTTTCATCTAAGGTATGAATGGGCAAGCAAAGCAGCAAACCATTTGTTTGCTGAGAAATCTACAGGAGGTGTAAAAGATGAGCAGTGTAATTGAGCAAAAGAAACAGTTAGTAAGCGATATTGCTGATAAATTCAAAGGCAGTGCATCTACAGTTATCGTAGACTACCGCGGATTAACAGTAAGCCAAGTAACTGAACTTCGTAAACAGCTTCGTGAAGCTGGCGTTGAATTTAAAGTATACAAAAATACTTTAACTCGCCGTGCGGCTGAAGCTGCTGAGATTTCTGGCCTAGAAGAATTCTTAACTGGCCCGAATGCGATTGCATTCAGTGCAGAAGATGTAATTGCACCAGCAAAAATTCTTAACAGCTTCGCGAAAGAAAACGAAGCGTTAGAAATCAAAGCAGGTGTATTAGAAGGAAACGTTGTAACGGTAGAAGAAGTGAAAGCTCTTGCTGAACTTCCATCCCGCGAAGGCCTTCTTTCTATGCTACTCAGCGTGTTGCAAGCTCCTATGCGCAACTTCGCTCTTGCAGCAAAAGCTGTTGCCGATCAAAAAGAAGAACAAGGCGCGTAAGCTGATTTTTTCAGAAGCCGCGTAAACGAATAAAAACAGAAAGCAAACATAAGGAGGAAACTTTAAAATGACTAAAGAACAAATCATTGATGCGATTAAAGAAATGTCCGTTCTTGAATTGAACGACCTAGTAAAAGCTATTGAAGAAGAATTTGGTGTAACTGCAGCTGCTCCAGTAGCAGTAGCAGGCGGAGCTGCTGGCGGAGACGCTGCAGCTGAAAAAACTGAGTTTGACGTTGTGCTTACTGATGCAGGCGCTCAAAAAATCAAAGTTATTAAAGTTGTTCGTGAAGTCACAGGTCTTGGACTTAAAGAAGCAAAAGAACTTGTTGACAACACTCCGAAACCAGTTAAAGAAGGAGCTTCTAAAGAAGAAGCTGAAGAAATCAAAGCTAAACTTGAAGAAGTTGGCGCTGGCGTAGAAGTTAAGTAATTAAGCACGGATGATGACAAAGCCCGCTGGATCCAGCGGGCTTTTATTTGTGAGCAGGCACTAATCCCTCAAGGTCATTTGCCGGTCCGGCTGTATGACCGAAACATGCTTTTTCCTCTTCGTGTCTTATATTTGCCGGAGTTAACAAGGCACTTCCGCTTTTTCTAATAAATTATCAGAATGGAGGGACACGCATGACCAACCATTATTTTTCTCAAACACCTGATAGCGAGAGTGAGCCAAGGTTTTGGGAGTATTCTTTAAAAGGCCGAAAATTCCGCTTCAAAACAGATGCGGGGGTTTTTTCAAAAAAAGAAGTGGACTTCGGTTCGCGTCTCTTGATTGAAACATTCAAGCTTCCTGAAACGGAAGGTCCTATTCTTGATGCCGGCTGCGGGTACGGGCCGATTGGTCTTTCTATTGCCCATGCTTTTCCTGATCGAATCGTTCACATGATTGATGTGAATCAGCGGGCTCTTTCTTTAGCGAAAGACAATGCGGGCCTTAACCAGATTCAGAATGTGAAGATTTATGAGAGTGACCGTCTGGAAGGGGTGGAAGAGCGCGGTTTTGCTGCTGTCCTAACGAATCCGCCGATTCGGGCAGGGAAGAAGGTCGTCTTTGACTTTTTTTATCAAAGCTACGAAAGGCTGGCTGCGGGCGGAACGTTATGGGTTGTTATTCAAAAGAAGCAAGGCGCGCCTTCTGCTGTGAAAGAAATCGAATCGCTGTTTGGAAATGTGGAGCTGGTAGACCGCTCAAAGGGATATTATATTATCAAGGCGGAAAAGCGTTGACTCGCAAATAGCTCTATGTTATTATTGTAAAATGCCAGAATAATAATTGTGACCATTTTTGCTATAAATTCTTTTAGGTTGTATAATTATTGGTTGAAATGGCTACGATGCTAAAATAATAGTTCATCACGCGTAAAATGAGGTTTTCTTTGAAAAAACCTTTTTCTTTTTGTCTTACAGCAAGGCTGGCTGCCCTGCTATAAGAAGTATATAGGCAACTAAAACGCTTGATTTGAGGGGTGAATCAGTTGGTAGGTCAACTAGTTCAGTACGGACGACACCGCCAGCGCAGAAGCTATGCGCGCATTAGTGAAGTTTTAGAATTACCAAATCTCATTGAAATTCAAACATCCTCCTATCAGTGGTTTCTTGATGAGGGCTTGAGAGAAATGTTTCAGGATATTTCTCCTATTGAAGATTTTACTGGTAATCTTGCATTGGAATTTATCGATTACAGTCTCGGAGAACCGAAATATCCGGTGGATGAGTCTAAGGAGCGCGATGTAACTTATTCTGCTCCGCTTCGAGTCAAAGTCCGTCTTTTAAATAAAGAGACTGGAGAAGTGAAGGATCAGGAAGTATTCATGGGCGACTTCCCGCTTATGACTGAAACAGGAACATTTATTATCAATGGAGCAGAGCGCGTTATCGTCTCCCAGCTTGTTCGTTCTCCAAGTGTTTACTACAGCGGAAAAATGGACAAAAACGGAAAGCGCGGTTTTACTGCTACCGTTATTCCGAACCGCGGGGCTTGGCTGGAATATGAAACAGATGCAAAGGATATTGTATATGTTCGTATCGACCGCACACGCAAATTGCCAGTGACTGTATTGCTGCGTGCTCTCGGGTTTGGCTCTGATCAAGAAATCATTGACCTTATAGGTGATAACGAGTACATCCGCAATACTCTGGAAAAAGACAATACGGAAAGCACCGAAAAAGCACTTATTGAAATTTATGAGCGCTTGCGTCCGGGCGAGCCCCCGACAGTCGAAAATGCCAAGAGCTTGCTGATTTCCCGTTTCTTTGATCCAAAGCGCTATGATCTAGCGAGTGTTGGGCGCTACAAAATGAACAAAAAGCTCCACACGAAAAATCGCTTGTTTGGACAGCGCTTGGCTGAAACTTTAGCAGATCCGGAAACTGGTGAAATCATTGCGGAAAAAGGCACACTTCTTGACCGCCGTGCACTCGATAAGATTATACCGAATCTGGAAAATGGTGTCGGCTTTAAGGTTTATCGCCAATCCGGCGGGGTAGTGGAAGAGGATATCGTTGTCCAATCCATTAAGATTTATGCCCCTAACAGTGAAGATGAAAAAGTGATTAATATCATCGGGAATGGTTTCCCTGATGTGAATGTCAAACATATTACACCAGCTGATATCATTTCATCCATCGGCTATTTCTTTAACCTGCTGTATGGTGTGGGCGACACAGATGATATTGACCATCTTGGTAACCGCCGTCTTCGCTCTGTCGGCGAATTGCTCCAAAATCAATTCCGTATCGGATTGTCCCGTATGGAGCGTGTTGTTCGCGAACGGATGTCCATTCAGGATACGAATACGATCACACCGCAGCAATTGATTAACATCCGTCCGGTGATTGCTTCAATCAAGGAGTTCTTTGGAAGCTCCCAGCTTTCACAGTTCATGGATCAGACGAACCCGCTGGCTGAATTGACGCATAAGCGCCGTCTGTCGGCCCTTGGACCTGGTGGATTAACGAGGGAGCGCGCCGGCTTTGAAGTCCGTGACGTTCACTATTCCCACTATGGCCGCATGTGTCCAATTGAGACGCCGGAGGGACCAAACATCGGGCTGATCAACTCACTTTCCACTTATGCGAAGGTGAACCGTTTCGGCTTTATTGAAACACCTTACCGGAAAGTAGATCCTGATACTGGCCGGGTAACCGACCGGATCGACTACTTAACAGCGGATGAAGAGGATAACTACGTAGTCGCTCAAGCGAACGTTCGTCTGAATGAAGACGGTTCGTTTGCCGACGAAGAAGTAGTAGCCCGCTTCCGAAGCGAGAACACCGTCGTCAAACGTGAGCGTGTGGATTACATGGACGTTTCTCCGAAGCAGGTTGTATCGGCTGCGACAGCATGTATCCCGTTCTTGGAAAACGATGACTCCAACCGTGCATTGATGGGTGCGAACATGCAGCGGCAAGCTGTGCCTTTGATGCAGCCAGAAGCGCCAATTGTCGGTACTGGAATGGAATACGTTTCAGGAAAAGACTCTGGAGCTGCTGTCATTTGTAAACGAGCTGGAATTGTTGAGCACGTAGAGGCTAGAGAGATCTGGGTCCGCCGCGTAGAAGAGGTGGATGGAAAAGAAATCAAAGGGGACCTTGATAAGTACCGTCTCCTGAAATTCATCCGCTCTAACCAAGGTACATGTTACAACCAGCGTCCGATTGTCAGCGTAGGTGACCGTGTGACAAAAGGAGAAATTCTTGCGGACGGTCCATCCATGGAGAAAGGTGAACTTGCCTTGGGCCGAAATGTTATGGTCGGCTTTATGACATGGGATGGTTACAACTATGAAGATGCCATCATCATGAGTGAAAGACTTGTGAAAGATGATGTTTATACATCGATTCATATTGAAGAATATGAATCAGAATCACGCGATACAAAGCTTGGACCGGAAGAAATCACCCGCGATATTCCAAACGTCGGAGAGGATGCGCTTCGCAACCTTGATGAACGCGGAATTATCCGCATCGGAGCCGAGGTAAAAGACGGCGATCTTCTCGTCGGAAAAGTAACGCCAAAAGGTGTCACAGAGCTGACCGCAGAAGAACGGCTTTTGCATGCGATCTTCGGGGAAAAAGCGCGTGAAGTGCGCGATACATCCTTGCGTGTGCCGCACGGCGGGGGCGGAATCGTCCTTGATGTGAAGGTATTTAACCGTGAAGATGGCGATGAATTGCCGCCGGGCGTAAATCAGCTTGTTCGCGTATACATTGTTCAAAAACGTAAAATCTCTGAAGGAGACAAAATGGCCGGACGCCACGGAAACAAAGGGGTTATCTCCCGGATCTTGCCGGAAGAAGACATGCCTTACCTTCCGGATGGCACACCGATCGACATTATGTTAAACCCATTAGGGGTACCTTCACGGATGAACATCGGACAGGTAATGGAGCTCCATTTAGGTATGGCAGCCCGCTATTTAGGAATGCATGTAGCAACCCCTGTATTCGATGGAGCAACGGAAGACGATGTATGGGAAACAATTGAAGAATCCGGCATGTCCCGTGATGCGAAAACCGTTCTTTATGACGGCCGCAGCGGAGAGCCGTTCGATAATCGTGTATCTGTCGGTATCATGTATATGATCAAACTTGCTCACATGGTTGACGATAAACTTCATGCCCGTTCAACAGGACCTTACTCTCTTGTTACCCAGCAGCCGCTTGGAGGAAAAGCTCAATTCGGCGGTCAGCGTTTCGGAGAGATGGAGGTATGGGCGCTTGAAGCTTATGGTGCTGCTTATACACTTCAAGAAATTCTTACTGTCAAATCCGATGATATTGTTGGTCGTGTGAAGACATATGAAGCGATTGTCAAAGGTGAAAATGTTCCAGAGCCAGGCGTTCCGGAATCATTTAAAGTCTTGATCAAAGAGCTTCAAAGTTTAGGAATGGACGTTAAGATTATGTCCGGCGACGATCAGGAAATTGAAATGCGGGATTTGGAGGACGAGGATGACATTCAGCAGGCGGATACATTAAACATCGCTCCTGAAGAAAACCTGTCCGAAAAAGTAAGTTCAACGGATTAATTTATTAGCAGGCCGGGGAATTTCATCAGCTTTCTCCGGCTGTCTTTCATAGATAGCAGTTTAAGCATACTCGTTAGAACCTGTAGACTGAAAGGGAGGTAGGCCCCTTGCTAGATGTAAACAATTTTGAATACATGAAAATCGGTCTGGCATCACCGGATAAGATTAGATCTTGGTCATACGGTGAAGTGAAAAAACCGGAAACGATTAACTATCGTACATTAAAACCAGAAAAAGACGGATTGTTTTGTGAGCGTATTTTCGGACCTACGAAAGACTGGGAATGTCATTGTGGGAAGTATAAGAGAGTACGCTACAAAGGCGTTGTCTGTGACCGCTGCGGCGTGGAAGTGACAAAAGCGAAAGTCCGCCGCGAACGCATGGGCCACATTGAATTGGCAGCCCCTGTTTCGCACATCTGGTATTTTAAAGGCATTCCAAGCCGTATGGGACTTGTGCTCGACATGTCTCCGCGTGCTCTAGAAGAAGTGATTTACTTTGCTTCTTACGTTGTTACTGAAGCTGGAGATACAGCGCTTGAAAAGAAACAGCTTCTCTCTGAGAAAGAATACCGTGCATATCGCGAAAAATACGGCAACAAGTTCCAAGCGTCAATGGGTGCCGAAGCGATTAAAAAACTTCTTCAGGACATCGATCTTGAAAAAGAAGTAGACTTTTTGAAAGAAGAGTTAAAAAGTGCACAGGGCCAGCGCCGTACAAGAGCAATCAAGCGCCTGGAAGTCATTGAAGCATTCCGTCATTCCGGAAATCACCCGAGCTGGATGATTCTCGACGTGCTTCCTGTTATTCCGCCGGAACTGCGTCCGATGGTACAGCTTGATGGCGGCCGGTTCGCAACTTCTGATTTGAACGATTTATACCGCCGGGTGATTAACCGGAACAACCGCTTAAAGCGCCTGCTGGACCTTGGAGCTCCAAGCATTATCGTTCAAAACGAAAAACGGATGCTTCAAGAAGCGGTAGATGCCTTAATCGATAATGGCCGCCGCGGCCGTCCGGTGACAGGACCAGGTAACCGTCCATTAAAATCACTTTCACATATGCTGAAAGGAAAACAAGGCCGTTTCCGCCAAAACTTGTTAGGAAAGCGTGTTGACTATTCCGGCCGTTCCGTTATCGTTGTAGGACCGAACTTGAAAATGTATCAGTGCGGCCTTCCGAAAGAGATGGCATTGGAATTGTTCAAGCCGTTCGTTATGAAGGAATTGGTTGAAAAAGGTCTTGCTCATAATATTAAAAGCGCAAAACGCAAAATTGAACGCGTACAGCCGGAAGTATGGGACGTGCTTGAAGAGGTCATTAAAGAGCACCCTGTTCTTCTAAACCGGGCACCAACTCTTCACCGCCTAGGTATTCAGGCATTTGAACCTACGCTGGTAGAAGGGCGTGCGATCCGTCTTCATCCGCTCGTTTGTACAGCGTACAATGCGGACTTTGACGGTGACCAGATGGCTGTCCACGTACCGTTGTCAGCAGAAGCGCAGGCTGAGGCCCGGATGCTGATGCTGGCGGCTCAAAATATCTTGAACCCGAAAGATGGTAAACCGGTTGTTACGCCGTCTCAGGACATGGTATTAGGTAACTATTATTTGACGCTTGAGCGCGAAGACGCAATCGGCGAAGGCATGATTTTTAAAGATGTAGATGAAGCGTTAATTGCCTATCAAAATGGTTATGTACATCTTCATACACGAGTAGCAGTCGCTGCTTCTGCTTTAAATAATCAAACATTTACCGAAGAGCAAAACAAAAAGCTGTTAATTACTACAGTCGGAAAGATGATTTTCAATGAGATTCTTCCGGATACCTTCCCATACATCAATGAGCCGACAAACACGAACCTGGTCGTGAAAACACCAGAAAAGTATTTTGTCGAGCCGACAGAAAATGTTAAAGAACATATCCAAAAACAAGAGCTGATTGCTCCGTTTAAGAAGAAAATTCTTGGAAACATCATTGCGGAAGTATTCAAGCGTTTCAAAATTACCGAAACGTCCAAGATGCTTGACCGCATGAAAGACTTAGGATTTAAACATTCGACAAAAGCCGGTATTACAGTAGGTGTCGCCGACATCGTAGTATTGGGTGAGAAAGAACAAATCCTTAAAGAAGCACAAGCAAAAGTGGATAACGTCCTGAAGCAGTTCAGACGCGGTTTAATCACTGAGGAAGAACGCTATGATCGCGTAATTTCTGTCTGGAGTGCAGCGAAAGATACGATCCAAGGCAAATTGATGGCTTCATTAGATAAGCGCAACCCAATCTTCATGATGAGTGACTCAGGTGCCCGTGGTAACGCATCTAACTTTACTCAGCTTGCAGGTATGCGCGGTCTCATGGCCAACCCGGCTGGCCGGATTATTGAACTTCCGATCAAGTCAAGTTTCCGTGAAGGCTTAACCGTATTGGAATACTTTATCTCCACACATGGAGCGCGTAAAGGTCTGGCGGATACAGCTCTTAAAACAGCTGACTCGGGTTACTTAACTCGCCGTCTCGTTGACGTGGCGCAGGATGTTATTGTTCGTGAAGATGATTGTGGAACAGACCGCGGTTTGCTCATTCGTTCCATTAAAGAAGGCACGGAGATTATTGAACCATTAGAAGAGCGTCTCGTTGGCCGTTATGCAAGAAGAACGATTGCTCATCCTGAAACAGGGGAAATAATCGCGCGGGAAAACGATCTGATTGATGAGGATATGGCTAGTGTCATCGTCAATGCGGGCATTGAGGAAGTGTGGATTCGATCTGCCTTCACTTGTAATACCCGCCACGGCGTATGTAAAAAATGTTACGGCCGCAACCTGGCGACCGGTCAACAAGTGGAAGTCGGCGAAGCAGTCGGCATCATCGCTGCTCAATCCATCGGTGAGCCTGGTACGCAGTTAACAATGCGTACGTTCCATACAGGCGGGGTAGCCGGGGACGATATTACCCAAGGTTTGCCGCGTATTCAGGAATTGTTCGAAGCGCGTAACCCGAAAGGTCAAGCGGTTATCTCCGAAATTGATGGTGTGGTTACAGCCATTAATGAAGGCCGCGACCGCCAGCAAGAGATCGTTGTCCAAAGCGATGTAGAAAGCCGCACATATACGGCTCCTTACACAGCTCGCTTGAAAGTAGCTGTCAATGATCAAGTTACCCGCGGCCAAGAGCTGACGGAAGGTTCTATCGATCCGAAAGAATACTTGAAGATCACCGATGTGGCTTCTGTTCAAGAATACTTGCTGCGCGAAGTACAGAAAGTATACCGGATGCAAGGGGTAGAAATCGGCGATAAGCATATTGAAGTTATGGTTCGGCAGATGCTTCGCAAAGTGCGCGTAATTGATGCGGGTGAAACCGATGTGCTGCCAGGAAGCCTGCTTGAAATCCATCAATTCAGAGATGCCAATGAGCAAGCATTGCTTGAAGGTAAATTGCCGGCAACAGGAAGACCTGTTCTTCTCGGTATTACAAAAGCATCCTTGGAGACAGATTCATTCTTGTCTGCGGCGTCCTTCCAGGAAACAACTCGTGTCCTGACAGATGCAGCTATCAAGGGCAAGCGCGATGAATTGTTAGGATTGAAAGAAAACGTGATTATCGGAAAACTTGTTCCAGCTGGAACAGGTATGCAGCGGTACCGCAATTCAGAGCCGATCTTAGCGGCACCTGAAGAGTCTGTTACAGTAGAATGATAACGCACGCTAAATGAGGGGGGAGCGATCCTCTTCTCTTTAGCTGATTATTGGCCGGAGCCTGCTTCTTTGGCTCCGGCATAATAATTTATTTTCACAGTTGACATTTAAAAACATGAGTGATAATATAATCAAGGTGCTCCTATGAACCTTGTTACTTTGGAGGATGTTCACATGTCTTATGATAAAGTAGCGAAGGCGCAACACTTAGCGATAGGAACAAAACAAACAGTAAGAGCTCTTGAGAGAGATCAAGCTCAGCAAGTAATGATCGCTGCTGATGCCAGCCCCTTTTTGCGAAAAAAGGTGGAAGATCTGGCGAAACAAAAAGCAGTGCCGTTTACTTATGTGGATTCTATGCTGAAATTAGGAAAAGCATGCGGGATTGATGTCAAGGCAGCTGCTGTTGCTATTATTAATGAATAATGTTTTTGCATGAAAGTGCAAAGACTTTGTTTTTAATTAAAAATGGTCCACCTGGATGTGTGGGCTTAAGAAAAAGGAAGGGAGGATTTATATATGCCTACTATTAACCAGTTAGTGCGTAAACCTCGTAAATCAAAAATTTCTAAATCCAAATCACCAGCACTTAATAAAGGCTATAACAGCTTCAAAAAAGCGCAAACGGATATTAATTCACCACAAAAACGCGGAGTTTGTACTCGTGTTGGTACAATGACTCCTAAAAAGCCTAACTCAGCTTTGCGTAAATATGCACGTGTTCGCTTGAGCAACGGCATTGAAGTGAATGCTTATATTCCTGGTATTGGACACAACCTTCAAGAGCACAGCGTTGTGCTGATTCGCGGAGGAAGAGTAAAGGATTTACCAGGGGTTCGTTACCACATTGTCCGCGGTGCGCTTGATACTGCCGGCGTAGAAACTCGTCGTCAAGGCCGTTCTAAATACGGAATGAAGCGTCCGAAAGAAGCTAAAAAATAAAAACATTAACTATACTAAAGGAATTACATGAAAGGAGGATTTTACATGCCACGTAAAGGTCCTGTAGCGAAGAGAGATGTACTGCCAGATCCAATGTACAACTCCAAATTAGTTACTCGTCTCATCAACAAAATGATGATCGACGGTAAAAGAGGTAAATCACAAGCTATTCTTTACGCATCATTCGATCTTATCCGTGAACGTACGGGCAAAGATCCAATGGAAGTATTTGATCAAGCAATTAAAAACATCATGCCAGTATTAGAGGTTAGAGCACGCCGTGTAGGTGGTGCAAACTACCAAGTACCAGTTGAGGTTCGTCCTGAGCGCCGTACAACTCTTGGTCTTCGCTGGTTAGTTAACTATTCTCGTCTTCGCGGTGAGAAAACAATGGAAGAGCGCCTTGCAGGCGAGATCCTTGATGCAGCTAACAACACTGGTGCTTCAGTTAAGAAGCGCGAAGATACTCACAAAATGGCAGAAGCAAACAAAGCATTTGCTCACTACCGCTGGTAAGATTACTTTTAAAATCATCTTAACTTAAGGAAGGAGAAAGACATACATGGCAAGAGAGTTCTCCTTAGAAAACACTCGGAATATCGGCATCATGGCTCACATCGATGCCGGTAAAACGACGACTACCGAGCGTATTCTCTACTATACAGGCCGTATCCATAAAATTGGTGAGACTCACGAAGGTGCGTCTCAAATGGACTGGATGGAGCAAGAACAAGAGCGCGGTATCACAATCACTTCTGCTGCGACAACTGCTCAGTGGAAAGGCCATCGTGTAAACATCATCGACACACCAGGACACGTAGACTTCACTGTTGAGGTTGAACGTTCCCTTCGTGTACTTGATGGTGCAGTAACTGTACTTGATGCCCAATCCGGAGTTGAGCCGCAAACAGAAACAGTTTGGCGCCAAGCAACTACATATGGCGTTCCGCGTATCGTATTTGTTAACAAAATGGATAAGATCGGTGCAGACTTCCTTTATTCTGTCGGCACAATCAATGACCGTTTGATGGCAAATGCACATCCAATTCAACTTCCGATCGGTGCCGAAGATGAATTCCGCGGCATTATCGACCTAGTTGAAATGAAAGCAACTTTCTACGGAAACGACCTTGGAACTGAAATCGAAACAGGGGATATCCCTGAAGATATGCAAGACCAAGCAGAAGAGTACCGTGAAAAGTTAATCGAAGCGATTGCTGAATTCGATGAAGAAATCATGGAAAAATACCTTGGCGGCGAAGAAGTAACAATTCCAGAAATCAAAGCCGCTATCCGTAAAGGTACAATCAACGTTGAGTTCTTCCCTGTACTTTGTGGAACAGCATTCAAAAACAAAGGTGTTCAATTAATGTTGGATGCAGTTATCGACTATCTTCCAGCTCCAACAGATGTACCAAACATTAAAGGTACTCTGCCAGACAGCGATGAAGAAGTTACTCGTCCTTCATCAGACGATGCACCATTCTCAGCTCTTGCATTTAAAGTTATGACTGACCCTTATGTAGGTAAGTTAACATTCTTCCGTGTGTACTCTGGTATTTTAAATTCAGGTTCATACGTACAAAACTCTACAAAAGGCAAGCGTGAGCGTGTCGGTCGTATCCTGCAAATGCATGCGAACTCCCGTGAAGAAATCTCTGAAGTGCATGCAGGCGATATCGCTGCAGCAGTTGGTTTGAAAGATACAGCTACTGGGGACACTCTTTGTGATGAGAAGCATCTCGTTATTTTAGAGTCTATGGAATTCCCAGAGCCGGTTATCTCTTTATCAGTTGAGCCGAAATCAAAAGGCGACCAAGATAAAATGACAACTGCTCTGCAAAAACTTCAAGAGGAAGATCCTACTTTCCGCGCAGAAACAAACCCTGAAACAGGGCAAGTTGTTATCTCTGGTATGGGTGAGCTTCACTTGGATATCATCGTAGACCGTATGCGTCGCGAATTTAAAGTAGAAGCAAACGTGGGTGCTCCACAAGTAGCTTACCGCGAAACTTTCCGTTCTTCTGCACAAGTAGAAGGTAAGTTTGCCCGCCAATCCGGTGGACGCGGACAATATGGTCACGTTTGGATCGAATTCACACCTAATGAAGAAGGCGCTGGTTTCGAATTTGAAAACGGCATCGTTGGTGGGGTTGTTCCGCGTGAATACATTCCGGCTGTTCAAGCTGGTCTTGAAGATGCATTGCAAAACGGTGTACTTGCCGGCTATCAATTGATCGACATTAAAGCAAGACTGTTTGACGGTTCTTACCATGATGTTGACTCCAGTGAGATGGCGTTTAAAATTGCTGCATCTATGGCATTGAAAAATGCGGCTTCTAAATGTAATCCGGTTCTTCTTGAGCCAATGATGAAAGTAGAAGTTGTTATTCCTGATGAATACCTTGGAGATATCATGGGCGACATCACTTCCCGCCGCGGACGCGTGGAAGGTATGGAAGCTCGCGGTAACGCTCAAGTAGTAAAAGCGTTCGTTCCACTTTCTGAAATGTTCGGTTATGCTACTTCCCTGCGTTCTAATACACAAGGTCGCGGAACTTATTCTATGCACTTTGACCACTACGAAGAAGTGCCGAAATCAGTTTCTGAAGAAATCATCAAGAAAAATAAAGGTGAATAATTGATTTATACTCTTTAATGAAGTATAAATACAATGTAAGCTTTGGTATCTTTGAAGACGGAATTAAGTTCCGCCTTCAAAGTCCCTATATAAATTAATTAATTTGACAATTCAAAGGAGGATTTCCTAATGGCTAAGGAAAAATTCGACCGTTCCAAAACACATGCGAATATCGGTACAATTGGTCACGTTGACCATGGTAAAACAACTTTAACAGCAGCAATCACAACTGTTCTTGCTAAAAAAGGCGGAAGTGAAGCACGTGGTTACGACCAAATCGACAACGCTCCAGAAGAGCGCGAGCGCGGTATCACAATCAACACTTCTCACGTTGAATATGAAACTGACAAACGTCACTATGCACACGTTGACTGCCCAGGACATGCTGACTACGTTAAAAACATGATCACTGGAGCTGCTCAAATGGACGGCGGTATCCTAGTAGTATCTGCTGCTGACGGCCCAATGCCACAAACTCGTGAGCACATCCTTCTTTCTCGTAACGTAGGTGTACCTTACCTAGTTGTATTCTTAAACAAATGCGACATGGTAGACGACGAAGAGCTTCTTGAGCTTGTTGAAATGGAAGTTCGTGACCTTCTTTCTGAGTACGATTTCCCTGGAGATGACGTACCAGTAATCAAAGGTTCTGCTCTTAAAGCTCTTGAAGGCGAAGCACAATGGGAAGAAAAAATCATCGAGCTTATGGACGCTGTTGATGAGTACGTTCCAACTCCAGAGCGCGACACTGACAAACCATTCATGATGCCTGTTGAGGACGTATTCTCAATCACTGGCCGTGGTACAGTTGCAACTGGCCGTGTAGAGCGTGGACAAGTTAAAGTCGGTGACGAAGTTGAAATCATCGGTTTAGCTGAAGAAGCTAAGAAAACAACTGTAACAGGTGTAGAAATGTTCCGTAAGCTTCTTGACTATGCAGAAGCTGGCGACAACATCGGTGCTCTTCTTCGTGGTGTAGCACGTGAAGACATCCAACGTGGACAAGTACTTGCTAAGCCAGGTTCAATCACTCCACACACTAAATTCAAAGCTGAAGTTTATGTATTGTCTAAAGAAGAGGGTGGACGTCACACTCCATTCTTCACTAACTACCGTCCTCAGTTCTACTTCCGTACAACTGATGTAACTGGTGTAGTTAATCTTCCTGAAGGCGTAGAAATGGTTATGCCTGGAGACAACATCGAAATGAACGTAGAACTTATCTCTCCAATCGCGATCGAAGAAGGAACTCGTTTCTCTATTCGTGAAGGTGGACGTACTGTAGGTTCAGGCGTTGTATCTACAATCGAAAAATAATAACAGCTTGAAGAAAGCAGGCGGTTTTTCCGCCTGCTTTTTTATTTGCTTCTTTCTGCTATTGATATACAGAGACAATGCGTGTATAATAGTAAAGGTGTGCTAGAGAAGAAATATAGTAAATATAGTTGCACACATCGAAAACTTCGTGTATAATCAATAACGTTGGTTTTTGACAGCGATGATGCAGAAGGTTGCTGACACACCCGGCCGCTTTGCCATGGCGAGTGTCGTCAGGATATTTCTGCGGAGAATGTCTATTAGCAAATAGGCGGAAAAGGAGGGAAAATAATGGCAAAAGAAAAAATTCGTATTCGTTTGAAGGCATATGACCACAGAATTTTAGATCAATCAGCAGAAAAGATCGTTGAAACAGCAAAACGTTCTGGTGCTAACGTATCGGGTCCGATCCCGTTGCCAACAGAAAAATCTGTTTACACAATCTTACGTGCGGTTCATAAGTACAAAGATTCTCGTGAGCAATTCGAGATGCGTACACATAAACGTTTAATCGACATCGTGAATCCAACACCACAAACTGTTGATTCATTAATGCGTTTAGACCTGCCATCAGGCGTTGACATTGAAATTAAACTTTAATTACTATAAAAAATTATTAATTCAGGAGGTGTGACTCATGACCAAAGGAATCTTAGGAAGAAAAATCGGTATGACTCAAGTATTTGCTGAAAACGGTGAACTAATTCCAGTTACTGTGATCGAAGCAGCTGCAAACGTTGTACTGCAAAAGAAAACGATCGAAGGCGATGGCTATGAAGCTATTCAGTTAGGTTTTGATGACAAGCGTGAAAAGCTTGCAAACAAACCAGCTAAAGGTCACGTTGCAAAAGCTAACACTGCACCTAAGCGCTTCATTCGTGAGTTCCGTAACTTCGGTGAAGAAGTAGAGGTTGGTCAAGAGGTTAAAGTAGATATTTTCGCTGAAGGAGATATCATCGACGTAACAGGAGTATCAAAAGGTAAAGGTTTCCAAGGTGCAATCAAACGCCACGGACAAAGCCGCGGACCTATGTCCCACGGTTCCCGTTACCACCGTCGCCCAGGTTCTATGGGACCAGTTGCTCCTAACCGCGTATTCAAAAACAAATTGCTTCCAGGCCGTATGGGTGGCGAACAAATCACTATCCAAAACCTGCAAGTAGTGAAAGTTGACGCAGAGCGCAACGTAATTTTGGTTAAAGGAAATGTTCCTGGACCGAAAAAATCCCTAGTGAAAATTCAAAGTGCGGTAAAAGTAAAATAATCAACTTTTTCTAGAAAGGAGGAAACAAGAATGCCGAAAGTTACATTATTAAACCAAAACGGAGCTGAAGTTGGTGAAATCGAACTGAACGATTCCGTTTTCGGTATTGAACCTAATCAACATGTTTTATTCGAAGCAGTAATGATGCAACGCGCATCTTTACGCCAAGGAACAAGCAAAGTAAAAAATCGTTCTGAAGTACGTGGCGGCGGCCGCAAACCGTGGCGTCAAAAAGGTACTGGACGTGCTCGTCAAGGATCTATTCGTTCTCCACAATGGCGCGGAGGCGGAACAGTATTCGGACCTGTTCCACGCAGCTACAGCTACAAATTACCGAAAAAAGTTCGTCGCTTAGCGATTAAATCTGCCCTTTCTTCTAAAGTTGCAGAGCAAAACATCATTGTTTTGGAAGCTCTATCTTTCGATGCTCCAAAAACAAAAGAATTCGCAAGCGTATTGAAAAATCTTTCTGTGAACAGCAAAGCGCTAATCGTAACAGAAGCTTTAAATGAAAATGTTGCATTGTCTGCACGCAACATCCCAGGCGTGACAGTAGTAGATGCAAACGGCGTTAGTGTTTTAGATGTTCTTGGACACGAAAAACTAATCATCACTAAAGCAGCTGTTGAAAAAGTAGAGGAGGTGCTTGCATAATGGATGCTCGCGATATCATTAAGCGCCCCGTCATTACAGAACATTCAACTGAAATTATGGCTGATAAAAAATATACGTTTGAAGTTGATGTGAAAGCTAACAAAACTCAAGTTAAAGATGCGATTGAAGAAATCTTTGGCGTGAAAGTAGCAAAAGTAAACATCATGAACTACAAAGGTAAGTTCAAGCGTATGGGTCGTTATGCAGGTTATACAAACAAACGCCGTAAAGCGGTTGTTACATTAACTCAAGACAGCAAAGAAATCGAACTATTTGAAGTTTAATTCAACAATATAAGAAGAGGAGGGAAATGACATGGCGATTAAAAAGTATAAACCAACTACCAACGGCCGTCGTAACATGACGTCACTTGATTTTGCAGAGCTTACAACTGATAAGCCGGAAAAATCGTTGTTGGCGCCTCTTAAAAAGAAAGGCGGCCGTAACAACCAAGGTAGAACTACTGTTCGTCATCAAGGTGGCGGCCATAAGCGTCAATACCGTATTATCGACTTCAAACGCGATAAAGATGGTATACCTGGACGCGTTGCCACAATCGAGTATGATCCAAACCGCTCAGCAAACATTGCGTTAATCAACTATGTTGACGGTGAAAAACGCTACATTCTAGCACCTAAGAACTTAAAAGTCGGAATGGAAGTTATGTCCGGACCGGAAGCAGATATCAAAGTAGGTAATGCTCTTCCTTTAGTTAACATTCCTGTAGGTACAGTTGTTCACAACATCGAATTAAAGCCTGGCAAAGGCGGACAATTGGTGCGTTCAGCTGGTACATCTGCACAAGTGTTAGGTAAAGAAGGAAAATACGTTCTTGTTCGTTTGAACTCTGGTGAAGTTCGCATGATCCTTGCTACTTGCCGTGCAACTGTCGGCCAAGTGGGCAACGAGCAGCACGAACTTGTAAACATCGGTAAAGCAGGTCGTTCTCGCTGGTTAGGCAAGAAGCCAACTGTACGTGGATCTGTAATGAACCCGAATGACCATCCACACGGTGGTGGTGAAGGACGTTCTCCAATCGGACGTAAATCACCAGTTACACCATGGGGCAAACCAACTCTTGGTTACAAAACTCGTAAGAAGAAAAACAAAAGCGACAAGTTTATCGTACGTCGTCGTAAAAAATAACGTAATTGCACTACGGTTCCTTTCGCGAACCGTAGACCAATTGCGAAGGGAGGTACCAAAATGGGCCGTAGCTTGAAAAAAGGACCTTTTGTTGATGATCATCTATTCAATAAAATTGAAAAATTAAATGAAGCTGATAAGAAACAAGTGGTAAAAACTTGGTCTCGCCGTTCAACAATCTTCCCTGCTTTTATCGGTCACACAATCGCTGTATACGATGGCCGTAAGCATGTTCCTGTTTATGTAACAGAAGATATGGTAGGACACAAACTTGGCGAGTTTGCGCCAACGCGCACGTATAAAGGTCACGCTAGTGACGATAAAAAAACAAGACGCTAATGAGAGGAGGGTATCCCAATGGAAGCAAAAGCTGTTGTAAGAACAGTTCGTATTGCTCCTCGTAAAGCACGTTTAGTGATTGATCTGATTCGAGGAAAGCAAGTAGGGGAAGCGGTAGCTATTTTGCGTCATACACCAAAAGCTGCATCTCCGGTCGTTGAAAAATTACTTAACTCTGCGATTGCTAACGCAGAACATAACTATGACATGGACATTAACAACCTTGTTGTTAAACAAGCATTTGTTGACGAGGGTCCGACTTTAAAACGTTTCCGTCCACGTGCAATGGGACGCGCAAGCGCAATTAATAAACGTACAAGCCACATCACAATCGTGGTATCAGAAAAGAAGGAGGGATAATTCGTGGGTCAAAAAGTACATCCTAATGGTTTACGTGTCGGTATCATCCGTGACTGGGATTCAAAATGGTATGCAGAGAAAGATTACGCAAACCTTTTGCATGAAGATCTTAAAGTTCGTGAATATATCGAAAACCGCTTAAAAGATGCTTCTGTATCTCGAATTGAAATTGAGCGTGCTGCTAACCGCATCAACATTACTGTTCATACAGCTAAGCCTGGTATGGTTATCGGTAAAGGTGGATCTGAGGTTGAAGCACTTCGCAAGTCTTTAAATCAACTAACAGGCAAACGAGTTCATATTAACATCGTTGAGATTAAAAGAGCTGATTTAGATGCTAAGCTTGTAGCTGAAAACATCGCTCGCCAATTAGAAAACCGTGTATCTTTCCGTCGTGCGCAAAAGCAAGCGATCCAACGCACAATCCGCGCTGGTGCAAAAGGAATCAAAACACAAGTTTCTGGACGTCTTGGCGGCGCTGATATCGCTCGTGCTGAACATTACAGTGAAGGAACAGTTCCACTTCATACACTTCGTGCGGACATTGACTATGCGCATGTTGAAGCTGACACTACTTATGGTAAGCTTGGCGTGAAAGTATGGATTTATCGTGGAGAGGTTCTTCCTACGAAGAAGAAGTCTGAGGAAGGAGGAAAATAATCATGTTATTGCCTAAACGCGTAAAATACCGTCGTGTACACCGTGGAAAAATGCGCGGTCAAGCAAAAGGCGGTACAGAAGTAGCATTTGGCGAATATGGTCTTCAAGCTATTGAAGCTTCATGGATCACAAACCGTCAAATCGAAGCTGCCCGTATTGCGATGACTCGTTACATGAAACGTGGCGGTAAAGTATGGATCAAAATTTTCCCACACAAGCCTTACACTGCAAAACCTCTTGAAGTTCGGATGGGTTCCGGTAAAGGTGCTCCTGAAGGATGGGTCGCTGTAGTAAAACCAGGGAAAATCATGTTTGAAATTGCTGGTGTATCTGAAGAGGTAGCTCGTGAAGCACTTCGTCTGGCATCACACAAGCTGCCAGTTAAATGTAAAATTGTAAAACGAGAAGAAATTGGTGGTGAATCAAATGAAGGCTAATGAGATTATTGAATTAACCACTGCCGAAATTGAGCAAAAACTTAAGTCTTTAAAAGAAGAGCTCTTTAATCTTCGTTTCCAATTAGCGACTGGTCAACTTGAAAACACTGCTCGCATCCGTGAAGTACGCAAAGCGATCGCTCGTATGAAAACTGTTATTCGTCAAAGAGAGATCGATGTTAACAATCGATAATTGAGAGGAGGTTTGCACAATGAGTGAACGTAACCAACGTAAAGTTTATACTGGACGTGTTGTGTCTGACAAAATGGACAAAACTGTGACTGTTCTCGTAGAAACTTACAAAAAGCACTCACTTTACGGCAAACGCGTTAAGTACTCTAAAAAATTCAAAGCTCATGATGAGCTGAATGAAGCAAAAATCGGTGATGTTGTCCGCATCATGGAAACTCGCCCATTATCTGCTACGAAACGCTTCCGTTTAGTTGAAGTTGTAGAAAAAGCAGTTATTATCTAATTCATTATTGTTCGGATAGAAAGTGAATCCGAAGGGAGGTAACATAAATGATCCAACAAGAATCTCGTTTAAAAGTAGCTGACAACTCAGGAGCTCGTGAAGTGTTAACGATCAAAGTTCTTGGTGGCTCTGGCCGTAAAACTGCAAATGTCGGAGACATCATCGTCTGCACGGTGAAACAAGCAACACCAGGCGGCGTTGTCAAGAAGGGTGACGTAGTAAAAGCTGTTATCGTACG
This sequence comes from Bacillus badius NBRC 15713, assembly GCF_001591605.1. GTDB lineage: Bacteria > Bacillota > Bacilli > Bacillales > Domibacillaceae > Pseudobacillus > Pseudobacillus badius. The sequence continues at coordinate 21,813 of NZ_BCVF01000026.1, read as the reverse complement.
TACAAAACGTGGAATGCGCCGTAACGATGGATCTTATATCCGTTTCGATGAAAATGCGTGCGTAATCATTAAAGATGACAAGAGCCCTCGTGGAACTCGTATCTTTGGCCCGGTTGCACGTGAATTGCGTGACAGCAACTTTATGAAAATTGTTTCTCTTGCTCCGGAAGTAATCTAAATGAAAGCAATTTTATCAACTTGGCCATTCAAGGAGGTGCGATGAAATGAATGTTAAAAAAGGCGATAAAGTAATGGTCATCACGGGCAAAGACAAAGGAAAAACAGGCATCGTGCTTGCAGCTTTTCCTAAAAAAGACCGTGTGCTTGTAGAAGGCATTAATATCGTGAAGAAGCATGCGAAACCTTCACAAGTAAATCCGCAAGGCGGAATTATTAGCCAGGAGGCACCTATTCACGTTTCTAACGTTATGCTTTTAGACCCGAAAACAAACGAGCCTACTCGCGTAGGATTCAAAGTGGTTGACGGCAAAAAAGTACGTGTAGCAAAAAAATCTGGTGAAACTTTAGATAAATAATAAGTCTGTTAATGAAGGGAGGTACACTATATGAACCGCCTTAAAGCAAAGTTTAATGAAGAAATTACACCTGCTTTAATGAATAAATTCAATTACAAATCAATTATGCAAGTACCGAAAGTTGAAAAGATTGTAGTTAATATGGGGGTAGGCGATGCTGTTCAAAACGCGAAAGCACTTGACACAGCTGTTGAAGAATTAGCCTTGATCACTGGTCAAAAGCCAATGATTACACGCGCTAAAAATTCGATTGCGGGCTTCCGCCTTCGTGAAGGTATGCCTATCGGAGCGAAAGTAACATTACGCGGTGAGCGTATGTACGAATTCCTTGATAAATTAATCGCTGTATCACTTCCACGTGTACGTGACTTCCGTGGTGTTTCTAAAAAAGCATTTGACGGACGCGGAAACTACACACTTGGTGTGAAAGAGCAATTGATCTTCCCTGAAATTGATTACGATAAAGTAAGCAAAATCCGCGGTATGGATATCGTAATTGTAACAACTGCGAACACTGACGAAGAGGCTCGCGAATTGTTAACTCAAATTGGAATGCCGTTCCAAAAGTAATCTCTATAAAAAGGGAGGCGAAAATGTGGCTAAAAAATCAATGATTGCGAAGCAAAAACGCACACCTAAATTTAAGGTGCAAGAGTATACACGCTGCGAACGTTGTGGGCGTCCACACTCTGTATACCGCAAATTTAAGCTTTGCCGTATTTGTTTCCGTGAACTTGCATATAAAGGACAAATTCCTGGTGTTAAAAAAGCTAGCTGGTAATACCCAGAATTGGGAAGGAGGTAAATAGAATGGTTATGACAGATCCAATTGCAGATTTGTTGACTCGCATTCGCAATGCGAACATGGTACGTCACGAGAAATTAGAAGTGCCTGCTTCTAACATCAAGAAGGAGATCGCTGAAATTTTAAAGCGTGAAGGTTTCGTACGCGACGTAGAATTTATCGAAGACAACAAGCAAGGCGTAATCCGTATTTTCTTAAAATATGGTGCGAACAATGAGCGTGTTATTACTGGCTTGAAACGTATCAGCAAACCTGGTTTGCGCGTATACGCGAAAGCTGACGAAATGCCAAGAGTACTTAACGGTTTAGGTATTGCTCTTGTATCCACATCTAACGGTGTGTTAACTGATAAAGAAGCCCGCGCTAAACAAGTAGGCGGCGAAGTATTAGCATACGTTTGGTAATATTCTCGTAATGAATGGAGGTGCAACAATATGTCTCGTGTAGGGAAAAAACCTATTGAGCTTCCAGAAGGCGTAACAGTAACAAACGACAACAACACAGTTACTGTAAAAGGCCCAAAAGGTGAGCTTGTAAGAACATTTAACAAAGATATGAAAATTGAGATTGAAGGCAACGTGATCACAGTCGTTCGTCCTTCAGAATCTAAAGAACACCGTACAATCCATGGTACGACTCGTGCGCTTTTATCAAACATGGTTGAAGGTGTATCTAAAGGTTTCGAAAAATCTCTTGAATTGATCGGTGTTGGATACCGTGCACAAAAACAAGGAAACAAACTTGTTCTGAATGTCGGTTACTCTCATCCGGTTGAAATGGAACCAGAAAATGGCGTAGAAGTTGAAGTTCCTTCTAACACAAAAGTAATTGTTAAAGGAATCAGCAAAGAGCGTGTAGGAGCTTTCGCTGCAAACGTTCGCGCAACTCGTCCGCCAGAGCCTTATAAAGGCAAAGGGATCCGTTATGAAGGCGAGCACGTACGCCGTAAAGAAGGTAAGACAGGTAAGTAATGTCGCTTAAGTAAACGAAAGGAGTGACCACAATGATTACGAAGCAAGATAAGAATAAAACGCGTAAAAAGAGACATGCTCGTGTACGCGCGAAAATCAGCGGTACAGCAGCTCGTCCACGCTTAAATATCTTCCGTTCTAATCAGCACTTGTATGCTCAAGTGATCGATGATGCGAACGGTGTAACGCTTGCCAGTGCTTCTACAATCGAAAAAGATTTCGGTCTAGAAAAAACAGGCAACGCTGAAGCAGCTGCCAAAGTTGGCGAACTAGTTGCTAAAAGAGCGAGCGAAAAAGGAATCAAATCCGTAGTATTTGACCGCGGAGGTTACTTATATCATGGCCGCGTAAAAGCTTTAGCAGAAGCAGCGCGCGAAAATGGACTGGAATTCTAATAAAGAAGGAGGGACAAATTAATGCGTCGCATTGATCCAAATAAACTTGAACTTGAAGAACGCGTAGTTACGGTCAATCGTGTAGCAAAAGTAGTAAAGGGCGGACGTCGTTTCCGTTTTACTGCGCTTGTGGTTGTCGGTGACAAAAACGGACACGTAGGCTTTGGTACTGGTAAAGCACAAGAAGTACCTGATGCTATCCGCAAAGCAATCGAAGATGCAAAGAAAAACCTGGTTACTATTCCGATCGTTGGAACAACAATTCCACACCAAGTAATTGGCCGTTTTGGCGGTGGCGAAATTCTCTTGAAGCCTGCTTCTGAAGGTACGGGAGTTATCGCTGGCGGACCGGTTCGTGCGGTACTTGAACTTGGCGGTGTAGAAGACATTCTTTCTAAATCACACGGTTCAAACACACCAATCAACATGGTACGCGCTACTATTGAAGGAATTAAGCAATTGAAGCGTGCAGAGGATGTTGCTAAATTACGCGGAAAATCAGTAGAAGAACTGTTAGGATAAGGAGGGATTTACAATGGCTGAAAAATTATCAATTACCCTCACTCGCAGCTTGATCGGTCGTCCGAAAGATCAACGTGAAACAGTTAAAGCTCTTGGCCTCCGCAAAATGCACCAAACAGTGGAGCACCAAGATAACGCAGCAATCCGAGGTATGATTAACAAAGTATCTCACTTAGTAACTGTCAACGAACAATAATTTTTATCTAGAGAATAAGGAGGTGCACGAACATGAAACTTCATGAATTAAAACCTGCTGAAGGTTCTCGTAAAGCTCGCAATCGTGTTGGACGTGGTCCAGGTTCTGGTAACGGCAAAACTGCTGGTAAAGGACATAAAGGACAAAAAGCTCGTTCCGGCGGTGGTGTACGTCTTGGATTTGAAGGGGGACAAACTCCTTTATTCCGTCGTTTGCCGAAACGCGGTTTCACTAACATCAACAGAAAAGAGTATGCGATCGTTAACCTTGATGCATTAAATCGCTTTGATGAAGGCACAGAAGTCACACCAGAGCTTCTTATCGAAACTGGTGTTGTCAGCAGTGAAAAAGCAGGAATCAAAATTCTTGCTAAAGGCAACGTTGAGAAAAAATTGACTGTAAAAGCTCATAAATTCTCTTCTGCTGCTCAAGAAGCAATTGAAGCTGCCGGCGGTAAGACTGAGGTGATTTAATGTTTCGCACAATCTCCAATTTTATGCGTGTGGGTGATATAAGAAGAAAAATTATATTCACCCTCCTTATGTTAATCATTTTCCGTATCGGCACATTTATTCCAGTTCCGTATGTGGATGCAAATGTACTGAAGATGCAGGAGCAGGCAGGATTAATTGGTTTCCTTAATACTTTTGGGGGAGGGGCACTCAAAAACTTCTCCATCCTTGCTATGGGAATTATGCCTTATATCACTGCTTCCATCATCGTTCAGTTATTGCAAATGGACGTGGTTCCGAAGTTCACGGAATGGTCAAAGCAAGGGGAGGTTGGCCGGCGCAAGCTCTCTCAATTCACTAGATATTTCACAGTTGTTCTTGGATTTATCCAGGCGCTCGGAATGTCTTACGGCTTCAACCGTTTATACGGCGGAATGCTGATTGAAAGCAACAGCGTAGGCGCTTATCTCCTTATTGCACTCGTATTAACAGCGGGTACGGCTTTTCTTATGTGGCTTGGGGAGTTAATAACTTCTAAAGGTGTCGGCAACGGAATTTCGGTTATTATCTTTGCCGGAATTGTTGCAGGGATCCCAAATGCGATAAATCAAATTTATGCACAGCAAATTGAGGGAGCTGGCGAGCAGCTGTTCCTGAAAATTGTCGTGCTATTATTGATTGCCTTGGCTGTTCTGGCCATTGTCGTTGGAGTCATCTTCTTCCAGCAGGCATTGCGTAAGATTCCAATTCAATATGCCAAGCGCGTAACAGGAGAAGGCGGAATGGGTGCACGGGGAGCTCAGTCCACACATTTACCGTTAAAAGTAAATGCTGCTGGAGTTATTCCTGTCATTTTTGCTGTAGCCTTCCTGGTTACACCGCAAACACTAGCGTCTTTCTTCGGTTCGAATGAAGTGACGACGACAATTCAAAACATCTTTGATTATCAAAAGCCAGTAGGAATGGTCATTTATATCGCATTGATCGTTGCATTTACGTATTTCTATGCGTTTATTCAAGTCAATCCGGAGCAATTAGCCGATAATTTGAAGAAACAAGGTGGATACATTCCGGGCATTCGTCCTGGGAAAAACACGCAGGACTATCTGACAAGCGTTTTATACCGACTAACATTTGTTGGAGCAATATTCCTGTCTGTCATCTCCATCCTTCCTGTATTCTTTATTAAATTTGCAGGTCTTCCACCAGCTGCACAAATTGGCGGCACGAGCTTGCTGATCGTAGTTGGAGTTGCATTGGAAACAATGAAGCAATTGGAAGCCCAGCTTGTCAAACGCCATTACAAAGGCTTTATTAAATAAAGGCAAGCTGTTGCACGTCTCGAATCAGACTGAGGGGGGTATACAAATGAATCTAGTATTAATGGGGCTGCCAGGTGCCGGAAAAGGCACGCAGGCCGAACGAATTGTTGAAAAATATGACATTCCGCATATTTCTACAGGTGATATGTTCCGCGCAGCTATGAAAGAAGGCACGGAATTAGGGCTGAAAGCCAAGTCCTTTATGGATGCAGGCGCGCTCGTTCCTGATGAAGTAACGATCGGAATTGTTCGCGAAAGATTGAGCAAGCCAGATTGTCAAAACGGCTTTCTTCTTGATGGTTTTCCGAGAACTGTTGCCCAGGCGGAAGCGCTTGAAGGCATCCTGGAAGCTCTTGGAAAGAAAATCGATTATGTGATCAACGTAGATGTTGATAAAGATATTCTTATGGCACGTTTAACAGGTCGCCGTATTTGCAAAAGCTGCGGAGCTACTTACCATCTCGTATTTAATCCGCCAGCTGCTGAAGGCAAATGCGACCGTTGCGGCGGGGAACTTTATCAGCGTGCAGATGACAATGAAGAAACTGTTCAAAACCGTCTGGATGTCAATTTAAAACAAACTGAACCATTACTAGATTTCTACCGGCAAAAAGATTATTTAAAAGATATCAACGGCCAGCAGGAAATCGGCAAAGTCTTTGAAGACATTGATCAGCTTCTGAAAGGCTTAACTGAATGATCATTTGCAAAACCCCTCGAGAGATAGAGATTATGAGAGAAGCAGGACGGATTGTGGCTTTGACACACAGGGAACTGCAGAGATTTATCTCTCCCGGTATAAGCACGAAGCAGTTAGATGAAATTGCAGAGAAATTTATTAGGCAGCATGATGCAATTCCTTCTTTTAAAGGGTATAATGGTTTTCGTGGCAGCATTTGTGCATCTGTTAACGAAGAGCTCGTCCACGGGATTCCTGGAGACCGAATTTTAAAGGATGGGGACATCATCAGTCTGGACATTGGCGCTGACTATCGGGGGTACCATGGTGATTCTGCCTGGACTTACCCTGTTGGCACCATTTCTTCTGATGTCCAGCAGCTGTTGAAAGTGACTGAGGAATCGCTCTTTGTTGGTTTAGAGGAAGCGAAGCCGGGTGAACGTCTTTCAAACATCTCCCATGCGATTCAAACATATGTAGAATCTCACGGCTTTTCAATAGTGCGCGAGTATGTAGGACACGGGATTGGTCAAAACTTACATGAGGACCCGCAAATTCCTCATTATGGTCCTCCTGGAAAAGGTCCAAAGCTCAAACCTGGAATGGTGCTTGCAATCGAACCGATGGTGAATGCTGGAAGCCGCTATGTAAAAACACTTGGAGATAACTGGACAGTTGTTACCCAAGACGGGAAAATGTGCGCTCATTTTGAGCATACAGTTGCAATTACCGAAACAGGTTTTGAGATTTTAACTAAAGCCTAACACATATGTGCTTCTCCAGAGGTTGGTTCACATAAGTCTAATAACCAGGGCCGCTTGATTTGCAGCGAGTTCTGTATGAAAAGAGAAGGGAGAGTAAAGAATGGCGAAAGACGATGTAATTGAAATTGAAGGTACTGTAGTTGAAACTTTGCCGAACGCTATGTTTAAGGTAGAATTAGAAAATGGCCATACGATCCTTGCCCATGTATCTGGAAAGATCCGTATGCACTTTATCCGTATTCTGCCTGGAGATAAGGTAACTGTTGAACTTTCTCCTTACGACTTAACTCGCGGCCGTATTACTTACCGCTATAAATAACTTATGCACTCCGGACTATAAGGAGGTTGGAAAAAATGAAAGTTAGACCATCAGTAAAGCCAATCTGTGAGAAATGTAAAGTCATTCGCAGACGCGGCAAAGTAATGGTTATTTGTGAAAACCCTAAACATAAACAAAAACAAGGTTAATTTGAATAGGAGGTGCACATTCATATGGCACGTGTAGCAGGTGTTGATATTCCACGCGACAAGCGTGTAGTTATCTCATTAACTTACATCTACGGTATTGGCAGACCAACTGCCCAAAAAATCCTGGCTGAAGCCGGTGTTTCTGAAGACACTCGTGTGCGTGATCTGACAGAAGACGAATTAAACAAAATTCGTGAGATCATCGATAAATTGAAAGTTGAGGGTGACCTTCGTCGTGAGATCTCTCTTAACATCAAACGTTTAATGGAGATCGGTTCTTACCGTGGTATCCGTCATCGTCGCGGTTTACCAGTTCGCGGACAAAACACGAAGAACAATGCGCGTACGCGTAAAGGTCCTCGTAAAACTGTAGCTAACAAGAAAAAATAATTGGTAAAGGAGGTCAATGTTAGACATGGCTCGTAAACAACAATCTCGTAAGCGTCGTGTGAAAAAGAATATCGAATTAGGTATTGCTCACATTCGCTCAACATTCAACAATACAATCGTAACAATTACAGACGTTCATGGTAATGCTCTTGCTTGGTCTAGTGCAGGTGCCCTTGGATTTAGAGGCTCTCGTAAGTCTACTCCATTCGCGGCTCAAATGGCTGCTGAAACAGCTGCAAAAGCATCAATGGAACATGGTATGAAATCTCTTGAAGTAACAGTTAAAGGTCCTGGTTCTGGCCGTGAAGCTGCGATCCGCGCTTTGCAAGCTGCAGGTCTTGAAGTAACTGCTATTAAAGACGTTACTCCTGTTCCTCACAACGGATGCCGCCCTCCAAAACGTCGCCGTGTTTAATTTTCCTGTATAAGAATTATATCTTTGGCAATAATGGGATATAATTGAATGTTGCGCTCGTTACAGGACTACTAAACCAGTTGTGGTGCACAGTCGGGAACGTAAACATGGGGAAATTTCGGTTATAAGGTTCAGGCCGGAGTTTCGACGTATTGAAGGAGGTATAATTGAATGATCGAAATTGAAAAGCCAAAAATTGAAACGGTCGAGATCAGCGATGATGCCACTCATGGCAAATTCGTCGTGGAACCACTTGAGCGTGGGTATGGTACAACTTTGGGTAACTCCTTACGTCGCATACTATTATCCTCACTTCCAGGTGCTGCAGTCACATCTATCCAGATTGATGGAGTATTGCATGAGTTCTCAACAATTGAAGGTGTCGTGGAAGACGTTACATCTATCATCTTAAACATTAAGAAACTGGCGCTCAAAATCTACTCAGATGAAGAGAAAACGCTGGAAATAGATGTACAAGGAAGCGGCGTAGTAACTGCTGCTGACATTACACATGACAGCGATGTGGAAATCTTAAACCCTGATTTGCATATTGCTACTTTAGGAGAGAACGCTCATTTCCGCATGCGTCTCACTGCACAGCGCGGAAGAGGATATAATCCAGCTGATCAGAACAAAAAGGAAGATCATCCAATTGGTGTCATTCCAGTTGACTCCATCTACACTCCGGTTGCCCGTGTAAACTATCAAGTGGAAAGCACTCGCGTGGGGCAGTTAACGAACTATGATAAACTCTCATTGGATGTGTGGACTGATGGCAGCATCGGCCCGAAAGAAGCGATTTCTTTAGGCGCCAAAATCTTAACTGAACACTTAAACATCTTTGTCGGCTTAACAGACGAAGCTCAAAATGCAGAAATTATGGTGGAAAAAGAAGAAGACCAAAAAGAAAAAGTTCTTGAAATGACTATTGAAGAACTTGATCTGTCCGTCCGTTCTTACAACTGCTTAAAGCGTGCTGGCATCAATACGGTGCAAGAGCTTGCTAATAAGAGTGAAGAAGATATGATGAAGGTCCGAAATCTTGGCCGTAAGTCACTTGAAGAAGTGAAAGCAAAGCTGGATGAGCTCGGATTAGGTCTGAAAAAAGAAGATTAAACATCGAATAAAAGTAAAATTCAACAAAGGAGGGTATCTTCATGGCTTACAGAAAGCTAGGACGTACAAGCGCTCAGCGTAAAGCGATGCTTCGTGATTTGACAACTGATTTAATTATCAGCGAGCGTATTGAAACAACTGAAGCACGTGCAAAAGAGCTTCGCTCAGTTGTCGAGAAAATGATTACACTTGGTAAACGCGGTGATTTACACGCACGCCGCCAAGCAGCTGCTTTCCTTCGCAACGAAGTAGCATCAACAATTGAAGTTGAAGGCAAAGACGGCAAGAAAAAAGAAAAACCAGTTTACGCATTGCAAAAGCTTTTCTCTGATGTCGCTCCTCGTTACAACGAGCGTCAAGGCGGTTACACGCGCATCATGAAAATCGGTCCTCGTCGTGGTGACGGTGCACCAATGGTTATTATTGAGCTTGTGTAATTTTCGATAAAACCACCACAAGGGCAGAACCATCCAGCGCGGCTGTGTTTTGCCCTTTTCTCGTAATTTTCGTTAAAGACTGAATCATTTGAAGCTTGAGCGTTACGATGAGCATTCTCTTAGGTGACTCGTCTAGCTCATGCACCCCTTCCGCTCTTAACTTGTTTAAGAGGCCGCTTTATGGGCAGGATCTTTTTCCTTGGAACGGGGTGCGGGCTTTTTTTGTATTCAGAATGTTTTGACCGTCTATTCAGCTAGGAAAAGAGGGGAACCATGAAAGAGAGTATTATTTCGATCAATCGCGTCCACTTTCGTTATCCGGAGCAAACAGAATACGCTCTAAAAGACATCACATTCCAGGTAGCAAAAGGTGAATGGCTGGCCATTGTCGGTCATAACGGCTCAGGGAAGTCCACGCTGGCAAAGATGCTGAACGGCCTCCATTATCCGCAAGAAGGCGAAGTAACGATCTGTGATTTTCCTCTGAAAGACGAGTTTGTCTGGGATATACGCAGACGTCTTGGCATGGTGTTTCAAAACCCTGATAATCAGTTTGTCGGCACAACAGTACAGGATGATGTGGCTTTTGGGTTAGAAAATAATGGAGTGCCGCATGAAGTGATGGTTGAACGAGTGGAAAAGTCGCTTCAGCGCGTGGGCATGCTTGATTTTCTGAATCAAGAGCCGCACCATCTGTCCGGCGGGCAAAAACAGCGGGTAGCGATCGCCGGAGTGATTGCTCTCCAGCCCGATATTATTTTATTAGATGAAGCAACCTCGATGCTCGATCCGCGTGGAAGGGAAGAGGTGCTTCAAACCGTCCGCCAGTTGAAGGACGAACAGGATCTAACAGTTATTTCTATTACGCACGATTTGGAGGAAGCTTCCCGTGCGGATCGCATCATTGTATTGAATAAAGGATCGGTTTACCGGGAAGGCACTCCAGAAGAGATTTTTCAGATGAATGAGGAATTAGTGGAACTTGGCTTGGATGTGCCCTTTCCAGTCAAATTGAGCGGAGTCCTTCGTTCGCAAGACTTTGAGATTGCAAGCAATTATTTAACAGAAGAAGAGCTGGTGAGAGAGCTATGGACATCCAACTTCAAGAAGTAGAATATCGCTATGCAGCAGGAACACCGTTTGAGCGTCTGGCGATTCAGGACGTCAGCTTTGCCATCCCAGCGGGGGTCTTCTTAGCGGTAGTCGGCCACACGGGCTCCGGAAAATCAACGATCATTCAGCATCTAAATGCTTTGCTGCAGCCTACGAAAGGGCAAGTGATTATTGGTGATCGGGTCATTGCAGCCGGAAAGAAAGAGAAGAACTTAAAATCCGTCCGCAAAAAAGTAGGGACGGTCTTTCAATTTCCTGAGCATCAATTATTTGAAGAAACCGTAGAAAAGGATATTTGCTACGGGCCGGTTAATTTCGGCGTGCCTGAGGCAGAAGCGAAGGAACGCGCCCGGCGTTTAATTGGCCAGGTCGGGCTTCCTGAGGAAGTGCTGCAAAAGTCTCCTTTTGATTTATCGGGGGGACAAATGAGGCGGGTAGCTATTGCCGGTGTGCTGGCTATGGAGCCGGAGGTGCTTGTGCTTGATGAGCCGACAGCAGGCTTGGATCCCCGTGGCCGAAAAGAGATTATGGAGATGTTTTATACGCTTCATCGAGAGCGGGGGCTGTCGACGATCTTGGTGACCCACAGCATGGAGGATGCGGCATTGTACGCGGACGAAATGATCATTATGCATCAGGGAAAAGTTTGTAAGCAAGGAAAGCCGCGGGAGCTGTTTTCCCATCCGGAAGAGCTTGCTGCTTTTGGCCTGAGCGTTCCGGAGGTCGTTCGGTTCCAGCAAAGCTTTGAGGCCTTGTCCGGCATCACGCTGGAGAAAACGTGCCTGACGATTGAAGAGCTGGCTGAAGAGCTGGCGCGTGCGAAAGAGCGGGGTGGCGCCAAATGATGGAGAAAATGATTTTCGGCCGCTATTTGCCGCTGCAATCGGTCGTTCACCGGCTTGATCCGCGGGCAAAGCTGCTGTTTATATTCGGGTTTGTGATCGTTGTTTTTTTGGCGAACAATGCCCTTTCTTATGGATTATTAGCCGTTTTTACGCTCGTATTCATTTATTTATCAAAAATTAACGTTCGCTTTCTTCTCGCTGGGCTGAAGCCGGTTATTTGGCTTATTGCTTTCACGTTTTTATTGCATATCTTTTTAACAAGAGAAGGCGATTTATTGTTTGAAGCGGGCTTTTTAAAGGTTTATGAGGGAGGAGTCCGGCAAGGCGCCTTTATTTCCTTGCGTTTCTTGCTATTAATCTTTGTTACTTCTTTGCTGACGCTGACCACCTCTCCTATATCCATTACGGACGGGCTGGAAAGCTTGCTGAAGCCTTTTAAAAAGCTGAAACTGCCCGTGCATGAGCTGGCATTGATGATGTCGATTTCCCTGCGCTTCATCCCGACTTTGATGGATGAGACGGATAAAATTATGAAGGCGCAAATGGCCAGGGGCGCAGACTTTTCCAGCGGCCCGATCAAAGAGCGGGTGAAAGCAGTAGTTCCTTTGTTAATTCCTCTGTTCGTCAGCGCTTTTAAGCGGGCTGAGGAGCTGGCCGTGGCGATGGAAGCGCGCGGCTATAAAGGAGGAGAAGGACGGACGAAATACCGGCTGCTGCACTGGCAGGGAAGGGACACGGCTGCTCTTATTATATTAGTCGTGCTGGCTGCCCTGCTATGGTGGACAAGAAGTTAATGGAGTGATGATATGCCGCGAGTGAAATGTACAATAGCTTATGATGGCGCACGTTTTTCCGGCTACCAGGTTCAGCCGAACAGCCGCACGGTGCAAGAAGAGCTGGAAAAGGCGCTGTCTGTGATTCATAAAGGCCTCGATGTGAAGGTGACAGCGTCGGGCCGGACGGATGCCGGTGTTCACGCGAAAGGACAGGTCATTCATTTTGATACGCCTCTCGCTATTCCGGCTCTTCGCTGGCCATCAGCCTTGAACAGCCGCCTTCCGGAAGACATAGCAGTGAAGCAGGCGGAAATCGTGTCAGAATCCTTTCACGCGCGTTTTTCAGCTGTCGGCAAGGAATACCGCTATAAAATTTATCAAGAGGCTGTCCGCGATCCGTTTCACCGCTTCTATGCCTGCCACTCGCCGCTGGAATTAGATCAGGCGCTGATGCAGAAAGCGGCGCGCTCGCTTATCGGAACCTATGACTTTACAAGCTTTTGTTCGGCGAAAACAGAAGTTGAGGACAAAGTGAGGACCATTACCAAACTGGAGGTTATCCAGCATGGCAAAGAAATGGAGCTCCAGGTGGCCGGGAGCGGGTTTTTATACAATATGGTCCGGATTATCGCCGGCACACTAATGGAAGTAGGCAGGGGAAGGATCGCCCCCGATTGTATGCCGGACATTCTTGCCGGCCGTGACCGTTCCTTGGCAGGAAAGACGGCTCCGGCAGAAGGCCTGTATTTGTGGGAAGTGTTCTATTAGCCTTTCCAGCCGGCCGCTGCCATGGCAACTAGCCCGGGTGTCACATTTTTTCTTGACATTGACTCCTGGAAGTTATATTATATCCTATGGTACGTTATTTAACCCCACGATAAGCCCCGGAAACTTATTCGTGATATAAATAAAATACAATGAACAATGAAACAATGAATTCAATTTAGGAGGGCAAATACCAATGCGTACGACTTATATGGCGAAAGCAAGCGAAATCGAACGTAAATGGTACGTAGTTGATGCTGCAGGCCAAACACTAGGCCGCCTTGCTAGCGAAGTTGCGTCTATTTTACGTGGTAAACATAAACCAACATTTACACCACATGTTGACACTGGTGATCATGTGATTATCATCAACGCAGAAAAAATCGAATTAACAGGCAACAAATTAGCGGACAAAATTTACTACCGCCACAGCATGTATCCAGGCGGTTTGAAAACTCGTACAGCTAATGAAATGCGCACAAACTACCCTGAAAGAATGCTTGAGCTTGCTATCAAAGGCATGCTTCCAAAAGGTTCTTTAGGACGTCAAATGGCTAAAAAATTACATGTATACGCTGGTTCTGAACATAAGCACCAAGCTCAACAACCGGAAGTTTACGAACTTCGCGGCTAATTATTAAGAGGAGGTTATTATCTTGGCACAAGTTCAATATATCGGAACAGGCCGCCGCAAGAGCTCTGTTGCTCGTGTGCGCCTAGTACCTGGAGACGGAAAAATCGTCATCAATGGACGTGACGTAGAAGACTATATCCCATTCGAAGCATTACGTACAGTAATCAAGCAGCCGCTTGTAGCAACTGAAACAGCTGGCAGCTACGATGTACTTGTTAATGTAAACGGTGGCGGCTACACTGGACAAGCGGGAGCGATCCGTCACGGCATCGCGCGTGCGCTTCTTCATGTAGACCCTGAATACCGCGCTGTTTTAAAACGTGCTGGCTACCTAACTCGTGATGCCCGCATGAAAGAACGTAAAAAATACGGTCTTAAAGCAGCTCGTCGTGCACCTCAGTTCTCAAAACGTTAATTATTGGCGTTTTCAAAGGCTCTCAAGCTTTTTGCTTGGGGGTCTTTTTTAGCATATCAAACGAAAAAAAAGCAGGGAGACCAAACTCCCTGCTTTTTTTTATAGAGCACCTCGGCAAGCTTCTGCGCATTTCATGCAGGCTTCCGCACAACGCTGGCAATGGTCATGAGTATGCTTTTTGCATTCGTTTCCGCATGCTTCACAAATGTCTGCGCATAGTTGCGCAAGTCTGGAAATGAATGGAGAATTGCGCGCGATCGCGGCTTCCAAGAAGCCGCAGATGTCTGCGCACTCACGGTCCAGACGGATGCAGTCAGTCATCATGCTGACATCCTTTTCCTTTAAGCAAGCGTCAAAGCAGCGGTTGCATGCTTCCATGCATTCATGCAGTGCTTGTAATAATTTGTTGTACTGTTCAGTTGCCATGTATATTCCCTCCTATACTGTTTATTGCCTTCGGTACTAACGCTTCCCGTTTAGTTACTATTTAAACGCAAAAATGAAAACTCCATAAAAATTGCACAAATTCGATGGTTTGTCGGGAAACAAAGCGGTTAAAGAGGTTTTCCGGGGAAATAATCAAACGGTACGCTGATGGGAAGAGGACTTGGTTATAATGTTAAATAGGCGAGTACTTGCTGAAGCAGAGGTTCAGGAAGAGGAAAGGATTGTGACTGGAGGGATCAGATATGAAATATGTTATTGTTGGCGGCGATGCTGCTGGGATGAGTGCTGCGATGGAAATTGTCCGGCATGATGAAAAGGCTGAAATCATCACATTGGAAAAAGGGTTTATTTATTCCTATGGCCAATGCGGATTGCCTTATGTGATTGATGGACGAATTGAAAGCACCGACCGTGTGATTGCCCGGTCGGTGGAAGCGTTCCGGGAAAAATATGGAGTGGATGCCCGGGTCGGCCATCTGGTGACCGGGATCGATAGTGAAAGCAAAGCGGTGCATGGAACGGTACTGCCGGAACGTACATCGTTTCAGCTATCCTACGATAAATTATTAATTGCGACAGGAGCAGCTCCTGTCCAGCCGAATTGGCCTGGGGTGCATTTAGAGGGCATACAGCATTTTAAAACTATTCCGGATACCAATCAATTAGTCGAGCGATTGCCAGGTGTTAAGAATGTCTGTGTGATTGGCGGCGGCTATATCGGTTTGGAAGTAGCTGAAGCGTTGGTTTGCGCAGGGAAGAAAGTAAGGCTGATCCATAGAGGTGAGCGGGTAGCCAAGGTATTCGATGAAGAGATCGCGGCCGTCATTCAAGAAAAAGCGGCAGAAAAGGGAATAGCTCTTCATTTAAATGAGAAAGTAACCGGTTTTTTAGGAGAAAAGCGAGTAGAGAAGGTGCAGACGGACAAGGGAGAGTATCGGGCGGATCTCGTGGTGATTGCTATTGGGATAAAGCCTGCTACGCAGTTTTTAGATCATACAGGCATTCATCGTTTGAATAACGGAGCGATCTTGACAAACAGGCAGATGGAGACATCCATCAAAGATATATATGCGGCGGGAGATTGTGCGGCGCATTTTCATCGCTTGAAGGGGCGATATGATTATATCCCTCTTGGAACGACAGCAAATAAGCAAGGGCGAATTGCCGGGCTCTCCATGTGCGGAATGCAGGCCCAATTTCAAGGGGTTGTCGGGACCTCCATTTTAAAATTTTTTGATTTGGCGGCAGCGAGAACCGGTCTTCATGCCAACGAACTGGAGCTGCTTGATTATCCTTATAAACAATATACTTTTGAAGGCTACCATATTGCCGGATATTACCCTGGAAAGGAGAAAATAAGGCTAACCCTTTATTATGACCCGAGGAATAGACGGCTGTTAGGGGCTCAGGCGATTGGAGGAGAAGGAGTCGATAAGCGGATTGATGTCGCTGCGACAGCTTTGTATGCTGAAATGACTATTGATGAATTGCTGGATCTTGATCTGGCTTATGCCCCGCCATTTAATGGAGTGTGGGACCCGCTGCAGCAAGCCGCTCGGCGCCTGCAGCCTTAAAGAGATCATCCCAAAAAGACCGCCTGTTTGCTAAATGGGCGGTTCTATTATAGAACGACGGAAGATATGCTAGGGATATAAAGACCAAAAGAGAGTGGATGAAAAGGTTGTTTCCTGTATCGATTAACAGCGAAGGAGCCGATGCCGATGTTTGATCCGCGAAAACTATCTGTGAAGCTGATCCCGCCTGCTGCGTCTGACCAGCCGGTAGATGGGAGAAAATATACGCTCACCCATTCAGATGTGACCGCTCAATTATTTTTGGACATTGGGTACGTATATAACTATAAAGCCGTCAATTGGAAAATGAGAGATGAAGTACTGGCAGAATGGAAAAAAGATCGCGAGGGCAGACTCCGTCTAGCGGGAAAAGCCTATGTAGACGGAGGGGAATTCAGCAAGGAAGAAGCGGGTGCCCGATTTAATATTTTCCAGCGGGAGATGAGTACGGCGCTAAAGGGCATCGTATATGGCGATTGGTCATTTTACAGCAGCTATCCGGCTTTGCTGAATGCCCCGATCTTTATCCATTATGAATCTGCTTATCCGTCCTATAACCGCATTTTTTATTACGGAACCCCGCGCCAATACCTTGCTCAAATTTCTCAAGGCTCGTGATCAGCTAAGCTTTGATCTTCTGGATCAGGGCTTTTTTTGTATGAAAGCGGATCTGTTCGTTCGTGAATATGAAAGCCGGGAACAGGAGACGCTAAGAATAATTCAACAGCAGAGAAGAGAGGTGATGAGATGGCAAAGCGCAAAGCAGAGAGAAATGCGGTCGAAAAATATGCAAAAACTCCGAAGAAGAACATTGAGGAAGCAGATTATTCGGTGGAGTTTGCTGACGGCGAAGATCCGATGAAAGGGGCAAACCGCAACTCAAATCTCGGTCGCAAAGGAAGAGGCAGCGAATAAGCAAGGGAGCCGACTATCCTCTTTTTTGTGGACGTACTCATAATTCCCCCACTTGTCCCATATGATGTCAACAGGAGAGGAAAAGGGGGAGTTGGATGAGAGGATGGAAGAGGTGGATTGCTTTTTTGGTGAGCGGTGCCATCCTTATTTGTGTCATTCAATTTTTTAAAGATCATAATATGTCCTGGAAGCCTTGGAATATGCCGCTTTCGGGGCAAATCATTTATTTAGATGCCGGGCATGGCGGACCAGACGGCGGAGCGGGAGACAAGGAAGCGCTTGAAAAGGATATTGCTTTGGCCGTCACCGAGAAAGTCCGTGATTATTTGCAGGGGCAAGGGGCCATTGTTCTTATGACAAGGGAGAAGGATGTCGATCTTGCCCCTTCGGATATTCGGTCATACCGTTCGCGAAAAACAGAAGACTTGAAAAAACGCCTGCAATTAGTGAATGAGTCAGAAGCGGATTTGTTTGTCAGCGTTCATTTAAATGCGATTCCTTCTCCGCGCTGGAGAGGAGCACAAACGTTTTATGCCCCTCATATGAAGGAGAATAAAAAATTAGCCAAGGCTCTCCAAGCTGAGCTTGTCTTAAATCTTGAAAATACGACAAGAGAAGCAAAAGCCATTAACCATGTGTACTTGCTGAAGTACGCCAAAAAGCCGGGAGCGCTTGTAGAGGTCGGTTTTCTCTCCAATCCGGCGGAAAAGCAGGACTTGATGACGGAAGAATATCAGGAAAAAGTGGCCGCCTCTATTTATAAAGGAATCATGAATTATCTCGATGATAAAGAGGGATAAGGGCAGGAGCGCCCTGCCCTTTTTTTGGTGGGCGGTTATGGTATACTGTAAGAGAAATGAAAGAGATAAAGGATGGTGGATAATGTGGTAACGCCAGAGCAAGTAAGGGATATTTTAAGTCAAATGAATGACCCTTTTTTACATACAACCTTGGCAGAGACAAATGGGATCGTGGATATTAATGTAAAAGAAGAGAAGCAGCACGTTAGTGTGAAAGTAGCCATTGCCAAGACAGGGACAGCTGAACAGCTGCAATTCCAAATGCAAATCGTAGAGGCATTGAAAGCGGCAGGTGCCCAAACGGTCGGCATTCGCTTTACCGAGCTTCCGGAAGAAGTGCTTGCCAACTATCGCGGATCGGCGGGAAGCCAAGATCATAGCTTGCTTTCACCGGAAAGCAACACAACGTTTATCGCCATCGCGAGCGGAAAAGGCGGCGTCGGAAAATCAACAGTTTCCGTCAATCTGGCGGTTGCTCTCGCCCGCTTAGGAAAAAAAGTAGGACTGGTCGACGCGGATATTTACGGATTCAGCGTGCCTGATATGATGGGAATTACACAGCGTCCGGTCGTGCGCGGAGATAAGATTGTTCCCGTTGACCGCTTTGGCGTTAAAGTGATTTCCATGGGCTTCTTCGTGGAAGATAATGCACCTGTGATTTGGCGCGGACCGATGCTTGGGAAAATGCTGAATAACTTCTTTGAGGAAGTAGAATGGGGAGAGCTGGACTACCTGCTGCTTGATTTGCCGCCAGGAACAGGCGATGTAGCGCTTGATGTGCATTCCATGATTCCTCATTCAAAAGAGATTATCGTTTCCACACCGCATCCGACAGCCGCCTTTGTTGCTGCTCGTGCTGGAGCGATGGCGCTGCGCACGGATCATGAAGTGATCGGCGTAATTGAAAACATGGCTTATTTCGAAAGCAAAAAGACCGGAGAAAAAGAATATGTTTTCGGACGCGGCGGCGGAGATAAGCTGGCGGAAGAGCTGCATACAGAAGTATTGGGACGGCTTCCACTTGAGCAGCCTGATTGGAATGAAGAAGAGTTTGCTCCTTCCGTCTACGCGGAAGATCACAAACTTGGCAAGATCTATCAGGAAATTGCTGAAAATGTTATTAATAAATTAGGTTAAAAAGAACAGCCGGTGAGAGGTGCTCCCGGCTGCTTTCTTAGTTTAAGCACCACTGCCCTGTTTATTTCCTTGCTTCTTTTCTTTGTCACCGCCTGCTGTTTCTTCTGCTGCGGCTTTCAGCAAAATGTCCTGTATTTTTGCTTTATATAAAGGACTGTCGAATGTCTCGTTCATGACTTTTTGCAAGTGCTCGCGATATTCTTTGCTCTTCAGCAGTTTTGTGACCGTTTTTTGGTATTCAGGGTCCTCCATAATGCTAAGCATCATGGCTTGATATTGAGGGTCTTTCATGAGGGATTTTAATAACTCTTCATGCTCCTTCCTCATTCCTTTGGCCACGGCGCTGGCGAAGGCCGGATCTTTAAAAGCATCCTTCCAGAATTTCTCTCCTTTTTCAGAAACAAGCGTACTTTCAATCGTTTGGGTAACCATTTTTTGATCCATGACGAGCTGCTGCTTTACTTTCTCATCCTTCATCATTTCTTGAACGGCTTTTTTGCCGTCATCTGTTTTTAATATGTCAACAACCATTTTCTTGGTCGCTTCATAATCCATTTGGGAGTTTCCGGCATCAACCGCGCCCCCTCCGCAAGCTGCTAAGGAAAAAACAAGAAGGAGGAGCGGCAAGATAGGTTTCCACATAAAAGAAGCTCCTTTCTAGCCTTTTCTTATTGTTAATATGAGCAGTCAAAAAGAAATTATACAGCTGCAGCGGAGTGCCTGGATTTTTTTTATCTTCATTGTTACAATCAAAAGAGCATAATATATAGTTGGGGGATAACAAGGTGACAATCCGGAATTGGATCAGGTTTTTTGTACATACACTATTGATCGGCGGGATAGCAGCCAGCATTCTTGGCTTTTTTATCCGCTGGGATGAATTATCGCCGTTAATCAGTTCAGGCGGCTGGAAAGATATTTTTTCGATTTTAACATGGCATGTATTTGTAGGATTTACCTTTAGTGTCATCAGCCAAATGGGCTTTTTTGCTTACTTGACTGTGCATCAATTCGGAGCGGGCCTGTTTCGGTCGTTTTGGAACAGTGTGCAATTAGTGATCATTGCGTTTGTGTTATTCGATCTTGTTTATTTTCGCTTTCAAGCGTTTGCCGATAAAGGGGAATCGATCGTTCCTTACCTGGGGGTAGCGCTGCTTCTTCTTTTGATCAGCTTGGGCGTTGCTTTTTTCAAAGCGAAGCAATCAAATAAACGCGTGTTTATCTCGGCTTTGTTTTTTATGATTGTCATTACAGTGCTTGAGTGGCTGCCGGTTCTTCAAGCAAATAATACGAAATGGCTGTACATTATGTTGTTTACCTTAGTGCCATGCAATGCCTTTCAATTGCTGGCTTTGCCGAAATATAATCAACGTTCATCACAAAAAAGCGGAGCTTAACGGCTCCGCTTTTTTGTGGTTGCTTTCAGCTAAGGAATCAGCTTTGTTTCCACTTCACCATTGGCAATGAGCTCAGAAACTGTAACCAGCTTGCCGGCTGATCTTGTCGTTTCAACAATTTGAGGAAGAGCTGCATTGGTTTGCTTGGCTGAGTCCGAAGCATGCATAAAGAGGATATCTCCGTTTTTTGCTTCCTTCACTTTAGATAAAATAAGGGAAGTGCCCGGATTTCTCCAATCGTTCGTATCTACGCTCCAATGGACATACGTTAAATTCATTTCATCCGCTATTTTCAGCACTTGCTTATTAAAGTGGCCGGTCGGTGCCCGCATTAACTTGATTTTTTCAATTTGTAATTTTTTAAATACTTCCTGTGCTTTCAGCAAATCCTTTTTAACCTCTTCTTTTTCCATTGATGTGTAATCGACATAATTGTAGCCAAGCAGGCCGATTTCAAAATGGTGCTTCTCCATTTTTTTTACAAGATCAGGATGGCGCTCTGCCCACGAACCGGACAAGAAAAAAGTAGCTTTGACTTTGTGGCGGATGAGCGTTTGTAAAATTTTTTCCGCTTTTTCATCCCCCCACCCGATATCGAAAGTGAGAGCAATCCCATTTTCTCCCTTATAAATGGCTTTAGGAGATTCTTTCTCTAAAAAAACGGGAATACTTAAAAGATTTTGGGTAAACAATAAAAGAGCTGTGAAAAAAGAAAGTGAAACGAGCAACAAGAACTGTTTGGTTTTTTTTATGTGCAAACTATAAAAGAACGTCATGCTCTCCCTCCGCTAAAATCATCTTATTCAACTTTATGAGCATGTACACAAATAATATGACAAACAAATAGATTTGCCGAATAGCATAGTAGTATGACAATGACTAAAAAGAAAAATGGGTGATGAGATGTTGGCATTATTAATTAACGAAGAAGAAAAAAAGGAAATTTATTATTTGATTAAACGGGAAATGGACGAAATTTTATTTGACCTGGGAGATTCGCGAATAGATGAGTCTGTAAAAAGTTCTATGAGAAAAAAATATACGAAGCTATTTAAACTATTTAAAAGAGTAGCGGATGAAAAAGAATGCATGAAGTACCTGGCATATAGATTGTCAGCTGAAAACACGCAATCATCAGCTTCTTCCTCTGACGCGTGAGCAAGCAGTTTCAAGAATTTAAAGCAAAAGAGTTTTCGTTCTCACAGGCCTATCCGTTTACGGAAAGAAAACGAATTGAGGCCAAAGAAAGAATAGGGAACCAATCGCGATCGAGGTGTTCTGGAAGACAGTTAGGGCCGATCTTACAAGGCAAAGGGACTGTCTTTTTTTTGTTGGATTGTCGGCGATTTTAATTAAAGAAAATATAAATAAAATAAATTGTTGACATAAATAATTGATTCATGTTAAATTATTTATTGTCGCTGAAAACAAAGCGGCTGATTGAAAAATGAAATTAACTGTTGACTTTCAAATCGCAAAGGTGTTATGATAGCAAAGTCGCTGTTAACGACAAAAGAAAAATTGATC
>NZ_BCVF01000025.1 GCF_001591605.1 Bacillus badius NBRC 15713 | reverse complement strand
GGGGTCTCCCCTGTCCCGCTGATCCCGCTGGAGTCTGTGCGCCTTCCATTTCAATCAAGAAAGGCTATAAAGGCAGGACAGCCGTACAAAACGATTGAGATGAGGAAGAAGTGTTCGAAATACCCTCCCATCCAACGGGGCCAAATAGATCGGATCGCTCTCGACTAGCTTGTACCACAGAATCATCTGATTCGTCAAATGGAGGCAGTGATAGTTTTTCTTTTATTTATACCTTGATGGAAGAATTGTACTCAGAAGCGGGCACCAAGCATCAATCCCGTGATTTTAAGCAAATAAGCTTGAAAACCATCTAAAAAGAGGAGGGGTTCGAAATGATCTCATTCCACCCCCCTTCTATCGACAAACAGGAAGGTGAATAGTTCACCTTCCTGTGCCGTAATCCTCATAAATTAAATTAGTTCGCAGTAAAAAGCCGGAGCTGACCCACAAGCTCATGAAACATGACTTTTCGGGTCGGCCCGGTCTTTTTCACACTGTTAATTGTTGTTCAATGGTTTATTATAACCCTTTAATCTTCAGCTCTTTAACAGGCAAAAATTGTTCTCCAGTCTCTAAATAGGCCATGCTTACCTGATCGCCTTCCTGCAAATAGATCGCAACAGGCGTATTTTCAGAAGAAACAACATAGCTCTGGCGGTTCTCTAATAAGAAGGAAACAAGCGTAAAGTCGCCGGATTTCTCTTTGTACACCCTTAATACCTTTCCGCTGACTTTCTTCTCTTCTGCTTTCGAGCTGCCGTCAACTGTGCCCCCGCCTCTTTGCAGCGCTGTTTTATATTGCCTTAACGCCTCATTTGGCGTTATTCCTGATACCGAAATTTCCGGATTAGCAGCAGACACAATAAAGTAATTTTGCAAAAAGCCGTTGCTATCCAGTACAGGCGTTAGCCAACTGGCTTCCCCATAAAAATTATACAGAATCGGCATTTGTCCTTTCCATTTCTTCTCAATAAATTTCTTTTCGATAATTTGCAGCGCTCCTTGTGAATCCATATACGACTCTTCCAGGTTCCCTGTGTAATAAGTGGCTTTTCCCGTTCTGGCATTGGTCAGCGAGTACCCCAGCATGGAATCCACCCCTTCTTTCGGGCTTGTAAAGTCAGTGAAGTAATACATTTCACCCTTCTCGTTAAAAACCGGGCTGACGTTGGCTTCTGTTCCTTCATCAGAAGGAAGCTTTACGTCTGATTTGCCGAATTTGCTGTTCCAAAATCCATGAATGTAATTTCCGTAATAACTGTTTTGAAGACTCACTGTTTCAGGAGAAATCGCTCCATCAATAAAATCTGGAATCTCAGAGAGCGCATACGCTTTTGTTTCCCCCGTTTTCGGATTAACTGACACAATTCCTTGCGCTTTAAACCCGTTGCGCGCTGAAACAAATTCGCCATATGTCCGGATATAGTGCGGCTTCCCTTGATCATCAACCTCTAATTGCGGCTCCCCGTAGAAAATGCGCTTCGGATACTTCATACGGATGTGGCGCTCAATATTTTTATTAAAATAAGCAGACGGTGTATAGGCCATCTCTGCCTTCACAAACTTGGGATTGGCCGAGGAATCCGTGGCGCTGATGGTAAAATAACCGGGTACTTTATCTCCATTTAGCCACTTGAAAAAACCCGAAAACTCCACTGGCGCAATATACACATATTCCCCATTAACCTTTTGCACTTGCAGACTTCCAAGCTCGTAATAGCTCGTGTTCGGCACCTGTCCAAAAGCCTTCTTCATTTTATTGCGCGCGAATTTTGGCGGAACACTGGCTGGTGTTTCCTTTTCATCGAAAGATTTAATTTCTACCTTCTCTGCCATTTTGGCTGTTTCAAACTTTTCATCTGCATTGAATACAAAGGCCGTGAGGAAATAGCCTCCTACTGCTAAACTTACAACAAAGAGACCAGCCTTCACTAGTCGCTCTGTCCCCACCGAAAACACCGCGCCGGCTGCCGACACAATGATCAATAACGGCCAGACCGATGCGACATTATAGTCTAGATTCGTCAGGTAGTAAAAGCCAAAAACAGCAGGAACAAGCACAACAGCGGCTCCTGCCAGAAACCCCTTAACCGGCTGCTTGCCTTCGGTTTTATTCGGAAAAACGGGTACAAGAATCAGGGCAGATATCAAACCAATAATAAGTGAAAATAAAAAAATGCTCCCCATGATGAGCTCCTTTCAAAAGTTGTCTATTAAACATACGCATGGGAAGGAGAAAATGTTTCAAAAATTTGAACGGGCCGTAAATCAGTAATTGTCATTATAGGCAAACAGGCAACATCTATTTTTAAAATCCTCTACCGCTTGCCCCCGGTTATTCAGCAAAATAGCTGATTGCTCATCCGGTCCTTTTCAAGATCATTCTCTGTGTTATAATGACTTTTGCTAGATATGCAGCTAAGGAGAGTGAACGAAATGAAGCAACACTACAGAAAATGGTTCTCCATTTTCCTATGCATGGTCTTAATGATGGTCATGCTGCCGAAATCGTCCTTTGCGAACACTCCTTTCGATGTCCGCGCGAAGGCCGCTATTCTAATTGATGTCAAAACAGGGAAAATTCTATACCACAAAAACGCTGACCAATCCCTCCCTATTGCCAGTATGTCAAAAATGATGACTCAGTACATTGTTCTTGAACAAATAAAAACAGGGAAACTTTCTTGGGATGACGTATATAAAGCCAAAACAATTGACCAGGCTTTATCAACGAAAGCTGGACTAAGCAATATTCCTCTTTATGAAGGAGAGGAATATACACTGAAAGAGCTATACGATTCCATGATGATAGTTTCTGCCAATGCCTCCAGCCGTGCACTCGGAGAAATGGCTGGCAAGACCGATCAGCAATTCGTTCAAATGATGAATGACAAAGCCAAGCAGCTGAAGCTAAGCCGCTCTCATTTTGTCAACACATCTGGCTTAAACAATCAAGACATTCATCCCTATGAAGTACAAGGGACAAAGCCTAATGACGAAAATCACATGTCCGCCAAGGATCTTGCTCTGCTCGCTTATCATCTGACAAAGGAGTTCCCTAAAGAACTAGCTGTTGAAACAATAGAGAAGAAGGCCTTTTATGTAACTGACAGCCAGGTGATTGAGATGATCAATACGAATGAAATGCTGCCCGGCGGGAAATATTCTTATGAAGGCATTCTCGGGATGAAAACGGGCAGAAATGAAGCAGCAGGCTATGGTTTCACTGCCCATGCGAAGCGCGGTGACAGAGAACTGATCTCTGTCGTGATCGGCGCCGAAAATAAGGAAGGGAAACCTTCTTCCAAAGCACGGTTCATGGAAACAAAAAAATTGCTTGATTACGGCTTTAAGCAGTGGGAATGCAAACCTGTACAACCGGCTGATTACTTATTAGCAAAAGAACAAAAGCCCGCTGTTAAAGACGGCAAAAAAGAAAAGGTCTCCCTTGATGCAACCGGCTCATCCTGTGTCATGACACCGAAAGCAGCGGATCAAGCCATTAAAGGAAAATTACATCTTAACGAAGAAAGGCTTGTTGCTCCCATTAAAAAAGGCCAAAAATTAGGCACCATGGAGCTCACTGGCCCAAACGAACAATACTTAACCCCGGATTTGAAAAAGCAAGCGACCATTGACCTCATCGCTGGTGAATCTGTTGAAAAAGAAAATTGGGCCATCTTGTTGTGGAAATCGATCTTTTAAACGAACGAAAAAGAATCAATCATAAACTCCCCCGAATAAGGACAAGTTAAAAAGTCCTTATTCGGGGGAGTTTTTATGTCTGTTCACTATCACACAGTCTATATTCACCCACCTTTTTTCTTCACCTGGCACAGGCTTGTACTTCCTTCATCCAACTTCCGTAAAGCATCGTGGCTCTTCAGAAAAAACAGCCAGCTTAATAGGCACTTAACGTAATGGTCTACATAAACTGCCGTAAAGGAGTGATCAACATGCCATGGCAAAATAAAGTGAGGCGGTTGATTGGTCAGCCCGTAGGAATCTCATTCGCTAACGGTCAAGGAACTTCAGGCATTCTATGCCGTGTAGCCGGCGGAAAAGTGTTTGTCATTGAATATTTGTATAAAACTCAATTCGCGCTAAAACAGTATGATTACCGCCTGATTCAAGATATTAATGAGTTTCCTCCCTGCCAGAACCGCGAACCGCTCTACTGAAATAATGTCCCTCTATCATTAAAGAGGGACATACTTGTTTACACTATTTGTTATGTTCAGAGCTCCTTCTGCATCCATGCGGCTTGCCAACATTCGCTTATCCCATCCCGTGTAAAATATGGTACGATTATACAAATAATGATTGGAGGATGATTGATGAGTGCTTTTATCACACAACTTGTCTTACTAGCGATCGTGTTTATTTCCGGAGCCCTTTCGTTTATCTTATTTATACGGCATATACTAAATCGTTCTGCTGAAAAAGCAGATCAATTAGATGGAATAAATAAAAAGTTGGATGAAATCATACTGTTATTAAAGCATAAAAATCATTAGTCCAGCAGGTGATAGAACAAACAGGATGATCTTCAGGAAGGTGTTGAAATTGACGATACAAACATGCGGAAATTGTCATCTCACAAAAGCGAACTCTAACAAATGAAAATAAAGGAGTGGACATATGAATGTCAGCAGCAGCCCAACTGGCCATATAAGTGCCTCTTTCTTCACTTTGCTCTGCTCCTGATTTTAAAATCAGGATTTCCTATTTATTTCATCCAACAGCTTAATCATCGTGTCATCTTGATCTTTAATGGCCTTTAAATGCTTTTCAATTAGGCTGCTGGCGAAAAATACAATTAGTATAAGCGCTATCCCAACGATAGTTCCCATCGTTTCCCTCCTCAGTTTTTTAAAAAGTATTACACAAAAACATTACAAAAAATTAACAAAAAAGTAAATTGGAAGATAAAACAATTAGAGTGGAAAGCCGTTGCTCAGTCTGAAATATGTTAATCAAACCTATCCTGTAACCATGCGTATTTAAAGCTCTCTTTTCGCATGTTCGCTATTTCGTTATTTAATCGTTCAAGGACATCACGCAACGCGGCAACCTTGTTGTCATCCCTTTAAAGCTAATTTTGTTTAAAAAAGAGAAAAATCATAGAAGATGGAGGCGGGAAAATGAGGGAAGACAAAGAAATGCCTGAAAGAAAAAGAGAACGACTGAGACAAGAGGAATTAAAAAGAAACCCTATTGGAAATATGAACGATGCATTTAACAGGGCTGAAACCGGATTTCTTGCCGATTGGTTAGGCAGCTTAGGCTGGAGAGGGACTGGCATACTTCTCCTGGCGATTATACTAGGTGCAATCATCGCCGCACTTTTCTTCAAATAAGGGTCTCTTTCCATTTTTTATTATGCCCTTTCCATGACAATGCTGGCCAGCGCCCTTACAGTCTCATAAGCTAAAGGCTGAAATCATCGCAGCAGCTTGGCAGCTGCCGCCACGTTTCATCTTGTCCTCTGTTTGCTGATTTTCATTTAATGGATGTTGCGCTTTCTGAAATTGCCGCCCTTTACCTCTGCAGTGTCATATACGGTCACAAAAGCAGTTTCGTCAATTTCGTTAATGATTTCCTTCATTTTACTTTCTTCTAACCGGTTAATCACGCAGGTGATTTCTATAAACTTCTCATGGGAATAACCGCCGTAAACTTCATTATATGTTGCTCCCCGGCCTAAACGATCGCGAATCGTCTCTACCATTAATTCGGGCTGAGTCGTAATAATCTTAAAGGTTTTAGAACCGCTTAAGCCCTCTTCCACGATGTGAATCACCTTAGAAGCAATAAAATAAGCAATGGCTGAGAGGATGGCTCCTTGCAGGCCAAACACAAATGATACGAAAATAAATACAAACAGGTTTAAAAAAAGAATGAGATCACTTGTCCCAAACGGCAATTTTCGAGAGAGCAGCACCGCCAGCATATCGATTCCATCTAATGCGCCCCCATTCCGCAAAGCCAGACCCATTCCAAAACCGAGAATAATCCCGCCGACAACAGTAACCAACAACGTATCTCCTTCAATAATAGCCGGGATATGATGCATAAGGCTAGTGCTGGCAGCCAGTGAAGCAATGCCGATAGTCGAATAAATCGCAAAGCTTTTCCCAATTTGCTGATACCCTAACCAAATAAAGGGGATATTCATAATGGCAATAAGGACGCCCAACGGCAATCCGAATAGCTGCGAGCCGACGATACTTAGACCCGTCACGCCTCCGTCAGATACGTTGTTTGGAATTAATACCGTTTCTAGCCCATAGGCCGCGATCACTCCCCCAAGAATGACTAAGAATGCCCGAGCAATAATTTTTAATTGATTCGGGCTGTTTTTTTTGATTGCACTCATCAAACCCCTCGCTTCTAATATTTTTTATTTACAAATGTACATAACACTCTTTTTTTACTGATTCCTGTTCACTCACATTCAAGTATCGCCCTTGCTGATGGACCTTAAAAAAATAGTTATGGCCTCATTAAGAAGAGGTTCAAGCTCACTTAATTCCTGAATGCTGGTGAGCTGGCATAATCCTCTTAGCCAGGCTTCAAGCAAGATAGCCGATTCATCCATGTTCTCAATAGCAAATTCTCCATTATCCATTCCTTCCTGCAAAACGGCCCGGTAAGCATTCTTTGGAACAATCGATAAATCGTATAATTCTTTTACCAAGCCTGCACTGGAATCCGGGTTGGACGCCAGCTCCTGCCCTGACTTTAAAAGAGGTGTCTGGTAATTATAAAGAACATGCCTCGCCATTCCATATAGTTTCTCTGTTGCGGAAGAGTAAGCAGCCGCTTTCCTTATCCATTTCTCATGCCACTCCTCTATAGTTTTTCTGGCTAACAAGACAAACAGCTTTTCTTTATTTTGAAAATGGTAATAAATATGCCCTTTACTGTAGCCTGAAGCTTTCGATAGATCGGCAACGGACGTTTGATTATATCCATTTTGTGAAAACAACAATAATGCGCTTTCCATAATCTCTTTTTTCACCTTTTCACTATCGTAACGCCTTTTAGTCAACACTCTGCCCCTTTCTTCCAGTGAAACAGACGTTTTAACTCGATTGAAAACTACTGCACTTTTGAACGAACGTTCTAATTTAATTATAATTTATTGAAGTAATTTGTAAATAAATTTAGATTCGTCATCCTCCTTAAAGGAACTTTCCCTTTTTTTAACGGTGGCTTGGGTGGCAAACGCTGCAGCGAAGACGCAAGTCACAGAGTCTCCGATTGCCTTTCTTCCATCCTTTGCCGGTCTTGTGCCCTTAGCATTAGAAAACAGGCATTTCTCCTTCGGTTTTTCCATGGTAAAATAATCACAGGACTTCAAGAGAAAGGTGAACATCATGGAAGAAAAGAAAGAGTATGACTTAACAGTGATTTATGACTACAGAGAGCATCCAGATGTCATTGCCGGCCGTTGTGATAACTGCGGAAATGCGCAGTTTAAAAGTTCCATGAAAGACGGTATTTTCCTCCGCGAATGCCGGAAGTGCGGCATGAAGAAAATGATTTAAACTGAGCTGGCAGATTGCTCGCTGCCAGCGTTTTAGTTGCCAGCCATCCGCCCTTGCAAAAGAAAAAGCACCCCGAAGGATGCTTTTTCTTTTGCATGTACTTGTTAGCTAGTCAGCCATGCGGCAATCAATCCGGCCGATGAACAACCGCCGTATAAGCCGTTCTCATGGATTTTATCGAACGTATCAACTTTGAAGCTTGATCTTTGAACAAAAAGAAGTTTGACTCTTGAACTTTCAGCTTTGAGCTTTAAGCTTTGAGCTTTTACCGTCGCGGGAGATTCCCCACCAAAATGATCACTATATTTGATTACAGTAAGAGTTAGCGGCTGTAAGGTCAAAGCCGCCAGCACCTGTTCAGTTTTATTGATTTTCGACTAACTAACCTTCTATTTATTTACTCAGGAACTTCAATTTCTGTCAATGTATTTGAAGTAGACAATACAAAATCAACCTCTGCCAGAAATTCATCAATCTGTTTTTCAAGCTTTTCATATTTATCACGGAGCTTTAGCGGATCGACCACTTTCGCCTCGTGTTTTTCGCGGTAGCTTTTCGTTAATTCGTTGCTTTCTTCCACCTTCAGCTTCGCTTCACGGCCATATAGCACTTCCAGCTGATGGTCAAGCTGCTGCTTCACCTCGTCATTAATTTGTTCGACCTCTCTGGTTGCAGCGGCAAACTCTTGCTTCATTTTCTCCAGCAGCCGCTGCTCATATTGGATCGAGGTTTTCCGCTCTATCGCTTCAGCTACTGTGTATTTTTCGCCGGCCACCTCTACATGCGTCATCGCATTAGACAACACGATCGCAGATTTAATAGCGTTGCGCCGCTTAATCAAGTCTAATGTTGATTGGTAAGTTGATTTAGCCTTTTCCTCAAATTCTTTTGTCGCAGCAAAGCCGCTGACTGGCTTATCTCCCACAGCATAGCTAATAAATGGCGTTGCCCTCATCGTCGATTGGATGCGTTTATCTAAAAGCTTTAATTCTGCCAGTCCTCTTGTGATAGACATTTTCATAGATTCACTACCCCCGCTATGTATTCTTTTTTAAATATAGCATAATTAAGGAGTGAAGCGTCTTTTTCATGCACATGATTAAGAAAAAACTATTTATATCTGATACTTCCTCTATACTTCACGCGGTTTAAAACGTTTGGCTGCTTCTCTCTGTATTGAAAATCGTACAGCAAGATGAAACTATTGACACCATCGGTCAAAGTTTCCCCTTGCAGCTCAGTAAAACCAGGAATCACGGCATCATCGTATGAACATCCCTCTAGCAGCGCCGCAAGATGATTGATTGTCTCTTCAAAAAACTCAGCTTCCATAAAATCCTCATCATAGTAATCAATTTGAACATCTTTTTCAAATTCCGACGGAACAGCGTCCCCATCTTCATTATAGGAGATAAGAAGATACTGCTGAAGGTCAGCATTTGTTTTAAACGTCCCTGTCCAGAGTGATACATACCCGTCTCGTTCCATCTAATCCCCCTCCTACAGCTATTTTCGCCTTGCTTAACCCCCTGATCAACCACTCATGTTCCTCTTCCCCTCAACCGGCCTTCCCCACCTGGAACTACTCTTATCCTGGTTGAAACGTTGCACAGTTATGATAGAGTTTTTGATATTCTTGTAATATAATGGAAATACAACTAGCTATCAAGAAACTACTAGTGATTCTAATAAAAAGCCGGCCAGTAAACCCATTGTATGCTCTTGGCTTCAGAGCTCCAAGGCTCTTAACGACATAAATAGTTTTACACAAAATAACGAAATGAGTGATTAAAAAGTGAAAGTGCGATTATTCACCGAAAATGACCTATCTGCTTGTACAGAAACATTTGTGGAAGTCTTTAACGATGAACCATGGAATGATCATTGGTCAATAGAAAAGGCAAAGCAATATTTATCAGGTTTCATAGCTACTCCCGGCTTCAAAGGTATGATCGCTCTTAAAGGACAAACAGTCATCGGCTTTCTGTTTGGGGTTCACCGAATCTGGTGGAATGGCGACGAATTTTTTATCCATGAAATGTGTGTTCGTTCAGAAAAGCAAAATAAGGGGATAGGCACGATGCTTTTGAAGTTCTTAGAAAATGAACTTGAGAATAGAAATGTCTCGCATATTTCTTTACTAACTGACAGAGGAATACCTGCCGAACTATTTTATTTAAAAAATGGGTTCCGTGAAATTGAGAGATTAATGTTTTTATCCAAACGTATTCAGTGAACAAGGCAGAAGAGCTTTTCCGGCCTTTCAGCATTATCTGTGCAGTTTATGTTTACCGCGAAATCCTTCTTCTAGTTGAATTATATTAAAATAACTAGTAAGATAGACTTACAAATATAGTTATTCGAAGAGGGATTCCCATGATTTCTGATGCTGAATTGTCAATTTTTATAAAAGAATTAGGTGAATTGATAGATGATTATTATCGATGCCCAGAAGAGTCTTTAAAAGAAGCCATTTATCAAGATATATTGCTTCTGGGAACGGCGATCTCTGTGGAGGATGAACACTGTTCGTAATTTGCTTCGCCTCAACTCTCGCTTTCAGTTTTTGAATTCCATTAACCAGCCGTCTCGATATTCCCCCTCATGAAGTTCATGTTTAGGAAGCATTCGAATCTTTTAAATCTGCACGTTTCCCAGCACCTTAAAACTCTTATGGATAAAGCCGAATATATTCGATTTCCTTCCCTTTCAATTCTGCTATGCGCTTAACCTCCTCAAAGATGTAAAAAACTTTATCCCCATTATCCATGTCAAAAGAATGATCCCGCCCTTTATAAAACTACAGAATGCGTGGATTTGAAAGCCATTTCGCCAAAAGATATTTATCCTCCTCTGCTAATGGCCTCACGTTTAATATACCCTTGAAAAGCACCTCCAAGCTGTATTGTATGCTCCAATACAGCTTGGAGGTGTTCGATTTATCCCGTTATCAAAGACTATTCTAAAAAAGCAGCGGCTTTATCCTTTAACCAACGGAATCGCTTTCAAGTATTCTTTCATTTCTGCTGCCAAGCATTCTATTTTTGAGCCGTTACTCAATGTAAACGTCAGCTGACCGTCTTTTCCGGGATCTATTCCCGTCACCCTAATTCCCTTCTTTTTGCATGTAAGCTCTACCTCGTGTTCAAACAAAAAATGATCCAATTGCTCATACGTTTTTATTTGCTTTAAATCCATATTTTCATCCCTCCGCAGGACTATTTCTTCATCAACTTTAGAAATTCCTGCTAATTTTTCTTTTTCATTGCCATTTTTACTAGTAAAATATACTCATAAAAAAAGGAGAGTCCGATTTAATAGGCAATAAAACAAGTCCCTCTCACATGAGAGGGACTTCCTGTCTGCTTATAAAGCTCGCTTGATCACATGCATCTGAGCGTTCAGCGCATTGGAAATTTCATTAATTGAAACCTTTCATATAACGGATCGATCAAAGTTCCAGCTTATCAATCAACAGGGTTCATCCTTGAGCAGCCCCTTCAGCTTTTGCTCGGCCGCTTCAAAATCTGTAGATAAGCCGACTAAGAAACGAATGATCTCATTCTGCTGGGACATTTGTCTTAAGGAAAAAAAGACGGCTGGTTTATTGACTTTAAGAACAGTCATTAACTCAGTAGTCGGAAGAATAGAACAAGATCTTGTCCTGACAAATGACCGTAAGAAAACAATGAAATCAAACGCTGAGTCAGGAGTATCCGGACTAGTTTCCATTAAGGCATAAAATTTTTTAATGCTGCTTTTTAATTCTTCGTCTTGCATCATGAGTCCCTACCTTTAACGTATAGTTACCAAATAGGGAATTCCTATCTGGCAGCCCGGCTATCTTAGTGTTG
Source organism: Bacillus badius NBRC 15713 (assembly GCF_001591605.1). Lineage (GTDB taxonomy): Bacteria > Bacillota > Bacilli > Bacillales > Domibacillaceae > Pseudobacillus > Pseudobacillus badius. The sequence continues at coordinate 48,678 of NZ_BCVF01000025.1, read as the reverse complement.
TCCACCTTAGACCCGCAGCTTTGCGTCCTTATCTTTCAATAAGTTTGCCTTTTTCCCTATAATTATCGGTTTTAAGAAAATATTCTTAATACAAAAGACTCATTTTTCAGCCGAATCATTAAAAAATTCTTCGTTATACGTTCCGCGGGCACGGCTTCAAGTTGTTATCTTTATTCCAAACAGGATAAGAACTCCCCTTTTTTCCATCTGTTTTGATTTGAGAAGTTTATTTAGCAACATCCTCCAGTTCTCTAATCCTCTTATTGAATTCAGATTGGGTTCTCATAATGGTTTGTTGCAAATCATCCGTTATTTTGCTAACCTTTTCTACTTCTGTTGTTATGTTCTCTATATTTAAATTCACATTTTTAATTGCCTGATCCACATTGCCGGCCAGTTTCCGCACTTCATCAGCCACTACCTTAAAGCCTCTCCCATGTTCTCCCACGCGGGCAGCTTCAATAGCGGCATTTAGTGCCAGCATATTCGTTTGTGAAGAAACATTGCGTATAATTTTAGAGATTTCACTTATTAATTTTGTTTGCTCTTTTAACGACTCAATTGCTTGTATTTTTTCATTAGAATTCGCCACCACTATATTGACTAATTCTGCCGGCATCTCTTTTAATTGGGAAATAACCTTTTTCGTGCTCTGTTCACGGTCTGTAATATCGGTAGCCATTTTAAGCACTGCCTCTACTTTTCCTTGTTCATTCAGAATGGGAATATAAGTGGCTTCGAGCCAAACGATATTTTTTTCCTTCCCAATCCTCTCGATTTTTTCTTGGAACTTCACTCCTCTTCTCAGGTTATTCCATAGTTCTTCATATTTTCCGCTGTTCCTGAACTCGACTGTACAAAATTGCTTGTGCTGCATGTTTTTCATCTCATCCACTGTATAGCCTAAAGTTTTAGCAAAATTTTCGTTTACCCAGATAACCTCTCTGTTTAAATTAAACTCTATCATGGCTAAATTTGATTCTAATGCAGCCAAAACCATGGCTTGATCCAATAATTGCGTGCTTGTGTTGACCATTTGTTCCTCCCTCTCATGTTAGAGGCAGCCCAGCCGTCCTAATCCATTTGATTTTAGACCCGTCGGCTTTGCGTCCTAACCTTTCGATTAGTTTGCTTTTCACACTCTTAAAGTTGGCACAGTGATAATCAAGTCAGTTAACTTTCTCTTAATAAGTGCAACAGCCTTCTGTCAGCTAAAATGATAGAAGGCTAGTTACTGTCATTATACTTGAAATGAAGAAAGACGACATAAATTTCCATTGAAACCTTTTCGAACTTTCTGGATGCATATTATATGACTAACCATTCAAAAGCTGTATAATAATGGTGAATCTGAAAATAGAAGGGACTGAACTATGCGCAGATATCAATATTTTTAACTCATCCAAAAAACTCAACTGGAGGTAAAAGTATTGATTAAAAATTTGTATACCCAAAGGCTGCACTTGAGAAAAATGACTGTCGCGGATTCATCCAGCTTGTTTGACATATGGTCTGATCCTGATGTGACGAGGTTTATGAATATCGATCGCTTCACAAATGAAGACCAAGCAAAAGAAATCATCACTTACCTGGATGCATTGTCTAAAGATAACCAAGCGATTCGTTTCTCAATTATTGAATTGACATCTAATCGCATTATCGGTTCATGCGGATATAATTCCCTCGATTTTCAGAACGCCAAGGCTGAGATCGGCTACGATATAGCGAAAGCGCACTGGGGGAATGGATATGCGCCGGAAGCCATCTTATCCCTAGTAGAGTATGCATTCAACTCCTTGAACCTTCATAGAATTGAAGCAAAAGTAGAGCCGGAAAACCTAAACTCTATTAAAGTGCTGGAAAAGCTCAACTTTACTTTCGAGGGGACTTTAAGACAATGCGAAAAAGTGAAAGAAACGTTTATTGATCTCAGCGTGTATTCCCGGCTTAAAACAGACTAAATGTTGATTTATTTTGCCGCATCTCTATGACATTAAAAGGTTCGGCTGAAACGATCATATAGGTCAGCCGGCGGGTCTCTGTCTTTTAAAGACATAGACATCCGCCGGCTTTATGCTTTTTGTCCCTTCCCTCCCACAGAACGGGGCATCCATCAATCCGCTTCAAAACTTGCATGAGTTTGGACTTTTGAAAAAATAAAATGCGTGACCGTTTGCGCAAGCGGGCTGACACTATCTATGAACTCTTCCGCTTCAGCAAAAGTTTTAAAATGCATTTTCAGCATATAACAAGCATCCCCCGCCACCCGGTAACAAAACTCTACATTTGGAACCTTCGCTATCAAACGTTTAAAAGAGGCATAGTCGCCGTTTTTCACTGTGGCCTCTATGATGCATTGTATAGGCAAGCCTAGTTTCGCATAATCCACCTCTACTGTATATTTTTTAATTAGCCCAAACGACTCCATTTGCCTGACTCTTTCCGTTACGGATGGAGAAGACAAATTTACTCTCCTCCCCAGCTCGCTCATTGATAAGCGGCTATTATGATAAAGTTCATTTATTATTTTTTTATCGATCTCATCAATTTTCATTTTCAAAGAAAATTCTCCTCTATTCATTAAAACTTAAAAGTATGATCCGTTTATTTGTTTGTAATTTAATGGGAATAGACCTTTTTATTTTTTATAATTAATTTATATCGAATATAGCAAGGAGGCTCATTCAATGGCAACTATTATTGAATCAGATTTTGGAAAAACACCTTTCCAGCGACTTTTAGGCCATAACCAACAAGTAATGGAAGCATGGGTTCATTTAGGAGATATATTAGAAAAAGACGGGTGGCTGCCCTCTGCGTTAAAAGAACAAGTGAGGCGGACTTTGGCACAAGGCAATGGCTGTGAATATTGTAAAGCAAAAGGCAAACCTGAACCCGGTAAGTTTACTGAAAAAATTTCGATGGCAGCAGGATTTGCAGAAGTATTTCTGAAGCAAAAGAGCAATATACCAGATTCAGCCTTCACTCTATTGAGAGAGTGCTTCACTGAGGAGGAAATCAGCGAACTATGTGCGTTTATTGCATTTGCCACTGCCTCGCACTATTTTGGTGCCATGATGAAATTAAAATGATGAATCAATAAGGAGCACCGGAATCATCCTTAGACTGCCGGGTATGAAAAGTGCGGTTACGCAGGGAGTACTAGATGTTTAAACAACAGACTCTCCTTATTATCAGCAAGGATAAGGGCCATCTTTACCATATTGATTTAAGGATGGCTCTTTTACATAAGAGATTATCCTTTTACTCAGCTGGTTTTACCTGCTCCCTAATAAAAAAGACAGGCCGCCGCCCGTCTGATTGGATAGTAGAAAATAGCTTTATTCTTTTTATGCGCTTATTGGCTAAAAGCATGTATGCGTCCCTTGATCTCTGCAGCTGCCTCGGTTGGATGTTCCATTTGAAAAACAACATATTGATACCTTTCATGCCCTTCCAGTTCCATAATTAGTAAAGATCTGTTTTGTTCGAATGAAAGAAAATACCATTCATTTGCATATTTGAAGCTGCCTTCATAAATATTTAAGAAAGAAATGGACGTGCCTGGCATCCTGAGCATCCATCGAGGCGCTCGAAAATCATCAACTACTATACTTTTAATTCTATTGTATGGTATATGAATCTTCCGCTTTAAAGCAAAAAAGCTTGTTACACCCGTTAAAGTCAACGTAAGTCCTTCTTCACCAAAATAAATTTTCCTCCCCATGCCCACACCTCCAAATGAGTCTGTACCTCGGCACTCTTTTGCACACGTTCATTTGTTCTTTCCTGAGCGGCCCTTTGGGAAAGCTGAATAGCGTCCGCTCCATTTTTAGCTTAACAACAATACAACAATAATAATTTTTGTAAAATCCAGCAAAAACATTCCTTTTAATGTCATAAAGTTGTATAATATCCTCTGGTTTAACTTTCCAAGAAATAAATCTGGTCGTTTGGAGTGTTGGAGATGATCATACAAAAAGAAGCAAATGAATTAATTAACCAAATCAATCATATTAGGGATTTAATGATCTTAACAGGACTGCGTAATGGTCTTAACGATGACCAAACCTTAAAATATAGCAAAGAACTGGATAAGCTCATTCATAAGTATCAGCTCATGACCTCATTCTCTTCCCATACATCATAGCTAAGAGCTTGCTGGCTATGTGTTCTTTAAAGGTTCTTAAGCAGCCGCATGATCTATTGGTAAAATGTTCTTCGGTACATAAACTATTTACAAGAAACGTCACCGCCAAAAAGGAGTGAAAGAGTGGAACTGTTTGTTGTTGCAATATTGGTTTCTCTCATCTTCGGATCATTTTCTTATATGCTGCTGCAGCATGCAGACAGCGTGTTAAAGGTAAGCTCTTTTTCAAAGGAAAGACTTGAAAATCCATTTATAAAAAGGTTGATCAAATTTATGGGCTGGTGGTTTTTATTTCTCGTGGCAGCTGTATGGATTCTGGCTATTGTCTCTTTGTTTGATTAAGTCCAAGAGCACTTTTTAGAAAGCTTGGCCCTGCATCTGTTTAGCAGCAATCAATGATTCGAGATTTGAAGGTTGTTTTTATTGGCAAAACATCTATTTATTCTATCATTCGCAAAATAAAAATCTTCTTTTATAATGAGATTCCCCTGGCCAGGGGAATCTCATTTTCGTTTTACCAGGCAGAGAATTATACGAACCGAAGCCAAGTAAGTTTAATGGCAATGTTGGATTTATGCGCGCAGATCATCGGTTTATGCACGAATTCACCCGATTTATGCGCGCACATATCACTAATATGCCCGTCATCGAACTGAACTATTTTTTCACAGCCTCGAACGTAACCAGTTCAGTCTCTTTAGTTGGCTCCTTCTTGTAATTGTATTCTGCAGAGCAAGTGATTTCCGAAAAACCGATACTTTTTAATATAAGCTTAAATTCCTCGATCCCATACCAGCGAAGGACAAACTTTTGTAATTCTGTATCCACTAACTTGCCTTTTTGCCACTTTTCATATTTTAAATAGGAAAGAGTGTATTGATCCACCCAATTGATTTCCACTGATTTATTCTCTAATAAAAGGCCCTCCTCATGAGAAAGAGGAAAAGTGGAAGTAGTGATTTCTCCTGTACGCCAATGACCAGGTATTCCAAGGTCAATGATTACGCGTCCATTAGGAGCCAAATGGTCATAAAAGCATTTCAATGCAGCTTTCGCATCTGCCAATTTCTCAATTAAACAAAAGGAACCTGTCGGTATGACAATCGCTTCGTAGGTTGAAGGCAATGAAAAATCAGATAGATTTCCTTCATAAAGACTGGGATTCAAGCCCCGTTCTCTGCAATGTTCACGGCATGAATCCAACATTTCCGGCGAATAGTCAATCCCATCTACACTATACCCCTTCTCTAATAAAGGAATTAAAAAACGACCTGAGCCTACTGCCGCTTCAAGCACCTTTCCCTTTGTTCCTTTTAGTCTATCAAGATAGTACTCAATATCTCCATTGATCGAATGACCAACAGGCTTTGTTAAATTATAAAGTTCCGTACTTAGACGGCCATAATAACTAAACAATTTATTCCCCCCATTTTCTGTGTATCAGAGCCTATTTGTTATTAACTGCAATAGCTTTGACTAATGGCTTCAGCCAATCATGCAAGTCGGTAAAATGAAATCCTTGATTGGCGGCTTTTTCATTGGCCATATACCAGGAAGCAGGAATGGCATAAGGTGAACGGATGTCATCGCCTCCGGCTAAAGAGATGTTTGCTTCTTTGCCTGTCACTGCTTCAATTAATTTAATTAAAGCAGCCAATGATATTTTGCCATTCGCTGCGGCATTATACGGTCCCTCTACTTCTTCCAGTCCGGCCCAATGCAAAAACCGGGCAGCCTCATCTGCTTGAATAAATGACATTTCTGCTTCCATGCTTACCAATCCAATAGGTTCTCCTTTGGCTATGCGTTCAACATGAAAATGCAAACGTCCCGTATAATCATTCTCTCCCATAACAATGGGGAAGCGAACTGCAGCAACCGGAAATAAGGCATATTGAAAGAACACGGCCTCAGCTTGGCGTTTTCCTTCTCCATAAGTAAAGTCTGCTCTGTCCCCCATTTGAATTTCATAAGTATATGGATCGAAATCGGCTTCGCTTTTTTCTTTCCCATCCGCTTCATATGTAGAAAGAGTAGACGTAAATACCAGCTTGCCAATCTTGCCGTTAAATACCTCACAAAAAGAATAAGCATCATTTGAAGAGTAACAAATATTATCATATACGAGATCGAAATGACGCCCTTCAACCTTCTGTGATAACTCCTCCTTCTTCAAACGGTTCGCTGTCATATGTTCCACTTTATCGCCGAATGGATTACTCCCGCGGGTCATAACCGTGACTTGATGTCCCTCTTGGATTAATCGCTCCACTAATTTACGCCCAAAGAAGCGTGTGCCGCCTATTACCAAAATTTTTTTCATTTATAGGCCTCCTTAGCATATGTTTTCATTCATGTCTTTTAGCTTCGGTGAATGCGATCGCTCCATAAATCCAAGTATATACCAATTATAGTATATTTTACAAAATAATGAACACTTAAAACGGACATTTGTGTATGCAGGTTTTGAGTTTAGCGGCTTGTCAATTGCCATTTACTTTTCAATCGGCTTCACGCTTATATACTTTACTATCGGCTTTTCTGCAAGTTTAGCAGGCAGCCTGTTCATCCGGTATAATGACCTGATCCAAATGTTTGGCGGGATATTCTTAGTGACGATGGGATTATTGTTACTAGACATTTTTCAGCCCGCCTTTTTAATGAAAGAACGGCGCTTTAGCCACACAAAAAAAAGAATCGGCTTTCTTAACTCCGTCATTGTTGGCATTGTCTTCGGCGCCGGCTGGAGCCCCTGCATCGGACCCATCTTTGGAGCTATTATTTATGCCAGCTTGATGAACCCTGCTCAAACCTTCTTTAACATTGCCGCTTACTCTTTAGGGTTCTGCCTCCCCTTTATTTTAATGGCATTCTTTATCAGCAAAACCAAACTGCTGGTCAAATATTCTTCTATATTTATGAAAGCCGGAGGAGTATTGATGATAGCGATCGGCCTGATTGTATTTTTTGATAAAATGACGTACATAAATATATGGAGCGCCAAATTGCAGACCCTCATCGGGAGCTTATTTCATTAATTTTGCTTTTAACAGCCGATCCAGCTTAACAAACCCAGCTGCTCTTCTCAGAGGAAGGCCAGCTGGGTTTGTGCCTTGTTTATAGAGCTCTCCGGAACCGCTTAGCTTCATGCCCAATCCATTATAATCGTGGATCTACGGGATCGGCTTCCATAGCCAATGTAGCGAGTACGCATTCATGAACTCTTTCAATCGATTCTCCATTGACAAACCTTTTAATTCCTTCAACTCCTAGTGCAAACTCTTTTAATGCTAACTTTTGTTTTTTGCCTGTATTTCTATTCTTTAGTCTGGCAAGATTTTCAGGGCGCAAATAGTCCATTCCGTAAATAATGTTGAGATACTTTCGGCCTCTGACCTTTATCGCAGGCTGGACCAGCTTTCCCTTATTTCTTGAAATAAAGGATTCAGGTTTAATAACAATTCCTTCATGTCCTTCGCTCGTCATCTCTTCCCACCATTTAATGGCTTCTTCTTCACTTTCCTTGTTGTGGATGATTTTATATTCTGTTTCCACAAAGAGGCTGGAGTGCTTGGAAAGCTCTCGGTTCATCTTCATATGCCAAGTATGGGGCCGGTCAAAGAACACTTCATTGCTGTGGGCTAATATGTGAAAGGGGGCAATTTGAATTTGGTCCACCTCCCCGATATCCCAGCAGTATTTCTGAAAGACTTCTTTAAAGGTCATGGCATTTTCTAATTTGTGCTCGTATTCTTCCAGCCACCCTTTTAAAAGGTTATTTTCCTTGAAAGCTGCCTCGATTTTTTCCTTTAGCTTGGTCCGATCCAAAATCGCATTTTCTGCAACATGTGCATACTGATTGCTGATCAGTTCTTTTGCTTTCAGATTCCATGGCATAATCTCCGCATCTAGCAGCAAATATTCGGTATCATATGTTTCAAAATAACCATAGTCCTTCAAGTCTTTGTGAATCTTCAGCACCAATTTTTCCTCTGTAGGAGCATCAAAGAAACGTCTGCCGCGCCTCGTATAGATCACTCCCAAACTATCTATTCCTACATGCTTCTTAGCTGCTGCCTTGTCCTTGAATAGAAACAAAATCGCTCTGCTGCCCATATGTTTTTTCTCAGCAATCATTGTTTCAATCCCTTGATTCCGATAGTAATCGATGGCCTCTTTCGGATGCTCAAGGTAGTTGTCTAAAGAGGAGGCATTAGGAGTCGGGCTCATTGTCGGCGGGATATAGATCAATTGTTCGATGGGAATGGTAAAATGTGAAACCGCATCAACAGCCGATTTTGCAATGTCCTGATGAATTTGGACTGCTCCCAGCTCTTCAGTTAAAACGGAATAGCCGTTCATCAATCGGCCGATATTAGGTGGAGCCAGCCGCTTCTTTTCCCACTCTTTTAGCGGATTATCTGCAGACTCTGCATAATCCTTCAGGGCTTTAACCGACACAAATTCTTTTTCCGGAAACCGAAAGGCCGTCAACTTCCCGCCAAACACCACACCTTGGTCAATATTAATGGTGTTATTTATTAAGAGCGGCTGAGGCTTCGGATCATGTCCCCAGACAATTAACGTAGTTGTTTGATGATGGATGAACCAATCTTTTCTTATCGGCTTCCCTTGCTGGTCGAACCCATCTGTATCGCCATAACGGCAAAAATCGCTAATGTCACGGGATTGTTTCCCGATAAATTCATCTTTTATTCCAGCGTGAGCACAGACTAAAGCGCGCACACCGTTTTTTGTAAAGACATAGTGTGAAGGGGCTTGCAGGAGAAATTCTTTTAAAGCGTGTTTGATCTCTTCCGTTCGTTTGCTGCCAAACGCTTCTTCATATTGCTGGAAATCCTCCGCAACCTTTTCATCCCCATGGCTCAAAGTCACCTTTCTTCCTTCTAGCCACCTGGCTATTTTCCAGCCATGATTGCTGTCAATCATGTAAGCAAGGCCCTTTTGTACATGGCGCAAAAAGAATAACATCGTGTTAAGCGATTGCGGCCCGCGACTCATCACGTCTCCAACGGAAATGAATTTTCTGCCATTTGGATGAATGTAGAGCCCTTCATCATTTTTTTCATATCCCAGCTTCTCCAATATCAGAATCATTTCATCATAGCAGCCGTGAATATCTCCTATTATATCGATTCCCTGCTTTACATCTATTTCAATCGGATTGGTGCGTCTGATGAACTCTATATGCTTCGTTTCATCCAGTAAGTAGGTGGATGTGTAGCCTTCTTTTTTAATAAAACGCTTTTCTCTTTTAAATGTTTGATACTGCTGCTTCAGCCGTCGTTTTCCTCTTGGATGATCTCTTTGGCCATCTCTCTCGATAAGTGTATCTAAAGGGATGTCCAGCACGATCGCTATGATCGGAACATGGTTTTTTCTAGCCAATGCTATGTATCTTTTTCTGTCGTCAGGATGAAGGTGTGTGGCATCCACGAATGTTAATTTATTTAATCTGCACCTTGCGTCAATCACTGAGTCCATCATTGAAAAGGCTTCTTTTGAAATAGTTTGGTATTCGTCCAACAGACAGTCTGCCTCATCTTTGGGTCTTTCCCGCCAGTCTATAAATTCCCTGTCGCTGACTAACACCCGAAACTCATCGGAGCTCACGACCTCTGATGACAGTATTTGTTTCTTTTCAATCATGCTTTTTAATAAAGTGGATTTGCCGCTGTTAGATGGACCAACCAGTAAAACAATTCCTGCATACGGTACTATTATTTTCATCGTTAAACCTCTTTTCTCACAAACATGCACATTTGAGTTGGACAGCCATATTGTTTGTGCTCTTCTCCAATGCCATCAAATATAAGCTCATATGGATACTGGGCACTTCTGTTTAAACACCAATGATGGAATTCCTCTCGTGTCCACTCAAATCGATGGTCACTGTGGCGGAAATGTTCCTCCATGTCGTACACATTGTTGTACTCTTTATTAGGCGTGGTAATGATCAACACATTAGGCTGATATTCATTCAAAATGGTGTCCATGACCTTTGGCAATCGAAACTCATCAATGTGTTCAATCACCTCACATAAAATCATGATGTCCTTTCCTTTTAATCTTTCATCATAGTAAAAGAGTGATCCCCATAACGGGGTGGGCTTGACATAGCCGGCTTTCGATTCTGCTTTATCAAACAGCTCCAGCGCCCGTATGTTGGCAGACTCTGAAGGTTCCACTGCCAGAATTTCTTTGATTCCATTGACAAACCCTAACCGAACCGACAGCTTCCCTTCTCCTGATCCAAAGTCGACAACGCTCTCCCTAGGCTCAATTTTGCTGACGGTCTCAATGATTTTTTCGTATCGCAGCTCGTTTAACCGAACTTTTTTAACAGCTGGCTCTTTGCTGCCTTCCTCTTGGCTGTCACTGCGATCCTGAGTAATTTTGCTGTTCTCCACCATGCTGTAGATTTCTTTAAACCGAAGAGACTGCCGCCAGATGAAATCCTTTTGAGGATGGTCTTCTAACCATCCTTGCCCATATCTCTCCAATTTCTCAATTTCTTTTTCATCGATATAGTAATGTTTATAATTGTCCAAAACAGGAATTAAAACGAAAAGTTGTCTAAGCCCGTTTTGTAAAGTGCATACGCCATTTAGGGAAAGGTATCTTGCTGTGCTTTTTGGCTTCATATCAAAAGAATAGCCTGTTTCTCCGCGGGAAATTTCCACTTTGTACCCTAATGGCTCAAAAAGATTGATGATCTGCTGGTTGGAGAGAGCTGAGGCAACCGGACCAAAATCAAACTGAAAAGAAAATGGATGATCCACCCACGCTGAAAACTCTTCTTTTGGCTGCCCGTTCAATGCCGTTCCTAAGGCAGATCTTATAAATGAGCAAAATATACTGCTGACGGCAAATTCCCTGTCATTTATATAATGGGTAATATCATAGGCATTAGAAGTATGTTTCAACAGTTCTATCGGGTCCGGTGAAACAAAAATCGTTACTTCCACTTCTGTCTCGCTGAACTTGCTGTAAAACAGTCTTACCGAATGACCTTTGTGATTTCTTTCGTACAGGTTAGCAGGATTTTTGGCTAACAGATGCGAAAGAACTTTTACATTATCGCCAGTAGCTTTCATCGTTAACTGCATCAAAACACTTCTTTCTTCAATTGAATTAGAAAATAAACTCCTCAAAATATTAAAATAACTATACCATATAATATGCCAAATAACTCCCAAAGCGGGAAGCAGTGATCTCTACCTACGCAAAAAAAACCAGGATGTCCTGGTTTTTGCGTATTTTTACTTATTAATAAACAAACTCTCGCCGCTTTCCATTCATCCGGAACTGTGACTTTCTCTGTACTCGATATTCGATTGATCCATAGCGTCGCTGGTATTTAAAAGAGAGAATAAATGATTAATGATTTTCCGAATTATGAGGATTATATAATTTAACCCTGGATAAATTGTTGCTCTCGCTTCTCATCTTTTTCTTATCTCTAGCTACTAAATCTTCGAGCTTATTTAACGCTTCTTCGAATTCACTGTTCGTTAACTGCTTAGTCGCTAATAAAGAGCAAAGCATCGCATAAGCGATTGACTTAGTATCCACTTCTACATGTACATGAATATCGACATCCGAATTTCCGCTATTTCCAATCTTCGCTGCATTATTTTCCGAATGAGCCATCTCTTGATTTCTGGGCGGCAAGGAATTCCCTCTCTCCCAAAAGGGGAGCCTTTGCGGAGATCCCATTCCGTTTTCCTCATTTCTATTAATTTTGAGGTGAAAGGACAAAGTTGTCCCCTCACCCATCACGATTAAATATCAAATCTCTGTGCTTGTTCCTGGTCTTGGTCCTGGTCTGAATTTGCTCTTGAACGTACTCTTGCAACAGAGTCTGAATCTACATGAACGTCAATACGAACATTAGCATTTCCGCTGTGAATTACTTTAGCGATGTTCGTGTTTTTATCGATGTTTTTCAATCTATTCTCATTGTCAATTTCATTATCATTTCGGACGTCCACATCAACACGGTCATCAATATCTACTCTGAATTCATTATCGACATCGATATTTGTTCTTGAACCGACATTTTGTCCATGCTTATGGCCTTTACTTGGAAACCATACTTCACTCATTTTCATTCCCCCTTTCTAAGCTCTTACTGTATTTTATTCCTGATCATCTCTTTTGCATGGACAAACCTCTTAGGACAAACACATATATTTCAAGTATTTAAGAATGATTCACCTTTCTTCTATGTGTCTATTGTCATTAATACGGCAGTGTTAAATCTTGCTGTATCCTATCCAGCAAACCTTCACCTGTTGGTCTATGTGTACAGATTGATCTCTCGCCTCTTCCTCTCTTGTTCCATGCTTCCTGCCATTTCTCTATCGATTCTTTAACACCTCTGCCAGTTCATATAACGGCTCGGGCTGCACAATTCGATAGTGGCGGCCCTCCTTTTTTAAAAATCCGCTGGAACAAAATTGCGCAAGCACATGCAATAAATGCCGGTAGGAAACCCCTAAAAAATCACAAACTGTTACATGCTTTTCCTTGTAAATCTCCTGATCAGCTGTTTGCAAAATAAAATCCGCCAGCCGATTTTCCAGCGGGAAAGCAAGGCTTTGCGAATACTTCGCAGCCATTTGGGTAGCTTTTCCGCTTAAAAATTTCGTTAACTCACGCAAGAACGTCACATCCTCCAGCAGTTGTGTCCGGCAGCGGTAAAAAGGGAGGGCAAAGCAAACCGTTTTCGTGGAGCTTTGAATTCCTTTTGTGTAGTACACTTCATTTAATAATTCCATTTCTCCAATATAGTCATTCTCGTTAATAAAATTAATTAAGGAAACCTTCCCGTTTTGATGCGTGACGTAAATTTTGGCTTTTCCTTCAAGGACATAAAATAAAAAGTCAGGCCGCGTCCCCTCTTGAATGATCCATTCATCACGCTCGTATTCATGTACCTCTATCAGTTCTTCCACTGGAAAAGAAAATAAATGAGCGATGGAGTACGCCTCCAAGTAACGCCTTCTTGCTTCATCTTTGTAAATTTTCATCATCCACCTCAAAAGTATGAGATATCTCATATTATTGCACCTCCCTCCATGATATCATGCAAACAATGGAGGGATATAGAATGAATACACAGCGCTGGATGAGCAGCCAATTTTTTAGTTTTTATATGACATGGGGCATTTTTCTTCCCTATTGGACAGGGTGGATGATTCATACAAAAGGAATTACGGTTTCACAGGCCAGTTTCATTATGAGCTTAGGCTTGGTGATTAGAGGTCTTTCTACATTGCTCGTTTTTCCTTATTTGTCAGGAAAATTTAGCAGCAAAGCGTTATTAAATGGAATGGCCATCGGAACGCTTATTGCGCTTCTCTGTTATATTCCAGCAAGCTCCTTTACTAGCCTGCTAGTTGTGACATTGCTTTTGCATTTCTTCTACCCGACGCTGATGCCTGCTTTAGACAGCGCAGCCGGCGCGCTCGTGCAGCATAATCAATTACGGCATTATGGAAAAAGCCGCTCTTGGGGATCGATCGGGTTTGTCGTAGCCGGTATGATTTTGAGCGTCTTCACAGGAGCCCTTGGGGATGAAGCCATTCTATGGGCGCTGTTGCTCAGCACATTGGGGTTTGTTTGTTTAGGCTTTATGCATGCGCCCGTTGTTTTATCTAAAAAACCGGAAACAGACCCGGCACAAAAAGGCGGCATGATAAAGCTATTTCACATCAAACATTTCGGTCTGGTACTCATTATCGTGATTTTGCTGCAAGCAGCCCACGCCTCTTATTACAACTATGGCTATATCTTTTTGCAGGAAATCCATGCACCGAAATATTTAATCGGACTTATTATTAACATCGCGGTTATCGCAGAAATCATTTTTTTCGCAGTTGCGGATCAAGCTTTCCGCAAATTTTCGGTTGCTTCCTTGCTGACACTGGCAGCTCTTGGATCGTCCGTCCGCTGGCTATTAGTATTTGCCTTTCCAAATGTCGCGGTTTTTTGCATCGCTCAAACATTGCATGCCTGCTCATTTGCTATGGGACATTATGCCTTTATGAAATACTTAATCCAGCATATTCCGCATGCACAAATCCCGAAGGCCCAAGGCATGTACTCTGCACTGGCACTTAGCTGGAGCACAGCCATATTTACGATATTTGGCGGCTACCTATATGAAGTTGAACCGAGGTACGCCTTTCTTGGGATGATCCTCTGCACCATTCCGGCTATGCTGCTTGCACTCGTCTATCGGCGAGTGGAATATAAACATAGAAAAGACGTTGCCGCTTCTTCTGTATAGCTTGTTGATATACAGCACTCTGCAAAGCGTTTTTTAAAAAACAGGCTTGTCCGCGTTGGACAAGCCTGTTAAATGTAAATATTGATACAACTCGCTCCCTTGTTGATGCTGCTGTACGACGAATACCAGATATCTATGTCACCAAATGTCTTTCACCCACTCTGGGTGGTCAATAAACGGGTTCCGGTTTCCTTGCCATTTTTGAATGACGTTGTTTCTGTTTCTCTCAAAATCGTCCACTGGATCTTGCTCGTGCCATTTCACTAAAATCGATTGCTTGCCATGATACGGGTTTTTTCCGTTATTCAGCTTTTCATTTAACTCAAGATCTACCCGATCTCCCGGCTCGTAACGAACGGCCATGTACAATAACATTCTGGCTACATCGCCTTTGACTCGGTCGGGCGGCTCCCATGAATCAGCCGAGCGATAGCAGCCATTACAATTCTTCACGGCATTCCCGCCGTTATCAAAGTCTAAGTTCCCCCGGGTGCTGTTTATTGTTACGTCTGTTGGACGCAAATGATGAATATCCGTTCCCGGTCCTTTGCTTGTCCCGAAATCGCCATGAGATTTGGCCCACACATGCTCACGGTTCCAATTCCCCGCATTGCCGCCGTTCAAGCTTTTTAAACGAGATTGTCCGGAATAAAGCAAGATCACATTATTTGAATTAGCAGGGTCCTCATCCGTCTCTTTCAACGCCTCCCATACTTCCTCATACGAGAGCTGCCGGTGGTCATCGATAATTTCATGAAGAGACGCTTTTAAGAGGGCCCCTGTTTTTCCATAGGCATCTTGATAATAGTTCTCTGTCGACTGCTCGGCTGCTTTGACCGTTAGGCTAAAACGCGCTGTTGTACTTTGGTTTCCATCTGTCGCTGTAACCGCCACGAGATGGTTTCCCTCTTCAAGCTCCAGTGCAAGTGTTGATGTTTTTGGATCAATCCTTCCTTTTGTAGCGGCAAAGGTTAATGGATCTCCCTCCGGATCAGTAAAGTAATCCGGTAAATGCAAGGAAATGATCTCCCCTGGCACGGCTGTCTGATTAGAAAATTCTTTCTTCAATACAGGCGCTTGATTGTTTCCTGAAGAAGGAAAGTCAATAGGCTCTCCTTTTGAATTTGTTATTTTAATGGAATCAGGTGTTGCTCCATTCTCATATTTAATGCCAACAAGGTGTTCGGCACCTCTAATTTCTTTCAGGTTCTGTCCGTCAACGATTACTTTTCCTGCTTTAACACCCTTGAAGTCAACGATGGCCCCTTTCTCTTTTGGACGGATCGTTACTTTCGTTTGGCTAAAGCCATCGCCTGTCAGTTCGGCATAACTGCTTGTTAGCCAGATCCCTTCTTCAATAACGGATGAATGGTCCAGATGAATAGCGACATTCGGCGACTTAATGGTCAGCTTATCCGTCTTAAAACCGACCAAGTTAAATGCTTTTTCGGGCTTGACCGGTTCCGGAACTTCTTCTCCAGCACTTTTTAAGTCAATTTGGGCCAGCACAGGATCATGATCACTGGCACGGCCGGCCATATCAGTAAAATCTGCATTGACATGAAGAATGTCCACCCGGGTTTGATTGGCTAAATGATTTGATACTAAAATATGGTCTAACACTTGAGAGTTTCCTTGGTATACGTATGTGTAACGGTCAGATTCTTCTACTTGATTAATCATATTTGTCATATATTCACCTTCGTGAATTTTTAACGATTCGGAAAACTGAAAGTCGTTAAAATCACCCAGAGAGACAATGTTTGCAGCAGGATTTTCTGTCTTGACCTCCTTAATAAAGGCGGAGATGACAGCTGCAATTTCTTTTCGCTGTGCTTCACTTCTATAAACAGGCGGTTGTTGCGAACCGAATAACGGCGTATCTCCGTTTTTAGAGTTCCAGTGATTCGCAATCACAACGATGCTTTCACCTTGGAAATCAAACTGCGCAGCCAATGGCTTTCTGCTGTTCTTAAAGGCAGGATGAGCCGGATCAATGCGGCCAGGATTCATCGTTAATTTCCCATCTTTATAAGCAACCGCTGTTGTTGCGTTCCCTGCAGGCATTCCCTCGGTTAACGACACACGTTTAGGATTGTACAGAAACCCGACACGGATATTTGCATTGGGCTGGCCGCCGTCTTGATTAGACTCAGGATCAATATTGACATACTTATATGCCGGCCCGCCCGCTTTTTCAATCTCATTGATCAATCGCTGGTAAGTTTGATTCGCCTTCGAATCACCAGCATCCGGACCGTTATTATCTTGAACTTCTGTCACACCGATAATATCCGGGTTTTGCATATCAGAAACAAATGCTCTAGCCAGCTTTTTAGCTTTGTCGTCTGATGTAGTTGTCAGGTTGTTTGAAAAATTCTCCAAGTTGTAAGAGGCAATCGTTAACTTGTCTTCCTTCTTTACAATAGTTGTTTGTTCCGGCTTTGCCTGGCCTTTTTTGTGCACTGCTTTCATCTCATTCAGTCCAACGTAAATTTTATAGTTTTGGAATGAATAACCGACTACACCGGTAATTGGCCCGTCGAATGTATCGCCGGTCGCAACTTCAAAGTCGCGCGCTTCTTTGTTCGGCTCCAGCCGGAATTGAATGCGGTCGGCATTTTGATGATCTTTTTCCAGCAGCAAGCCCCCATGTAAAGAATTGGTTCTCTTACTTTCAAGAACAGTTACAAGATCTCCATGTTCTTGTGGAGCCACCGCTTTTACACGCCCCGTTTGTACACGCATGCCTTCGAGGCTTTCCCAAAAGTCAATTGCATCTACATCCGGATTAAAAACAGAAAGCTGGTCGCTGTCAATTTTTTCGGTTGGTACATTCGTTTCGTCGATCACGGCCGGCTTTGGCAATGCTGCCCCTTTTTCTTTAACTGTTACATGACCCCCTTGGTCATTACGAACATTGATCTGAGTTGTTTTCATATCTGTTTGCTGGCGGTCATCGAACCCGTCAATAGCATATTCACTGACTTTTCCGGTGACAGACACTAAATCTCCTACCGCGATTGGCCAAGGGTTCTTGCCGCTGTACAGAACTATTGCTTCCGACGTTTTGGGATCATGGTCTGCCAGCTCGTCCGGCGTTTGAATATGATAATAATTTGCAGTGCCTAATTTGAAAGAGTAAGTAACAACCCCTTCAATATTCTCCACTGTTTGCCCATCAAATGGCGATTTGTGACTGGCCCCTTGAATATCATGAATTTGCAAGCTATCTGTGATGCGGTAATGAAACTGTTTGGTGTCGCTCATTTTGCCATCGGCTGTTTTTACTGCAGCTTTTACTGTTGTTGTTTTGTTCAGTGCTATCGGCGCCTCATACTTTTGCCCTTTTTCTGCTGGGTCGGAACCATCTAGCGTATATAATATCTCCGCATTCGCTGTGCGTGTCGATAAAGTCACAGTTGTGCCGCCTGCAAATGTGCCGCTATCCGGATTGGCAAATACAGGATGAACCACTGAACTATCCGCAGCGATGTCTTGCTGCGAACGTGGAATGAGTTGGTAGTCACCATTATACTGCTGCACAATTCCTGTAATAAAATCGTACTTACCGCCTTCTGTTACGTCCAATTCACCGGTCTCATCACGAACAATAAATTCAGCGGAACCATCTTTCGCCTGATAATTTGCCCAAGTCCCGCCGTCATTCACGCCTGTAATTTCAACATGTTTCACAGTAACCAGCTTTGATTCATTATCTTCGTTTATTTCCGTGCCGGACACTTCCGCAGGAGCCGGAACACCGATAGCTGCTTTTTTCTCATTTATCTTTGCATTGTCTAATTGCAGAAGCCCTTTAAATTCGGCAATTGTTCCTGTTAGTGTTACCTCGTCGCCTACAGCTGCATCTAAGTTTGTCGGGCGAACCGCTATTCCGCCTGTCTTATCTTGAACAGCCATAGTGTTTTTCAATTTAGCTGTAATGATTCCCTTAACCGTCACCGTCTCATTAAGCGCCTTTGTACGGGCCTCCGCGATCGGCACAGTTTGTTGGGCAGGATCTGACGCTGCCACTTGGCCTGTCGGCGCACTCGTCACAGCAGATCCATTATCTCCGCTAATGATTACTCGGATGAACTTCCCTGCTTGTGCGGCTGTTAATTCGAATGTTGCTTTTGTCGCCCCTTCAATATCTGTGTAAACGCCATCTGCTGCGTCCGCCATTTGCCACTGATAGGTTACATTCGTTGCTCCTTCATTAGCTGACGCTGTTAACGTTTCACCCGCTTTAGCTGCTCCCGAAATAGCGGCAGATGTTACTTCTATCTGTTCTGTTGGATCGGTGGGCATTGAGGAGTTATCCATCTTGTGAAAGCCTAGATTAGAAATGTCATCTATAGGAAACGCTACCCATTCTTTTGAAGGGTCGAACGCATCATGAGCCGCTGTATCGCCTGCTGTGATGGATGGATGGCGAACCAGTGTAGTATCAATAGTTGTTGGATGAGTCCCCCAGGCATTGCCAGGATCAACCCCCACTTGCCCGAAGGAATCAATCACTGCATTTGATTTTTTCAGAACGATGGCATCATCGCCGTTGAAGTTAGCAATGCCATGAGCCAGCTGCCCTTTATCTTTGATTGCTTGACTTGCGTTCCCATTGTAAACAACATACGTATTTCCGGATGCCAGCGTGCCTTTTAGGGATAAACTTTGTGTTGCATTGGCTGCTCCGTTTGAATATAATTCCAGCTTATATTGGCTTAAATCAATCGGGGCGCCTGTGCCATTATATAGCTCCAGCGCTTTATTATTGCCGCTTCCCTCAATATACTCTGAAATAATTAAATCAGCCGCGGCAGCGGATGCTTTGGTTGCCGTCGGAAAAGCGGGGATCAACAGGCTTCCGGCTAATGTGACAGAGAGAACGCTGCTTAATGTTTTTTTCCATTTTTTCTTGCTCATTGGATTAGTCTCCTTTATTGGCGAGGATTATTTCATTGAATTCTTCTTCCTCTTTCTACAATCAAAAACAACGATTAAACAATCGTCTCTCCCGTTACCTCCACACTTGATAAATCTATCGCAAACAAATGATCTAGCCCTGACAAATCTAAGCTGCCTCTCACTTTAATGTTCTCCAGTTTAAAACCTGTGCCGGCTGTTCCTTTAAGAATTAAGTTTCCTTTAACCTCTGCATCGTTTAAAGCAGCCGCTCCCGTTACATCAACTGTCACATCTGTTTCATGGATTTTGGGAGATCCAACTGTTCCGGAGAAGTCAGCTCCTGTCATTTCTCCGCCGCTGGCAGCTGCATCCGTAATGCGCCCTTCAATCTCAGGGTTCACTGTGCCCAAGTTCTCCAAATGGTCTCTTAGATTTTCCCAATCGGATAATCCTAAGTCTGTTACACGGCCTTCTTCATAAGCGTTTTTGAACACACCATAGCCGTCTCCGCCTTTAGCAGTGAAGGCATTGGTTGCCACCTTGTATGTTTCATTCGCTTTAATCTCTTCATAAGTGCCGTCTGCTTTCTTATAAGAGATGGATACGACGCGCTGGTTTACTGGCTTGGAAGAATCAAATTTAATTTTTGCTCCAGATACGTGCAAGAAGCCGCCATTTTCTAACGGATAAGATGTGAAACTCGTTTCAAATGCTGCTTTCAATTCCTCACCGGTGACGCTCACTGTGGCTAATGTGTTGCCGAAGGGAAGGACGTTAATGACTTCACCGACAGTAATTGGACCCGTATCAATCGATGTTCGAATACCGCCGCCGTTTTGAAGCGCCATAATCACTTTCGGATCGTATTGTTTGGCTTTAGCCAGCATACCGTCTGTAATTAAATTGCCAAGCTCTGTTTCATTTTTACGAACGCTTGGTTTGGTGCTATCTCCCCCAGTACGCGGATTTTCTAACGGTTTAGCCGCCGTAGCCCCCGTCGGCTGATTTTTCGTTTCGTCTACTTTGGCTTTGAAGGGTTCCAATGCTTCGAGCATTTCTGGATCTTCCTTTTTATCTTTAATTTCAATTAACTCACTGGCTTGACCGATGACGTTCCCAGTTTTGTCGAATGTGACGTCTAATGTACCTAAATAGTTATTGTATTGATCTGCCTGAACAATGATAGTCGGACTTTTCGTTTTGCCGGTTTCATCCTTGTCAATGCTAATAGCTTCATTTAACTTCGTATGACTATGACCGCCGACGATCACATCAATCCCGTCTACTGTGGCAGCTAAAGTTAGATCATTATCTATTGCCTGGTTGTCATCGTACCCGATGTGAGAAACGGCAACGATTTTATCCACCCCTTGTCCTTCAAATGCTTTTACTGCTTTTTCCGCTTCCGTGATATAGTCTTTAAATTCCACTTTGCCCGGGCTTGAAATATCTTTCGTTTCTGCGGTAGTTAATCCAAAAAAGCCTACTTTTTCGCCATCTACTTCTTTAATAATCCCGTTATAAATCTTTCCATCTTCCGGTTGGCTGGAGATTCTGTCACTAAATAAGCCTTTAAATTTGTCGTCTTTCGCAAAATCAACATTTGAGCTGACAAACGAAAACTTTGCTCCTCTAATGAAGTCAGCCAGCGCCTGATGGCCTGCTTGACTTGATCCCAGATCAAATTCATGGTTGCCGAATGTCATCACATCATAGCCCATAAGGTTCATGAGCTTTAAATCTGCTTGTCCTTTAAATTCATTGAAATACAGCGTTCCTGTGAAAACATCTCCTGCATCTACTAATAGCGCTTTTGGCTTTTTAGCACGCACTTCTTTGATTGCCGTCATTTTTTTTGCAGCATTATCCAGATTTCCGTGCGTATCGTTTGTATGCATGAATGATAAAGTGAACTTTTCATTTGGCTGTGGCGGATTAACCGCTCCTCCATCATCTTTCACTGTAAAGCCTGTTTCTTTTGATACGCCGTTCAATGTAACTTTCACTGTATATGTTCCCGCAGAAAGACCCATGAATTCAGCGGTTGTCCGGTTGCCGGCAACCTTCACTTTCTTTGTCTCGACTATTTTTCCGCCGCGCATAACTTCAACGGTTGCTTCTGCATTTTCCGGCGCGTTTCTAAAAGTAACCATTACCTTAGCTGTTCCGTTTGATGAAGCCGTTACTTCCAATTTCTCCACAATAACTTCTTGACGTACGTCCAGCTGGGAGAGCTTATATAAGAACAAGGCATATTCTCCGCGTTTGATGTGGGCCGCTGTTCCGTAAGCTGTTGCTGTCTTTCCTGATGTAATGCCGTGTTTCACAAGCGCTTTTACCGCCTCCTCATATGGCGGTGACACATCGGTAAAAGGGAGTTTTGTATCGATCCCTTTTAGCTTATACGCTTCAGCCAGCATAAGGGCCGCTTCCCCGCGTGTAATGCTTTGCTCTGAACCGAATATTGTTGCTGTTTTCCCACTGATAATTCCCGCTTTCTTTAAAGCATCCACATAAGGTTTCGCACGATGAGGCACATCTGTAAAGCCCGAAGCCTCTACATTTTTTATGTCTAATTTTAATGCCTTAGCAAGCATCACCGCCGCGTCGACCCTCTTAATTGAAAGATTGGTTCCAAAAGCTGTACTTGTCACTCCAGAAGTAATTTTATTTTTAATAAGATAGTTTACTGCCTCTTTATATGTACTGGACACATCTGTAAATGAAGCAGCAAATGCAGGGGGGAGGGCTGCCGCTACTAAAGCGGCTGTTACTCCTGAAGCAATAAATTTGCGATGAGAGCTGGATGGATAAGTCATTTGTCTATTTCCTCCAATGCGTATATTATTCGAGCCAATCGTGTCCTTTGAACCTTGAGAATGATAGTCATCTAGCAAGTTATCAATTAAAACTTTATCATACAAATTGTGCGAATTTTGTAAAAATAAAGTAAAAGATACTTAATAAATAGAAAGCTAAATAAAGAGAAACTCTTATACTTCAAGATTCTTTAACGGCAAGATCTTTTTAAAAAAACTTTACAATCGCTTCACACCCCTTGAAAATCTCCAAGTAAACGGGAAGAAGTGAACTTTCTATCTCTCTTATCAACTAAGAAACTTTCTTTACGGCTATAAAATAAAAAACGCCAAATTCTCCTTTAAGGAAAATTTAGCGTTTCTCAAACATCCGACACTATTCATCTCGCGCTCTACTCTGTAGCTCAAGCCAATCACAAAGGATCAAT
Organism: Bacillus badius NBRC 15713; assembly: GCF_001591605.1. Lineage (GTDB taxonomy): Bacteria > Bacillota > Bacilli > Bacillales > Domibacillaceae > Pseudobacillus > Pseudobacillus badius. Next base: position 26,055 of record NZ_BCVF01000025.1, on the reverse strand, counting down.
CGTTAATGGGAATAGTCTTCCATGCCTTTTCTTTCAATCAGCGTTCAACTATGAAAGAAAAGAACATTCCATCCGCTTCTCCTCAAGAGCATTCTTAACTAATCCTCTGATTTATGAATTATAATTTAAACTTCTTCACATGATTTTGCAGTTCTTCCGCCATATAGGACAGTGATGCAGCGGAATGGGAGATCTCTTCCATAGAGGCCAGCTGCTCTTCTGTAGCTGCAGAGACCTCTTGTGTGCCGGCCGCATTCATTTCGGTCACTTCTGTGATCGAATCAACCGAGCGAACAATGGTCTGGACGCCGGCAGCCACTTGTTCAATAGTCGCTGTCACTCTTTCTGTTTGAATGGCCACGTCACCGACGGACTGATAAATATGTTCGAAAGAGCCGCCGGCTGTTTCAACAGCTGTGATGCCCTCGCGAACCTCTTTCTTCGCTTTTTCCATTTCGGAAACCGCCTTGCTTGTTTCACTCTGGATCCATGTAACCAACGCCGCGATCTCTTGAGCAGAGTTAGAGGACTGTTCAGCCAGCTTTCTCACTTCATCTGCCACAACAGCAAAGCCGCTTCCATGCTCCCCCGCGCGTGCTGCTTCAATCGCTGCGTTCAAGGCCAATAAATTGGTTTGTCCAGAAATGCCTGTAATCACATCTGTAATATGCCCGATCTGCTTGGAGCGCTCCCCAAGTTCTACAATAACCGTCCCTAACGTATTGACTGTTTCATTGATCAGGTTCATTTGATTGACCGCTGTCTGCACAGAACCTTTTCCTTCTCCTGCTTTATCTAATGAAAGTTCGGCTGCCGCGGACACATTTTGCGAAGAAGCGGATACTTCCTCCACTCCGGCGGACATTTCGCTGACAATGCGGGAAGTTTCTTGCATGCTTCTAACCTGTTTTTCTGTGCCGTCAGCTACTTGCAGCATGGTTGAGGAAATCTGATTTGTTGCTTGACTTGTCTGTTCCGCACTCACAGACAATTCTTCGGATGCCGCTGCGACTTGTTCCGCATTTTGGCTGACGCTGCTGATCAAGGCTTTTAGATTTCCAACCATTGTGTTTACTTCCCGCCCTAGCTTTCCAACCTCGTCTTTCGCCTCAATGTCGATTCGTTTGCTTAAGTCTCCTTTGGCGACAGCTTCTACTACGCTGACCATATTGTGTAACGGACGGCCAATTATACGAGCAATAAAGTAACCTAAACCAATGCTAAGAAGAATAGATAAACAAATAATGAACATAGTCAGGTTGCGGGAAGAAGACACCACTTGATTGCCTTCTATCTCCTTTTGTTTGGCAAGTTCGATGTTCATATCAATAAGTTCTTGTAAAGTGCCCTCGACATGATCTCCTGCTTGCTTAAATTTTGAATGAAGTTTCATGTAATTTTTCACATCATTCTTTCGAGCCAGCTCTATGGCTTGATCTAACAGGAGGTAATACTCCTCTAAAGCTGACGGGAGCTTCTTGTACAGAACGCTTTCTTCATCGGTTAACTTAGTCTGTTCATAATCAGCGAGCGTTGCTTCGAACTCTTCTTTGAGCTCACTCAGCTTCTCTTCATATTCCGCATTTTGTTCAGGCGCTGTCGTTACGAAAGTCATATCCCGAATATTGACTCTCATTCGCTGATACAGGATTGTAGCTTCAGAAAGGTGAGTAATCGATTTCACGTTGCTGTTATACATATCTTCCATTTCAGTGCTAAGTTTATTTATGCCTGTTATCCCCATCATTCCTACAAAAGCAACAATAGCTGCCAGCAGGATAAAAGAAGAAACCAGTTTTGTTGCAATTTTCAAGTTATAAAACCACTTCATCGTAAGCCCCCTAAACACTTATATAGTCCTAGTATTTATCGGTGCTATTGTTTCCTTTATTAATAGCAAAATTCAGCGGGGCGCAATAAAATTTTTTCGCTTTTTGCATAAGACATTTTTCATATTTTTATAGCTGTCATTCAAACATGATCTATTCATGCCTGCACATAAAAAATCCTTGCCGCCTAAAGGACAAGGATAGGTGCTCTATAAAAAGGGAGTCCCGGCTTACAAGGAACCGTTATTGATGTTTTCCGGCGGGACTACTTCTAAATAATGATCAAGTTCCTCAGGCGATAACTCCAACTGCGAGCCGTCGCTCAATATGAGCGCAAGGTCCTCCCCTTCTTCTGTCGGCTCCACTAAAGTGACAGACAGCCCGCTTTCTCTGCAGCGGATATCTACCTTATTTTCAAAAATAAAATCATCCAAGTCTTCGAAGCTTTTAATTCCTTTCAGCAGCAATTCAACCATCCCCTTTTTTGGTTATCTTTTTTATTTCCATATGTATATGTGAAATCCTTTTTACAATTGATAAAATAAGAAAAAACCGGTACATTGAACTGCTTTCAACGATCGTTTCATTCGCCCGCTTTTAGATGAACGGCTAGCCAATCGTCCTATGTCACGCTTTTCGCTCCTTAAGGGAAATTTTGATTCTGCACATGTCATCAATTAAAAATTTTTATTTATAATAAATAGGCATCTAACTAGTCCATTTTCCTTATCTTTTCATAAGCTATTATTGTTTAATACCTTACGAAAAAAAGGAGGTTATGATATGTTTAACAAGCCTTGGGCTGGCCCTGGAGGCTGCCCGCCTCACATTTGTCCGCCTCAAGTATTGCCTGCTCAATACGATCCGCCATTGGTTTCACCGACGCAGCAATTTGTCAAACCTAATATCATAAACACTGTCGTGCCACATATTCATCCTTCCCATACTACTACCGTCAACAAGCATATGATTAATCATCAGCACTATTTTCCACACACAGAATCCGTTGTAAATGAGTGCTGTGAGCAGCATATGATGTGCGGCATGCCGCCTAATCCTTGCTGTCCTCCAATGCCAATGCCGAGACCAAGACCATACGGATTTTAAGAGACATTCGCCTCCAATTGATGAACCATGATCTTTCAAAAGCCAGGGATCTCCCTGGCTTCAGACTGGAAACAAACTCAATGAAAATTGGCGTTTGTCTCCAGTCTTTTTGTTTTCTTATGGATGGGGACTATCGCTTTCCACTTCAGGAACGTGGATAGAGCGGGACTTTTCTTATTCTTCTCGCCTGATCATCGGATTAAAGCCAAACGTCAGGCTGATTTTCCGCTGAGCTTCCTTGGCGGATTCCAGCGTTTCAAATAAACCGGTCCACACTCTTTTCTCCTTAAAGAATGGTTGATAGCCCAGCTCTTTGCCGATTCGCTTTGCCTGCTTTTCGGCTTCAGCCTCAGAATGAAAGGTGCCCGTATAAACCCGATACTGTCCTTTTACAGCGGCAGCTAATTTCAGCTCTTCTTGCTGCAAAAACCAGGATAACTGTTTACTTCCGGTTAGTTGGTTTAAATCAACCGGCCCTCTCACGCCAGCTAAAGCACCGGTTGCCGTATATTGATGAAGATCACAGGAATAGTCCGGCTTCCTGCCGCCATAACGGGGGATCCAAATGAAGTCCGCGCAGATCTTATCTGCCTCAAACAGCTTGTATGTATGATGGCCGACGTATAAGCCCACTTTTTTAGCGCCTAACCTCCGCAGCTCATCAAGAAATGATTGGGTCCCTGCCTTCATGTCATCCATCGTTTTCACCTCTACATCCGCCACCCAGAACAACGCAGCTTTGTCACCGCGCTTCCAAAATTCTTGCGCCTCTTTTTTGGCATCCTCGGCAGAAGCAAAGCGGCAAAAAGCATAATTGCCAAACGGGACACCATAGCTCTTGGCACCGGCTGTATAGCTTTCGTATTGCCGATCCCGCATTCTGATGCCATCTTGAACCCTAAGAATAGCAAGAGACAGCTCAGCTGCTGCTTTACTCCAGTCAATGCTCCCTTGATGATGAGATAAATCCGCAATTTTGCCCATTTTCTGTCCCTCCTCCACCATTCATTGCTGTTTGGGTCTATCCTTGCGCCGACTCTTTTCTCTCATGTAATTTTCCACATTTTTCTCCTTTTCTTGCTGCGACTGATCGTTCATAATTAGAGTATATCCCTTACCCCCCTATAAAATAAAAGAGGACACTCAGCCGGGAAATTCTATGTCCGCTTGCGTGTCCTCTCTTTTTTCTTATTTATATCGATAAGTCCGCTCTAGAATGTGCACCAAAACACGCGATCAGTGACCGGCTGGAAGTCTGTTACTTTAGTCAATTGCAGCAAAATATCGGTTTCCTTCGTTCCTGTATACTCATCTGTATCTACATTATAATATTGGACAAATTCCACTTGATAGGACCCGTTTTCAATTTCTATCCTATAATTAGAGCAATTAGTATGAGGAACTGTATTGTCTTCAAACTGGGCTGCCATCGTCAAGCAGTCATAATCCACTAAGTACAGCTCGTTTTTCGTTACTTCAATATACCCTTGCGCTTTCCTGAAGCACGGCTGAGCGGCTGCTTCCGCTCCAATCTGCACCTTCACCTTCCAAGAATGCTCAATTCCTTCATTTGTCATTTGACACACTAGAATATGCCCTCGCTTCATTTCATTCCCGAAATGCTGCAAGAGACTATCAAGCTCCCAGTCTTCATCAACAAATGATTGATACGTATCACTATTGGCTACCCCAATAAAATTGGTATCCCCGAATTTCATACAAAACTCCATTTCTTGTCTCCTTTATCTATCAATCCAGTTTAAAAGATATACTTTATTGAGATGGATTCTTTTTTAGCATTTGCTGCAAAAATTCTTCAGATTTTCCTTTTGGAATACTAAGACTTTCCCAATTATCCCCTTTTAATTGCTTGCCGATATAAAGGATTTGCCCGATATGAGCGGAATAATGGACGATCTGCCTTTCTATTGCCTCCAATACAGTGTGGCGTTCACCACGGATAAGAACCGTTTTTAACAAATCCTGCTCTTCTAAACCGTCAAGCGCATGAAAAAGAATCTCCCAGCCTTTTTCCCAAGCATCCATTAATTCTTGCTGTGTCGATCCCTTATCTTCAAATTCCTGTTCTCGGTTTCGATCCGGCTTTTCTCCATCGGAAACTAAAAAATCAGACCATCGTGATTTCATATTCCCGCTTACGTGTTTGATAATGACCGCTACACTATTGGATTGTTCATTAAATACCCAGTGTATTTGCTCTTCTGATAATTGACGAACAGCCTTCTCCCCCAGGTTTTTCATCTCTTGAAACTTTTCCCGGACGACCTTCAAATATTCTTTTCCGATATTCATCTCTATCCCCCTCATCGTTAGACAAACAAAAATTTCACTACATCACAATTTATCAATTTTTTTCAAAAATGGCGCTCTCCCGCAAGTTGGCCCTATAAATCCTCCTGGCTTTGACCTCAAACAGGTCCTCTATTAAAAATGTAGCACGGAAAACGAGAATTCTCTCTTCCTTCCCCTTTCTCGAAGAGCTATTTTTGAGCGGCTTGCCGCAGAAAAGATAAAGCCTTTTATACTCTTCTTCCGCTGTCTGTTGATTCCCTTTAAAATCAAGAAAATTTTGTGATACTTCGTAAAAACCGGCTGCCACTTGCTCTTTCGGATCATCTGTTTCTTCCAGCCTGTTTATATTAAGCAAACTATGGCACGAAAGAGTCTTCACTTCGTCTTCCTGTAAATATTCAATCATTGTTTTAAGTGGCTCATCAACAGGCTTTTCATGCCCGTTTTATACCAAATGAATGAAGGCGTACAAACTGGCCAGTATATTAATTACTTGATCGCTCTCTCTTAGATTACTGCCCAACCTTTCCTCAGAGAAGCCATCCTGTCATTTTCTCTTTTATCCTCTTGTTTATCCGCCCGCATTTAAGGTAATAACTAGCTAAGCGCCATCTATTGCAAAGGAGGGTCTTTTTGAAAATTTTCATCTTAATTGTTAGTATTGCTTTTCCAATCGCTATGGCTTTCCTGCAACATCACAGGGAAATCTTTCGAACAATTTTTAACATACTTGCTATTGTTGCCTCGCTCGTATTCGGCAATATCGCTGCTGCTTCTATTTATCAAATCCTAGTTGACAACACTGTATTCATGACCGCCATTCATGGTATTTTTCTTAATCCATATTTCTTAGCATCTGGCGCTTATTTTGGGGTGTTCATCGTTTACAGACTGATCCTCCTTGCTGCGGATGAAAAGGCATAAATTCCTTTATCGACAAGATAGGGAAGAAATATCCATTTCGTGTAACTTCCCTCTTCTTATGTACTCTATTAATTGAAATGGAAGGCGCACAGACTCCAGCGGGATCTGCGGGACAGGGGAGACCCCGCTGGCGATTTGGCGCCGAGGAGGCTCACCGCCCGCCCCGCGGAAATCGAAGCGCCTGGAGTGACAATCAACAGCCCCATCCACCCGAAAACAAAAAGACTGTAGACAAACATCAACTTTCATTGAGTTTGTCTACAGTCTGAAAGCACCACGACCCACCGTGGTGTTTTTCTTAAATATGGCCTACACTCTGCTTCTTTCTCCCTGAAGTAGATCGCGGATCTCCGCCAGCAATTCTTCTTTTTTATCCAGCACTTCCACTTCTTCCTCTTTCGCCAGTTCTTCTTTACGCTTAAATTTCGCGAAAAAGCGAATCACCATAAAGATAGAGAGCGAGATAATGAGAAAATCCAATACCGTTTGCAAAAAAGCCCCATAAGCCAAAGTTGCATTGCCAATTTTAATCGATAATTTGGATAAGTCCACTCCGCCTACTAAAATCCCAACAAGCGGCATAATAATATCATCCACAAGAGAAGATACGATTTTGCCGAAGGCGGCACCAATGATTACCCCAATAGCAAGATCAAATATATTCCCTTTTAAAGCAAATTCTTTGAATTCCTTTAACACCAAACGTCACCTCCCTTTTCTGTCTCTTACTTGAATAAGCTTACTATACTACGCTCACTCATTCAGCAAAACAAAAGATTTCCTTTTGTGCACAATAAAGTAAAAAAGAACTACGAAAGCAGGCAATGTACATACCATACCTTTGCTTCAGCACGAAACGCAAATCATGTATGATGAACGACTAGCCTATCTTACTATTCGGACAAATGATAAAATAAAAGGATCAATAATCAAGGAAAGCAGGTACAGATAAAAGTGAGAAGCAATAAAGCGATTGAACTAAAAAACTTTTCGATTGGCTTGCCTCAAAAAATGACATATGGAGATGGCCAGGAGATGGAAACAGGCATTTGTAAACAGCCGGTCGCAGAAGCTTTCTTAACAAAAGAAGGATTTAAAGGCGATGGAGTGGCTGACTTGCGCTATCATGGGGGACCAGACCGCGCTGTATGTGTATATCCGCATGAGCATTACTTATTTTGGGAAGAGGAATTTTCCCGCCCTTTGCCAGCCTCGGCTTTCGGAGAAAATCTAACGGTGACGAATATGCTGGAAAAGGACGTGTGCATCGGTGATATTTTCCAGCTGGGAGAGGCAATTATACAAGTCACACAAGGAAGAATCCCCTGCAGCACAATTAACAAGCGGACGGATAACCCGGTGCTTCTCAAAAGAATCGTGCAAACAGGATTTACCGGTTATTTATGCCGGGTATTGGAAGAAGGCGCAGTCCGCAGCGATTCCCATATTAGGCTATTGGAATCCCATCCCAAGCAAGTATCTATTCTCGAAGGAAATGACCTTTACTTTCACAGACCAAAAGAAATTGAAGGAATCCAGAGATTATTAGCTGTTGAGGAATTAGCTGATGAATGGAAAAAACTCATGAAGGAACGGTTACAAAAGTTAACTTCTCTTCATTAGGCTCTTTTAAGCAGGAGACGCCTGAAAGAAAAGTAAAGATTGCTTTTCTTCCAGGCACTTTGCTGGTGATTCAGCAAGCTAATTACGGCAGCACTCACTTTCTGACAAAATCAATATATCTTGTACCTTGAAAGGTCAATATACCGGTATCTCCCTCTGCCAAAACTCCATATTCTTTGCCGGAGATCCGAAATTCTGACCTATCCCCGTTTTCAAATTCAAATGTAACAAAATAAGTGGTCGTTGAACTGGCCGTGTGGTCGTCATGCGAATGACTATGCCTTGTTACGTGTACCCGCTTTGTTTTCACCATGGCCGGCACAGACAAGCGCGGCGATTCTTCGTTCTTTTTCCATTCGCTCAGTCCGTTGAACATCCTTCCGATGATCCCTAAAAAGACAATTACAAAACCAACGATGACCAGCACCGGCACAGCAGTGAATAACCACCCTCCGCCCTCGCTCACCTCATACATTCCCTCCATCTCCTTGCCCTTAACAAGACATACGAACAGAACAACAGAAAGTTTCAAATAATGGAAAATCACCATCGCCTTCCTCTGTCTTTCATTCCATATTATGGTATAATAAACACCAAAAGAGGAAAGGAGCGGGCGTGCAGATGAACTTTGCTACGTTTATTGCCATTGTGTTAGTCGCCATCATTGTAGACTTTTTTTGGCTTGATATCGAAAACAAACGGTGGGATTGGCTGAAAAATCGTTCAGTATCGCAGCAAGTGTTGTTCTTTGCTTTCTTTCTCGGTGCTTCCATGGTTCTTTACTATGTATTCGGATATAAGTTTTTGAACTAATTGCCGTGTGCGGGAGCCTGCTGCACATGACGGGCACGAAAGGCAGGCTCCTATTTCAACTTTTCCATTCCATACAATATTCTTCCCAACTAAAAACAGCACACTCTTATGTAAGAGGTGCTGAAACTTGCCTTTATTCGGGCAGAACGGTTCAATCTCTGCTTCTGTCCGCTTCTTCTTCCTGCATGATTTCATCGAAAGCGGAGGAAACTTGATCGAATTCTTCGTCACTTGCAATAGCTGTAAAATCGCCATCCTCATCGACTTTTAAAAAGAAAATGTCAATGTCCTCTTCACTCTCCTCCTGCAGGTCCTCGACAAATCCGACGGCAGCATATACACTGCCCTCCATCTCAATGACCGCAAGCACTTCCACACCTTGCTCTTCATTATTTTCATCACTAATTGTAAAAACTTCACCAACTTTAATGTTTTCCATGTAGTCTTTCTCTCCTTTTTCAACAGGTAGTCTTGCCCATGCAGTGCCCTTAGTCATCTTATTTCCAAATAGATTGCGGTTCATGCAGGGAGTTTGACAACTCTAAGCATATCATTTAAAGTAGTGTGAATAAAAGAACGGAAGGGTGAACCAATTACATGAAGTACTAATCCTATTTATGAAAACAAGCAATGGAAGGCACTTTTTACAGAACAATGCTTCTGTCTTCTTTAAGATGCCTTCAAGCGGAGTTTTCAGAATAGGATAGGTCCTTCTGTAGTTGAACCTAAAAGGAGCAGCCTCTTTTTAGCGTCCACCTATATTTGTGTCCCCTATTCTGACTCCAGATAGGGGGCTTTTTGTCCCTGAATCATAAAAAATGGGGGATGAGTATATGTTATTATTGGAAGCTTTGCAAATTAAGCATTATGTAAAAGACCGCTTGTTATTAGACATCGATCAACTGTATATTCATAAAAATGACCGGATTGGATTGGTGGGCCGCAACGGAAGCGGAAAAACTACTTTGTTGAGCATATTAGCTGGAGGCTTGCCTCGAGAAAGCGGAACGATTATTCACCATGCTCAATGTGAGCTTTTGCCCCAGCTAAAAACAACGGATGCTGCTAGAAGCGGCGGAGAAATAACACAGTCATACATCCAGCAGGCTTTAATGAAAGCACCGGACATTTTTTTAGCGGACGAACCAACAACTCATCTTGACACAGAGCATATCGAATGGCTGGAGAAAAAACTGCTTCAATGGAAGGGCTCCTTCGTCATCGTCTCTCATGACCGGACATTTTTGAACACGGTTTGTACAAAGATTTGGGAACTAAATGACGGTGAGATCAAAGAATACAAAGGAAGCTACAGAGAGTATGAAGTACAAAAAGAGGCGGAGTTCCGGCAGAAGAAGCTGGCTTATGAGAAGTATGAATGCAAGAAAAAACAACTTGAAGAAGCTTTACGGTTAAAAGAGAAAAAAGCGGAGAAGGCAACCAAAGCCCCTAAAGGATTAAGTTCTTCAGAAGCAAGCATTACCGGAGCACGTCCCTACTTTGCAAAAAAGCAAAAAAAGCTGCAAAAAACAGCGAAAGCAATTGAAAAGAGAATAGACCACCTGGAAAAACCAGAAAAAGTGAAGGAATACCCGGCGCTTAAAATGAGCTTGCCGAATGAAGAGGTTTTGCAAGATCGAATCGTTCTCCGGCTGCAGCAGGTTTCCGGCACAATTGGCCAGCGTCTGCTTTGGGATAGCCCTGATTTTCATATCCGCGCTGGTGACAAGCTGGCAGTAATCGGGCCAAACGGCAGCGGGAAAACGTCTTTGTTAAAGAAAATAGTCCATCAAGACAGCGGAGTGACAATTTCTCCCGCTGTGAAAATTGGTTACTTTAGCCAGCATTTAACGATTTTGGATGTTAAGAAATCTATTTTGGAAAATGTCCGCTCCACCTCCAAACAAGAGGAAGCACTCATTCGGACAGTACTTGCCAGACTTCACTTTTACAAGGACGACGTTTACAAACCAGCAGGCGTCTTGAGTGGAGGAGAGCGCGTAAAAGCTGCACTGGCTAAATTATTTTTAAGTGATATTAATATGTTCATTTTAGATGAACCGACAAGCTTTCTTGATATTGACGCGACCTATGCCTTAGAAGCTCTCTTAAAAGAATATTCGGGCACGGTCATCTTTGCTTCTCATGACCGCCGCTTGATTGATAATGTTGCTACAAAAATGGCTGTCATCCGCAACCAGAAAATTGAGCTGTTTGAAGGAACCTATGAACAGTACAAACAGCGCAAACAGCTAAAGAAGAATCCGGATAAGAATGCGGATAAGCTGCTTGTGCTGGATATGAAGATATCAGAAGTGCTTAGCCGGCTGAGCATTGAACCTTCGGAACAATTAGAAAAAGAATTCCAGCTGCTTTTGCAAGAAAAACAGGCCTTGAACCGGTTCGATCATTAAACATAAGGCTTACCAGACCATTTTACTTTATTATCCGGAAAGCTGCCTATTCAGCAACAGCCCCTGCTTTTAGCAGGGGCTGTCATATAAAAGCCGTTCCTTGCCTCTTACGGAATAATGCGGCTCCGGGCGGTTACTGCCTCTTCCTCAAGCACGCGCACTCCGCCAGCCACTTCGTAGGCTGCTCCAATGGCTGTAAGCAAATCTCCTGTAATAGCCAGCTTTTGCTCCTGCTGCAGTCTGTTCACATCTGTCTCGTTAATTTGACTCGACACGGAAACCGCTTCTAGAATTTGACCGATTGTCCTGATCCAAACAGCTGCCAACACTTGCTGCTCTCCGATTGAATCTGTTTGATCCTCAGCATATAACAGCCCTGACAAACCTTTAATTTCGATCAGCTGTCCTATCACCTGAACCCACAGACCCAATGCCACCTCTTTCTCCAATGCCAAAACCTTTTCGCTTTTTTGCTTCTCAATTGTTTTATTCTTCATTGCTGCCCTCCGAAGTTTGCCCTTCTCTATTTTATGAGAAACAAATAGTATGGTGCCGTCCTTCTGCAGACAACCCCCCGCATTTTATTTTCACAGTTGTCAACCTTCTTCCTCATTATAAATACATAATGATTACTTCTTCTGTTGGTACTTTATTTCTATTTTCAATAGAATAATACTTCCCTTTATGCCCCTTTTTCTTCATATATTCTGCTCAGGTGACTATCTCCTAATGTATAACTCCTTCGCCTCTTTCCTTCTTTTGCATGAACAGCTAAAACATCAGCATAAAACAATAACAGAGCTTTTCCGATGCTAGGATTCGGTTCTTTTACGGAAATATTGGGAACATGTTCCTTTATTTTCAAAAAAACACTTTTTATTTCAAAATAAAGATGGTACTATTTGATTGCTAAGTAAATCTCTTACAATACTTTATGAATATACCAACTTAGAGGAGACTAGATCTTTATGTTTACAAAGAAATCCGCCTGGTTCAAGCCTGTTGCTGCAGCTGTTCTATCATTATCTTTAGTCAGCAGTTCCTGCAAAGCCGAAACCGGCTCCTGTAAAGCCAGCTCCGAAGAAGGAATCCTTTAAAAATTGTACAGAGCTTAGAAAAAATATCCAAAGGGTGTAGCAAAAGGACACCCAGCCTATGATCCAAAGCACGATCGTGATAAAGACGGCTGGGCTTGTGAGCGATAACACATCACACAGCAAAAAAAATTAAAAAGCCCCGCTCGCAAAGGCAGGACTTTTTAATTTCAGTGTTAGATAAATAGATTGATTAATAAAGCTGCTTACATGGCTGTTTCATCTGTTAGTCACACTAATTTATGTAAACGTCGCTTGCTTTATTATTTCCATAACAACGAACAGTCCCTCGGCTATCACATTGAAATCGAGACCCCTTATTCGCATGATCTTCGTTAACACTATTTTGACTGATTTATTCTTGCATCATCATTTTCTTTTTGCAGCATTCTGGTTTATATTTTTTTGCTCTCTCTTTTTATAACACTTGCCCCCGTTCCATCGCTTTCCTTACTCTGCTCTCGCCTGCAACAAGTCACTTTACCAGCCTGACTGCTATCAGATATTCAGTAATTCCTCTAACCTTTCTTCCGGTGTTTCAATGTCCTCCGGCAAATCAGTTAAAATTCCCAGCATCAAGTTTTTTTCGGCCATGTCCTGTAACGTGTAGAATACGTTCGGTTTATGCTTTTTCAAAAGAGCCATGACCTCCTGCGCTGGCAAAGGTGTTCTAGATTGAATTTTTAAAAGAGAGCGTAAATAAACCAGGAAATCATGAGCGGCATCTCTGTTGTCTGGACATTTCTTTAATAAATCATAAAATCGGCGAATGCTTCTTCTTAATTCTTTATTTCCTTCCATCAATTTTGGTCCCTGCCTCCAATTAATATAGTTGTCCAAATGAGGAAGTAGATTCCTATTTGGCAGCCCGGCTATCATTGTTCACTGACCGTAAACTTTAGACCCGCAGCTTTGCGCCCTTATCTTTCAATAAGTTTGCCTTTTTCAAGTAGAAACAATTTAATCATACAACAAATAAGATCATCATAACACAATGAAAAATTATATTAAAAAAATATTACTTATCATTGTTAAAAAACATGTCGGCGATTTTTTATGCTTGTGCAGAAACAGCAGTTTATAAGATGACGAGGTTGAGGTTGGCTTAAATAAGAGTGCCGCCTGTTTAGAATATCATTTTTTTCCGCTTAATCACATCCTTGTTTTTTACAATTTCTTCATTTATTTATTTTTTCATGAAAAGCGCATTCTTCTGCCCTTCTCAATAAGCGCCCAAAAGGTCCTTTCACAGCATATTCCATGTATGCTGATATTTGCCATCCCACGCTCGATAAATGTAATTTTCCGTTCATCTTTCGTTCATGTAATGCGGGTACACTTACTATATCACGTCAGAACGAACAGATAGGAGGAATAACAATGAACATGGCCTGGAAAGAAATTAAAAAGAATAAAGGTCGGTTTATGATTTTAGGATCGATTGTTTTTTTAGTTAGTTTTCTGACTTTCATTATTTCTGGATTGGCAAACGGCTTATCTCAGGACAACGCTGCCTTAATTAAGGAATTGCCGGACGGCTCCTTTTATATGGATGCTAATGCGGATGAAACATATAATCTATCGAAAATAGACCCTGACACTCAAAGCAACCTGTTAAATAAACAAGCGGAAGCCGCAGCGCTATCCATTCAAATGGGCTTTCTGAATAACAAAAACGACAAGCAGCAAAGCGTCGCCTTTGTCACTTCAACGGATTCGTCGCTTTTTCCAAAAGTCAAAGAAGGCGAAGTTGTGCTTGATGCTTCCATGAAGGATACCGGCATAAAAGTCGGGGATGTTCTAACCAATAATCAATTTAGCGGCAAGTTTACCGTAAAAGGGTTTGTTGATGGCAAGAAATACAGCCACGCGCCAGTTGCTTTTATTAATAGTGAAAACTATAAGGAAATGTACCGGACAGAGGAAATGCAATTAGTTTTTGTCCCTGGAGAAGATAAGGCGCAATCCGTAGCCGGACTGCAAGCCTATTCAAAAAAACAGTTCCTGCATACTATTCCAAGCTATAACGCGGAACAAATGTCTTTGAATATGATTGTCTGGTTCCTGGTTGTCATCAGCGGCATGCTGTTCGCCATTTTCTTCTATATGATGAACGTTCAAAAAATTGGGCTGTACGGCATTTTAAAAGCCATCGGTGTAAAAACCGGAACGCTGTTCAAAATGATGTGGACCCAAATGCTTCTTATTACAGCAGGTGCCCTCAGCTTGTCTGTAGCACTGAGCCAAGGCTTTAAACTACTGTCACCTGATGGCATGCCATTCAGCTTGACGCTTGATACAACGATCCAATTATCAATCGTCTTTCTCGTTATCGGATTTATCGGTGCTACACTTTCAGGAATTCAAATCAAAAAAGTGCAGCCGCTGCAAGCCATTCAACAAGGAGAGGTGTAATATGGCTATTTTCACCATTGATGAAGTGAAAAAAACATTTTCAAACGGCGAAATAGAAGAAGAAGTATTGAAAGGCATTAACCTGTCTTTAAAAGAAGGCGAAATCACTGCTCTAGTCGGGGCTTCCGGCTCTGGAAAGAGCACTTTGCTCACCATTGCAGCGGGACTTCAGCCTGCTTCAGACGGACAGGTCGTGTTCGAAGGAAAAAATATTAGCGCAATGACTCAAGAACAGATTCGGAAAATACGCGCCAGCAAATTTGGGTTTATCTTTCAATTTGCCCACTTGGTTCCTTTCCTTACCGTTGAAGAACAGCTGGAGCTGATGCTTGATGTGTCAGAATCAACGTTAAAAAAGGACGAGAGAAAAAAAGAAATTGATCGTGTTTTAAAGCTAGTGGAGATGGAGCACCGGAGACACGCTTATCCGGCTTCTCTATCCGGCGGGGAGAAGCAGCGGGTGGCTATCGCCCGCGCGATCATTCACAAACCAAAAGTTCTGTTTGCAGATGAACCAACAGCCAGTTTGGATTCAAAAAGATCGAAGGATGTAATGGCACTCATTCAGCGTTTGACCCAAACGCTGAACATTACCACTTTAATGGTGACCCACGACGAAGACATGCTTTCCTACGCCGACCGCATTATTAAAATGAGTGATGGAATGGTTTCTTAAAGCCGTTTCTTTTGCACAAATAATCTATTGATAGCCCTCGCCTCATGTGCGGGCTATTTTTCATCTTTTACCGCTCATATGGAGGAGAAAATATAATGACAACTATTCTGATTGTTGATGATGATGTTCATGTATTAAAATTGATCGACATTCACTTGCGCAAAGAAGGATATCAAGTGGTCCAAGCCGCAGACGGCATGGAGGCACTGAATATTCTTTCCAGCCGTACGTGCGACTTGGCCGTTGTGGATGTAATGATGCCCTATATAGACGGCTATAGGCTGACTAGAGAAATTAGAAGCCGGTATGACCTTCCCGTTATCCTCTTAACAGCGAAAAATCAAATTGAAGATAAAGAACAGGGGTTTTCTTCGGGCACAGATGACTATCTGGTCAAACCGTTTGACCCGAAGGAATTGCTTTTCCGCATCAAAGCCTTGTTAAGAAGATACGATGCCCAGCCGGATGAACTGCTCATTCAGCTCAGGAACACGCGCATCAACAAGAAAAGCTACGAAGTCCATACGGAAGGACGGACATTGCTCCTGCCGCTAAAAGAATTTGAACTGTTATTCTTTTTGGCTTCCAATCCGATGCAAGCTTTTTCCCGTGAACAGCTGATCGAGCAAGTGTGGGGCTTGGACTATGATGGAGATGAACGAACGGTTGATGTTCATATTAAGAGGCTG
The DNA here is from genome assembly GCF_001591605.1 of Bacillus badius NBRC 15713. GTDB lineage: Bacteria > Bacillota > Bacilli > Bacillales > Domibacillaceae > Pseudobacillus > Pseudobacillus badius. The sequence goes on along the minus strand of NZ_BCVF01000025.1, from coordinate 10,158 downwards.
AGAGAACGCTTTTCCAAGCTGACAGCTGACTTTCACATAAAAACCGTTCGCGGGATCGGCTACTTACTGGAGGCCAAGCGGGTATGAAGTCGCTTTATTCAAAATTTGTTGTCGTCACAACCGGAATTATGCTGCTAAGCGGACTTCTTGCTTTCTTTATTTCCAATGTTTACTATCAGCAAAAGTTAAAATCATACAATGATCAAAAAAACACAGCTATTGCCCTTAATGTTGCTGCTTTTACTGACGAGCACCCTGATATGAATCTGGAGGAGTATTTGCAAAGCCTCTCTGCTGTCGGCTATCAAATTTATTTGGTCGACAGCAGCGGACGTGAAACTTTCTTTGGCGCCGCTTTCAGAGACAAGCAACTAGCTGAGGCGACAAAAAGGCAGGTGCTGCAAGGAACGGTCTACCACGGGATTCTTCATTTTCCGCACAAAACATTCGTGACCGGCTTTTTCGCCAATGAATTAAAAAATACAATCGGCGTCCCGCTGACACATAACGGAAAACAATATGCCCTCTTCCTTCGCCCGGATATTAAGCTGCTCTTTAACGAAATGCATCTGTTATTCGGCTGGCTGCTTGTGTTAGCAATTGTGTTGAGTATTGTCATGGTAGTTTTCGCCACCAACTATTTAGTCAAGCCCATCTCCCGCTTAACAGCGGCCACAAAGCGGCTGGCTGAGGGAGATTTTCGCGTTAAGCTTGATACAAACCGGAATGATGAGCTAGGGGAGCTGTCAAACAGCTTTTCACGAATGGCGCGGCAATTAGAACAAACCGAAGAGATGAGAAAGGAATTTATTTCAAATATTTCACACGATATACAGTCGCCCTTGTCTAATATCAAAGGCTATACGAACCTGATGAACAATGAATCGATTAGTTCTAAAGAAAGGGATTCCTATGCTTCTATTATTAACAGTGAAATTAAAAGGCTTTCTACTCTAACGAAACAGCTGCTGCTTCTGGCCTCCCTGGATCGAAATGAAGATATGGTCAAAAAACGCCCATTCAACGTTGGCCAGCAAATAAAGGAATTAATTCAAAGCTACCAATGGGCCATCAGTGAAAAAGGCATTCTTCTCAGCTATTCTTTGCCTGATATTGAAATCATCGGCGATCCTTCTTTGCTCAATACCGTCTGGGATAATCTGTTAACTAATGCCATTAAATACAACAAACCAAGCGGCAGTATTGATATTGCCATCGAAGTGAAAAAAGATGCTCTCCTCATTACCTTTAAAGACACCGGCGCCGGCCTGAGCCGGACTGAATTGGAAAGAATCTTTGAACGCTTTTACCGGGCAGACATGATGCGTTCAAGAGCAATTGAAGGCACTGGCCTCGGTCTGTCCATCGCCGCGACTATTATGAAACTGCACGAAGGCCATATTTATGTAAGAAGCAAGGAAAAGGAAGGCTCCGCCTTTGTCGTGGAGCTGCCCCTTAGCTAATACAGGGTTTTTGGTGCCATGCCTTTCTTCTGCATGGCACCTCATTTTTTGGATAAGCCGCTATAAATCTTGAGACAGCCGAATCATATCTCTGCATTGAATCCCATTCTCAAAAATTTCCTCTGAATAATGCCTGATAAAGAAATCAGCATCGACACCAACCACCCGGAAACCGCACTTTTGATATAGAGCCAGCTGACCGATGCTGGAGTTGCCCGTGCCAATTTCAATTGTTTGGTACCCCTCCTTTCCAGCCTCCCGGATCGCATGCATCACCAGCTGCTTGCCAATGCCCTTGCCTTGCTGTCCTTCTGACACCGCTACATTTACCAGCTCTACCGTATGAGGCCTTGTGGGCAGCAGCACATACACGCCAATAACCTCGCCGCCTTGTTCAGCAACCAAACACTGCCCCCTCTCCACATACTTCTCCACCGCCTCCAATGAAGGATCCGCTGACAGCAGCAGTTCAAACGGCGGGTGTTCATCTTTGTTTAGTTTTCTAATGATCATTATTTTTCACCTTGCCGATTTATATTTTCTTTTAATTTACCATTTCTTGCTTATAAGCTACATACTTTCCTGCTTTCTTCCGGTTAAACGAATCTCCCCCTCTTACCGCAGTTGCCCTATCCAGCCAAGAATAATGCCTTTTGCTGTACTTTTTCAGAGAAAAAGCCAAGAATAGAGAAATCATAGATACACGATTCAAAGGAGCAGGAATAGATGCAAAGTGAACATTTTTTATATCCAACAAATATTATTAACATGTTTCCGGCGTCGCAAATTGAACATTGGACAGCTAACAAGAACATGGAAACATTTAAAAAAGGTGAGCTTATTTGTACACCGGGACAACTGTCTGATTCTGTCTACTTGATCATTGAAGGCCACGCCCGCATATTTCATATTCACTTGGAAGGCAAAGAATGCGTGCTTGGCATTTTGTCAAAAGGTGATTTTATTGATTTGCTGCATGTTTTCTCTCAAAAAGAAAGTCAGCTGTTTGCCAAAGCATTAACCGAGGTGAAGCTTATTTCTCTCACAAAAGCAGAGGTCAGAAATGAAATTCAGCAGAATAAAGAATTATCAACGACGCTCCTTTACTATTTCGCCAACAGGCTTCAAGACACGATAGAAGTGCTTGAACAAGTCGCGTATGGAAAAGTTGAGGAGCGCTTGCTCTTTTTATTGGATAAGCTAGCAAACAAATCCGAAAAAAAAGAGGACTGGTATCCTTTACCTGAATTTCTTACCCACCAAAACTTAGCAGGAATGATTGCTTCAACGCGAGAAACCGTTACGCTTGTAATCAATAAATTCATCCAAACTGAAAAAGTAAAACAAGAGGGCCAGCGCCTGTGGATTAAAAAAGCTAAAAATTAAAGCAGATGTAAGGAGCCTTACATACAGCAGCTGCCCGCCTCCTGTATGATCAATGTGACATAATCATTGAGGAGGATGCATAATGAATCAAATTTCACTCGCAGCAGCACAGCAAACAGCAAGTGCCATCAAGGAAAATCCAGCGTTGAAAATCAGGAGCTGGCAAGCACAAATCCAGTGGCAAACCGGTGTGCAAAATAAAGTGACTATCCGGGATTTTGACCCAATTCTTACAGATGAGCCGGAAACACTGGGCGGCACAGATCAAGCGCCTAATCCGGTAGAATATCTTATCGGGGCAGCCGGGAGCTGTTTTGCTATTACCTTTGAAGTAATGGCCAGCGAAAAAGGCATTCCATTGAAAAGCGTAGATGTTGAAATTAAAGCAGATTTAAATGCGGCTGTTTTTCTTGGCATGGAAGAAGGAGACGGAGGAATTCTAAACCCGGTTATCACATTAAGAGCAGACGCGGAAGCTCCAAAAGAAGAATTGAAAGAAATTGCACAGGCTGCTTTAGCAAAATCTCCTGTCCTATCCAGCTTGAAAAAAGACATTCAGCTGATTATCCAATAATCAAGTTCTTTCACACGCCGTCCGATTCTCTTCGGCCGGCGTGAAGTGCTTTCTCTGTGCCCAGTTCAGCTGCCAGGCAGCATAGGATGATCTCTCTTCACTTTTCAGGTTTTTGGCCCACAAATTGGATGACATGAGATAATCCGTTGTGCAACTCTCCTTCATGACGGACCACTTCCCCCATAAAAAAATGTACAATACGCCAATCGGAAAACACGCTCCAAAACTCCTCTGGCGCATATAAAAAGCGACTGTCTTTGGGACCCCCGCTCTTGTAAGACAATTGGCAAAGAGAATATACCTCCGCAACAAAGTATCCTCTAGGCTTTACTGCTTCCTTAATGCCAAGAAACGTTTGGCGGCGCAGCTTTTCTGGAAAATGACCGAATATACACACAACCTCATCCCAGCGGTCCCCCTCCCATTGAGCTTCTTCCAAGTCCATCAGCTCCGTTTGAACAGCCGTTCCCCTTGCTTTTGCTAATTTCTTTGTTTTCTCCAGCCCGGATGGTGCATAATCCCAGGCAGTCACCTTCATTCCTTGCTCAGCTAAAAAAACAGCATTGCGCCCCTCTCCTTCTGCAATAGCCAATGCTTCTCCTGATAACTGCAATTTTTGCTGCGTTTCTTCTAAAAATTCGTTTGGTGCTGTTCCATATACATATTTTTCACTTTTAAAGCGTTCATTCCACTTATTCATCCTTCTCTCTCCTTTACGGCCGATAGAGTCTTCTATAAGGAAAGGGCGCTTTCGCAAGCGCCCTTTCCTTATTCTGCAGCGCCAGTCCAGCCGTTCATGCCGCCAGTCATATTTTTTACTTTTAATCCTTTTTCAGTCAGCCATTCACAAGCTAAACTGCTTCGATTGCCGCTGCGGCACACAACAATATACTCCTTGTCTGGATCTAGCTCCTTTGCACGTGTGAGCACCTGTCCCAGCGGAAGATGCATAGCGCCGGGAATTTTCCCTGCGGCTACCTCGCCAGCTTCTCTTACATCAAGCACACAGATATTTTTATGTTCTTGCAGCAGCCTTTCCACTTCCTCCGGCAAAATTTCAGGAAACATGGTGATACCTCCTTTGTTTATTTATAATTTTTTGCATCCATTTACCCCTAAGGGTATATTATGATACAACTAGGGAGATGTCAAAGATTTTAACTGCCTCCTGCAGCAGTTCTTAAAAAGTGCCCGCAATAGAAAAATGCAGCTGGTTGGTGACAGAATGACTAACCAGCTGCATTTTAGCCTGATAAAGTTTCAGGCCTTTATCGCCTTTTTCTCCCATTTTAAAACATGAGCCGAAAAAACTAATAACCGTGTAACAACGGCAAAAGCCATTGATGGGCATATGTATGCTCGCTTTCTAAAATAAGTTGGTCGAGAATTACCGGCATAGAATGGATAAATGCCTGCAATGTTCGGTGCACCGTTCCATTCTCAAATTGTTCAATCGGCTCCGGCAGCTCGTCCTCATCTAAAATAAAATAAGTGCCATTCGGAAGAACCATAATATCAATGATTAGATCTTCGAAAGAGAGGAACTGATCCGTTAGCTTTGTCTGCCGGACAATGTTGAAATAAGCCCCTAAATAAGCGCCATTGCCATCTCTCCAAATATACAAATTATACGGCCGATCCTTCCAATAGTAGGCAATCGTATAGCTGCCTTTAGGGATCGTTAACTTTACCTGCTCAGCAGTCATTGTAAAGGTATATTGTATTTTGTGGAAGAGAACCGCTGTTTGATCGCAGGCTTTTAGCAGCCTGCACGCGTGTTCGACAATCGTAGAATCATACTTTATTTTTCTTTCTATGATTCTATTAAATTGTTGATTGACTAGTGTTCCCATTTCTGCAGCTTCTCCTTCTACTGACTCATACTCTTCTTTATTGATTGTATCATGTATCGTTCATGTAATAAGCAATAGAAGGATCATTAGCTGTATAACTAGATCATTCAAACAACAAATCAGGAATAAAGACAAGGAGAGGGGCAAAATCTAAAATCACTACGCAGAAAAGCTCGATTGGCAAAGCCGGCGTGGGGGAAGCTCTTCAAACCTGCACAAGGCGCAATGATCATTGAATTAGAAAGAGTCATCTGCTGTTGGAGAGAATAAAGAAGATAAGTGCCAGAGAAAGAGTAAATATGAGTTTTTTAAAAGATGGCGAAGGGCTTACCCCTTTTTACTTTTACATAGATTATACAGCCATTAAACAAGATATTTTCAAGGAACTCACCAGCGAAACTTGAAAATCCTCATGAGGAACCATTTCGGAAGCCTGCTGATCCTTCCTTTATTTTGCCCCCGAATGTTTAGGCGCCTCATTTGAAAATTTACGAAATAAATAAACAACATAAGCGTTCAAGTCAAATTGATCTTTATGAATGAAACTGGAAAGTGTCAGTTCATGCTTTCTCATTGTTATTCTCCCTCCACTTCTAAATTAAACTTTTCTTCTATTCATGCTGCCGGAGCGCCGGATAAAAACTGCTCCTACTTCCACTATAATAGAAAGCGCTTACAAAGTGAAGGGGTTATTCCCATAAACTTTTCGACTAATTTCGTGCCTTATCTGCTGCTATAGGGCTCTGCTCCTTTTTGACTCAATAAAACCTATTATTTTCCGTTGCTGCGATGTATAGTTACAGTAATAAAAGCTTTCAAGGAGGAGAAGATTTGTTTATCAAGCTGACAAAAGAACAACGAGAAATAATGATTGCGGATATTCAATCGTTTTTTTCGCAAGAAAGAGACGAGGAAATCACTCAGTTTGCTGCCGAAAGAGTGTTAGATTTTGTTACAGGGACGCTTGCTCCCCATTTTTATAACGCCGCTGTCTCAGATGCAAGGTTTATTGTTGAACAGCAATTCTCCTCAATAGAAGATGAAATTCTCACGCTGGAGCGCCCTATAAAGCGATGAAAGCAGGAATATCCAGAAAAGAAGCTCTTCTTCTGGATAGATTAAGGGAAATCCACTCATACTAGAACTGAAAGGCGGTGTATGAATGGATTTCCCTACTATACATACAAACTTTTGGGACGCCGTTATTGCCGTTCCTGCTGTAATCGTATTAACCCAGCTGATTAAAATGTTTTTTAAGATACCTAAATCGCTGGTCCCGCTTGTCGCTCTTTCAATTGGGCTTTTGATTTCAGTCTTTATCAGCCATAGAGGACATTGGATAGCCGGATTGTTTATGGGCTGGTTCTACGGCTATGCTGCAATTGGTTCTTACGCCTCTCTGAAAACAAGTATACGCTCGTACTTGAAAAAAGTGAGGCGTGAATAACCTCCGGTCCGCCCTTTTTCGTACTGATTGAATGACGCTGGATGATAACGGTTCCAGACAAGCATTGACCGTCCAATTTATGGATGATACTATGAAGTAATTAAAAGAATATTCTAAATAAAGAACTCTCTATTATTTAAGCGGTTTAGAGTTAAAGGAAGTGCCCTCTTGTCTAATCGCACAGATGTATTGCTTCATACTCGCCGCAGTGATTTTCATGCTGACTGCAAAAACTGTTTTGGCTTATGTTATGTCGCCTTGCCTTTTGCCGCTTCATCTGATTTTGCTTTCAATTGGGAACAGATTTAAGAGGAGCTCTGCTGATCTCAGCGGAGCAGACTTAAGGGGAAGTATTTTTCTCACCCAGGCGCAAATTAACGCGGCAAAAGGCAGCCTAAACACAAAGCTGCCGCCGGCACTTATTCATCCGCCGCATTGGTTTGCCTCTTCACCTTAAGAAGCTTTAGCTTGTTTTTTTAGCGAATAGAGCGCCAAGAAATGGCTGGCACCTCCCTTTCCTGACGTTCTATTTCATCTTTACTCCGTACGGGAGTCCTTGCTCTTTTCTAACGCACAAAGTTTCTTTTTATTTCAATTACTTTTGTAATATTCGATCTTTTTCTTTGCTTTCTAAGGTTGTATAATGTACCCAACCGCATACGAGCGTGTCCTTTCGATTTACCGGCAAGGGAGGATGAAAAGTGATTATACAGGAAACACTTGATGAGCTAATTACCCGAATTAACAGCGTGCGTCACTTGATGGTTTCGACAGGTCTCCGTAAAAGTCTTTGTGATTGCGAAACTCTGAAATACAGTGAGGAATTGGACGAGTTGATTCACAATTATCAGCTAGTTGCCTGCTCACGCCTTCCTAGGTCCGGGTAATAGACTCAATGGGTCCGGCTGGTGCACACCTTTCTCACTTCATCGGCCAGGCATAAGCCTGGCGCTTTTTGCTTTCTTATCCGGCAAGAACCTCTTCTGTGTTTTTCTCTGCTCTTATTTTGTGATGAGAATGGCACCGCCTCTTCACTTACTTTCTTCCATTGATCCATTCGTAAGTGAGCGAAACCAGCTTTTATCATCTGAGTCCAATGCCATATTAATGTATAGCTGTGTCAAATCTTTCGTATCCTCCGGAAGAAGTTCAGTGTTTGTTTTATTCATCTCATAATGGTTAAAGCGCTTGTTCCCTTGAATTCTCCCATTTTTGATTACACAGACAAGTGCGCTGCAATGATCTGATTCAAGCACATACCCCGACGCATAATGGTGTTTGATTTCTACCCAATCTCCTTGTGCATACATCGCTGCCGCCTCCTTTTGTAACAGACTCTCCAACTTTTACTCATCTTAACCATAAAAAAAACCCCTTCATCCTTTCCCTCTTTAACACGATACGCGAACGGCCTTTTCCTTATTTATGGATCGATGATATTCAATGCAGAAAATCTTTGTTAGTATAGAGGAGGTGAAAGCAATGGGGAGGGAAAACGATGGATAATAAACTGGCACTGCTGCTGATCGGCTTAGGTGCTGCTTTATGGGGAATTATTGGCGTATTCGTCACTTATTTATATGAAATGGGCTTTACTCCTGGACAGGTCGTGGCCTTGCGATCCTTTTCAGCGGCTTTGCTTCTTGTCACTTATACTTTTTTTAAAAACCGGCGGCTTTTAAACATCCGCTGGGCGGATAGTAAATACTTTGTCGGGACCGGAATTATCAGTATTGTCTTTTTTAACTGGTGTCTATTTAGCGCAATCGAGGAAACTTCTATTTCAATTGCCTCCATTCTTCTTTATACGGCTCCTGCCTTTGTTGCAATTTTCTCAAGAATGTTCTTTAAAGAAGCATTGACCCCCCGCAAGGTCTCTGCCTTGTTTATTACATTTCTTGGCTGTTCGTTTGTGATCGGCATTTTGCCGAATATGAATGAGACAATTTCTTTGTACGGCTTCATTCTCGGCCTCGGTTCAGGCTTTTTCTATGCGCTGTATAGTATATTCGGAAAGTTCGCCCTTCAGAAATATGATTCGTTAACTGTTACAGTTTATACGTTTCTATTTGCGGCGGCGGCGTCCATTCCAGTTAGCGGAGTCTGGCAGGCTGGCGCTTTATTATCTGATATGAAGGCATGGGGCTACATCATTGGGCTTGGTGTTCTTTCTACGGCACTTCCTTTCATTCTTTATACGAAAGGATTAAGCAAAGTAGAATCAAGCAAGGCCTCTATTATAGCGACCATTGAGCCGGTTGTAGCTTCCCTGGTCGGATTTTTAATCTTTCATGAGACGTTGCATGCTTGGCAATACATTGGAATTGTACTAGTTATTTCAGCTGTTATCATTGTCCAGGAGCCGGCGCAAAAATCCAAAAAGCCTTCCGCCGTTTCAAAACAATTATCTTCATGACCCGGCGATTGCCGGGTCATCATTTTTCTTAGTCCCTCATCCTGAAATTCAAGCAAAACGACTATTGTCATCATTCATTCACAAACCTCCTTTATTCAGCAGCTATTATAAACTTATTTATATCAATATCAGAGGAAGTGTGTTATCGTTGGTTACAACAAAGAAAATGAAATTATTGGAATTTCACTTAGTCCCTTTCCACTAACTCAAGAAAGGAGTGCTAGGATGTCTGTAGAAAAGCTCAAAGAAATACTGGAGATGCTTCGTTACTATAATGCTGTGGAAATTACCCATACTTTCAAAAATGGCGAGAATCCTCTTTTGTCCGTTTGCTGTTTGAAAAATACGTCCACCTTTCAAATCACAATACTTGATAGTAAAACAGTCAAGTATTTCGAATGTGTAGAGGAAGCCGCAAAAACCATTGAAAAATTAATTCATTAACGTTCTTTTACAAAACTCCTTAACTTTTCAGGGGTTTTTTATTTTGCTTTAGGTGGTTTACATTCGTTTAAAACCGGGTAAACATAAAATCTCTGTTTATGTATATACTTTCTTCATACTCATTTAAAAGAAAGGGGAATGTCACATGGAGCCAATCGATTATTTTGCTTGGATTATTTCTATCGTCCTAGGTGTTGTGTTTATTAGCTCGTTAGCTATCTTATCGAGGAAACCAAGATTATTTTCTGAGAACAGAAAGAAATCTTCTGAGGTAAATAAATAAAATTCCTTCTGATGTACTTCAATCTATTAACTGTCATCTGCTTTATCCAACTCAGTGTGTCCTTCCATTTAAATTTCAAATAAGGCTTTCTTAAACAACATGGCTGATTTTTCTATTGATTCCGTTGCAGACGAATGCTCTCCGCGGCCAATCACCAAGCCGCTTCTCTCGTCTCATCCAAGTCATTGAGAAGTCAAAAGGAAACAATAATAGAACCTCCAATTAAAAAGCAAGGCGGCCTTGCGCAGCCTTGCTTTTTAATTGACTTGTGAATGCGGGCCGTTGATTTCCA
>NZ_BCVF01000024.1 GCF_001591605.1 Bacillus badius NBRC 15713 | reverse complement strand
TATCTGCCAATTCTCCTCACGTTATTTAATAGTAAAAAGCTGATTTTTTATATTGTAAATCGTTAAGCGGCATCACATCTACGTTATGAAAATGGATGGCGCTTAACGATTAAATACAGGATGAAGCTTGATCAATTACTTCTTTTTAGAAACTCTTCCTAACAAGAAGGCTCCGGCTGCAAGACCGATCATTGTGTTTGTTTTCTTTGTAAACACTTGTTTAGCCACAAGGTTTAAGTTTTGCGGTCTTTCAGCAAGGCGGCGCATGAAGTAGCCGTACCAGTCTTTGCCGAATGGCACGTATGTGCAGAAGTTGTAGCCTTCCTTCGCTAATTGCAGCTGCATATCTTTTCTGAAACCATACAGCATTTGGAATTCAAACTTGTCATTCGGAATGTTGTTTGCTTTAACGAAATCTTTCACATGATTAATGATGCGGTGATCATGTGTAGCGATAGATGTGAATTTTCCATTTAATAAATGCCATTCAATCAATTTGATGAAGTTTGTATCGATGTCTTTTTTATCTTGATAAGCATATTCTTCCGGCTCTTTATATGCGCCTTTTACAATACGCAGGCGATAGTTTTTATACTTTTGAATATCCTCTTCCGCACGATAGAAGTAAGCTTGGATAACTGTACCTACGTTATCATACTTTTTGGATAGCTCATCGAGGATATCGAAAGAAGGCTGCAAATGAGAGTAGTCTTCCATGTCAATGTTGATGAACATGTCGTATTTGCTTGCCCGGTCTACGATCTCTGTTAAGTTTTCTAAACAGAAGTTGTAATCGATATCAAGGCCAAGCTGAGTTGGTTTTAAAGAGATATGAGCGTCTGCTTGATTCTTATGAATCGCTTCAATCACTTCAAGGATTTGCTCTTTCGCTTCAGTAGCTTCCTCTTTTTTGTAAACAAATTCCCCTAAATTATCGACAGTACAAGAAATTCCATGTGCATTCAGTTCTTTAATGCTTCTGATTGTTTCTTCAATATTTGTGCCGGCTACTACGCTTTGAGCACCTAGTTTAAGGCCGTATTTCTTTGCTGCACTGTTGAGAAATTGGTTTTGAGACAAGCCTATAAAAAGATCTTTTAACATAGACATAGCTATACTCCTTTGCTTTTGTTTATATTCGCATTATCCGCGATTTCTTTTAAGTTATTCATCCTTGCCCAGTGTTTTGCATAGGCGGAAGATAAAAAACGATGGAGAAAGTCCTGTAATCGCTTTCGATGTTGCGGATACCTTAAAATGTTTTGATTTCTTTTTAATTTTACAGTTTTGTGACAGAAGTCGACAATGTTCGCAGAAAACAATAATCTGCTCCTTCTTTTGTCTCTAAGTGACAAAAGAAGGAGCAGATTATTTATGACCTTTACAATTATTTACTTAACTATAACAAAGAAGGAAAATCAGCTTAACATTTTTTTCTTAACATAGGGAACGGGCAAACATGCCAGACAAAAACAATGAGGTGAGGCAGTAATGGGGGAAGAATTAAATCGCAGAAAGTTTTTAACATATGTTGGAACAGGAGTAACAGCCTTAACGGTGGCTTCTGCCGGGCTCGGGGCTTTTACACCGAAAGTGGTGGAAGCCAAAGGAGCGAAGGCGGCATCCCATTTATTCGGCAGAAACAAGAAAGTATCAGGGGTAAACTTTAAGCCGATTAAACCGACTGACAAGGATGACCTCGTGTTGCCGCGCGGATTTAAATATGATGTGATCGCATCGTATGGAGATGTAATTAATAAAAAAGGGGAAACCTTTGGCTACAATAATGACTTTACTATGTTTTTCCCGATGAAGGGATCTAATGAACGCGGTTTGCTCTGGGTCAACCATGAGTATACGAGCGACTTATGGGTAACAGGGCCGAAAAAGGATGGGAAATATACAAAGGATCAAATTGAAAAGCTGTTATACAATCAAGGCGGCTCGATTATTGAAGTATATAAAGAAGACGGCGTATGGAAGATGGATACAGAGTCGGAATTTGCCCGCCGTATTACAGGGTTGACGCCATTTAAGCTGACAGGACCGGCAGCAGGGGCTAAGGCGGTCGCTGGTGCGCACACTGTACAAGGGACATTCGCGAATTGTTCAGGCGGCAAGACACTTTGGAACACAGTTTTATCAGCGGAGGAAAACTATGAATCGACTTCAAAGGATGCTTTGCTGAATGAAACGCATTATGGCTGGATCGTGGAAGTAGATCCGTTCAATAAGGGATTTTCTCCGCGGAAGCATACATCGCTTGGCCGCTTCCATCATGAAAACGCAGCAATGGGGCTGACAAATGACGGTCGTGTGGCTGTGTATATGGGAGACGACAAGACGGATGCTTGTGTTTATAAATTCATCAGCAAACATAAATACATAAAATCACGCAAACAAGCGAATTCTGTGCTGTTAGAAGAAGGAACGCTGTATGCGGCGAATCTGTCTAAAGGAGAATGGGTGGCTCTTACCCTTGAAGCGGTTCAGAAAAAAGCAGCCGGCAACCAAGAGATCCTTGCTAAGTTTCAAACACAGGCAGATGTGCTTGTTCATGCTCATGAAGCAGCTATTTTACTTGGGGCAACCCCGACGGACCGTCCGGAAGATGTGGAAATCAGCCCGTTTGACAAATCTGTATTTATCGCCCATACAAATAATTCGAAGCATGGAAATATTCACGGGCACATCACTCGCTTTTTAGAAGGAAACGATGATTTAGGTTCATTGACATTCGATTTTGAAATCTTTGCCTGCGGGGGACGCCAGAGCGGCTTTAGTGCACCTGACAATTTAACGTTTGATAGTGACGGGAATTTGTGGACAGTAACAGATATTTCGTCAAGCTCTGTCAATAAAGGCGTGTTCTCTTCTTTCAAAAATAATGGCGTATTTGTCATTCCGACAACGGGCAGAAACGAAGGGGAAGCTTTTCAATTCGCTTCGGCGCCTGTAGAAGCAGAATTGACAGGCCCTTGCTTCACGGATGATGAGACAACGCTGTTCCTGGCTGTGCAGCATCCGGGAGAGGAAACTGAAGATATGAACAACCCGACAAGTATGTGGCCGCACCGCAAAGGCGATAATCAGCCGCGCCCATCCGTCGTCGCGATTACAGGATTTCACTACTAGGAGGCTTTTCTTATGCTGCAAAATATCGGAGTGCCGGGATTAATCTTAATCCTTGTCATTGCTTTAATTATTTTCGGACCTTCCAAGCTGCCGGAGATTGGCCGGGCTTTCGGGACGACATTAAAGGAATTTAAAAAGTCAACCCGTGAACTCGTATCTGATGATCAGGAAGAAGCCGGCGAGAAAGCGAAGAAAAAATTGGTTTAATCATTCAATCGGCACAAAAGCTGTCTTCAAAAGGCTCGTGGCAGCGAGCTTTTGAAACAGCTTTTTCATTATGGAAGGAAAGGAAGAGGAAAGATGGAAGATCGCAATATGAAAGCGGTAGAGCATTTTGAAGAGTTGAGAAAAAGGCTGATTATTACTCTGGCTGTTTTTATGCTGTTTTTAACACTGTCATTTACCTTTGTACAGGATATCTATCATTATTTAGTGAAGGGATTGCCGTTTAAGCTGGCTTTGCTCGGGCCAGGAGACATTATCGTTGTCTATTTAACCATCGCAGCAGTTATTGCCGGAGCAGGAACCATCCCGGTAGCCGCCCATCAGTTATGGCTGTTTGTGAAGCCCGCCTTGTCCCAGTCGGAAAGAAAGGTAGCGCTTGCTTATATTCCTGCGCTGTTTCTATTGTTCTTAACAGGCCTTGCCTTCGGTTACTTTGTATTATTTCCTATTATTCTATCTTTCCTTATGTCACTCTCGGGAGACATGTTCCAAACGTTTTTTACTACTGAGAAGTATTTTAAGTTTTTACTGAACATGACCCTTCCGTTTGGCCTGTTATTTGAGATGCCGGTTGTGATGATGTTCTTAACCAGTTTAGGCGTAGTCAACCCGTATAAGCTGCGTGCTTTCAGGAAATATTCCTATTTTGCGCTGATTGTCCTATCAGTCTTTATTACACCTCCTGATTTTGTATCAGACGTCTTAGTGATCGTCCCTCTCATCTTGCTTTACGAGTTGAGTGTCAGTCTTTCCAAGATTGTTTACAAAAGAAAAATGGCTAAGCAAGCGGAGGAAGAAGCTGAATGGCAGGCGCTCGGTTAAAGAATGATCGCACGCATGAGGAATTCGCCTGAAGGGGATAAGCTGATTTTTGACTCAAATGCGCGGTAAGAGTTAAAATCAATAATCATAGAGTAAAGTGATTCTTTTAAGAGAGTGGAAAAGAATTCTTTAAATTTAAGGTAAAAAGAGGCGGATAGATGAAACTCGGATATGCATGCATTAATACAGCGCTGCCTTCAAAATTCAAAACCTGCCGGCTGAAGACAGTGGAAATCGAGGGGATGGAAAAAGTAAAAACCCTTGCTATTCACAACTTAACCGAAGTAATAAAAGTGTTGCGCTGGAATATTGAACATCGTATTTTCTTTTTTCGGCTGAGCAGTGAATTGATCCCTTTTGCCAGTCATCCGATTATGACGTGGGAATGGGATAAGGATGAGGATATTCTTGATTTAACCAATGAAATTAAAGCGATGAAGGACGAGCATCATTTAAGGCTGTCTGTGCATCCTGGGCAGTATACGGTCTTAAATTCTCCTAAAGAGCAGGTCGTTCGCAATTCTATTGCTGAACTCATGTATCACGAAAAAATGCTGCGCTTAATCGGCGGAGAAGATATGATTCTTCACGTAGGCGGAGCCTATGGCAACAAATCGGCGGCGATGGCACGGTTTGCTGAAAACTACCGGAAGCTTCCCGAAGAGATTAAAGCGGTGCTGCGGATTGAAAATGACGACAAAACATATACAGCAATGGAGGTGCTTGAGCTCCATGAACAGACTGGGGCTCCGATTTGCTTTGATATCCATCACCACCGCTGCAACCATGAGGCAGAGGCTGATATAGAAGCTATTCTAGCCGGTGTGTTTAAGTCATGGCCTGCCGGCAAAACGCCGAAAATGCACATTAGCTCCGGCAGAAATGCTCCGGCTGATCCGGCCCACCATGATTATATTCTGGAAGAGGATTTTTCCGATTTTTTACGGAAACTCGGCGGCAGAGAAGCAGATATTATGTGCGAAGCGAAGATGAAGGAGCAAGCAGTACTCCGGCTTCAGCAGCTGTATCCTGAATGGGGCTAACAGCTTGACTGCAGATAGGATGAAAACGCCGCCCGGCAAATTTCTTGCCGGGCGGCGTTTTTCGTGCACTATTTTAATTTAAATGAACTTTTTAAAGAAACAATCCGGTTGAATACAGGTTTTTCCTTCGTCGTATGCTTAGGATCAACATTGAAATAGCCGTGACGGAAAAATTGAAACTTATCATGAGGCTCAATGTTTTCCATGTTTGGCTCAATGAATCCTTGCACGATTTCCAATGAGTTTTGGTTCACATAGTCAAGGAATGTCTTTCCTGCTGTTTCATCCGCTTCTTCTTCCGTATCGGAGATGAGCGGTTCGTATAATCTGAATTCAGCCGGCAAAGCATGCTTTGCATCGACCCAGTGAATCGTTCCTTTGACTTTGCGGCCTGTGAAGCCTGTACCGCTTTTAGTTTCAGGGTCGTACGTACAGCGAAGCTCCATCACTTCTCCGTTGTCATCTTTGATGACTTCTTCACATTTAATGAAATAGGCATGTTTGAGACGAACCTCATTGCCCGGGAACAGGCGGAAATATTTTTTTGGAGGATTTTCCATAAAATCTTCCTGCTCCACATAAATTTCTCTGGAGAATGGGATTTTTCGCATGCCCATTTCCGGATTTTCCGGATTGATTTCCGCATCAAGCCACTCGACTTGACCTTCCGGATAATTCGTGATGACAATTTTCAATGGTTTCAAGATGCCCATTGTACGCGGAGCCGTCAATTTTAAATCTTCTCTGGCAAAGTGTTCAAGCATAGCTTCATCCACTACAGCTGAGCCTTTAGATACACCGGTTTCTTTCACGAATTCGCGGATAGCGGCAGGCGTGTAGCCTTTGCGGCGCAAGCCTGAAATAGTCGGCAGGCGAGGATCATCCCAGCCATCGACGATGCCTTCATCAACAAGCTGCTTTAATTTCCGTTTGCTCATTACAGTATTGGAAAGGTTCAAACGTCCAAATTCAATCTGCTGCGGCTGATGCTTCATTTCACATTGTTCCACAACCCAGTTGTAAAGCGGGCGCTGGTCTTCAAATTCCGTCGTACAAAGCGAGTGGGTCACCCCTTCAATGGCATCCTCAAGCGGGTGGGCAAATGCATACATCGGATAGATGCACCACTTATCACCGGTGTTGTGGTGGGACGCGTGGGAAACTCGATATAAGACGGGGTCCCGTAAATTAATATTTGGAGAAGCCATATCAATTTTGGCCCGCAGCACTTTCTCTCCATTTGCAAATTCTCCTTTGCGCATGCGTTCAAAGAGGTCAAGATTTTCTTCAGCTGCGCGGTTGCGATACGGGCTTTCTTTTCCAGGCTCTGTCAAGGTGCCGCGATATTCCCGGATTTGATCAGCTGTTAAATCGTCGACATAGGCTTTTCCTTTTTTAATAAGCAGGACAGCCCGATCGTACATTTCTTCAAAATAGTCAGAAGCAAAGCGAAGCTCTTCCCATTCATAACCGAGCCACTGAACATCTTCCTTGATCGCATCCACGTATTCCTGATCTTCCTTCAGCGGGTTTGTATCGTCAAAGCGCAAATGCGTTTTTCCCTTAAAGTCATCTGCCAGTCCGAAATTAATAACGATGGATTTGGCATGCCCAATATGAAGGTAACCATTTGGTTCAGGCGGAAAACGGGTAACGACATGGTCGCGTTTTCCTGATTCTAAGTCTTCTTTTATAATCGTTCTGATAAAGTTCGATGAATTGTGTTCCAAATTGCTACCAGCCTTTCTATTTTTCCTATAGTTATTTCTCATTATAGTGAAATCAACCACATAAATCCATAATGAAAAGACGGGAGGGACCGCAGTAACATGTTATAATTGGGAAAAAGAATGAAGGAAGTGTAAGGATGCTCCAACAAGCGCGGCAATTATTACAATCATACTTTGGCTATTCTGCTTTTCGCAGCGGGCAGGAGCAGGCAATTAGCCAGGTGCTTGAAGGGGAGAATACCATTTGTGTCATGCCGACGGGCGGCGGAAAATCCATTTGTTATCAAATTCCGGCTCTTGTTCTCCCGGGGATGACCGTCGTTATTTCGCCATTGATTTCTCTTATGAAGGATCAAGTCGATACGCTGCTGGAAGCGGGCGTGCCGGCTGCTTATATTAATAGCTCACTTAGTGCTGTGGAAGTGCGAGAGACGATGGAAGCAGCGCGCCAGGGCGAATATAAGCTGCTTTATATTGCTCCTGAGCGGCTGGAGTCATCTGCTTTTATAGAAGAGCTGAAAGAAATGCCAATCCCGCTTGTAGCAGTAGATGAAGCGCACTGTATCTCGCAGTGGGGCCATGATTTTCGGCCAAGCTACCGGCAAATCCAGCGGTTTACAGAAAATCTGCCGCAGCACCCTGTTGTACTCGCTTTAACTGCTACGGCTACTCCGAAAGTGCGTGAAGATATTTGCCGGCTTCTAAAGATTGATGAATCGAATACAGTCATTACCGGATTTGAACGGGAAAATTTGTCTTTCTCTGTTGTTCAAGGACAAGACCGCTTCGCTTTTATTAAAGAGTATCTGGCGAAAAACGGAAAGGAAGCAGGGATTATTTATGCGGCGACAAGAAAAGCGGTGGACCAGCTATATGATAAGCTGAAGAGGAGCAATATGGCCGTTTCCCGGTATCATGCAGGCATGAGCGATGAAGAACGGGCCAGCGAGCAGGAGCGCTTTTTAACGGACCAATCGGCAGTGATGATCGCGACGAACGCTTTCGGGATGGGAATTGATAAGTCCAATATCCGCTATGTCGTTCACTATCAGCTTCCTAAAAATATGGAAAGCTATTATCAGGAAGCAGGAAGAGCGGGCAGGGACGGCTTAGCGAGCGAATGTATTCTTCTTTATTCGCCGCAGGATGTTCAGACACAGCGCTTTTTAATTGATCAGTCTCTTGAAAGAGAACGGATTCCCAGGGAGCTTGAAAAGCTGCAGCTGATGATTGACTACTGCCACACAGAAAGCTGTTTGCAAAGCTATATCATTAAATACTTCGGTGACGAGGCATTGGAACCATGCGGCCGCTGCAGCAATTGCACTGACTCCCGCGCTGTAGTGGATGTAACAAAGGAAGCGCAAATGGTGTTGTCATGCGTTATCCGAATGGGTCAGCGCTATGGAAAGTCGATTACTGCCCAGGTATTAACAGGGTCCAAAAATAAAAAGATTGCTGAGTTTGACTTTCATACGCTTTCAACCTATGGAATTATGAAGGAAAAAAGTGCGAAGGATGTGACGAACTTTATTGATTTTTTAATTTCACAGGAGCTGATTGGCGTTGGGCATGGCACATATCCGACCATTTTTGTGACGAGTAAAGGCAAAGAAGTATTGCTCGGGGAACAGCAGGTCGCCAGAAAAGAAGCGGTGCAAACAAAACAGATTGCTGCCGATGATCCGCTGTTTGAAGAGCTGCGCAGCTTAAGAAAAACCCTTGCGGATGAAGCTGGTGTTCCGCCGTTTGTGATTTTTTCAGACCGGACGCTGAAGGATATGTGCTTAAGGCTGCCGCAGACAGAGGAAGAGTTTCTTGCTGTGAGCGGTGTCGGAAGAAATAAGTTTGAGAAGTATGGAACAGCTTTCATTGAAACGATTGCGGCCTTTTGTGAGGAGCACCCGGAAAGGGAAAGAGACAGCATGACAGTGTTGGCTCCGGCGGTTCCAAAGAAAAAGGTGCTAGGGCAATCGCATTTAGAAACATACGAGCTGCATCAGCAGCAGTTAACTACTTTTGAGATCGCTGAAAAGCGGGAGCTTGCCGTTAGTACCATTGAAAATCATTTATTGCAGTGTGCTGAGGAAGGCAAAGACATAGAGCTGTCTTTAATTGTGCCTGAAAGCGATTGGCCGCTCTTGGAGGAAGCAATAGAAGAGGAAGGCAGAGAGCAGTTAAAGCCAATTAAAGAGCGGGTGCCAGAAAAGATTACGTACGGCATGATTAAGGCTTTCTTGACGATAGGCCTTCCGGAAAATGCCGGTGCTAAAGAGAAATAAGGAAAAGAACTGATGCGGAAAGCAGCTGTGCGGCTTCTCCTGCATCAGTTTTTTATTGCAGCTGACCGGCTAATAGTATAGGCATCTTAAAATCAAGATTGGTTAAAGGATAGGGGGATTGTTCTCCTGCTTTTGCTGCAGGAGAACGCTTTCCTCAGGAGCCGCTGCTCTTCACTGCGATTCAGACGTACACACAAAATTATAACAGTGCTTAAAATAATACAAAAAAAGGAATAATTGTTGCTGGTTTGGGAAACGTGTAAGTATAATCAGCGTTTAACTGGGAAAGGAGGAGAGAGAGTGAGCAGGCATCTGACCGCACTACTCATAAAATTTGCAGCGATCACAGCGATCCTGTATGTTGCTCTGGGAGTCATAATGGACACATCAGTAACGGAAATACTCTTGATGGGGGCCATATTAACGATCGTCTCGTATGTTCTTGGAGATTTGATGGTTTTACCGGCTGCTGGAAATTCAATTGCTGTTTTTAGTGATATCGTTCTGGCCGCTTTGCTGCTGTGGATCATGGGCAATGCAATGGACAACAGCGCGGGGACTTTTGTGAATGCCCTGGCAGTTTCAGTCTTTTTGGCAATCGGTGAATGGTTTTTTCACATTTACATGCGGGAGAGAGTACTGGATACATGGAGAAAAGATCCTGAAAATGTGTAAGACCACCAAAAGGGGGAGTGAGAGGTATTCCAACCCTTTTTTGAGGATTTCTGCTTTTTATGCATGGCGCTAGATCAGGACACATCGCACAAATATGTTTAGGTGATGTGTACTCTTCAAACAAGCATCATTGAACGGCTGTCTTCCCTTTGTGAATTCTGCTGATTAAAATGGAAGGCGCGAAGACTCCTGTGGAAAGCGAAGCGCCTGGCATGGACATCAAACAGCCTCCATCCGCAAGCAAACTAAAAAGGACGGCTGTTTTTTATTCAGCAGCTGTACGGCGGCATGATGATACCCTTTTCATTGAGCTGGTCTCAAGTTTGAACTTGTCCAATTTAAGACAAGCTGTTTTTCTGTTAAAGCAGTAAAATAACCTTAGTTTTTTATTCAAAGAAGAGGTTGACTAGTTTTGATATGTGTGATAATATTATAAATTCACTGGTTAAGTAACTTATGACGTTTATATAAATAAAATTGGCGTTCTGCTATGTTTAACAAGTAATACTTATTCACACTGGAGCGGCTTCGGAGCCGCAAGGACTTAAGAGAAGGCAGGGCTTAGGTCGTTTAGGTTTGCCATAAACGACGATGTAGAATATAACCGCGGCGGTTCATTTGGTGAAAAAAGCTTTCATCAGAAGCGTTGTGAGTTACGAATAGATGATTGGTAAGAGAAGAGGGTGACCCAACAGGCCGTAAAAAGCGGCTTTTGAGTCACCCTCTTTTTCTAAAACTGAAGAGCAGGCTGGTTATTTCTCTTTCGTGTTTTCAAAAAAAAGCCGCCCTGATAAGAGAGCGGCTTGCAGGGCGTTATGCATGTTCTGTTTGTCTTTTTCTTTTAGGAACAGGCAGTTTCAGCTTCACATTTTCATCTACAAGCTGATACATGGCTGTTCCAAGCTGTTTCATGGATTGCGGCGTTTTCTTGGCAGCCTCTACTGTAAACAGCATGGCCTCCTTTTTCTGGTCGATATCTTGTTTGATGTTTTCTTGTGTTGACTTGAGTTTGTCGGTTTCTGATTGAATGACCTGCTGTGTTGCTTTTAGCCGTTCAGATACTGCCTGTAAATGATCGATTTTCGGCTTCATTGATTTATACGTGCTAAATCCGGAAACGCCCAGGTAAATGAGTGCCCCGACAACGATCGCCAGGCTGGCCCATCCGATAATTGCCATCTATGTTCCTCCTTTTTATGCTGAGTATGTATGATAGACTCTACCCTTTATTGTAAACGATCTAACCGAAAAAAATCGGTAAAAAAGTTTAAAATATTTATTTTCCGCTGATTTTAAATGGTTTTGCTGAAGTATTTATTTAAGCCGTTATCAACGGCGATGC
Source organism: Bacillus badius NBRC 15713 (assembly GCF_001591605.1). Lineage (GTDB taxonomy): Bacteria > Bacillota > Bacilli > Bacillales > Domibacillaceae > Pseudobacillus > Pseudobacillus badius. The sequence goes on along the minus strand of NZ_BCVF01000024.1, from coordinate 52,327 downwards.
TGTCCTTTAATAGAGTTTTTGGGCAGCCTCCAAAAAACAACCTTCTTGAGTGTTGTTTTTTTCTCATATGCAGGGGGAAACTGAACATAGATAAGTAAAGGGAAAGAGAGGAGTTCATATGGAACAAAAATCACCATTTATGCCAGTAGACAAGTCTTTTTTTCAACAGCCGACATTGCAGCTGGCCGAGGCGCTGTTAGGCTGTTTATTAGTAAAGGAAACCGAGGAAGGAACAGCCGCAGGGTTTATTGTTGAAACAGAAGCTTACAGAGGACCGATGGACCGGGCCGCTCATAGCTTTAATAACCGCAGAACAAAGCGGACGGAAATTATGTTTCATGAGGCAGGGCGCGTCTATACATATGTCATGCATACCCACTGTCTTGTCAATGTCGTATCCGCCGAAATCGGCATTCCAGAAGCGGTGCTCATTCGAGCCGTCGAACCATACGAAGGCGTTGATTTGATGATCGAGAGAAGGGGAGGGACTTCTCTGAAAAACTTGACGAGCGGACCGGGGAAACTGACAAAAGCGCTTGGCATCACGATGGAGGATTACGGCCGCTGCTTTGACGAGCCGCCCCTTTATATTGTAAGAGGGTTCACGCCTAAAGATATTTCGGCCGGCCCGCGCATTGGCATAGATAATTCAGGAGAAGCAAAGGAATACCCATGGAGGTTCTGGGTAACCGGCAATGCTTTTGTATCGAGGTAGAAGGAACAAGCATGCTTGTTCCTTCTACCTTTGCTGAAGCTTTCGCCGCCGGCGGAGAATCAATTCTTCCATTGAGCCTGAACCAAGCAGTACGCCTGGAACAATGAAAAGCAAACCAATGAAATGAGCCGGCAAAAGCGCTTCTCCGAGAAACAATGCGGCGCCGATTAAGGAGAAGAAAGTATTTAAATTTAAAAAGATAGCTGTTTCCGCTGCTCCGATTTGTCCAATGGACCGATTGTAAAGCATGTGGCCAAGCGCTGTTGCCAGGACAGCGGAAAACAGGAAAGCCGCCCAAATAGCGGGTGTTCCGCCCGTTAAGCTTGCCAGCCCTCCCGGCTCCTTCTGCAGGCTGATAAGAAAGAGAAGAAGGGAGCCAATCAGCAGCATATAGCCTGTTAACAGCTTGGGGTCCAGCGATTCTGCTGCTTTTTTGATAATAATAAAACTTAATGCTTGAGACAAAATCGATAGAAAAACTTCGATATCTCCAATAGAGCCGTGATGGATGCCCCCGCTTCCTGCAAGAACGGTAAAGCTTACCCCAAAAGCGCCTAATAAAAAGCCGAGCAGCCGGGCTTTCGTCGGCCGCTGTTTTAATAAAACCATGGAAAAGATAGCCGTGAGCAGCGGACCAAGGCCAAGGATTAATCCTCCATTTGCCGCTGTTGTTTTGGACAGCCCTTCGGATAAATAATAATGGTGGCCGACTACACTCAAAAGCGCTCCGCCAATGATATAGAGCCATTCCTTGCCGCGGGGCATCCGTACTTTCCCTAGCAGTCCGAGCGTCAAGAAAACGGTGATTGCTGCTGTGAAAATTCTTAAAGCCGTAATGGTCACTGGCATGAAATGGCCAACCAGCAATTTAATAACGGATACGTTGATCCCCCAAATGAGCATAATCACTGTTAACGAAAGATAGATCCTTGGGCTGTTCATGGAAGGCCCCCTTTCCTGTCTGCACGTTTTAGTAGCTATTATAACAGGAAAAAAGGTAAATCCGCCGATAGGCCAGCGGATTTACCCAGGGAATTTTTCTTCGCTTGATGAATTATCTTTTGTGGCATGCTTATCTTTTTCTTCTTCTTGTTCCATTCGCAAGTCTTCTAATGGAAGCGAATCTACGGTTTGTTCGCTTTTAAATTTATCGTATAAGCTTTCTTTGTCTGTTTTCATTTGCTCAGGGTTGTCCATTCTCCCCTTCTGCAGCCGTTCTTTTTTTTCCTCAGCCATCCAATCACCTCCACTTGTGATTTATTGAATAATTACCCGCCTGTGAAGAAGAACTAAACATGCAAATAATTTTGCAAATAATTTTGTTTAGGTTTTAGTGAACGGGGAAAACAGGAGATGAACAATGAAAAACAAAGGAGCGGATACAATGATGAACCGTAGCGATGAAAAGAAAATTGTCGGAGTATATGATGATCATACTGAAGCGGTAGAAGCGATTGAAGAGCTTAAGCGTCAAGGGTACCGTTCAGATGAAATTTCCGTTATCAGCAAAGAGCGCGATGATATCGAATATGTGGAAGAAACTACAGATACAAAAGCCGAAGAGGGAGCAGCGACAGGAGCGGCGACAGGAGGCATACTAGGCGGATTAGCCGGAGTAGCTGCTGGTGCTGGAGCACTTGCCATTCCTGGGATTGGGCCGATCGTGGCTGCCGGACCAATCGTGGCAGGGTTAACTGGAGCGGCCGCTGGAGCCGGTGCTGGCGGATTAACAGGCGCATTGATCGGTCTCGGTATTCCTGAGGAAGATGCAGACCGTTATAACGAATATGTAAAAGAAGGCAAAATGCTTGTGTTAGTTGACCGCGACGCTGGGGTAATAGATCGCAGCCTTGACCGGAATAGAGGTTTGTAAAAGCACAAGGAAAAGACAAAGGGGGCTCGGAATAGCTTGATTCCGAGCCCCCTTTGGGTTGTTATGGAGTGCGGAGAACTTAAGAGAGCCTAACTCGTGATTGAAGCTGTTTTCTGAAGCGAAGGGGAAGGCTCGTCTTGGGAAAAACGAAGCGATGGGCATGGAAATCAACGATTCCGATTTGCACTGGAAATAAAAGGGGATGCATGCAAACTTTCATTTTCATCCAGTTTGTCTGCAGTTTAAAAGGACAAGCCGGTTAATCGGCTTGTCCTTTTATTAATTTCTTGATCGGTTTTCCATCCGTAAAGGCAGGAATTTCAAGTCCTGTCAGTTTGTAAACAGTCGGCGCGATATCAACAGTAGAGAGTGAAGTGTGTATTTTGCCGGAACGAATATCTTTTCCGTAAGCATAAAACACGGGAGCCAGTTCTTTTCTGGCAGGATCGCCTCCGTGGCTGCCGAGCTCTTCTGACGGTTCGATGGACTGTTCAGCGTCTTTGCCCATCAAGTAACCAGGAGCGGCGGCAACAACAACGTCCCCTGCATTGGGATGGTGAGTGCTTGCTGTTTGTTTGCGGTCCAATGCTTTTATTTCTTCGTAAGGATTTTCTTCTTTGGCTCGTAGTACTGCCAGGAAGCTTCCAGCTGTTTCTTTTGTTTCCGTCCACCCGTGGCTGCCGGCATACCACTCTTTCCAGTGGTGCTTTAGCAGCTCTCGCCGTGAAGCAAGCTTTCGTTCGTCTTTTATTTCTTGGAATGCGCGGATAATCTCGTCCTGGACGTTTTCATATTCTTTTGGATTCACAATCCCGTTCTTTTCCCTGCCTTTTAAATTAATATAGATATGAGCAATCGATCCGCTGGCCACCGCATATGCCCGTGACCGAGAAAGATCGACTGCTCCTTTTTCGTTTAATTGCAAAAGCCCGGCTTTTTTTAATTCATAATTTGGCGACAGCCGGGAATGAATCGGCTCCATTCCATGATCCGACACGATAAATAAGCGATCATTTGCAGACATGGCAGCCATTGTTTGTCCAATCACCTCATCGGCCTGCTTATACGCCGATCGAATGTAAGAGGCATATGTTTTTGACGTTTTCTGGTTATAACCGGGCTGCCGGGGGTCTGTTAGCAAAAAGGCGTGTTCTTCCAAATCAATATGAGGTTCATAAAACATAAGCAAATCTGGTTTATGCGCCTGTTGAATGAATAAAGAAGTTTTCAGCATCCAGTCAGAAAAATTCTTATTCATCTCTTCGTACTCCTTGCGTGAAATCCAGCCTTTTTGAAAGGCGGGCAAATCATCCTGATCAGGAAAGAAGCCGAAACGCTGAATGATTTCTTCTTTAAAGCCGTCCGGCCCTTTAATCAATCCGGTGGTAACGGCTGTTCGGTACAATTTGGCGGACTTCAGCGTTTTTCCGCTGTTTTTCACTTTAAAGATAAATCCAGCCGTATCAGCTCCGTTTATTTGCAAGGGCATTTTCCCCCACTGATTCAAGCCGGCGGCAGCTGGGGTATTGCTGAATGCCGGATTGTCAGATATGTAAAAGCGATCATAATCTTTTTTGTGATTATTTGAAGAGTCCACGGCTACAATATGTAAAACAGTATCTTTCTTTCCTTTTAACTTCAACTTGAGCTGTGCTTCCTGCGGTCTAGAAAAACTTTCAGGCATCGGCTGCCGCTGGGTGGCAGGCTGAAAATGCAAGGGCACATACGCGCTTTCAGCTAGAACATCACCGTAATAAATAGAATAGTCGGCTTCGTTTTCCTGTTCAGGATTAGAGCCGGGGAATCCGACAGCGGCTGTTGTTTTCCCTTGACGCTTCATTTCTTTCCATAAGGGAGGAACCTTGATTGTGGCACTGAAGGCATCCTTGGTATCCGTCAGCTTCCGGCCGCGATAATGAAATTCATTGCTGACAAAACCTGTTTTTTCAGGCTTGGCTCCTGTGGCAATCGAGGCATGGGAAGCGGCTGTCAAAGAAGGGGAGACGGTTGTGATATCCTCCGCATAAGCGCCTTTCTTTTTAAGCTTTTTTAAATGGCGCATAGTGCCGTCTTCTATATATTTTTCGGCAAAGTCATGTCGCATGCCATCAAAGGAGAGAATGATCATTGTGCCATTATCGGAAGAGGCGGCTGCATTTTGCGGAAACAGTGCAGCTGCTGTAAGCAGCAAGCCGGCCATGATTTTCCCGGGATGGCGAAGAGAGGTGAATACAGATGTTCGTTTGCAGTTCATTGTTTGTCTCCTTTAGCTGATAATCAAAAAAATGCTCTAACATTTCATTCCACTTTTTTTATCGTTCAAAACCTTGGGAAGGGATTGCGAAAACGGTGAAAGTTTTCCATAATGAAAGAACAATGATGCCGTCAGGAACGGCAGAAAACAAAGAGGAGTTTATATGACAACAAAATTTTCCGTTTTACATACAATGAAGCCATCTTTACAGGAAGCATGGGAGAAAGCCGGTTTTCAATCTCCAACACCGATTCAGGAAAAAGCAGTGCCGATCCTTCTAGAAGGAAAGGACTTAATCGCCGAATCCCCAACTGGAACAGGGAAAACCCTTGCCTATTTGCTGCCGTTGCTTGAAAAAGTCGACCCTGCCAAGAAAGCGGTGCAGGCGGTGATATTAGCTTCGTCCAGAGAGCTGGTTATGCAAATTTCCGAGGAAGTGCGCCAATGGGGAGGCGGCATAACAAGTGCGGCTTTTATTGGAGGAGCTAATCTGAAGCGACAGCTCGAAAAGCTTAAAAAACAGCCGCAGGTAGTGGCCGGCACCCCTGGGAAAATTCAGGAGCTTATTCAAATGAAAAAGCTGAAAATGCATGAGGTAAAGCTGATCATTCTTGATGAGGGAGACCAGCTTCTCGTTTCTGAGCATCTAAAAGGGCTGGAGGCGATTATTAAATCAACGATGAGGGATCGCCAGCTGGCGGTATTTTCTGCAACAATGCCTGATCAAACAGCAGCGCTTGCCAGAGAGTGGATGAAAGAACCGGCGGTGATCAAAGTGAGCAAGGAGGACCTGCCTGAATCACAGGTGGAGCATTTCTACTTTGTGTGTGACGGCCGTGAGAAAAACGTGATGGTTGAGCGGATTATGCGCGGATTTACACCCGAGCGGATGCTGGCTTTCGTAAAGGATATTGGAGAGGTGAATGTCTTTTCAGAAAAGCTGAATTACAAAGGGTTTGCTAACGGCATCCTTCATAGCGAGCTCAGTAAGCAGGAACGGGCAAACGCCCTTAAGAAGTTTCGGACAGGGGCCTTTCCTTTGCTGTTTGCAACGGATATTGCGGCCAGAGGACTCGACATTAAAGGATTAGGCCATGTGCTCCAGTTCGATTTGCCAAAAGATGCAACGCAGTATACACATAGAGCAGGGCGGACGGGCCGTTCCGGCCAAGCGGGCACCGTGATTACGCTTGTTACTCCAAGAGAGGAGCGGGACTTAAAGAGAATCGCGAGAGCATTAGGTATTAAACTTGAAAAGAAAGAATTTTTTAAAGGGCAGCCGGTCGATGCGAAAGAAACCGGGAAAAAGAAAAACTGAAGCTGATAAGTGCCTGTCAGCTTCAGTGAGTACTGCTATCTAAAGTTTTTTAAAAATCAATAACGTCTGATCGTCAGTCACTGGCCGGCCGCTATGATTCATTGCTTGGAACAGCCTTTTTGAAAGCTCCCGGGCTGGAAGTGTCCGATCTGAATTCAATAGCAGGCGGCGAAGCGCTTGATTATCATCCGGGGCAGCGGAGGAGCGGTTTTCTGTCAAGCCATCCGTATAAAGCAGCAGCAGATCCCCTGATTCTATATGAATGTGCTTTGTTTCGTACAAGGCACATTCCATGACGCCGAGAATAGGGTTATTAGTCGTTAACTCAAGAAATTCTCCGGTGCGTTCTCTGAACAATAGAGCGGGTTCGTGACCGGCGTTGCTATATGAAAAGGTGGATGTACGGATATCGTAATTGCCAAAAAACATCGTGACAAATGAAGAATCACTCATATATTTAAAAGCGAAGCGATTTAAGCTTTCCAGAACATGATGCGGTTCCTCGCGCAAATGGTTAAACTGCTCCATTGAGTAAGTCATCATGGCCATTTCGATGGCGGCAGGCACTCCTTTTCCGCATATGTCTGCTACGCCAAAGACGAGCTGGCTTCCTTGAAAGACGGCTTTATAAAAGTCACCGCTCAATTTTCGATAGGGCACGCTGATCCCGCCAAGATCTACGCCAGGAGGAATATGATTGAACTTCGGCAGCAGAGACTGCTGGACAGAGGCGGCAAGCTCCAATTCTACATCCACTGCTTGCTTCTCCAGCTCAAGCTTCTGGAGTTTTCGCGCTTCAGTTAAGTCGATGAATGTGGTAACAGTGCCGATGATTTCATCATCCTGCAGCAATGCACGGGCGTCTAATTCAACTGGGAACCCGGTTCCGTCCTTGCGCCAAAAAAAAGATTCTTGTTTGCGGTTGATGCCATCCAGACTGGTTTGGCGTATGGGGCACTCTTTGGGCGAATAAGGAAAGCCATTTTCTTTTTTATAATGAATGAGGTAGTGGAGTTTTCGGCCCATTACCTCTTTTTCTGTATAGCCTAACATCCGCAAGGCTGACTTATTGATAAATATGGTCCGGCCATCGCTGTCGAGCCCGTAAATGCCCTCGCCTACACTATCGAGCAGCAGCTGGTTTCTTCTGCTGAATTCTTCCACTTGTTTAAAGGGATGCTCGATATTGACTTTAAAAATAATATTTACCAGAAAAAAGTATCCAAGCACTTTGAATAAATGCCCGCCAAAGCTAAGATAGTCATATGGAGACTGATAAAGCGTCATTAGCCAGGAAGAAAAAATTAAAGAATAGGAAGACAGAATAATTAAAAGAAGCTCTATCTTTTTTTGTTTTCTATACACAATGGCGGACTTTACTAGCATGAGCAAGTGAATGGCGATGAAAAGATATTCTGCAGCATTTTTTACTTTTGTCGGATGCCCATATTGAACAAGGGCTGGCCAGCTGCCGGAATAGAGAATCACCATAATTGAAATTAAAACCGCAAGCAGCAGGGAACAGCCGTAAGTCAGCCAGCGCGTAGATCGCGGCGCTGTTCCTCTGTCAGTGGAAAACACAATGAAGGCGAGGGAAGCTGACTGAGCCAGCCGTCCCAATACCCAGAACCATATTGTCAAGGAACTTGCATCTGTTTCTATAAAGGTGACTGCTCCAGAAAATGTGAGAATATGCATGAGATCGAAAAAGGCAACAGCTACAAATGCACTGGAGAACAGCAGCCGGTTCATAGCTAAAGTATGGGTGAATGCCACCCAGCCGTTGCTTGCAATAATGGCTGAAACGGCAATACTGACGAACTCTAATACAAAATGAATCAGGGTAAAATTGTTTTTCAAGGGTCCATATGCTGAAGAAAACAGGCCGGAAAAGCTTATCAATGAAAGAAATACAGCAAAGGAAGACAACATATAAAGGTGCGCTTTTTTTTCGGTCTGCTGTATACGTTTTGGCATTAACGAACCCCCTTTTTCAATTGATTCATTAAATGAGCGGATGAATTTCTAGCCGCTGGCTGCTATCCTGTGAAAGGATTTGTCCGTATGTGAATCGCACAGGGTACTGAAAAAGGGGCCCGTCCCAAACAAACGTATGAAATTCGCCGTTTTCGCCAAGCGGACAAACCGTTTGTTGTTGAATGGCTTCTAAAAAATTCTGATCTAATTCTTTTCCAAGCCAAGAGTCATCCAGTACATCCTTGCGTATGCGGATAACAGCCGCTTTGTATCCTAATTCAATAAAAGCAGTTAACAATTTCACACTATCCTCAGGGCGGCACCAAAGAGGATAGAGAGCTTCTAAGCCAGCCGCAGCGGCAACCTCTTCCCCCCATTGCCGATGCCCTTCTAAATAAATGTCTCCGAAGGCTATGCCATCCAAGCCGTAACGGCTTTTAAGCTGGACTAAATCTTCGATGAATGTCTCAGTGTAAGCATTCAATGAACAACGAATAAAGTGGACAGGTATCGACAAAGAGTCACTTTGCTGTTCAATCATTTCTGTTTTTTCTCCATGAGCGAATGTCCGGTTTAATTCTTGAGGGACAGTGGTGACAAGGAGGGCCACTTCGTAGCCGGCAGCAACTAACCGTTCGAGAGCCATGCAGCTGTCTTTGCCTCCGCTCCAAGATAAAGCAATTCGTTTGGCCATTTTGGTACGCTCCTATATAAATAAGTTGTTTTTCTGATTTGCCGCATTTTTCTACTTATTGTACTGAAAGATGACAGCGAATACTGTCGAATCTTAGGATGGACAGGAAAATAAGCGTTTAGACACAGCTTTTTCAGCTGTAAAAAGCAACAGCGCCTCTGCCTCTGCTCTGGCGGAGACGCACAAGATTTAAAGGTATACAGACCACTTTTCTATGTTCAATTGACCGTTTTAAAACACCTTTGTCGTCCATGATTCACAGTTCCATACTTCTGTTGCCACTTGCTGGTAGAACTCTGGCTCATGGGAGATGAGTAAAATGCTTCCTTTGTACGCCTTCAAGGCGCGCAGCAATTCCGCTTTAGCATCTACATCCAAATGGTTAGTCGGTTCATCAAGAACAAGCAGATTGGTTTCTTTATTGATCAATTTACAAAGCCGTACTTTTGCTTTTTCACCGCCGCTTAAGACACTGACTTTGCTTTCTATATGTTTTGTTGTTAATCCGCACTTTGCTAAAGAGGCGCGAACTTCATACTGAGTGAAGGCTGGAAACTCACTCCATAATTCCTCGATGCAAGTCCGGTTGTTGTCAGATTTGATTTCTTGCTCGAAATAGCCGATTTGCAGGGACTCTCCTCGTTCCACTGTGCCCGATAGCGGTTGGATTTCACCAAGGATGCTGCGGAGCAGAGTGGTTTTCCCGATGCCGTTTGCTCCAGTTAAAGCGACCTTTTGACCTCGTTCCATGCGCAAGTTCAGCGGCTTGGACAGCGGTTCATTGTAACCGATAACGAGGTTGCTGGTTTCGAAGATTAACTTCCCGGATGTCCGGCCTTCTTTAAAATGGAACTCAGGTTTAGGGCGTTCTTGGGCCAGCTCGATAACCTCCATTTTGTCGAGTTTTTTCTGTCTCGACATCGCCATATTTCTTGTCGATACCCGTGCTTTGTTGCGGGCCACGAAGTCTTTCAGATCAGCAATTTCCTGCTGCTGCTTTTTATAGGCGGCTTCAAGCTGCTGTTTTTTCATTTCATATACTTTCATGAACTCATCGTAGGAGCCTGCATAACGATTTAATCCTTGATTTTCCATGTGATAGATTAAATTAATGACACTATTTAAAAAGGGAATGTCATGAGAAATAAGAATAAAGGCATTTTCGTATTCCTGCAGGTAGCGCTTCAGCCATTCAATATGCTGTTCATCCAAATAGTTTGTCGGCTCATCAAGAAGCAAGATATCCGGCTTTTCTAAAAGCAGCTTAGCCAGCAATATTTTCGTCCGCTGCCCGCCGCTTAAGTCGTGAACGTCACGATCAAGGCCGATCTCATCGAGTCCAAGTCCGCGCGCAATTTCTTCTACTTTAGCATCGATTACATAAAAGTCATTGTTCGTCAACAAATCTTGAATGGTTCCGGTTTCATCGAGAAGCTTCTCCAATTCTTCTGGAGAGGCTTCGCCCATTTTCGCGAACAAGTCATTCATTTCTGTTTCTAAATCAAACAAATATTGAAAAGCTGTTTTTAAAACATCACGAATCGTCATCCCGCGTTCAAGAATGGCATGCTGATCTAAATAGCCGACGCGAACATGCTTCGCCCAGGATATTTTGCCTTCGTCCGGCTGAAGCTGTCCGGTGATGATATTCATGAAGGTGGACTTGCCTTCTCCGTTCGCGCCGATCAGCCCGATATGTTCACCCTTCAGAAGACGGAAAGATACATTATCAAAAATGGCCCGGTCTCCGAAACCGTGGCTTAAATGCTCAACTGTTAAAATGCTCATGTTCAAAACCTCTCATCATAAAGTAACGTGCCTTTCTTCATTTTACTATGGGGACTTTAAAATGGAAACTGCCCCTTATTTTTATTAAAATGAAGGAGAGAGCGCTGTTTTCTGCGTATAGGTTCGTAAAAATGGTAAAAGAATAAAGGAAATGGAAACTGCTGGCCATTCTCTACATACGATTCTTTTTGTTACGAATGATTTCTAATGGGGTAAAAGGGAATTATAAACTTGCACGGGAGGTGAAAGAGGAAAGCCAAGAAAGGAATGGGGACCCGTTATCATCTTTCATTCTTTGCTTTCCTTGCCGTCTTTGATTATCGTCAATTTTTTGCTCATTGCCATATTAATTGGCTTCTCAGGCTTTTTCGTGTCTTCTGAGTTTGCTATTGTAAAGGTCAGAATGTCGCGGATCAATCAATTGATTGCTGAGGGAAATAAAAAGGCGACCGTTGCCAAAAAGGTCGTTACGAACATGGATGAATATTTATCAGCTTGCCAGCTCGGCATTACTATTACGTCCCTTGGACTTGGCTGGCTAGGGGAGCCGACAGTTGAGCACTTGCTGCATCCGCTCTTTGAAAAGCTGGATTTAGCCCCGTCTATAACGGGAGTGCTGTCCTTTGTCATTGCTTTTGCCTTTATCACTTTTCTTCATGTGGTGATTGGAGAATTAGCGCCAAAGACGCTGGCTATTCAAAAGGCGGAGTGGTTAACTTTAGCTTTTTCGCCAGCGCTTGTATTGTTTTACCGGGTGATGTACCCGTTTATTTGGGTATTGAACAGTTCAGCCCGCTTTTTCACCGGCCTGTTTGGACTGGAGCCGGCTTCTGAGCATGAGGTTGCCCATTCGGAAGAGGAGCTGCGCATTATTTTGTCAGAAAGCTATAAAAGCGGGGAAATTAATCAATCGGAATATAAGTATGTGGATAACATTTTTGAATTTGATGAAAGAATTGCCAAAGAGATTATGGTACCGCGCACAGAGATGGTGACGTTAAGTAAAGATTTAACATGGGCGGAAATCACCGATATCTTAAAAAGCGAGAAATACACACGTTATCCAGTAGACGATGGGGATAAAGATAATATCCTTGGCATGGTAAATATTAAAGAAATATTTTCTTATTTCTTAAGCAAGGACAATTACGATGAGCAGCCGCTGGAATGGTTTGTGAAACCAGTTATCAGCGTAATTGAAACGATACCGATTCACGACCTGCTGCTAAAAATGCAAAAAGAGCGGATTCATATGGCGATACTATTGGATGAATACGGCGGAACATCGGGTCTAGTGACAGTAGAAGATATTTTAGAGGAAATTGTCGGTGAAATTCGTGATGAATTTGATTCAGATGAGAAGCCGGAAATCCAAAAAATCGCCGCCGGGCAGTATATGCTGAGTGCGCGGGTATTAATTACAGAAGTGAATGACCTTCTTGGCATTCATTTAGAGGAAGAAGATGTAGATACGCTTGGCGGATGGTTTCTGACTCAAAAAATTGATGTGGCTCTCGGCGATGCGCTGGAACAGGACGGCTATCAATTTATTATCCGCGATGTGGACGGCCATCATATTCACATGATTGAGGCAAGAAAAGTAAAGAAAGAGAAAACAGCTTAGCTGTAAATGAACAGAAAACCCCGGCTCTCTCCATGAGCCGGGGTTTCTAATGGTTTATTATTGAGCAATGCGCTTAGAGCCTAGGTATCTTTTCTTATAATAGGAGTTGCTTACTTTATCAATGCGAACCCCTTTGGAGGCTGAGTGGATAAATTCGTTATCTCCTAAGTAAATGCCTACATGGGAAGCGCCTTTGCTATATGTACTGAAGAAAATTAAATCGCCTGGTTCCATGTCGCTTTTCTTGACAGCTGTGCCTTTTTGATACATTTGTGCAGCTGTTCTTGGCAAGGACAGGCCGACTTGCTTATGTGTGTATTGAATAAATCCGGAGCAATCAAACCCTTTTGGAGTCGTGCCGCCCCATTTATACGGTGTACCAATATGTTTTTTCGCTTCAGCAATGACAGAGTCTGCAGAATAAGCTGCGTCTGCTGAATGTAAAGGCATTAATAAACTGACACTTAAAATCAACGAACTTACTATTGCAGTTAACCATTTTTTCATCCGATTCACCCTGTTACCCTTCCGCTTCTAAATTGGATTTTTTGTAGCAATATGTTTATCTGAGGCTAATATACCAGAAAAATGAAGGGTGTGATGTTACACTTTATCGTGTAATATTACAATTGCATTACAAAAGCCGGATATTTCCCGGCTTTTGTAGGATGAATTTCTTTTAAATTGACAAAAATATCATGCTATTGCTCTTTGTTTCTACGTACCAATGTTTCTAAAATTGCATCTCCATTTTCAGCTACGCGGACAAGAGCAATGTTTTTCTCTTCCCAGTCTGCTCCAGTATTCTCAGGGATAAAGAAATGCTCAATGCCCAAGTTGAGATTGCCATAGCGGCTTTTCCCCCGAATAGTGACGGCTTTCTCATGAACAAGCGCCGGCTGTTCTTTCTCTGTAAAACGAACAGGCTGGTAAATCGCTATATCCGTTCCGTGATAAGGAACGCTTTCCGTCGTTTTCTGTAACTCGACGTAGAGCTTTCCTTCTGGAAGCTCCCGCCGTTGCTGCTCTTCTTGGTAAGCGCTGTGAATGGCGTAGTTCAGCTGAACATAATCACCTTGAAGCAGCGAACGAGGGTCCAGCGGCTCCAATTGAAGAGCGACAAGTTCTCCGTTTTGCAGCAGCTGCTCTTTTTGCCAGGAGACAATCCCAATAAAGGCCAGCTGGGCGGTTAAAAGAATGGCAATCGGCTTCCAGCTCCACTGCCTAATATTCCGCGCTGTCTCTGTATGTTTTCTGCCCCACCAGTAAAAGAGAAGGAAAAACAGAGCGCTGACAATGAAAAATGCGAGCGACTTGTGCAGCAATTTCCAAATAAACTCATAATATTTCCAGACAAGAAAAGCGGAAACAGCTATCCAGGTTGCCCATTTATAGAGCCTGGATTGGCTTTGGGGATATGCTAAATGGAAGTAAGCATACCCGGCAAAGATAAGATGAAACAAGATAGAGAGTACAACTAATTGCCCGTCTTCAGCTGTCAGTGAAAAGAAATAATAAAGGGACAGCAGATAGGCAAGCAAGCCGAGGCGCTGCCCAGGCCGTTTGGCAAAAAGAACAGCATTGAAGATCCCCAATAACAGAAACGCCAGCTTCATCCATTCTTCAGAAAGGCCCAGATCTGATAGAGAAGCTAGAGCAGCGCTGCTAAGTGCGCCATTAGCGGCTAAGTAATAGAGCAGCACATCCCGCAAGGAAGAAAATAAAATGCTCATGGCGAGGAAAAGCACGGCCATCAGCCAGAAAAACCAGGTTTCCCCCTGCCAGTAAGCAAAGAGAAACAAAAAGGCGATGCCGGTGACCTGTAAAGTAAGGCGCACAACGACCCATTCTTTTTTTGAGATAAAGAATCCGGAGACAGCCAAGGCGGCACCAAGGAAGAGAAAGCTATATTTTAATCCTTCCCCATCACTAAAGAGCAGGAATGCAAAGGAGCTAGTGGATAATATAGCGATAATCGTCCCTAAAAAAGAAAGAACGGCAACAAAGAACTTATATGTGTAACGGCTCCATTTTTTATCTTGTTCCTTCGCCGTTTTTGCCAGCTTTTGCAAAACATAGACACTGAATCCAAAGACAGCAATTAGGAGAAGAAAGCCAGTGAAAAAAACGGTTTCTCCGAACATCATAATGTAAATAAGAAAGGCATTATATACTACATAAAGCCCAAAGAAAAGCAAATGCACAGCCATAATAAACGGGTGGCTTTTCCGGTCGTTCATAAAGCTTTTCCAGAAGCGCACGATTAAAAAAATATACACTCCATGAAGAGCCAGGTATGCAACGGACGAAGGTTCAAAGTCGGAAAAAAGATGATAAAGAGAGTGCTTGACTAGTAAAAAAACAGAACAATACTGCGTCACAATAAGCGCGAGAAATCCGATTTTTTCAAGACGGGCTTTTTTCAGCAAATAAAAGAAAAGCAAATGAAGTACAATGAGCGCTCCATACAGAAAAGCTTCTTCGGCATCTGAATAATCGACCCACACGCCAACAGGATAAATTTTCAGCCAAATCGTCAGCTCCAGCAGCAGAAACGACAGCCAGAAAAAAGGCTGATAGTTGGTCAGCACGGCAAGCAAAATAACAGGTATAAGCCAAATCAAGAATAATACATACGAATCTGCATGGGAATTATACATTTGCCCAACGAGGGCGACACCTGCACCAAAGGCAATAGCTGAGGCCAGAAGCCACCAATTGCTTAGATAAGCAAAAGTAGCGCTCCTCTTATACATGAGTGAAATGATAAAGCAGGCAGCAATCATCAGCATACTCAGTCCGATTTTTACAGGACGATCGAGCAGCGGCCAGTTAGACGCGAAAAAGTAAATGACACCGGCAAGCAAAAAAACTAGTCCGAGAATGTAAGGGATGTCGCCGCGTTTTTGCAATAGCATAACGAACACTCCTTTCTGAGTAATAGATAAATATGCTAAAATACAATGTTTTTACCAAATATAAACGAAAAAAAGAAGGAAGTCACGAGCTTACTGAAAACAAGCAGCTGGTTTTATGCAAATTTGGCCGTGGCGGCCCAGTAGCTGGAATACGCCTGGAGTTAGAAACAGAGTGGCAGGGGAACGCCATTTATCGGAACAAATGATATAATAGGAGCAGTGTAAAAATGAAAGGATGTTACTATGAGCAAAACAGTCGTGTTAGCTGAGAAGCCGTCCGTTGCCCGCGATATTGCCCGCGTGTTGAAATGCGGCAAAAAAGGGAACGGCTTTTTGGAAGGAGACCGCTATATTGTGACATGGGCGCTTGGGCACTTAGTGACTCATGCTGACCCTGAGGCGTATGGCAATCAATACAAGACATGGAATCTGGCTGATTTGCCGCTTATGCCGGACCATTTAAAAACGGTTGTCATCAAGAAAACCGGCAAGCAATTTCAAGCCGTAAAAACGCAATTGAATCGTAAAGATGTAAAGGACATTGTGATTGCTACAGATGCCGGGCGCGAGGGGGAACTCGTTGGGCGCTGGATTATTGATAAAGCACATGTGAAAAAGCCGGTAAGGCGTTTATGGATTTCATCTGTTACGGACAAAGCGATTCGTGAAGGGTTTAAAAACCTAAAAGACGGCCGGGAGTATGAAAATTTGTACCGTTCCGCTGTAGCCCGTGCAGAAGCCGACTGGCTTGTCGGAATTAATGCTACCCGGGCTTTAACTACAAAGTTTAATGCCCAGCTTTCCTGCGGCCGTGTGCAGACTCCTACGTTGGCGATCATTGCAAGAAGGGAAGAAGAAATTAAGCAATTCAAGCCCAAAAGCTATTATGGCATTGCTGCCGTCTCCGGAGACATTAAGCTGACCTGGAAAGACGCAAAGTCAAATGACACGAAAACCTTTTCAGAAGAAAAGCGGGATCAACTTTTAAAGGCGATTCGCGGCCAGAAAGCGGTGGTTGCCAGTGTGAAAAAGGCGGCCAAAAAGTCTTATGCTCCCGAGCTGTACGATTTAACGGAGCTTCAGCGCGATGCCCACAAAATTTTTGGCTATTCGGCAAAAGAAACACTGTCGATTATGCAAAAGCTGTATGAACAGCATAAGCTTGTTACTTATCCGCGTACCGATTCCCGCTATTTATCAAGCGATATGGTGGATACGCTGAGAGAGAGAGTAGAGGCTGTCGAAATTACTCCTTATACGAAATATGCAGCTAAGGTAAAGAAAAACGGAATCAAGCCAAACAAGTCTTTTGTCAACGATGCCAAGGTATCGGATCATCATGCCATTGTACCGACGGAGCAAACTGCTATTTTAAATGATTTAAGCGACAAAGAGCGTAAGATTTACGATTTAATTGTTAAGCGCTTTTTAGCTGTATTGCTGCCGCCGTTTGAGTACGAGCAAACGACAGTGGAAGCAAAGATTGGATCAGAGGCATTTACAGCTAAAGGAAAAGTCATTACTTCTCTTGGCTGGAAAGAAGTGTACGGGAAAGAGGAAGACGATGAAGCTTCCCTGCCTCCTGTTAAACAAGGAGCAGAGCTTGAAGTAACGGCGTTAACGCCTACCCGGGGAGAAACGAGCCCGCCGGCCCGTTTTAACGAAGGAACCCTTTTGTCAGCAATGGAAAACCCGGCAAAGTACATGGAAGAGGAAAACAAACAGCTCAAACAAACGCTCAGCCAGACAGGCGGACTTGGAACAGTGGCGACCCGGGCAGATATTATCGAAAAGCTGTTTAATACCTTTTTAATCGAGAAGAAAGGCAAAGATATCATTCTTACCTCCAAAGGCAAGCAATTGCTCGAACTGGTGCCAAGCGAATTAAAGTCGCCAGCTTTAACAGGAGAGTGGGAGCAAAAGCTTGAGGCCATTGCGAAGGGCAAACTGAAGCCGCAAGCTTTTATGAAAGAAATTGGCAGTTATACCAAAGCAGTAACCAATGAAATTAAAAACAGCGACAAAAAGTTCAAGCATGATAATATAACGGGCAGCCAATGTCCGGATTGCGGGAAATTATTGCTGGAAGTGAACGGAAAAAAAGGGAAGATGCTTGTATGCCAGGACCGAGAGTGCGGCTACCGCAAAAATGTAGCAAAATTGACGAATGCCCGCTGTCCAAACTGCCATAAAAAACTTGAGCTTCGCGGGGAAGGGGAAGGACAGATCTTTGTCTGCAAATGCGGATACAGAGAAAAAATGTCGGCCTTCCAGAAGCGGCGGAAGCAGCAGTCCGGAAATAAAGCGACAAAGCAAGATGTAAATCAATATTTGAAAAAACAATCGAAGGATGAACCGATTAATACCGCTTTAGCTGATGCACTGGCTAAATTAAAATTGAAATAATCTATCTGCCTGCAAAGAAAAGCTCTTTTGCAGGCTTTTTTGTGCAGGTACAGCCCGAGGAGAAAAAACAGTTCTTGTATTTTACAAGAGGGGCTGTCTATAATAGTTTATTGAAAATTCAAAACCAAAAGGGGGTAGAAAGATGCCGATTAATATACCGCAGCAATTGCCGGCACGTGAGATTCTGGAGAAAGAGAATATTTTCGTGATGGACGTGGATCGGGCTCGCCGCCAGGATATCCGTCCGTTAAATATTTTAATTCTGAACCTAATGCCGGAAAAAGAGAAAACAGAAGCCCAGCTTCTGCGGCTGCTCGGCAACACACCACTTCAAGTAAACGTATCTTTTTTGTATACAGCTACATATGAATCGAGGAATGTCAGCAAATCCCACTTGCAGCAATTTTATACGACATTTGAGGAAGTCAAGGGCAGGCGCATTGACGGCATGATTATTACTGGAGCGCCTATCGAATTGATGGAATTTGAAGAGGTTAGTTACTGGGAAGAATTAACAGATATAATGGATTGGGCCAAGACAAATGTTACTTCTCTTCTCCATATTTGCTGGGGGGCCCAAGCAGCACTTTATCATTATTTCGGTATCGGCAAATTTGAATTGCCCAAGAAATGTTCCGGTGTGTTCAGTCATACAGTGAATGAACCTACGGTGAAGCTGATGCGCGGATTTGATGATCTTTTCTATGCGCCCCATTCTCGCTACACAGATGTTGAGATAGAAAAGATTAAAGGCCATAACGATTTGCAGCTTTTAGCTTACTCTGAGGAAGCAGGCGCATTTATTATCATGTCAAAAGATGAGCGCCATATTATGATTACTGGACATCTGGAGTACGAGGCGCATACACTTTCCGAAGAATATGCACGGGATTTAGCGAAGGGGCTCGATATCGACATGCCAAAAAACTATTTCCCGGACAATAATCCGACAAAAAAGCCAATAAACAAGTGGCGCTCGCATGCTCACTTATTGTTTTCTAACTGGCTAAACTATTACGTTTACCAGGAAACACCGTATGAGTGGGATTAAACAGGAGAGTAACCGTCCTTGTTATTCAGGCAGTTCGGCTGCCGTTAGATGAAAACCCGGGAAATTTCCCGGGTTTCTTCCTGTTCACTCATAAAATGCCGGGCGGCGGTCTTCGAAGATGGGGATGCGTTTTCTTATCTTCGCTACTTGCGAAAGATCTATTTCAGCCATGAGCATTTCCTCTTCCTCTCCTGCTTCGGCAACCACTTCTCCCCATGGGTCAACGATAATAGAATGGCCGGCGAATTTATTTTTAGGGTCTTCACCGCTGCGGTTGCAGCCTACAACATAGCTTTGGTTCTCTATGGCTCTGGCAATCAGCAATGTCCGCCAATGGTCCTTGCGGGCAAGCGGCCATTCAGCAGGGATAAATAAGACGTTCGCCCCTGCCAGTACATGTTTTCTTAGCCATTCAGGGAAGCGGATGTCATAGCAAATAAAAGCGGCCATCTGTTCGTTTTCAAGCATAAATAAGCCGTCCTCTTTTCCCGCTTTTAAAAATTTCTCTTCTTCCATTAACCGGAATAGGTGCAGTTTGCTGTATTTTTTCAGCAGTTCTCCCTCTTTATTAATAACAATTAGTGTATTTTCCACACCCTCTTGTGTTTCATTGGCTACGGAGCCGCCAATTAAGTGCATGCGATGTTTTTTAGCTTGTGCCGATAAGAATTGCACCGTCTTGGCTGCTTCCTTATCAGCGATCTCATCAAGCCTCGTTAAATCATAGCCAGTTGTCCACAATTCAGGCAGCACCGCCAGCTGGCAGCCTTGATCAGCTGCTTTTTGCAGCCACTTTTCTGCTCGCTTGTAATTTTCCTCTGGATCGCCAAAGGCGATATCCATTTGGATAACTGCAGTTTTTAATTTCATTTCAACCCCACTTTCCTTTCCGAAAATTCTTACTTTACTTTCTTTCCCTTTCGTTATACCATTATTAACTATAATTTGAAAGCGAGGGCTGCGTGAATGAAGACTTTTGAAACAGCTAATCGGCTTCAGGCCTTGCCGGAGCAATTCTTCGCCAAATTGGGCCAACAGATTAAGGAGGCCTCTGACAAGGGACAGGATATAATCAATTTGGCACAGGGGAGTCCCGACCAGCCAGCATTCTCCCATATCAAGGAGGCATTGAAGGCAGCAGCTGACAATCCCGCTAATGATAAATATCCGCCTTTCCAAGGCTTTAGCCATGTGAAAAAGGCTTGTGCTGATTTTTATAAAAGAGAGTATGGCGTCGAAGCAGACCCGGAAAAAGAAATAGCCCTTATTATTGGCGGCAAAGCTGGGTTAGTCGAGTTGCCGCAATGCTTGCTGAACCCGGGTGATATAGCGCTCGTGCCCGACCCGGGATATCCGGACTATTGGTCTGGTATCGCTCTTGCCGGCGCTGATATGCACATGCTGCCGCTTGAAGCAGAAAACGGTTTTTTGCCTCGCTATGAAAAGATTCCAAAAGAGGTAGCTGAAAAAGCAAAGCTCCTGTTTATCAATTATCCAAATAACCCGACAGGAGCAATGGCAGATGCCGCTTTTTTTGAAAAGACGATTCAATTTGCTGATGAACACGGGATTTGTATTGTTCATGACTTTGCTTACGGAGCTATTGGGTTTGATGGGAAAAGACCGATTAGTTATCTTCAAGCCAACGGGGCGAAGGAGCATGGCATTGAAATTTATACTATGTCAAAGACATATAATATGGCAGGCTGGAGAATCGGATTTGCAGTTGGCAATCCGAGCGTGATTGCTGCCTTGGAGTTAATGCAGGAGCATTTGCATTGCAGTTTGTACGGAGGCATTCAAGAGGCAGCCGCAGCTGCTTTGCTTGGTCCGCAGGAGCAGGTGCATCAGCAGCAGGAGATGTATGAGGCGCGCCGCAACTTGCTCATCAGCCGTTTACAAGAAATTGGCTGGGACGTCACCGCACCGGAGGGCTCTTTTTTTGCCTGGCTGAAAGTGCCGAAAGGGTATACATCTCAGCAGTTTAGCGAGCTGCTTCTCGAAAAGGCAGGCGTAGCTTTTGCACCGGGAATTGGTTTTGGCGAGCGCGGCGAGGGATATGTCCGTGCCGGCCTGGTCGCATCTGAAGAACAAATACAAGAAGCTGTTCGCCGCATTGCCCGGCTGAATATTTTTTAAAAGCAGGTTGACAGCCGAGTGTAATCGTGCAATAATTCGAATGAACTGAAAAGTGAATTTATTTAAAGTGCTAAATAGATGGCTTAACAATAGCTGAATGAATTAAATAACAATGAATATCTTATCAAGAGCAGGTGGAGGGACAAGCCCAATGAAGCCCGGCAACCGACCCCCGTATATGGGGGCACGGTGCTAATTCTTGCAGCGAAAGCTGGCAGATAAGAGAGCGGATTATTTGAAAACCTCTTCTTATCTGAAGAGGTTTTTCTTTTGTTTGGATTATTAAAAAAGGAGGAACGACATATGGCGGTAACAAATCGAAAAGGAGCAGCAAGTGACCAAGTGTTAGGATGGACGATTTCATCCGGCAGTTTTCTGCAAACAGCAAGTATCAAGCAGGAGGAGAATGTATTATGGATTGGAGACTCTTTGCCTCCCGCTATCATACATGCGAATAAAGCCAGGGTTGTTATGGCTTCTTCCGCTGTTTTCAACTCTGTGAAATCCGGATTTGATGTGGCAGCCTCCCAGTTAGGCATCCATTTCTTAGAGAATGGAGAAGAATGGCTGCGGCAGAGCTTTCATTTGTTGAATCCGGGCGGCCGCCTGGTGATTGATTTGGCTGAGCCTTCTGCACTGCAGCACTCGGAGGACGCAAAGTATATAGGCAGTCTGCCAGATTATTGGGATCTTTTGCGGGAAATCGGTTTTGAAGCCATCTTTGTTCAGCAGATCGCCGTTCATTCTTTTTTAGAGGCGATAGAGCAAGGATGGGCGGAGCTGACAGAAGAGGCTCCATTTCCGGCAGCAGTTAATCGCTTTGTTGCTTTGAAAGGCCGTTGAAGTAACGGGCGGTGAAATCAACAAGCGGACGAATAGGAATCAGCTTGCAAGCAGACTGGGCGAGAGAGCCTGTCGCAACCGGGATTTCTTGTTCGAAGGCTTGGCCGATTTCATTAAACCGCTCGGATGTTTCTTCAAGCTCCCAATAAACTCGCCAGACCCGTTCTCCGTTTTCCATCATTGCTGAGCCTTGCTTAAAAGCTTTGCGGCCATCGTTTGCCCGGTATTCACCAAGGTGCATAGCGGTACATGAGCGGTAGTCCGTGCCGATAAATAAAGCGGCCGCATCAAGCTCATATAATCGGGCAAGCGGTGACTGTTCTCCAAAGGCAAAGTCCACTGAATGATGGTCAGTGATGAAAGAAGCATGCTTTCCCCATGCTGTAAACGAACAAGAGGGGTGGCCGCTTCGCTTGACCTCTGGAAACGTCCGAAAGGCTTCAGCGATCCGTCCCATCCCTAACGTAGAGGTGATATCCGGCAAATAGGCAGGCATGAAGTAACGAATACTCGGCCACCACTCTTCTGGTACCGGCGGATTTTTCCAGTATTTTGGATCTGTGTTATCGCTGGTTTGTGCCGGCATGACAATGGTTCCGCTGCTGGAGACAGATTCCATAAGTGCTTGGATCACAGTGTCTTCGCCGCCAGCTACCCAGCCGATCGAACGCAGAGAAGAATGCACGATAAGAACATCTCCTTGTCTCACTCCAAGGGACTGAAGGTCTTTCATTAAGGTATCTGCTGTGCTTGCTGATTGAGCCTTCTGGATTGAAGTATGGTCTTCCATTGTTTCCCGCCGCCTTTTTTACTCGTTTTCTTCTATTATAAAAGATAGAGGCCGCAAACAGAAAAGCGACGGCAAAAAAATGCTGTTTCGATGCTTTTTTCTTTCCGGCTTGTCTAGTATGATGAAAAAGACTAAGACAAAAAAGGATGAAAACGAGTGAATGAACGACAAATAGGTTACCGGACGCTTCCTTACACTAAGGAAAAGTTTTTCTATCAATATAAATCTCTGACTAAAAGTAAAGCCCATCATGTGTTTCTTGAAAGCGGAAGAGGAGGGCGTTACAGCATAGCCGGGTTATCGCCGTCAGCAGTCGTGCTGTCTGACGGGGAAGGCATTCAAATTCAGACGGCAGGCAGTGAAGAAAAGCGCAAGGGAGCGCCGCTTGCTGAATTGGAGAGTTGGATGAAAGAATTCCAACTGCCTAAGCAAGAAGGGCTTCCTGATTTTCAAGGCGGGGCGATCGGCTATATCAGCTATGATTATGCCCGTTATATTGAAAAGCTGCCGGATTGTGCGGAGGAGGACCTTAGCCTGCCAGTTCTCTACTTTCAAGTTTTCGATGAATGGGCTGTCTTTGATCACCAAACAAGCACTCTTTGGCTGCTCGTTATTGGCGGAGAGAAAGCAGCAGAACAGAGGCTGCAGCAAGCGGAAGAGAAGTGGACCGCTGTATTCCATGAAGAAACCGAGGCAGCGGCAGATCCTGCTGCCGATGAGTTAAAGGTATCTTTTTCGGAAGAAGAGTTCCAAGCGGCAGTTGAAAAAACAAAACAATATATTGCTGCGGGAGACGTTTTCCAGGTTAATTTATCTGTCCGTCAGTCCAAGCCGCTTTCTGTTCCGGCGCTGGCTGTTTATGAGGAATTAAGAAGGCTGAATCCTTCTCCGTACATGACTTATATTCATACACCTGAATTTCAAATCGTATCCGGCTCCCCGGAGCTGTTGGTAAAGAAATCAGGAACCGAGTTAAGCACACGGCCAATTGCCGGTACCCGTTCACGCGGAAAAGACGATGCAGACGATTTACGCCTGGCTTCAGAATTGATTGAGAATGAAAAAGAGCGTGCTGAACATGTTATGCTCGTTGATTTGGAACGAAATGATTTAGGCCGGGTAAGTGAATACGGCTCTGTTGAAGTAGATGAATTTATGGTGATTGAAAAATATTCCCATGTCCAGCACATCGTTTCCAATGTGCGCGGCACACTTGCTGCCGGGAAAACGAATGCTGATGTGATTCATGCCGTTTTTCCGGGAGGAACGATTACTGGGGCGCCGAAAGTCCGGACGATGGAAATTATTGAGGAGCTGGAACCAGTAAGGCGCGGCCTGTACACCGGGTCCATTGGATGGATCGGCTTTAATGAAGATATGGAGCTGAATATTGTCATTCGGACAATGATTGTTGAAAACGGCATGTGTCATGTCCAGGCAGGGGCGGGGATCGTTATCGATTCCGATCCAAAGAGCGAGTACAAGGAGTCGCTGAAAAAAGCAAAGGCTGTCTGGAAAGCGAAGGAACTCGCGGAAAAAAGGCTGGCGTCTGTGCAATCAGGAGGAGAACACGCATGATTTTAATGATCGATAACTACGACTCTTTTACTTATAATCTTGTTCAGTACTTAGGAGAGCTTGGAGAAGAGCTGGTGGTGAAACGGAATGATGAGATGACTATCGAAGAAATCAGAAAGCTGAATCCGGACTTTTTAATGATCTCGCCAGGCCCATGCACACCAAATGAAGCCGGCATCAGCTTAGAAGCTATCCGCTCCTTTGCGGGTGAAATTCCGATATTCGGCGTGTGCTTGGGGCAGCAGTCTATCGCTCAAGCTTTTGGCGGAGAGGTTGTTCGAGCCAGCCGGCTCATGCATGGGAAGACATCTCCTATGTTTCATGATGGCCGGACGATTTTCAAAGGCTTGCCCGACCCATTTCCGGCGACGCGCTATCATTCATTAATTGTGCGCAAAGAGACGCTGCCAAGTTGTTTTGAAATCTCTGCTTGGACTAAGGAAGGAGAGATTATGGCCATCCGTCATAAAGAGCTTCCTATTGAAGGTGTGCAATTTCATCCGGAATCCATTATGACATATGGGGGAAAAGAAATGCTTGAAAGCTTTATCCGTTATTACCGAAGAGTGAAGACGGAGGTATAAAATGTTTATTTATTTAAATGGAGAGGTTGTTTCTCGTGAGCAGGCGGTCATTTCTCCGTTTGATCACGGGTTTTTATACGGGATGGGTGTATTTGAAACCTTTCGCGTATATAACGGGCATCCTTTTTTAATGGACGATCATTTAGACCGCTTAAACCGCAGCTTAAAGGCGCTGATGATTAACAGGCAATTCAGCCGCTCAGAAGCAGTGGAGATGTTGGAGGAGTTATCTGAAGCCAACGAATGGAAGCATTCGTATATCCGCTTCAATGTTTCGGCGGGCAATGGTGAAATTGGATTACAGACCGCAGCTTATGAGCAGCCGAATGTGATCGTTTTTCAAAAGCCGCTGCCGCCGCCTGGAGGGCTGCTGGAAAAAACGGGGCAATGGTTAACGATCAAGAGAAACTCCCCTGAAATGAATGAACGGCTGAAGTCCCATCATTATTTAAATAATATTGCCGGCAAGCGGGAAACAGGGATGGACGGGTCAGTCGAAGGCATTTTTTTGAATCAAGCAGGGGCAGTAGCTGAAGGGGTAGTTTCTAATATTTTTTGGGTGAAAGGAAACACTCTTTACACGCCGGCGATTGAAACAGGGATTCTAAACGGAATTACCCGGAAATATGTCATCCGTGTGGCAAAGGAAAAAGGAATGGCCATTGAAGAAGGGATATTTTTTCCTCAGGAGGTGGAGGAGGCGGAAGAAGTATTTTTTACTAATTCCATTCAAGAAATTACAGCCGTGAAGCAAATTGGCCGCCGGTTATTCCCAGGGAGCACCGGAAAGTGGGCAAATGAGCTGTTTTCCCG
Source organism: Bacillus badius NBRC 15713 (assembly GCF_001591605.1). Taxonomy (GTDB): domain Bacteria; phylum Bacillota; class Bacilli; order Bacillales; family Domibacillaceae; genus Pseudobacillus; species Pseudobacillus badius. Next base: position 26,962 of record NZ_BCVF01000024.1, on the reverse strand, counting down.
TTATGCTTCTGATCGCGAAGTGTTATGGAGCAGCGGACACTAGCCATGAGAGAGAATTTTTAAAGTGCGGGCAGAGCGAAAAGTAAATTTGCCGGCCGCCCGTGAGTAGTCATTAGCTGGATTTTGGACCTTCACCTGGACGTAAGACGTTCAAACAGGCAAAATAGCCCTTTCTTAAGAAAGGGCTATTTAAAATTTTCCTTCTATTATTAATAACGGTCGCGCCGGTCTAGGCGATCAGCAGAATTGTCACGGAGAAGGGGATCAGTTGTCTCTTCTTCTACTTCAATATCGCCTTCTTTGGCAATGTGGGCTTCTTCCCGTTTTATCGTATCGCTTACAGTTTCGGTATCTTGCACTTTGCGCTTGCCGATGACTAATTCTTCAGAAACAACTGGCCGCTTCGTTACTTCCACATGTTCCTCTGTAATCGGAATGCGGATCGTATGATCGTCGTCAACAATCGGCGAAGTGTCTCGAGCAGCAGCGACCTCATCTACCGCCCGGCGCTCCACGTACACCTCATCCCGTTCTACATTGACATCAACTGTGCGCGGCTCTTCCACAATATCCTTTTCTACATATACTTCACCTTTTTGAACACGTTCCTTGTCCACTTCTAGGCGTTCCTCACGGAGACGAATGCGCTGCTCGTCATTTAAATCATCAGATAGATTGGTTGTATCGAGCTCCGGTGCTCTATCTGCCTGGACGCCTTCTACATAGCCATCTGCCATGTGATCGCTTGCGCCTAGCGTATTGGCTCCAAGGTTAGGATCAGCCGCATCGGTGAGCGGACGGTTCTCATATAACCGGTCGAAATCTTTGTCGACATAGAGAAGTATTTTTCCGCCGTTAATATCATCATAGTAACGGTCCACTTCTGTATCGGCTAATCCCATATTGCGCAATCCGCCCCGGACTTCGTCTTCTCCTGATAAGAAAGCCATAAATTTATCCATCCAAGAACCGTCTGTTCCTGCTGATTCTACTTCGACTCCAGTTCGTCCTCTTACCATCGAAACATGCTCAGTATCCTTTGCTACTGCATAAATGTCTGCTTCTGTATAGCCTTCTGCCTTTAGTTGTTCGATTTTGCTGATCACTTCCGATTGAGTATTAAACACGCCAATAAATTTTTTATCATTATTCATTGATATAGCCTCCTTGTAAAAAGTTCTAATGACTTATGGTGTTTACATACCCTTTGTGATATAATTGAAACTTTTAAATGTTTTACAAGTAATCTCGGTAGAGTGCTTGCTGATCCGGGGGAAGAGTGGATTCCTCCAATGCTGCCGATTCAGTCTTTCTCTGTCCCTTCATCAGACGGCGCCTTTCTGCTTCTTCTCTATCAGGCAGAGGAGGATTAGCAATCCCGGCTGCTGTTTCTTCCGTTGCTTGAGTACTTTCTTTATCGGCTGCAAGCAAAATTAAATCTTCTTCTACGTTTTTGTAATAGGCTTCAGCATCTTCCGCAGATAGGCCAAACTCCAGTAAATATTCTTTCACAGGAGCCTCCTTTGAAAATACAGCTTTCATCTTATCCTTAATAGATGGTCCTGCCGAAATTACCTTTGCTCCAGAACGATTTTGAAGCATTAAATGAAAGTCCGCGTCTTTCGTTATGGCATACAATTGGCTGGCTGCAAACCCTTCTACCTTTAATTCTTCAATACGGCGGATGGCATCAATTTCACTGCTGCATAAACCAATTACTTTTTTGGTGGGCATTTTTTATCCTCCTAAAATCGTACAGGGTCATTCCTTTAACAAGTACCCGCTGGCATGAAACGAAAACATGCAAAAGCAGAAGGCAAACAGGAAAAAGGAGACAGGCGTCGAATGAAAACAATAACCAGGGGAAAAGGGGGAAGATATGATGATCGAAACAGATGTGAAAACAGCGGATTTATGTGATGATTTCGCAGAGAAATTGCAGGTATGTTATTTGGACTTCAAGTCCTATGGAGGGAGACAGCGCTTTTCAGGACCGATTTCTACGGTGAAAGTATTTGAGGATAATGTGCTGGTGAAAAGAGCGCTGCAAACGATTCCAGAGGGTCATGTATTAATAGTGGACGGGGGCGGTTCGAAGCGGTGTGCACTGCTCGGTGACCGTTTAGGCGAAATTGCGGAAGAGCGGAAATTGAGCGGGATTATTATTAACGGTTGTGTGCGCGATACGGCGGAGCTTGCAGAACTAAATATCGGTGTGCTTGCTTTAGGCAGCAATCCGCTGAAGAGCATTAAAAGGGGAGAAGGAGAAGAAAACATTCCTGTGGCATTTGGGGAGGTCAAATGGGTGCCCGGACAGTATGTGTATGCGGATGAAGATGGAGTCGTTGTGGCGGAGGCCCGTTTAAAAAAACAGTCATAAATTTATAAAAAGGGCAGGGCCGGGTTCCGCCCTCAGTTTGTTGGCAAAAGAGGTTCGGAATGAGATGATTCCGAACCTCTTTTGTGTTTTAGATGGTTTTTAAGTCATTGAAAAGAAAGATAGACTCTCTGAGGCGATGATTCGGGCCATTTTCCTGAGATTCATCAAAGCGAAAGTAAGCGTCTGCAAATGCACGCTCAAGCGTTTAGTCTATTTATTTTCAAGCAAGTTTTCTTATACGGCTGCCTTAGCGTTGTTCACTCTGTTGATTAGAATGGGAATCAACAGGTCCCATCCGCGAGCAAACCAAAAAAGACTGGAGATAAGCTTCCATTTTCATTGAGTTTGTCTCTAGTCTGAGAGCCTGCCCTTTTTAAGATTCACTCTTTTTTCTCTGACTGTGAAGGATAAACATATAGTAGTAAATGGCAGCACTTGCCAAAGAAAGCACGGCAACCAGTGAAAACGTCCAAGAATAGCCAATCCACATAGTCAAAGGAATGGCTGCGGGAGCAATCATGCGGCCGATCGTATAGCGCAGGCTGGCAGCAGCAAAGTACTGGCCGCGCATATGCTCAGGCGCAAGCACGGAAATAAAGCTTTGCTGGAGCCCGACAATTAATAATTCACCAAGAGTAAATACAGCCATTCCCACCACAAATCCCCAAAACCAGTCAGTCAGGGCAAACATCCACATCGAAGCTGCATACAAAATAGAGGATGCGGCAAAGACATTTTTTTCATGGAAGCGTGACACCCATTTGGAGATAGCGACTGTAAATAAGGCGACGAGCAGCCCGTTTTCTGAAACAAGCAGCCCGAAAGCTTTTTCCCCGCTAATAGAAACCACCCAATCACCAAGTGAAAAGATGGTTTGGATATCAATGGATTCCTTTGTATAAACAGGAATGAGCAAATCGAGCTGCATGAAGGTTTGGGAGCTCAAAATTCCTGCGATGATAAACAGCAGGAAAATTTTATCGCGCACAATTACCTGATAATCTTTGATTTGCCCAATAATCACGCTGTACCATTTGTTATTGTCGGCTGAGGATGCTTGTAAGGCCCCTGGGTTGGTTTCTTCTATCCATTTCCAAACGGTAAAAGCAAGCGAGAAGCAGGTAAGAGCAGCGAATAGCATCAATTCGAATCTGTAGGTGAAAAAGAAAATGCCGCCAAGGATAGGGCCAATGACGACCGCTATATTAATTGAGGTATAGAAAACAGCAAAGACATCGCTCCGGTCTTTTTCTTCCACTACATCAGCCACCATTGCCTGACTCGCCGGCCAATAAAGGGAACCGAACACGCTGGCAATAGAAAAGGCGAAAAAGCCAAGAAGCGCCGATTCATGCCATGGAGAATTGGCAAAAGCAAAAATAAGGAAAGCCAGCCCCTGTCCGAAAGCTGACAGCACCATCATCCGCTTCCTGCCGAAGCGGTCTGCACAATAGCCGCCAGCCAGATTAGCAATGACTGAAAATAGCTGGGAAAGGATGAGAAGCATTCCGGCTTTGCCCTTCCCAAACTCCTCGGCAAAGTAAATAGCAAGAAAAGGGAAGAACATCCAAAAGGTCACATTCATGATGCTTTCCCCGATTAAACGAACTTTTAAACTGCGATCCCACTCTCTTATCTTCATTAGGTTCTCCTCTAATCCGTAGCAATACTTCAACTATACACAGAAAATGGAAGATTATGAAGAGAAATCAAGAAGGGAGGGAAAAAATTTGTTTACTCTTTTATTATATAAACACTCCGCTTGCTTAAGGCTAAACGAATCTTCGGCACAGCAGCGAGAGACAAAGCGATCACTGCAAGGTCAAGCGGCAAGTAGGCAGCCATCCACGACCAGGCGACAGCATAACTGAATCCTTGCGGAGCCTCCGCCCACCATCTAAAGGCGGCATACATATAATGAGTGCCGATAACATAATTCAAAAGAATAACAACGGCACCTGTATATAAATAGGCCGCTTTTTTCGCAGGTTCTGAGAGCAGCTTGCCTGTCGCATAAGCTACTGCGATGAAAGAAAGCACGAACCCGAATGTGGGACTGAGAATGCTTGCCGGTCCTCCTTTAAATTGGGCAAACACGGGAGCGCCGGCAAGCCCGATACATACGTAAGCCATCATTGAGAAGGAGCCGAGCCGGCTTCCGAGCAATCCGCCGGCCAGGATAGCAAACATCAGCTGCAATGTAACCGGCACACCGCCGATTGTCAAAAAAGGGGACACATTGGCGCCAATAGCCATTAGGGCGGCAAAAAGCGCACAAACAACAATCTCGTAAGTTTTCATTTACTTTTTTCACTCCTTTAAAAAATAGGATTGTTTATCATTTTTTCATATGTTAACATTTTTGTAAATATGGTTTACTAATTTTGAAAAGGAGTGAATTTCATGCCTGGCCTTTTTATCACAGGTACAGATACGGATGCAGGAAAGACGGTTGCCACGGTTTTGCTTACTCACGGTTTGAGGGAAAGAGGAATAGAAGCTGTCCCGTATAAGCCTGTGCAAAGCGGAGCGGAATGGAAAAACGGTGAGTGGAGGGCGCCGGATGTTGATATGTATCAGTTGCTTCCGGAAATGAGAGGGGAAAAACTATATACATATTTGTTTAAAAAAGCCAGTTCTCCTCATTTAGCGGCTGAGGAAGAGCAAGCGATAATTGACGAAGAGGCGATTATTAAGGAAATTCGAAGGCGATCAGCGGGAAAGCAGCTTGTATTAGCAGAAGGAGCCGGAGGGGTACTTGTTCCGCTGAACAGGAAAGGAAGCAGCGTGATTGATGTGATGGCAGAAGCGGCTTTACCGGTCGTCATTGCAGCAAGGACAGGACTCGGGACCATTAATCATACGATGCTGACCATTGAAGCCCTCCAGAAAAGAAACTTGCCAATTGCCGGCCTTGTCTTTTCAAGCATGGTTCCAGGGGAAAAGCTCATGGAGCAGGATAATATGCGGGTGATTCAGGAATGGTCCGGTCTTCCTGTGATCGGGCATATTCCATTCATTGAAGATATTCAACAGGCTCTTCAGGAACGTGGACGACGTTCTGAAATCGTCAAGAATTGGGCATTTGACAGACTGATGGAGGGGATCGAAAGTGGACGCAACGCGTTTATATGAAATTAGCCAAAAGCATATGTGGCTGCCGTTTACACAAATGAAGGATTACGAGGAAGCCCCGCTGATTATCGAGAGCGGTGAAGGGATCGTGCTGCGGGATATTTATGGAAACGAATATTTAGATGGCTATTCTTCTTTATGGCTGAACGTGCATGGTCACCGCCGTCCGGAAATTAATCAGGCGATCAAAGAGCAGCTTGAAAAGATTGCCCACTCGACTTTGCTTGGAGCCGCCAATGTGCCGTCTATTCAATTAGCTGAAAAGCTGATCGAGATTTCACCGGATAACTTAACGCGTGTATTTTATTCAGACAGCGGAGCGGAGTCGGTAGAAATAGCGATCAAAATGGCTTATCAATATTGGCAAAACAAAGGAAAAGAGAAAAAAACAAAATTTGTTACACTTGCAAACGGGTATCATGGCGATACGGTTGGAGCGATCAGCGTAGGATCCATCGACATTTATCATCGCGTATACAGCGCATTAATGTTCGATTCGTTTGCCGTGCCGTTTCCATCGGCAAGCTGGCATCCTTCAGGGGACGGACAAACAGCGAAGGAGGAGTCGCTCGCGGCTATGCAGACGCTGTTTAAAGAAAGTCATAATGAGATTGCCGGGCTCGTTGTAGAGTCGATGGTCCAAGGGGCAGGCGGCATGCATATTATGCCTCCTGGCTATTTAAAGGAATTAGAGAGGCTTTGCCGAGCATTTAATATTCTTTTGATTGTTGATGAAGTGGCGACCGGATTCGGCCGTACGGGCAAGATGTTTGCGGTAGAGCATGAAGACGTAGCCCCGGACATTATGACAGTGGCCAAAGGGATTACGGGAGGGTACTTGCCGATTGCTGCTACGCTGACGACAGAAGAGGTTTATGCAGCGTTCTACGGAGATTATGCCGAGATGAAAACATTTTTCCATGGTCATTCTTATACAGGGAATCAGCTTGGCTGTGCGGCTGCTTTAGCAAACCTCGATATATTTGAGAAAGAAGAGGTAGTGAAGCAAGCTGCTGAGAAAGCGGAGTATATCGCTAAATTGTTAGCTGAAATCGCCGAACTGCCGCATGTGGGGGAAGTACGCCAGCTTGGCTTTATGTGCGGGATTGAAGTGGTAAAAGATCGAACAACGAAGGAGCCGTTTCCTTCTGAAGAGAGGGTGGCTTACCGGGCGACATTGCGGATGAGGGAGCTCGGGATGCTGACCCGGCCGCTTGGTGATGTGATAGTGTTCATGCCGCCGCTTGTCTCCAGCTATGAACAATTAACAAGAATGGCTGGAATTATGAAGCAAGCGATGCTTGAAATCGCCGATTCACCGGTGGTTGCTGAACAGTAATTACTCTTTCATTTAAGCCAAAAAATCCGCCCGCTTATCCGGATGGATTTTTTGGTTTATCAGATGTTTGGGAAAACATTTTTATTGTATTCTTGCGTTTCTTTAGCGGGGATTACAAATGGCGGTCATGCGCCTGATCACGATCGTTTAAATAAGGATCATCTTCAGGCATCTCGTCAATCCGGCTTGTATCAGAGGAATCGAAGGCTTGTCGAAGAAAGTACACCAAAATAAGAGCAATGGCAAGCAATAGAACAACCAGTCCAATTAAAGTGGCAAGATTCATTTTACCGCTCCTTCCTTTTTTATTATCCTATTCCACTTTCGGTTTTTCTAAAACATAAAGGTGAAGAATGATGAAAAAAATTAGTGCCAGCAAGCGAATAATGATTTTAAAATTGTATGAAAGTAAAGTTTTTTTTGTGTATAATATAGCTAAGCGGAAAACTACATAATTTGGACCAGGTAAAGCCGAATGATCCGGCTTTTTAAAAGGGCAAGCTGGTGAAAGTCCAGCGCGGTCCCGCCACTGTAAATGAAATGCAGCCATTTCATAAGCCAGAAAACCTGCCTGGTTTAGAGCACCGGTAACCTACGCGGATAGGGTGGTGTAAAAGCGGCCTGCTTATTGTTGCCGGGCGGTCCTTTTTCACTGCACCTCTCCACAGCGTAGAGGTGTTTTTTTATGGATATTTTTTAGAAGAATGAGGGAGAGAAAGTAATGAAGAAGTTATCGAAGTATACGTTGTCTTTTATGCTGGCTGCCGGTTTGCTGGCCGGCTGCGGAAGTGACAAAGCCGCCCCTGAAAAAGAAGAGAAAGCCAATCAGCCGAAAGAAAGCGAGCAAGCGGCTTTTCCTGTAACGGTTAAAGATGCCGATGGAAAAGAGGTTGTTATTGAGGAAAAACCGAAGCGGATTGTTTCTCTTATTCCAAGTAATACCGAAATTGCTTATGAGCTGGATCTGGACAAGGAAATTGTGGGGGTATCCGATAACGACAATTATCCAAAAGAAGTGAGCGCCAAGGAAAAAGTGGGCGGTATGGAATATAACATCGAAAAAATTATCGGGCTTGACGCGGATCTTGTATTGGCGCACGGCTCAAGCGCTCATAATTCCAAGGAAGGCTTTAAGCAGCTAGAAGAAGCGGGAATTGATGTGCTCGTCGTTAACGATGCTCAAAATTTTGACGAAGTGTACGATTCTATTAAAATGATCGGCAAAGCGACAGGCACAAGTGATAAAGCAGAAGACATTGTCACGGACATGAAAGAGGATTTAACTGAGATTTCCGAAAAAGCGGAAACAATTAAAAAAGAAGAGGAAAAGAACGTATTTATCGAAGTGTCGCCGGCTCCCGAGATTTATACGCCAGGAAAAAATACGTTCATGCAGGAAATGCTTGATCTGATTCATGCAAAAAATGCAGCAGCTGATCAAGATGGCTGGGGGCAAATGACAGAGGAAGCGATTATTAAGAAAAATCCGGATGTCATTATTACGACACATGGCTATTACACGCAAAAGCCAGTGGAAGAAGTACTTAGCCGCAAAGGCTGGGAAACGATAACTGCTGTTAAAAACAAAGACGTTCATGACGTTCATGCTGATCTCGTTAACCGTACGGGTCCGCGTCTTGTTGAAGGAGTAGAAGAACTTGCCGAAGCCATTTATCCAGATGTTTTCAAAAAATAAATTTTCGGCGTACTTGTTTGTCTTTATATTTTTTATTGTCTCAGTATTTGCAGGTATCTCGATCGGAACGGTTCAAGTTCCGGTTCGGGATATCATTTTCTTATTCTCCCATCACTTTTTCGGAACACCGCTCGATGGAGTGGATGCTTCCTTTGATAACATCGTCTGGAAAATCCGTTTTCCGCGAGTGTTGTTAGCTGGTCTTGTCGGCGCTTCTTTGGCTGTGGCAGGCGCCGCTTTTCAAGGGCTGCTGCGCAATCCGCTTGCTGATCCTTACACGCTGGGCGTATCATCTGGCGCCTCTGCAGGTGCGGTTATGGTGCTGTTTTTTAATATACAGCTTCCATGGCTATCCGGATTTACGCTGCCTGTTGTCAGCATTGCCGCTTCGATTGTGACCATTTTCATTGTTATATTGTTTGCCCAGGCCATTGAACGGTCGATGAAGGTGGAAACGATTATTTTAACAGGAATTATATTCAGCTCCTTTTTAGGAGCGATCATTTCTTTAATGATTGCTTTGACGGGCGAGGAGCTCCGGCAAATTATCGGCTGGCTGCTCGGCAGTGTGTCTATGCGAGGTTGGGATTATATTCAGCTTATCTTGCCGTTTTTTTTGGCAGGCACCTTCCTGCTGATGGTCCATGCGGCTGAATTAAATGCAATGTCGTTTGGTGAAGAAAAGGCCCAGTATCTAGGAGTGAATGTCCGCAGAAAGAAGCTGATTGTGCTGGTGGCCGGCTCCATTTTAACAGGAGCAGCCGTGGCTGTTTCGGGAACCATCGGCTTTGTTGGCTTGGTCGTCCCTCATTTTATTCGTCTGATTTGGGGACCGGACCATCGCCATTTGCTGCCTCTGTCCATGTTGGCCGGCGCTGGTTTTTTAATTTTGGCTGATTTGGTGGCCCGCACGGTCATTTCTCCCACCGAACTGCCGATTGGCGTGATTACATCGGTCATCGGTGCCCCGGTGTTCGCCATTATTTTGCTTCGCAAGCAAAGGAAAGGAAGAGGGACAGCATGATTGAGATAGAACAGCTAAGCGGCGGCTATGACAGCAAACTGATCGTACATGAACTATCATTTTCTGTTCAAAAAGGAGAAATTTTCGGCATATTAGGGCCCAATGGGAGCGGCAAAACCACGCTGTTAAAAATGATTAGCGGCATCGTTCCTGCCAGCCGCGGCTCTATAGCGGTAGATGGCCGGCAGATCAAGGAGTACACGCCAAAGGAGCTGGCGAAAAAGCTTGCCGTTCTTCCGCAGATGACCCCGCAAGCTTTTTCATACACTGTAAGAGAAACCGTTGCTCTTGGGCGTTATGCCCATCAAAACGGCATCTTTCCTGTATGGCGCAAGGAAGATGAGCAGGCTGTTATGAAAGCAATGAAGCAAACCGGCACCCTCCAATTTGCTGAATCCTCTATTGAACAATTGTCTGGCGGTGAGCGTCAGCGTGTCTTTCTTGCTCAGGCACTTGCGCAAGAACCAGAAATTTTGCTGCTGGATGAGCCGACCAACCACTTAGATTTATCTTTTCAAAAAGAACTGCTGGATTTGCTGAAGAAAACAGCAAATGACGCAGGGCTCACCGTTATTTCGATTTTTCATGATTTAAATCTTGCTTCTTTGTATTGTGACAGGCTATTGCTTATGGAAGAAGGGCGGATGTCGGGGCTCGGCCTGCCAAGTGAGGTTTTGAAAGAGGAATCCATCCAAAAAGTGTATAAAACAGCTATTCATCAGCGTCCTCATCCGGAAGTTCCGAAGCCGCAAATGAGTATTCTTCCTGAAAAGACGGCTCAGGAAGAAGCAGAAATCCGCATTGATGAAACATGTGTGCAACAGACAAGCGAATGGATTTCTCTTGAGTCGCCTATATTGCTCAAAACCCTATCAGCCGGAGTTATTGGAGCGGGCTGGGGCTGGCATCGAAGTTTTGTTAATCGTCATGTCGATAAAAATTATTGGCATGATGCTTATAAGGAAGATATGAAGGTGTTTTTAAAGCGCTATCATTTTGACGTAAATGAGACGGTTGGCATGATGACGGCGGTTCAACTGGACACAGCTGCCTGCCGGTTTGTAGAAGTAGAAGACGTCTCGGTGTTTGCGGTCGTTACCGCGGGTGTCGGCAATGCGGTGGATGTATCGCGGTCTATCGAACATAACCGGGCATTTTTGCCGGGAACGATCAATACATGGGTATTTGCCAACGGGCAATTATCCGAAGAAGCATTTGTTCAAGCGGTTATGACTGCTACAGAAGCGAAAGTGAAGGCTTTGCTTGATAAGCAGGTGAAAGATCCGCTGACGAACTCGCAGGCGACAGGGACCTCTACTGATAGTATTCTGATCGCAGCCACACAGAGGGGCGCACACCAGGCGTTTGCCGGCACAATTTCTCCCCTTGGCCAAGCGATTGGCAAGGCCGTTTATGAGTGTACAGTCGAGGCTCTGGAAAGCAACCAGAGAGGAGAGAAAAAAACATGATTTATCATCTTCTCGCTGCGACCATCGCTTTTTTTCTGGATCGCCTAATTGGCGATCCTCCCCATCTGCCGCATCCGGTCCGTTGGATTGGTTCACTGATTCATTTTCTTGAGCAACGGCTCAATAAAGGAACGGATAGACGGGAAAAAGGAGTGATCATGCTTTTTTTGGTTCTCTTTGTTACGGGAACGGCCAGTTTTTTGCTCGTTTTTGTCTTTTATCGTCTTCACCCCGCCGCTGGTGTGGCAGCTGAGGCGATTATCATTGCTTCAACGATTGCCTGCCGCAGCTTAAAGGAGGCAGGGCTGAGTGTCTACCAGCCGCTGAAAAGCGGCGATATGAAAGAGGCGCGCATCAAGCTTTCCTATATTGTCGGCCGGGATACAGAACGGCTGGATGAAGGGGAAATTACACGGGGAGCGATCGAGACAATTGCCGAAAACACCAGTGATGGCGTTACCGCTCCGCTGTTTTGGGCACTCATTGGCGGAGCTCCTGGAGCGATGCTGTATCGGGCGATTAATACGTGCGACTCTATGGTCGGCTATCAAAATGAACGCTACAAACAGTTTGGCTGGGCCTCTGCCCGTGTGGATGATCTGGTGAACTGGCTGCCGGCCCGCTTAACGAGCTTGCTGATGCTTTGCTCGTTTCCGGAAAGCCCGTATTCCAAAAAATGCGTGTGGCAAATTGTCAGCCGGGATGCCAAAAAGCATCTAAGCCCCAATAGCGGCTGGTGTGAGGCGGCGGTTGCCGGTCTGCTTGGCATCCAGCTTGGCGGAGTCAATACTTATAAAGGCCAGGTTTCCCATCGGGCTGAAATGGGTGAGCCGTTCAGGCAAAAAACAGCGGAGGATATCGTGCTTGCTAATCGGATTATGGAGAGATCTTCCTTCTTATTTTTATTGATGATGTGGATTGGAGGCATTGGCTATGAAGTGGCCCGCTCATGGTTCTAATCCGGCCCATCTTTATGAAAGTCTGCAGATGGATCAGCCGGAATGTATAACAGATTTCAGTGTGAATGTAAATCCATACGGCCCGCCGCCGAGTCTTCAAGCAAATTGGGAAAGCTGGCTGGCCTCCGTGTCTGATTATCCGGACCCGTACGGACAGACCGTTACAGGCCAGATTGCCGGTCTGAATGGAGTGACTGACCAGCAAGTGGTGCTCGGAAACGGTGCAGCAGAGCTGATTCAATTTCTCGGCCAACTCTGGCGCGGCCAAAAGGTGGTCATTGCTCAGCCGGCATTTTCAGAATATGAGGCGGCTTGCCGGGTGTATAGTTGCGAAATAGACAATGTTTTTTTGAATAAAGGGGGCTCCCTTCCAGTTTATGAGCTGGCGGCTAAAGCACATGGAGCGGCGGCCTTGTTTATTTGTACGCCGAATAATCCGAGCGGCCTTGCTTTTCCGATAGAAGAGATCGCCCAGCTGCTTGAATGCTTGTCTTCATCCGGCTGCAAAGTGGTGGTCGATGAGGCATTTTATGATTTTGCCGGCTCCTCCACCGTTGTTCCGCTCCTTCAAGACTATTCGAACCTCATCATCCTGCGGTCATTAACGAAAATGTATGCAATTGCCGGCTTGCGAATAGGCTATTTGCTGGCGGCTGAACCGCTTGCTTTGCAAATTGCCCGTTTCCGCCCTCACTGGAACGTAAATGCCATTGCTTTAAAGGCAGCAGAAACGGTATTGGCCGATCCATCCTTTGCTGAGCGGTCTCGAAAAAGAATTGCGGCTGAACGAGAGAGGATGTTTCAGTTTCTGGAAAAGCAAGGATTCCAGTTTACCCGCTCAGTCGTGAATTTTTATTTGCTTCGGGACCCTGCGTTGGAGGATCAAAAGCCGCTTTTTCTCTTTTTGCTGAAAAAAGGGATTGTCCTTCGCCATACGTATAATTATCCGGGGCTTGCCGGCCGGTGGCTGAGGGCCTCTGTCAAAACAGAATTGGAAAATAATCAGTTGAGAGAGGCGCTGCTAGAATGGAAAAAGCACAATTGACGATTGTTGTTGGCGGTGTACGCAGCGGAAAAAGCAAGGCAGCTGAAAGACAAGCTTTTTTAGAAGCGGAAAGATTGAGAGGCTGCCTTCACTATGTAGCCTGCGGCAAGGTGACAGACGAAGAAATGGCTGCCCGGGTCCGCGCTCATCAACGGGAACGGAAGGAGTCCGGGAGGCAGTGGACGACCTGGGAACAGCCTGTCGCTGTTGGCGATGCGGCCAAACACTTTAACAAACAGGATACAGTATTAATAGACTGCTTGACGACATGGTTAACAAACGAATGGTTTACCAGCAGCAGAGATGAACAGGACTGGGTGCAGCCAGCTTTCTATGAAAACATTCAAAGCAAGATTCAATCAGGCATTGATCAGATCAGAAAAGCGGCCGGTGCGGTTGTGGTCGTTTCCAATGAATTATCCTATGAACCGTTTGCTAGTCCGCTTGTGTTTCATTACGCAAAGGCATTAGGAGAGCTTCATCAATGGCTTGTAAAAGAGGCGGCGCTTGCCGTGCTGGTTGAGCATGGATATCCGCTTGCAAAAAAGAAGGGGGCAAACGCATGAAAGGAATTATGATTCAGGGAACGGCTTCTAATGTAGGGAAAAGCTTGATAGTGACCGCATTGTGCCGGCTGCTTCTGCAAAAGGGTTTTCAGCCGGCGCCCTTCAAATCACAAAACGTGACTAATTACTCTTACATAACGGAAGACGGCAAAGAGCTTGGCAAGGCACAAGTGTTGCAGGCCGAAGCTTGCCGGCTTGACCCGCTGCCTGAGATGAATCCGATTTTATTAAAACCGGTGCAGCCCGGCGGATCGGAAGTTGTGTGGCTGGGTGAACGGATAGAGGTGGTGTCAGGCATGGAATACCGTGAGCGATATTACCATCAGGCAGTAGAGACCATTCGGCACTCGCTGAAAAAACTTGCCGGGCTTTCCGATTTCGTGGTCATTGAAGGAGCCGGCAGCCCGGTAGAGATGAATCTCAAGGATCGGGAAGTTGTGAACATGAAAGTAGCCGAGCTGGCTGATGTACCGGTCATTCTGGTGGCAGACGTCCAGCGCGGCGGCTTGTTTGCCAGCGTCGTTGGCACCCTTGCTTTGCTTGATCCGCATGAACACAGCCGGGTGAAAGGGTTAATCGTAAATAAATTTCATGGGGAGCCGCTTTTGTTCGAGGAAGGAAAGCAGTGGCTTGAGAAGCAAACAGGGATTCCTGTTCTGGCGGTTCTTCCTTATTTAGCAGATCACCAGCTCGAAGAAGAAGATGCCTTGTCCGTTCCGTCTATCAAGCCTCAGCTGGAAGAACAAAAGCTGCTTAACAATAAAGAAGCAACATATAATCAACTGGCTGAGCATTTGCAAAAGTATTTTGATTGGGAACAGTTTCTTGCCATCGTTGAACAAGAGGAGAGGGCAGCAGGTCAATGAAGCCTTATTGGAACGGTTTTTTGCTGAACGTGCAATTTTTTTCTGCTGTTCCGGTCCGACGCGAGCTGCCGGTTGATGCCGTCCATTTGCGGGCTGCCTTGCGGATGTTTCCGCTTTTTGGCTTAACAAAAGGAATCATATATGGCGCCTTCTTTCTGCTGCTGATCGAGTGGTCGCCGCTCTCCCCGCTGGGCAGTGCGTTTCTTTTTTGGCTGCTGCCCATCCTCTGGACAGGAGGACTGCATTTGGATGGCTGGATCGATACAAGTGATGCTTTTTTTTCTTATCGGGACAGAAGCCGGCGGCTGGAAATATTAAAAGATCCTCGTGTCGGCGCATTTGGGGTTCTTTCGCTGATTGTGCTGCTGGCTGCCCGCTTTCTATTCATCTATGAAATTTTCCTGTTCGGAAATAGCCAGGTTGTTTATTTTATCATACTGATTCCTTTTTACAGCCAAATGATCACCGGGCTGCTGCTAAACGGAGTAGCACCGGCCAAACAGGAAGGAATTGCTTATTTTTTTCAGCAAGGAAAAGACAGCCGTCTTGCTGCTGGCTACGGCTTTTGGACAATTGTGATCGCGGTTCTCTTTTTTGTTTGGACTAAGAGCCTGTTGTCACTGCTATTATTGGCTTTCCTGGCTTATTTGTTTTTCTTGTTTGCCCGCAGAGGAGCGTTAAAGCACTTTGGCGGCATTACGGGGGACTTGCTTGGTGCCAGTTTGGAAGGAGCGGAAGGATGTTTATGGATGATCTTGTGGTTATTGGTCTCTATCGGCATGGCGTAACGACAGATAATGAAAAAAAAGCATTCAGCGGCTGGACAAATTCGCTATTGAGCGAAACGGGGAAGAAAGAGCTGGAGCATCTAAGGAATGGCATCCCGTTTTATGAAAAGGTCATCGCAAGTGACCTGCAGCGCTGTGTGGATACGGCCGCCTTCTTTTGGAGGGACACGTCAATCGACACATGGCCAGAGTTCCGTGAGATGAATTTCGGTTTTTTGGAAGGAAAAACCCACAAGGAATTAGAACATGTAGAAGAGTATAAAACCTGGCTGCAGGACCCTTTCTCTAGTCCGCTTCCGGGCGGGGAAACCTATGAACAGTTTGGCCGCCGTGTGATGGAAGGATGGAACAGGTGGCTGGAGCTTCTCGCTCAATTGAATCTGAAGCGTACAGCTATCATCACCCATGGAGGAGTCATCCGCCATTTACTGACAGCAGTGGCACCTGAGAAGAAGGGATTTTGGGAATGGAAAGTAGAGAATGGCCGCGGCTATGAATTGACCGGCTCGCTTTCTGCACTAAGGAGGGGTGAAAGATGCATCTCGTTACAGGCGGTGCCTTCAACGGAAAAAAGCAATGGGTGAAAGAGACTTACAGCCTTGGAGAAAAGCCGCATATCTGGCACTCATTCTACCATGCGGGCCAACTGGAAAAGTGGACAGAGCCGATTGTAGTAGTAGAAGGCATTGAACGGCATGTCCGCCGGCTTGTTGAAAAGGAAGAGGACGCCGAATCTGCCCGGCAAGTGTGGAATGAGCAATTAACTGGCTGGCTTGACTGGGAGAGCAAAGAAAAGAACAGGCAATTAGTTCTTATTGGCACAGATATGACAAAAGGAGTCGTGCCGGCTAATGCATTTGACCGGATGTGGCGGGATGCCGCCGGCTGGTGTTTTCAAGAGGCTGCAAAGCAGGCTTGCCAGGTGATCCAAATATGGTACGGGTTGCCGCAAATCATAAAAAATAAGGGGGAAGAACAATGAGACTATATACAAGAACAGGAGACAAAGGCGAAACGAGCATTATCGGCGGGCGTGTAGGAAAGGACCATTTACGCGTAGAAGCTTATGGAACGGTGGATGAAACGAATTGCTTTGTCGGCCAGGCCATGGCTGAGCTGCATTCCGATAAGGCAGCCTTCCAGGATATCCTTGCTGATTTGGAGACCATCCAGCACGAGCTGTTTGATTGCGGAGGCGATCTAGCCACGGTTTCCGGAAAGCGGGAGTGGAAGCTGCAGCCGGAGTCTGTCAGCGAGCTTGAGAGAAAAATTGATGAATACATTAAAGAGGCACCAGAGCTGGAACGGTTTATTTTGCCGGGAGGATCGAAAGCCGCTGCGGTCATTCATATCGCCCGGACGGTAACCCGCCGCGCCGAGCGCCTAGTCGTGGCTCTAATGCGCGAGGAGGAAGGGATTCATCCGGTCACACTCCAATACTTGAACCGGCTTTCTGATTATTTCTTCGCTATTGGCCGCGTGATTAATTTCCGCCTCGGTGTAAAAGATGTCGAGTATATCCGCAGCGCCAAAGTCTTTCGTGACGGAAAGAGGAAGGAAGATAAAAAGTGAGTGTAAAACATATTTCCTGGCTCGCTTTATTTACGGCTTTGTCGGTTGTCGGCGGGATGATTAAAGTACCGGCAGGCATTGTCACCAGCGTTGCGTTTGATTCTTTTCCGGCATTGCTGGCAGCCGGCCTGCTCGGTGCCGGGCCTGGGGCTCTTGTTGCTGCTTTTGGCCACTTAATTTCGGCGCTGACTGGCGGAATGCCCATGGGGCCGCTGCATTTGCTCATCGCTGCTGAAATGGCGGGGGCCGTTTGGCTGTTCGCTGCGCTGTATAGGGTGAATAAACGGGTGATAGCTGTCATTGTATTTATTTTGTTAAATGGACTCGTTCTCCCGCTTCCATTCATTTTCGTTATAGGCTGGGGATTTTATGCAGGTGTTGTTCCTTCGCTGCTGGTTGCCGCTCTGTTGAATGGGCTTCTTGCCTGGACGGCTCTGCCTCGCCTGAAAGAATTATTTAGAAAGCATTTTAGCGGTGTCCAAGCGTGAAGCGGGATGTCATTTATACAAATGGTCTCGTCCTTGCGGCGGATAACAGCGGTTCAGTTGGCGAAAAGCCGGGTGATACCGTAAAGGCAGACTACGAAACGGTTGGCTATTTCTCCGCGCGTGTTGCATTAATGGAATGTCTGGCTGCAGGGGGAGAGCCGTTTGCTGCCGTTCTGCAAAACTTTGCAGGTGAAGCGGCTTGGAAAAGCTTAATAAAAGGAATAGAGAGAGCGGCTGACCAAGCGGGCTGCCGGATTGAAATTACGGGCAGTACAGAAACGAATTTCACGATGAGTGAATCAGCGGTAAGCATTACGGTGATCGGACGCCATATTCGCAGAGCAGAACCGTTTGATAGAGAAGCTGTTTGCTATGCGGTGATCGGAAAACCGCTTGTCGGTCCGGAGGTGCTCGCTGAGCCGGACTATGTTGCTCCTTTGTCCTTATTTAGGCAAGTGCTCGAGGCAGAGGGAGTGAAAAGTGTTTGGCCTGTTGGCTCTAAAGGGATTATTCATGAAATGAGAAATGTAACTAATAATGAAGAGTTGCAAATAGAACATATTCAGTGCTCTTTGGATGCCAGCAAATCTGCCGGGCCGGCTACCTGCTTTTTACTAGCTGTAACCCTTGAAGAGGCACAAAGGCTGGAAGCGCTTTGCCGTCCGTTGTACACACCGGTGGGCGTACAGCTGTAAGCAGTACAGGAAAACAAAAAGGCGGCATCAATGCCAGTCATTTTAAATAAAAACGGCAGCCTGGATCCTAGTCAGGCTGCCGTTTTTATTTACGCATGTAATATTTTTTTTAAAGAGCAGTTTCTCTTTCATAACCGTCCACCACAAGATCTAATTTTCCAGTTTCCGGATCAATTACTAGTCCGTGTACCGGAATATCTTTCACCATGAGCGGATGCTGTTTAATCATGCCGACGCTATGTTTGACACTTTCCTGCACGCTGCTGAATCCTTCAAGCCAATGATCCACGTCGATGCCGGCATGGCGAAGGGTATCGATCGTGTCATCTTGCACGCCCCGCTCCTTCATTACCCCAAGAATAGTTTCACTTGATAAGGTGCTCATTCCGCAGTCATGATGGCCGACGACAAGCACTTCATCGGCCTGCAGCTGATAAACCGCTACAAGTAAGCTTCTCATAATACTTCCAAACGGATGATTAACAATCGCCCCGGCATTGCGGACAATTTTCACATCGCCATTTCGGAAATTCATTGCTTTCGTTACTAATTCGACAAGACGCGTATCCATGCAAGTCAAAATAACGACACGTTTATCGGGGAACTTATCGGTCGTAAATTCCTCGTACATTTTATCGCTGACAAATTTTTCGTTGTAGGTTAATACATCATTTAATAAAGTCATCTAATCAATCCCCTTTTTCATTAAGATTAGGATGTAATATCATCTTCTATATAAATTATAGCGTATTTTCTGTTTCTTCAAGTGAGATTTTTAGAGTAAATTGCCGCTTCATTTGCCGGCTGGGGTGAAGAAGGAAGGACGTAAGTCGCAATTTAGTGAAAGAGGGAAGCTATCCGCCGATACTAGCCATTTCCAGTTTTTGCGTGTCTGGCCAGCGGAAATTCGATAAAACATATATAACAACTACGATAACGACAGGAAAATTATCGTTAGATATTGATATGTCAGAAAATTTAATATTTTCATAAAAAAATCTTGTCATCCTCTATTTTTTAATATATTATTACGTTTAAAGAACGAAATGGAAGGGTTTTCAATAAAAATAGATGATATTTCCTCCATTAAAAGATAGAGAAAAAGTATAACAAAAAAAGAAAGCTGATTTCACTTCTGATATTACAACGAGTGGATCAGCTTTACTTTATAAAGAAAGAGCGGCTTTCCCTCCTATGCTTAACAAATGAAACTCGACTACTTTAGAACCAGGAGGAGTGCTGTAAGTTTGAAGGGAGAGAAGGAAATGAAGAAAAGGATGTTCGCACTTTTAACGGCTATGATGATGATGATTCTGGCTGCATGCGGAGGAGAGGATGCTGATTCTGCATCAGGGAGCGGAGGAGATTCAGGAGGAGAGATTAAAATCGGCAGCGTTATTGATGCTTCCGGAAGTGCTTCGCCGCTAGGCAAAGGCGAAGAAGAAACGATTAAAATGATTGTCGATGAGCTAAATGAAAAAGGCGGCATCGGCGGAAAGAAAATCAAGCTGATTTCGATTGATTCCAAGTCGGATCAAAACCAAGCGGTCCTTGCGACAAAGAAGTTGATTGAACAAGAGAAAGTCACGGCTATTATCGGCGGAACAATTAGCGGCAACAGCCTGGCGATGATTCCGCTTGTTGAAAAAGCAGGAATTCCTTATCTATCGTTGGCGGCAAGCAAGCAGGTAAACAATCCGGATGATAAATCACCGCGCAAATGGACATTCAAAACAGCCCAAGGAGACGACGTCGTCATTCCTAAATTAATTGAATATTTAGAAAAAGAAGGGCTGAAAAAAGTAGCTTGGCTGAACGTAGCTAATTCTTATGGAACAAGCGGTCACGAGGAATTTACAAAACTGGCTGACAAACATGGCATAAAAGCTGTGATTGAAGAAGAATTTGAGGCAACAGTAAATGATGCAAAGTCGACGTTAACCCGAGTCAAAAAAGCAAAGCCTGAAGCCATTATTATCTGGGGCACTGCCCAAGAATCGGCTGTTGTCACAAAAAATATTCGTGAGATTGGCATGGATGTCCCGGTCATTGAAAGCCATGGAATCGGCACCAAGCAATTTATTGAATTAGCCGGCGATGCCGCGAACGGAGTAGTTTTCCCAGCAGGAAAATTGCTGGTGCTGGATGAACTGGACGACAAAGATCCTCAAAAGGAGAAGCTTGTTGCTTTTAAAGAGGCTTACGAAAGCAAATACAAAAATACAGCAAGCACGTTCGGGGGCCATGCGTATGACGCAATTCATATTTTAGCAGAAGCTATTGAAAAAGGCGGAGCTGATAAAGAGAAGATTAGAGAAGCAATTGAGCAGACAGATGGCTTTGTCGGTATTTCAGGAACGTTTAAGATGTCGGCAGACGATCATAACGGACTGACGTCCGATAGTCTGGTCATGGTGAAAATTGACGAAAACGGAGAATGGAAGTTAGGGGAATAACTATCGGCAACATGGAGAGAAGCGGGGGAGGAACATGCTTCCCTGCTTTCCTGCTAAGAGGGGGGATTGAAAGTGGAGTTAACGAGTCAATTTATCCAACTGATTTTTTCTGGTTTAACCATTGGCAGCATTTATGCATTAGTCGCTATCGGCTTTGTTATTACTTATAACATTACAGGGGTTTTGAATTTTGCCCAAGGGGATTTTGCTATGCTTGGGGCAATGCTTGCGATCACATTTGTGTCGATGGATATGCCGATGGGGTTAGGAATTATTCTAAGCATTGGAATTGTCGTGCTAGTCGGGGGCATTTTTGAGCGGACGGCCATTTATCCGGCACGCAACGCATCGTTGCCGACATTGATCATTATTACGCTTGGTGTAGCAATTGCCATTCGGGGATTTGCCATTTTGATTTGGGGCACGCAGCCAAGATCATTGCCGCCATTTACTGAAAACAACCCAATTAATGTTTTGAATGCGGTCTTGCTGCCGCAAAGCATTTGGGCTGTCGGTATTTCATTAGTTAGCTTGATTGCAATGCATTACTTTTTCAATAAAACGTTTATCGGCAAAGCTGTTACTGCCTGTGTCGTCAATCGTTCGGCTGCTCGGTTAATGGGGATTAAACCGGAATGGATGTCCTTTATCTCAATAGCTGTAAGTGCAGGGCTGGGAGCGATTGCCGGAATTATTATTGCCCCGATTTCGGGAGCTACTTACGAAATGGGATTAATGATTGGCATGAAAGCTTTCGTTGCCGCTGTCATTGGAGGGCTGACCAACGCGCCGGCCGCTATTATTGGCGCTTTCATGATTGGGATTTTAGAGTCGTTTACAGAAGGTTTGTGGACCTCGGGGTACAAAGATGCAATCAGCTTTGCCTTGCTTCTGATCGTATTGTTCTTCATGCCGAATGGGCTGTTTGCTAAAGCGAGCGGAAAGCGGGTGTAAGAGATGAATCATTCGAAAGTAAGTGAACTATATAACAGGCATTATGGCGGTCTTTTCCTATTTATTGCCGCTCTTGTGATTGTTCCTTTTGTTGCTAACTCTTTTCTTTTAAGCGTTCTGATTCTAGTCGGGCTTTATGGGATCGTCACGACAGGTTTAACGATGCTGATGGGCTATGCCGGACAAATATCGCTCGGCCATGCGGCTTTTTATGGAATAGGTGCTTATGCCTCAGCTGTTATGACTGGAACTTACGGGATGCCGGGAATTGTCGGTATTCTGGTTGGAGTCGCCTTTGCTGGTACGGTTGCGGTTTTGATTGGCATTCCAACATTAAAGCTGAAGGAAAACTATCTAGCGCTGGCAACGCTCGGATTCGGTATTATTATCTTTACCTTTTTCAAAGAACTAAAAGAGATAACAGGCGGATTAAATGGATTTTTTGGGATTCCATCCTTTAATCTATTCGGTTTTGCCTTTGATACAGATTTGAAATTCTACTTTTTAATTTGGGCGTTGTTGATCGTTGGCATTCTTTTTTCAAAGAATATTATCGATTCACGGGTTGGTCGGGCGCTGCGCTCCATTCACGGCAGTGATGTGGCCGCCAATTCAATTGGGGTAAACATCCAGCAATATAAATTAAAAGTGTTTGTGCTAAGTGCTGTCTATGCTTCTGTAGCCGGCAGCCTTTATGCTCATTATGTCACCTTTATCAATCCTAATTTATTTACGGCTATGGAATCCATCACCTTTTTAATTATGGTTGTGATCGGCGGATCAGCGAATATTTGGGGAGGAATGATCGGCGCTATTGTTTATGTGCTCCTGAATGAGCTGCTAAAAGAGGTTGTGCCGATGTTTTTCCCAAACGTAGGAGGCGAGTTTCAAATTGTCTTCTTCGGAATCCTGCTGGTCGCTATTTTAATTTATATGCCGCAAGGACTTGCGCCGACACTTGGAAAAGTGTGGAGGCGTCTGGCGGGGCGGAAAAATAAAAAAGCGGCCGTCACCGGACCGCCGAATGCTGATGCAACAGTGGGAGGGAGCAAGTCATGAGTAAACCGCTGCTGGAAGTGAAAGGGCTGACGAAAGCGTTTGGTGGAGTCATCGCTGTCAGCGAAGTGGATTTCCATTTAAATGAAGGAGAGATTGTGGCAGTGATCGGGCCGAACGGTGCCGGAAAAACCACTCTTTTTAATATGATTACGGGTGTTTTGCCGCCTACATCAGGGCAAGTGTTTTTTGACGGGAAAGAAGTGACAGGCAACCAGCCTTATCAAATTGCCAAGGCGGGAATTACCCGCACATTTCAAAACTTGCAAGTGTTTGAAAATATGAGTGTCATTGAGAATGTGATGACGGGTGTTCACTGTCGCTTGA
This sequence comes from Bacillus badius NBRC 15713, assembly GCF_001591605.1. GTDB lineage: Bacteria > Bacillota > Bacilli > Bacillales > Domibacillaceae > Pseudobacillus > Pseudobacillus badius. The sequence goes on along the minus strand of NZ_BCVF01000024.1, from coordinate 4,147 downwards.
AGACTGGCTTTCTGCAAGCAGGTTTGCGGTTAATGGGAGTCAAGCGAGAAGAGCAACAAGCCTTTGATGTCGCTATGAGCTGTTTGGAGAAGGTTGGGATTGCCGATCTGGCGTTTGAAGCAGCAGAAGTTCTTCCTTATGGGAACCAGCGTCTGCTTGAAATTGCCAGAGCCTCTGCTTCCTCACCAAAGCTTATTCTTCTTGATGAACCGATGGCAGGCTTAAATCCGCAAGAATCAAGACAGCTTGTTGATATTATTAAGAAGAAAAGAGAGGAAGGCATGTCCTTTCTTTTCGTAGAACATGACATGGAGACGGTGATGGGGATTTCTGACCGTATTGTTGTGATTGATTACGGCAAAAAAATTGCAGAGGGCACACCAGCTGAAATTTATGAAAACGAGAAAGTGATTGCCGCTTATCTTGGAACAGAAGAGGAGGAGGAGGCGATTTGATGCTTCAAGTAAAGGATATTCATACGTATCATGGCTTTCTCCATGTCCTGAAAGGCATTTCCTTCGAATTAAATAAAGGAGAAATCTTTGCCATCGTCGGGTCAAACGGAGCTGGCAAAAGCACGCTGCTGGGCACAATTGCCGGCATTTATCAACAGCGCCAGGGAAAGATTCTTTATGAAGGAAATGATCTTGGCAAACAAAAAGTTGAAGAGGTTGTCAAAAAAGGGATTTGTCTTGTGCCTGAACGCCGGCAGATTTTTGATGCCTTATCAGTCAAAGACAACATGATGCTTGGCGCTTACCACCGTTATCGGCAAAGCAAGAAAACTCTTCAACAAGATATAGACCGCTGTTACGAATTATTTCCGAAGCTAAAAACGATGGAAGACCGTCCGGGCGGCTTGTTAAGCGGCGGTGAACAGCAAATGCTGGCCATTGCGCGCGGTTTAATGTCCAATCCTAAATTAATGATGCTTGACGAACCATCGTTGGGATTAGCGCCTTTGATCGTTAAAGACATCATGAATATTCTTGATCAGCTGCGTACAGAATTTGGCACAACCATTATTTTAGTAGAACAAAACGTAAAAGCTGCTTTAAAAGTGGCGGATCGCGCTTGCGTTATGGAACGAGGAGAAATTGCCATTGAAGGAGAAGCGAAGTCATTGATGAAAGATCCGCGGGTGCGTGATGCGTATCTTGGCGGGAAGGGTCGTACAGTTCCGGTCTAGCCAGCCGACAGAGGCCCATGTAACTTTATCAAGGATGCTGCGGGAAGTCAGCATCCTTTTTTGTGATCTCACAAATATTGCAACGACAGCTTTATTTCTTCTTCCAATTCATCCATTAAAATAAAGCGGGCTTTTCGGAACATCTCTTTTCCATGGATGAAAAAGAGAACAGCCGGCACGGAGAAGACCGTGTATTGGCCGGAAATTTCCGGCGCTTCTGCTATATTTGCTTGAACGGCATACACATCAGGAAACTGCTCTAGCAGCTGTTCTACACGCGGCTGAATAGCATGGCAAACAGAGCAGTTGGGACCTGAGAAAAAGGCAAGCACAGCGCCATGCTGCTCGGCAGCTTCCTGCAGTTCAGAAAGAGAGGAAATGGTATGCAAAAAAATCACTCCTTTTGCTCATTGTAAATCTTTTTTGATTATCTCGGCAAGCGCGCTTATAATGGAAGAGAATTTCAACAGGGAGGTAGCTTCTGATGGCGGGAAGAAACGAAGAAGAATTAAAGCAAGACATTTCACTTTTAGGCAATCAAGGAACGAAGTATACATTTGCATACGATCCTTCAATTTTAGAATCATTTGATAATAAGCATCCGAATCGGGATTATTTTGTAAAGTTCAACTGTCCGGAGTTTACCAGTCTATGCCCGGTAACCGGCCAGCCGGATTTTGCCACCATTTACATCAGCTATATTCCTGATATTAAAATGGTGGAAAGCAAGTCATTAAAGCTATATTTATTCAGCTTCCGCAATCATGGCGATTTCCACGAAGACTGCGTAAACATTATCATGAATGACTTGATCGAACTAATGAATCCCCGTTACATTGAAGTCTGGGGCAAATTCACGCCAAGAGGCGGCATCTCTATCGATCCGTACTGCAATTGGGGGCGCCCAGGCACAAAGTTTGAAGAAATGGCGAACTACCGCCTGATGAATCATGATATGTATCCGGAGACCGTAGATAACCGTTAAAAAGCAATAAAAATCATTAGTCGTCATAAAGAGACTGTGTTATACTGAGTCTACCATTTACTATTACTTGTTTCGATATTCCCTATTCATTTATGAGTAGGGAATTTTTATGTGATTAAAATAAAAAACAGACTCTGCAATGAGAGCCTGTTTATATGTGTGGTTTTAATTATGCTTTTTGAACGTTAGTTGCTTGCAATCCGCGCTGACCTTGTTCAATATCGAATGTTACAGCTTGACCTTCGTCTAAAGATTTATAGCCGTCGCTTTGGATAGCTGAGAAGTGAACGAATACATCGTCTCCATCTTCGCGTTCGATAAATCCAAAACCTTTTTCTGCATTAAACCATTTCACTTTACCTTGTTCCATGTGTATTTCCTCCTCGTATGCAGTGCATACATTGTGTTACTATCCTTGCTCCAAATCTTCCAGACGAAAGTATATATATCACTTATCAATCCTTAACGAACAAAAATAATTCCTCTTAAACGTAACATGAAAAGCTCCAATGAGCAAGTGAAAATAAGAGATAGGCTTTAAAAATGTAAAAAAAGCCGAAACTACTTATAAAAGTGATGGGTATTTATCCAATCAATTATTGTTGCGCTCAGGGGGATGAGGACAGCTTATTTCTATAAGAGGACTGCAGCAGAGCTTCTGCTTTATGCTATGACGAGGAGGCACAGGCGCAAAGTTTGAAGAAATAAAATATGGCGAATGAAAAAGGTTGATCATCAATAAGAAGCAGGAGAATGAGCAACTGCTTCATTAATAAGGACGTCCTTTTCTCAAGAGTCAATCAGGGAAGGACCTTCTGAGTGAGCCGGGAGTCGGAATGATAAGCATAGATATATTATTAAACTGAAGCGTAGGTTTCTTTATTATTTTAGGGCAAATAGATCATCTTTCTCTTTAGTAAAAAGGTGAAAAAGCATGATCAGCTCGTCATTTGCCTTGTTTATTGTTCCATTTATTTTCAATAGCTAAGAAAAGGGCGAAAATAGGCTTTTTTTATCAATAATTGCCTGATTTTATAGATAAAATAACAAGATCCGACAAAGAAAATTAATATGTTTTTCCTAATTTCCAATATTTTTCTGTTTGAGGAAAAAATTTCGAGTTGAATCTTTATGCCTACATTGATTGATAGATACCTTGTGCAGTATTGAGTTTAGCGGATAAGCAGCATACTGGTGAATTAGAAAAATAGACTCATACTAAACTACTGATTTAGTCATTTAGATACATATATTATGAAAATGTAATTATTTTAACGAATTTGTTGTTTTTTCAGTTTGGGTGTAATATTGCCTATTGTGGAGAATATTGATATAGACATAGAAAGTCTAATATTCTCTTGCTTGAAAAAAGGATATATGGGGAGATGAGTATGGAACACGAGAGAATGGGAACTCGCCAAGAAAGGATTGCTAAGCTGAAGAAAGCAAGGGCCTATGAGAGAAATTCTAAATGGATTGGTGCAACCTTAGCTGTTTCACTAACTGCTGCATCGATGTTTGTCCAGCCAGAAGAAGCAAAGGCTTGTGATTGCGCCGCTCCTTATACGGTGAAAAAAGGGGATACAATTTATTCGCTCGCCAAAAGGTTTCAGGTATCAGTAGAACAGCTAAAAAGCAAAAATGGTTTTAGCTCCGATGCTTTGTTCGTTGGACAACAAATAATCGTTCCCGCTCTTGACGAACATGGCAAGCCGCTTCATTTAACAGTGACGGAAGAGAACGAAGATTTGTCAGAAGACATGAATACAAGCGAAAAGACTGAACAATCAGTTAAAACGGAAGGAACTGAAACTAGTTCAACATCATCTCAGGCAACAGGAAAGCAACCGACTGAAAAAACAGCTGTCACAGCTGCTGCAGGAAAGCAAAATAAGCCGGTTGAGCAAGTCCTTCTTCAACAAGCAAAGAAAAATGGATCAGCCACTCATATCGTTCAAACAGGCGATAACTTA
>NZ_BCVF01000023.1 GCF_001591605.1 Bacillus badius NBRC 15713 | reverse complement strand
AAAAAATTAGACAAGAGAATCAATTGAAAACGGATGCCCTAACGATCGGCCAGAAATTAATCATTTATACAGATAAAAAACAGACAAATAAAAAAGAGCCAGGCAAAATACCCGGCCAAAAGATAAGCAAAAAGCCAAAAATGGCTTCCTCTACTACTATTATCGTCAATAATGACGATTCTTTATCTATTTTAACAAAAAAATCTACTATTTCATTAGAAAAATTAGCAGAAGGCAATCAATCAGCCGTGCTTAAGCCAAGCGTGACATATCAAATAAAGGCAGGGGACACCTTATATTCTCTTGCTGAGAGATTTAATACAAACGTTCATGAGCTGATGAAGGCAAATGAGCTAAAATATCCAATAGCGATTATTGGAACTGACCTCCAAATCCCTGTTGGACATGTAAAAACAAGCCAAGGAATGATCATCGGAGCGATTGACAATACTTCTATTGAAGTATTAGTAGATGGCACACACCAGGTGTTAGAAGTTTCCTACGGATCGTCCCGCCTTTATCAGCAACAAGAGAATCAGCAAGTGCTGCTGACTTATACAATGGGAAATGAGGATCACCGTCCTGCATTAATCAATGTAGAGAACATTTAAAGAAAAGCGGCAGGAATCACTCCTGCCGCTTTCGCATTTTTTCTGCCTTTCTTTAGGTGCTGCAGCTGCCGGAATACTTCTTCAATAACATCAGGAAGAGAGAGGTTATTCGCAGCAATTGCTTTTGTTTGTACGCAATTTATTGCCAACGCTCGCTGTTAAGCCGATAAATCGCTGCAGTTTCGGGCATACATAACAAAGAAAATGAAATTCTTACTTATTAACTCCCTATAGGAGCAAGGGAAAAGCTGCATATCGCTTTTTAAGCCAATGATCTATGAGCCCGATAGAACAGCCGGATTCTTCATTAAAGAGCTTCCAGGCAGCATCTATCTAAATAAGCTGAACGGCTTAAAGATTATTGTGCTGCTGGCCAATCTCCTTGCTGCCGATGATTTCATTGGCTGCTTCAAGATTCCCGTGTTCATCCACAGATTCGCCGGAAAGATATTCACTTGCGTCCGTATGAAGGTTCATTTCCGGATCAGCAGGGATCAGCGGCGTTTTTGCCAGATCTTTTTTCTTCATTTGATCAGCTCCTTTATTATTAATGTGGCTTAAGATGATTTACTTATGCGGGAGGCGGTCATGTCAAAGGAAGAACGCGGGAAATCATGTCACCGTGACGTCTGCTGGCGGAGAGTTGACCGGTTAGAAAAGCATAGTATAATGGAGCGATGATGTACTATGTGAAGGAAATGGAGGAAGAAATTTGAAAAAGAAACAAATACAAGGATGGACCAAGTGGTTCATTTTGCTTTTCTTTATCGCAGCTAACATAGTCCCTTCTTCAGCCGCTGCTGCCAAACAAGGAAGCCCTTCTAACAGCAAGCGGGTAATTGTTGCATTCGGGGACAGCAATACGCAAGGAACCAACTGGCCAATCAATAAATATGATGCCAAAAGCAAGTGGGTGACCAGATTACAACAAACCCGCACAGTTATCAACGCAGGGGTTGGCGGCAATACAACAGAACATGGGCGGAAACGCTTTTCCAAAGATGTGCTGAGCAAAAAGCCGAAAGCAGTCATTATTATGTTTGGCACCAATGATGCGGTTTTAAATGCAAAAGGACAGCCCCGTGTATCCAAGGCCAGGTTTGAAAGCAATTTGAAATATTTCACTGATACTTTAAAAGCACGCAACATCCATGTGATTTTAATGACGACTATACCGGTTATTCAAGGAAACGGGCAGAATGACTATTATTACGCTAGATATGACCAGCGGCTCTATACAAAGTATAACGGCGCCAGACAATGGCATAATTCATATAATGCGATCGTTAGAAAGGTAGCTAAACAGAAAAAAGTCACCCTAATCGACAATTATGAAATAATGACCAGCTCAATGAAGGGAATAACGGATAGAAAGCTGATCGGCTCAGGGTGGATTGACTCATCCGGCACCCACCTGACTCCACAAGGGGCAGATGTTATTTACCGCTCCGTCAGCAGCGCACTCACTGCCAAGCTCGGCAAATAGTACTGGCCAACTTCGCAGCCGGCAAAAACAGTTTAAGGAACAGAAGGATAATGAACGAAGAGGTGGATAGGACTTAAGTAAATAGGCATGGAAGAAAGATGCACCATAAACAGGGAGCCCCCTAGCAAGGGGCTCCCTGTTTGTTGCTATTCAACATTAAAGTAACGGGCGTCAGGGTGGGCGAAGACGATGGCAGAAACGGAGGCTTCCGGCTCCATCATGCATCCCTCTGTTAAGCGGACGCCGATTTCTTCAGGCTGAAGCAGCTTAAAGAGCTTTGTTTGATCATCCAAGTTCGGACAAGCCGGATAGCCGAAGGAGAAACGCTGGCCTTGGTATTTGGCAGCGAAGCGTTCTTTCATTGTAAACTCAACGGCATCAGGAAAGCCCCATTGATCGCGCATTTCCTGGTGAATCCGTTCGGCGAACCCTTCGGCAAGCTCTAAAGCTGTTGCTTGCAGGGCGTGGCTGTGAAGAAACTCGCCTTTTTCTTTTAATTCAACTGATTGTTCGCGGATGCCAAATCCGGCGCTGACGACGAAGAAACCAACGTAATCCATCTTTCCGCTGTCCACTGATTTTAAGTAGTCAGCCAGACAAAGAAAAGGTTCCTTTGGCTGACGCGGGAAGGTAAAGCGTTCAATTTCAGTTTGGCTGTCTGCCGGATCATAGATGATGACGTCATCACCATCAGATTGGGCAGGGAAGAACTGATAGACGCTAGCCGTTTTCAAGCGGCCGGACCCCAAGAAGGTATCGACTGTTTCCTTGAGAGAGGTAGCTCGTTCGTCTCCTTCAGCAAGCAGTTTTTCTACTTTTCCTTTTAGGCCGAGGTGATGGCCAATCAATGTCTGTATGTTAATATAAGGCTTTAAATGAGCGACGGGATAATCGCGCTGAATGCGTTTTTGCAGATCACGCGGAACAAAAACCGGAGCATCCTGACGAACGGTTTTCTTTGGTTTTTCCAGCACAGCAACCGAAGTGGCCTTCATGGTTTCCCTATAAGCCTCGACTTCTTTGCGTTTTTCTTGTTTTTCTTTTAATTCACTTAAGAGCTCTGTTTTTTCTTCAGCATCTTGCAAGCGGCCCGCAATAGCTAAACCATCCATTGCATCTTTGGCGTACAAAACAGGTCCTTCGTATTCCGGTGAAATTTTTGTTTCCGTAAAGCGCCGGGAAAGAGCAGCGCCGCCTACTAAGATCGGCAAATCAATATTGGCCGCTTTCATATCCTGAGCGGTAATGACCATTTGCTGGGCAGACTTCACGAGCAGCCCGGAAAGGCCGACCATATCGGGATTCTCCCGCTTGATCGCTTCAATTAATTCAGCAGGGGTGACTTTAATTCCTAAGTCGACGACCTTAAAGCCGTTGTTGCTTAGAATAATGTCTACAAGGTTTTTGCCAATGTCGTGGACATCTCCTTTGACCGTAGCAAGAACAACTTTTCCCTTGCCGTTATCATTTTCTTTTTTCTCCATATAAGGCTCTAAAAAGGCGACAGCTGCTTTCATGACCTCGGCGCTTTGCAGCACTTCCGCTACAATCAGCTGATTGTCATTAAATAGCCGGCCGACTTCTGCCATTCCTTCCATTAATGGGCCGTTAATGATATCGAGCGGCGTATCGAAGGTCGTTAAGGCTTTTTCTAAATCAGGCAGCAGTCCTTCTTTTGTTCCTTCCACAACATAGTAGCTCAGCCGGCCTTCTACTGTCTTAGGGATATCTTCTTCCTTTTTCTCTTTCTTTTTGTCACGGTAAAAGTCAGTAAAGGTGGCCAGCGTTTTATCATTCGTTTCAAAAAGCAGCTTTTCGGCCATAGCGATTTCTTCTTTTGGAATGGAAGCGAAACGCTCAAGTTTCTCGGTGTTTACGATGGCGTAGTCGAGCCCGGCTTGTGTACAGTGATATAAATAAACGGCATTCAGTACCTCGCGGCCAACAGGAGGGAGGCCAAATGAAACGTTGCTGACACCGAGAACGGTTAGCGCTTTGGGCATTTTCTCTTTAATAAGCCGTATGCCCTCCACCGTTTCCTCAGCTGAGCCGATGTATTGTTCATCGCCTGTGCCGACCGGGAATACGAGCGGGTCGAAAATAATATCCTCCGGCTGGATCCCCCATTTATTGACAAGCAGGTCATAAGAGCGCGCTGCTACTTCCAGCTTGCGCTCCCGGGTGACTGCCATGCCGCGTTCATCAATGGTGCCGACCACGACAGCTGCCCCATATTTTTTTACGAGCGGCAGGACAGCATCAAACCGTTCTTCCCCATCCTCTAGGTTGATCGAGTTAATAATGGCTTTTCCTTGCGAGTATTTCAGCGCTTTCTCGATGACTTGCTCATCAGTAGAATCAATGACGAGCGGCACTTTTACTTTTTTTACGACCTCCTGCATAAATGCTTCCATATCCTCAAGCTCGTCACGATCAGGATTGGCCAGACAAATATCGATTACATGGGCGCCGCCTTTAACTTGGGCACGGGCGATTTCCGCCGCCTCTTCGTATTTTCCTTCAATAATCAGCCGTTTAAATTTACGGGAGCCGATCACATTGGTCCGCTCGCCGATAAATAAAGGCCGCATAGAGTCGTCATAATGAAGCGGCTCAATCCCGGCGACGGTATGTCCGTGAGGCTGTTCCGGGCGTTTGCGCGGCGGGATCGTTGCGAGTGCCGCCCTCATTGCGCGAATATGATCTGGTGTCGTGCCGCAGCAGCCTCCTACAATGTTCAGCCAGCCTTTCTCAGCAAACCCTTTAATTTTTGCGGCCAGCGATTCAGGAGACTCATGGTAACAGCCGTTTTCGTCGGGAAGGCCGGCGTTGGGGTAACAGCTGACAAAGCTCTTGGACAAGGCAGAAAGCGACCGGATATGATCCGTCATAAATTCCGGTCCGGTGGCACAGTTTAAGCCGACTGATAAAGGATCAATATGCTCGATAGAAATATAAAACGCCTCAATATTTTGGCCGGCCAGTGTAGTTCCCATTGGTTCGATCGTTCCCGAAATCATAATCGGCAGTTTTTTCCCTGTCGCTACAAACGCACGTTCAATTCCGAGAATACCCGCCTTGACATTTAGCATATCCTGGCTCGTTTCCATTAAAATCACATCGCAGCCGCCGTCAATCAAGGCGGTTGCCTGTAATTCAAAGTTCGTGCTCAATGTGTCAAAGTCAATGCCGCCTGTGACGGACAAGGTTTTCGTTGTGGGCCCAATGGCGCCGGCGACATAGCGGGGATGGTCAGGCGTCGAAAATTCATCTGCGCACTGGCGGGCAATTTCTGCTGCCCGTTTATTAATTTCATAGGCTTTATCACCAAGATTGTACTCATTTAATACAAGCGGGGTGCCGCCAAAAGAGTTGGTTTCAATAATGTCAGTGCCGGCTGCTAAATAATCGCGATGAATCTTTTCGATGACATGAGGGGCAGTGAGATTTAAGTATTCATTGCAGCCGTCATATTGTTCGCCGCCAAAGTCATTTTCTGTCAAATTGGCCTGTTGGAGCATTGTTCCCATAGCGCCGTCTAAAAATAAAATTCGTTTTTTCAGCTCTTGTTCAATTGGATATTGTTTCGGCATGAGGGATCCCTCTTTCCTTTGTTTTTCCATCTAACTCTTCGATGTAACGGATCAATTCAATGGACATATCATAACGCATAAAAGGTGTAATAATATAGATCCCGTTAAACAGCTTGGCAGCTGTATCGATTAATTCTTTCGCAATCGTTACGCCTTCTCGTGCAGCGGCTTCCTTATCATGCTCATATACTTTCATTCTGGTCAGCGTCTCTTCTGACAGCTTGATTCCGGGCACTTCATGATGAAGGAATTCAGCGTTTCTTGAGCTTGTCAGCGGCATGATGCCAAGAAAAATCGGTGTTGGCAAATGCTTCGTCGCTTCATATATTTCAACAATCTTTTCTTTAGTAAAGACAGGCTGAGTAATGAAATAATCAGCTCCGCACGCGATTTTTTTCTCCAAGCGCTTGACAGCCCGGTCCAGCACACGCACATTCGGGTTAAAGGCCGCGGCGACTGAGAAGTTCGCTTTTTGTTTCAGCGGCTTTCCTGAAAACGAAATGCCTTCGTTCAACTGTTTAATCAATTGAATGAGTTCCATGCTGGATACATCATAGACAGAGGTTGCCCCCGGGAAATCACCAACTTTTGTGGGGTCTCCAGTGATCGCAAGGACGTCGTGCAGTCCAAGAGCGTGAAGCCCCATGAGATGGGATTGCAAACCAATCAGATTCCGGTCTCGGCAGGTGATATGGACAAGCGGACGGATGTGATGCTGTACCTTCAGCAAAGAACCCATCGCTAAATTGCTCACGCGCGGAGAGGCAAGAGAGTTATCTGCCATTGTAATAGCAGCCATGCCTGTTTGCTGCAATGCTTTAGCTCCTTTAATATAAGCAGCTGTATCTAAATGCTTGGGCGTATCAAGCTCCACAATCATCGTCCGTTCTTTTTTGACCTGTTCATGGAGCGGCGGTACAACCAAAGGGGCAGGTTCTTTGATGACAATCGGTTTTTGGGCAATGACTTTTTTCTCGGTAATCGGCGCGAGGCCAGTGAGTGCTTTTTTGGCTGCTTCGATATGTTTGGGCGTGGTTCCGCAGCAGCCGCCAATGAGCCGCACTCCTTCATTGCGCAGTTGAACAGCAGCCTGCCCAAAGTAGTCGGCTTCAGACTCATAGACGACCCGTCCGTCTTCGACATCAAGCAGGCCTGCGTTAGGGTAGGCGGATAAAAAGGCTTTTTCAGGAAGCGTCACCTCTTCAAGTGCCTGGATGGTGTGGTAAGGGCCGAGGCGGCAGTTGACGCCTACAACATCTGCCCCTAAGGATTCCAGTTGCTTGAAAGCTTCGTTTAATGAAAGTCTGTTTTGCAAAATGCCGGGTTCATGCATAGACACTTGGGAAACGATTGGCAAGTCCGTGACCTTGCGCAGCAATTGCAAAACAGTGGTTAACTCTTCAAAATCATAATAGGTTTCCAGCAGGAGACCATCGGGAGATTCCTGTAAAATCGCCTCTGCCTGCTGCTGAAAAGCTGATTTTATCTCAGAAAGAGAGGCGCTGCTTTTTCGAATGCCTCTTATGCCGCCGATCGTTCCTAACACAAACCGCTGCTCAGGTGCGGCTGCTTTCTTGGCAATGCGCACGGCCGCTTTGTTCAGTTCCTCTGCACGGTTTTCCATCCCGTATCTGGCAAGCTTCAAGGCATTGGCGCTATAGGTGTTGGTTTGAATAATATCTGCGCCGGCTTGTATATAGTCACGGTGAATTTTTTCAATAATTTCCGGTTTTTCCACGTTGAGTTCCTCATAACAGAAATCAATGCCGTAGGAATAGAGGAGGGTGCCCATGGCACCGTCAGCTGTCAGCACTTCGGTTTGCAGTCTATCTAATAATTTCATGCTGTCCATCCTTTCTGGATTTTCCTTTAATCATAAGAAAAAGCCTTCTTAATAAAATTAAGAAGGCTTTACATTGGAAATGTTTGATCCTTCTTATCTTCCAAACTGACAAAGCAGTTTGCTGGATTTAGCACCTCGGCCCGCTAACGGCTGGTTGCTGAAGCGTCATAGGGCCAGTCCCCTCGGCTTCTCTTGATAAGAAATAAGTTGATATGCAATTAGTAAAAGAATTGAACATATCATATCTTTTTCGCTGAAATTAGTCAATAGAAAATTTTGAATATTCTATAGGGATTGTTGGATAAACGATGGAAAGGATATACTTTTAAAAGGCAACCAGCTTATTAGACTCATTGTCTAATAAGAAGATTAGATAAAGGAGGAGTCAAGTTGAATCAGCTTCGTTATTCATTATTCATTTTAGTGGGGGCCTGCAGCTATGGAGTCCAAGCCTCTGTTGTAAAGCTGGCAACCAATGCAGGCTACCAGGCGAGCCAGATGACAGGCTCGCAATATCTTTTTGGCCTTCTTTTGCTGCTCATTCCTTTCTTGCTGACGACCCGCATTTCATTGACATTTAAGCAAGTAGCTGCACTGCTTGGACTGGGGGTGCTGTTAAGCTTAACAGGTGTGTTCTATGCAACGAGCATTCAAGATCTTTCGGCCTCCATTGCCATTGTTCTGCTTTTTCAATTCACCTGGATGGGGATTTTCATTGAATCCTTATACTTGAAAGCTCTTCCATCTGGTGCAAAGATCATTTCAGCTCTGCTGTTGTGGGCAGGCACTTTTCTTGCCGCTGGAATATCTTCAGAAGGGATAGAATGGACCGGCCACACAAAAGGGATTGCTTCTGGCTTTTTGGCGGCCTTGACGTTTGCTTTATTCCTTTTCTTCAGCGGCAAGGCAGGAAAAGAAGTGCCGGCTATTCAAAAAAGCTTTATTATTTCTGCCGGCGGGCTGCTGACGGCTTTTTTATTTGTGTCGCCGGCTTTTATCACGGACGGCACGTTAACTGGCGGCTTATGGAAGTACGGGGTGCTTGTCGGGCTGCTCGGAGTGCTCGTGCCAGTTATTCTGTTTGCGCTCGGCACGCCGCACGTTGAACCGGGGATAGCAACGATTCTTGGCGCGGCAGAGCTGCCCGCAGCTATGATCGGGGCAATGTTCATCGTTGGTGAACACCTGACGTTTGGGCAAGCAGCCGGGATTACGCTCATCTTAATTGGCATTGCTGTACCCCAATTCATCAGCAACAGAAGGATAGGGCCCAAGCACTTGTACAGCGGCTGATTTCTCCAAGTTGTCACAAAGCAGAAAACCGAACAATGGTATACTGTCAGTAAATATGATGTACAGGGCGGTAAATAGATGAATAAACAATTATGGCAGAAAGCAAAAGACTTTATTACGGTATGTTACCGGGAATTAGATAAGCCCGCTGAAGAAGTGAACAGGCGGTTGAATGGGGTAAAAGAGGAAATTGAGAGAACCGGAAGTTATACACAAACGTTTGAAGAGCTGAGCCATGGGGCAAAAATGGCTTGGCGCAACAGCAATCGCTGTATTGGCCGTTTGTTTTGGCAAACCCTGCACGTATTTGATGAAAGAGCGGCAGCAACAGAGCAAGAAGTATTTGACGCTTTAACCCGCCATGTAGAGTTTGCGACGAATGACGGGAAAATCCGGCCAACGATTACAGTGTTTCGCCCAACGGCGCCTAACCAAGAGGACATCCGCATTTGGAATCATCAATTGGTCAGATATGCAGGATATCAAACAGAAGCAGGCCTAAAGGGTGATCCTGCTTCTGTTGAATTGACGGCCAAATGCCAGCAGCTGGGCTGGAGAGGAGCAGGCACCGATTTTGATGTTCTTCCCTGGGTGGTGCAAATAGGACAGCGGCCGCCGAAGCTGCTTGAAATTGACAAGGAGATTGTCAAGGAAGTCGCTATTACCCATTCGTCATATGACTGGTTTGCTGATCTTGGGCTGAAATGGTACGGCGTGCCGATCATTTCTGACATGAAGCTGGAAATAGGCGGAATTGATTATAAATTTGCTCCTTTCAACGGCTGGTATATGGGAACAGAAATCGGCGCCCGCAATTTAGCTGATGAATTTCGCTATAATCAGCTTCCTCTGATTGCAGAGAAGCTTGAATTAGATACCACTAAAGCCTCGACTCTTTGGAAAGACCGGGCGCTAGTCGAATTAAATACTGCTGTTCTGCATTCCTTTAAGTGTGCGGGCGTAAGTATCGTTGACCATCATACGGCAGCCCAGCAATTTAAAACGTTTGAACAAAATGAAGAAAGGGAGGGAAGGGGAGTGACTGGCGACTGGACCTGGTTAATTCCGCCAATGTCACCGGCAGCTGTTCATATTTTTCATAAAGAATATGAAGACGCGATCCAAACTCCGAATTACTTCTATCAGGAGCCGGCTTATCCGTTAAAAAAATAGAAGGCAAACAAAAAAGCAGCTATGTGACCGGCTGCTTTTTTGTTGATCATTCTGCTGTCAGAGTTAGCTTGTTACTTTTTGCAGGCTTTTCATCACGTGAAGCGAACGGCCCGTGCCAATGGCCACTGACTCCAGCGGATTGGGGGCCAAGTGGACAGGCACAATGATTTCTTCGCTGAGCCAATCCTGCATGCCATTTAGCAAAGAGCCGCCGCCGCTGATGACGACTCCTCTGTCGACGATATCACCGCTTAATTCCGGAGGGGAATTTTCCAGGGTTACACGGATGGTTTCTAAAATAGCCAGCAGCGATTCTTTGATTGCTTTTTGAATTTCATAAGAGCCGACTTCAATGGTTTTAGGCAAACCGGTGACCAGGTCCCGGCCGCGCACATCCATGATAATCTCTTCATGATCAACTAAAGCATAACCAATCTCCATTTTGATTTTTTCTGCCGTCCGCTCACCGATGAGCAAATTGTATTGCTTGCGCACGTATTGAACGATATCTTCATCCAGTTTATCGCCGCCGACGCGGATAGAGTTGCAGGACACTACGCCCCCATAAGAAATGATAGCCACTTCAGTTGTACCGCCGCCGATATCGACGATTAAGTTGGCGATCGGCTCCTCTACAGGCAAATCGGCCCCAATCGCTGCAGCGACAGGCTCTTCAATTAAATGAACGGATCTGGCTCCCGTGCTTTTTACAGCATCCTGGATGGCTCTCTTTTCAACAGATGTTGCACCGGATGGGGTGCATACAACCACACTAGGCTTGCGGATACTAAGCCCTAATACTTTGCCGGCCTTTTTCATCAGGCCTTTCAGTAATTCAGAAGTGATATCAAAGTCGGCAATGACCCCGTCTTTCATTGGGCGTGTAGCTATAATCCGTCCAGGCGTTTTTCCGATCATTTCCTTGGCCTCGGTGCCGATGGCCAGTACTTTTTTCGTTTCTGTATCAATCGCGACTACTGAAGGTTCATTCACGATAATCCCTTTGTCTTTGCTGTAAACGAGCAAATTGGCTGTTCCTAAATCTATTCCAATTTCGATTTGTCCAAACATAAATCATTCCTCCAACTGGCAATCCTCTTGAGTTTCTTTCATAAGTATAAAGATGAACAAAACAGGATGTATATGGGACAAAATGTGGAAAGCGGAATGTTACAATCCTGACTCTATTGTTACAATGTTTTTCTGCCATAGGAATAACTATTTATCAGAATTGAAAAGTAAAAAGCAGGGACCGCTGTTAACAAATTTTAATCTTCGTAAACTAAAAAGCCGCTGTAATTCAGCGGCTTTCACAGTTTATTCCATTCCTTCGGTCTATTTTCCCGGGGAAGAGAAAAATTCAACCAGTTCTTTGCTATATTTTTTTCTTGCTTTCCGATGGCTTGCCCGATTCACTGCTGTTTCGTTCAGCCACTTCTCGTCCTCTGTCTCAGGCAGCACTTCAGGAATAGCTGTCGGATGACCTGATTCATCTAAAGCAACGAATGTTAAAAAGGAAATGGCGGCAACTTCTTTTTCCCCTGTCATCAGATTTTCGGACAGGACTTTCACAAAGACCTCCATACTTGTTGTACCTGTGTATGTCACCATTGCTTCAAGCGTCACTGCATCGCCTACGCGAATGGGCTTTAAGAAATCAACGGAGTCTGTGGAGGCAGTAACCACAGGCTTTCTAGCTAGTTTTGTTGCTGATATTGAAGCGATATCATCTATATAAGCCATTAATTTTCCGCCGAATAAAGTGCCGTGATGATTAGTGTCAGGAGGTAGGACATACCCTGTTTTAATAGACAGTGTGTCTTTCATTGATCTTTTTTCTCTCATATACAGCACCTCGCTAATTATTTCATACACGTAGTATAACCTATGTACGCATAAATCTGTTGCTTTCTGAAAAAATAGAAGAATTCAGAAATTAAGGTTGTATTTTAATTAATTATAATGTATAAATATTAAATAAGATCATAAATGAAAAGAAACTTGCAGATAAAAAAATGAGGCATATGAGGTGAAAAGAATGCTAGTGACAGATATAAAAAACAGTCAGGAACTGAAGGGGAAAGATTTGTTAAAGCTTGCGGATTACACTCCTGAAACCATCGAAACGCTTGTATATTTAGCGGATGATATGAAGAAAAATAAGGAAAAGTATGCGGAAGCCTTAAAAGGGCAATTGCTCGGAATGATTTTTGAAAAGCATTCGACACGTACGCGTGTGTCGTTTGAAGCGGCTATGATTCAGCTTGGAGGACACGGCATGTTCTTAAGCGCCAATGATATGCAAATTGGGCGCGGAGAAACAATTGAAGATACCGGAAAAGTGCTAGCCGGCTATTTGGATGGCATCATGATCCGCACGCACAGCCATTCCAGAATTGAGGCGCTCGCCGAAGCGGCAAACATCCCGGTTATTAACGGGCTGACGGATTTATATCATCCGTGCCAGGCGCTCGCTGACCTCTTAACTGTATATGAAATCAAAGGGAAATTTAAGGGAAGCAAAATGGTCTACGTTGGTGACGGAAACAACGTGGCTCATTCATTAATGATCGGCGCGGTCATGGTTGGGATGGACTTCACGCTCGCTACGCCGGCCGGTTACGAAGCAGCGCCTCAAGTAGTGGAAATTGCCAAGGGAATCAGCGAGCAGACGGGAGCCAAGCTGGAATTTGTTGAAAACCCTGAGGAAGCCGTAAAAGATGCAGACTTTATTTATACAGATGTTTGGACCAGCATGGGGCAAGAGGAGGAGTCGGCCATCCGTTTACAGGCATTTGCTCCTTACCAAGTAAATGAGCAGCTTATGTCTTTTGCTAATCCGGATTGCAAATTTATGCATTGTCTGCCGGCGCACCGCGGTGAAGAGGTGTCGGCCGGAATTATGGATGGCACAGCTTCTGTTGTATTCCAGCAAGCTGAAAACCGGATGCATGCCCAAAAAGCCGTTCTTTATAGTGTAATGAAAAAGTAATTAACTCAATGATACAGGAAGAAATTCAGAAACGGACTTTTACGAGTCCGTTTTTCTGTTTGGAAAAAGATATCGTGGTAAAATAAGAAGATAAACAGAAGGAAAATGGCTGAAAAGGTGGGAGCAAAATGGAGCTTCGGCAAATTAAATATTTTATGGAAGTGGCAAAAGAGGAGCACGTCACGGAAGCGGCTCACCGCCTTCATGTGGCCCAATCCGCCGTCAGCCGCCAAATCGCCAAACTAGAAGATGAGCTTGGTGTTGAATTGTTTTTGCGGGAAGGCCGAAATGTGAAGCTGACCCATGCCGGGAAAATATTTTTGCAGCACATGGAATCTGCGATGAATGAAATTGACCGGGCCGTTGCTGCTATTGACAGCTACTTGAATCCGGAAACCGGAAAAATTCGGCTTGGCTTTCCTAACTCTTTAGCCACTAAGACGCTGCCGCGTGTTATTTCTGCTTTTCGCAGCCAATACTCAGATATCGGCTTTGATTTTCACCAAGGCGCAAACAAGGAGCTGCGGGAGCTTGTAGAAAGAGGAGAGATTGATCTCGCTTTCGTTTCCCCGGTGCCGGAAAGCACGCCGGAAATCTCAACGGAGGTTTTTTTCTCGGAAAGCATGCGGGTTCTCCTCCCAATCCAGCATCGTCTAGCCAAAAAAGACAGTGTCAATTTGCGTGAGCTGATGAATGACCAATTTGTGTTATTTCGCACAGGTTACGACATGAGAAGCCTGGTGATTGAGGCATGCCGGCAAGTGAGTTTTGAGCCTAAGGTCGGATTTGAAAGTGATGATGTGTATACAATGAAAGGATTGGTGGAGGCTGGGCTAGGGGTCAGTTTACTCCCGGAAACGCTTCTTGCTGAGCAAACACCGCCCGGAACGGTCAGTTTGCCTATTGGCGTACCGCAAGTGACCAGGACGGTGGGAGTGATCGTAACAAATGTGCGGACCTTGCCGCCTTCAGAAAAACTGTTTTATGATTTTCTTATTAGTTACTATCGCCGCTTAAATCAGTTTAGTCTGTAGAGCTGGCTGCAGCGTCACTAAAAAAACTGTTTCCAGCCACTGGCGGCTGGAAACAGTTTGGTGAAGCGGTGAGTGTTCACCTTCTATTAAATGCCTTCTGCCCAATTCCCATTGCGGAAGATCGGTTCGCTGTTCCCGCTTTCGGTTATTCCGTCAATGTTCATTTGGTCGGAGCCGATCATAAAGTCAACATGGGTAATGCTTGTATTTAAGCCATGCTGCTCAAGCTCATCTTGCGACATCGATTTGCCGCCTTCAATGCAAAATGCATACGCGCTGCCAATGGCCAAATGGTTAGATGCGTTTTCATCGAATAGCGTGTTGTAGAAAAGAACATTCGATTGCGAAATAGGCGAGTGATGAGGCACGAGAGCGATTTCACCGAGATAATGGGAGCCTTCATCTGTTTCGACTAATTTCTTTAAGACCTCTTCTCCTTCTTCCGCTTGGACTTCGGTAATTCGTCCATTTTCAAATGTAACTTTAAAGTTGTTAATGATATTTCCGCCGTAGCTTAAAGGCTTCGTGCTCGATACATATCCGCTTACCCCGGTTTTATGAGGAACGGTAAATACCTCTTCCGTTGGCATGTTCGCCATAAATTCATGGCCTTGTTCATTGATGCTGCCCGCTCCGACCCAAAGGTGTCCTTCAGGAAGCTCGATGGTTAAGTCTGTTCCCGGAGCCGTATAATGCAGCTTTTTATAGCGTTTGCCGTTTAAATAATCGACCTTTTTATGCAATTCCTCATCATGATTTTTCCAAGCTTCTACCGGGTTGTTTGTATCAGCCCGGACAGCTTTGAAAATGGCTTCCCATAACGCCGGGATTTGCTCTTCTTTCGGGAGATGTGGAAAGACTTTTGCTGCCCATGCTTGGGATGGCGCGGCAATGACTGTCCAGCTGACTTTATCAGACTGAATGTACTGCCGATATTTTTTCATAGCCTGGCCGGCAGCTTTTTGGAAGCTCGCAATTCGATCCGGCTCTACCCCCTTTAATAAATCGGGGCTGGAGGAAACAATCGACATAAAGGCGGCGCCTTCTTCCGCCAGCTGTTCGAGCATCTGAACACGCCATTTCGGGAATTCCTGAAACGCTTCGTCCGGTGCCAAGTCATATTTAAGGCGGGATACTGTATCATCATCCCAATTGACTTGCACATTCTTCGCGCCTGCTTCGTAGGCTTTTTTTACGATTAATCGGACGAGCTCTGCAGAATCAATCGATGTGTTAATCACCAATGTTTGGCCTTTTTGGATATTTACCCCTACTTGCACTGCTAATTCAGCGTACTTTTCTAACGTGTTCTGGAAGTTTTCCATATGTATGCTCCTTTATTAAACAGAATAGTGAATATATTCTATTGTAACAAGAATGGAGGGAGAGGCAAAATTTTAGGGAAGGCAACCTGGTAAAAAGGAGCCCTTTTGATGTGATCGCAGTCCATTTAACTGACCCGGGCAAATATCAGCCGGGGAGTAAAAAAACTCCGGAGAGTCTACTCTTCGGAGTTTTTTACTAGCAAAGCGCTCAAAGCTTCCGGATTGGCCGCTAAATCTTTCAGTGTATACCGGTCGAGCACAGCTAAATAGGCTCGCAATGCTTGAAAAAGAACATGCTTTAAACCGCAGACCGATGTAATGGCGCAGCGGTTTGTATCAGGGTTAAAGCATTCCACTAAATGAAAGTCATCTTCTGTTTGCCGAACTACTTTGCCGATATTAATTTCTTCAGGCTGAAGAGCGAGGCGGATCCCGCCATTTCGTCCGCGTATAGTTTCAATCAATCCGAGCTTGCCCAGCTCGTGTGTCACTTTCATTAAATGGTTTTTCGAAATGTGATAAGCTTCTGCTATTTCCTTAATATTAGAAAGCTCGTCTCTCGGACGGGCAGCTAAAAAGATCAGCACGCGCAAGGAATAATCTGTATAGAGAGTTAATTTCATATTTCACCACTACTTTCGTCTTATATTCATTATATATGTGTGAACAAGAGGAATCAAAAGAATGTGAACGTTTTATTACACTAATTAAAAAGCGTTGCTTTAAGGGTAAAAAAGGATTATAAATAAGATGTATCAAAAATACATCTTTTAAAAACACTTTATTGGAGGGCTTTATATGCTATCCCAAAAAACGATTGATATCGTAAAATCTACAGCTCCTGTGCTTGAAGTGAAAGGCAAAGACATTACTACTCATTTCTACCGCGCCATGTTTGCGGACCATCCTGAACTTTTGAATATATTTAATCACGCCAATCAAGAAAAGGGGCGCCAGCAAACAGCGTTGGCCAATACCGTGTACGCAGCGGCCAAATACATTGACCAGCTGGAAGTATTGGTTCCTGCTGTTAAGCAAATTGCCCACAAACATCGCAGCTTAGCCGTTAAGCCTGAGCATTATCCAATTGTGGGCGAGTATTTATTGAAAGCGATTAAAGAAGTGCTTGGCGATGCAGCAACTGATGATATTATCAATGCATGGGCAGAAGCATATGGCGTCATCGCCCAAGTATTTATCGATACGGAAGCGCAAATGTATAAGGAAGCCAGTGAGCAGGCAGGCGGCTGGATGGACTTTAAGGAATTTGAAGTGGCTGATAAAGTGAAGGAAAGTTCTCTTATTACTTCTTTCTATTTGAAGCCAAAAGACGGCGCTCAGCTGCCCGCCTTCCATCCGGGGCAATATATCACGATTAAGCTGAATATTCCTGGGGAAGAAAACATTGTTAACCGGCAGTACAGCTTATCAGCTGCGCCGAATAAGGAGTATTATCGCATCTCTGTGAAACGTGAAGCGGACTATCAGCCAGAGGGAACAGTGTCTAACTATTTACATGATCATATCGGTAAAGGGGACACTGTGGAAGTAAGTGCGCCTGCGGGAGATTTCTACCTGGCTAATGATCGGAAAGAACCGGTTGTGCTTATTAGCGGAGGAGTGGGAATTACCCCGATGATGAGCATGCTGGAAACCCTTGCAGCAGAAAACAGCAAACGGGAAATCGTTTTTATCCATGCAGCCCGTAACGAAGAGGCGCATGCTTTTAAAGAGCATACGGAGCAGCTAGTGCGCGAACTGGACAATGCCCGTTCCTATATGGCTTATGGAGAGAAAAAAGATAAGCAGACGATTTGTGATGTTGAAGGACATATTGATGCGGAGTTCTTAAAAGAAGTCGTTCCAAACAACAGCATCTGTTACGTTTGCGGACCAGTGCCATTCATGGGAGCGGTGATTGGACATTTAAGTAAAAACGGCCTTTCAGAAGCTCAAATTAAATTTGAATTTTTTGGACCAGCTGTTCAATTGCAGCAAGCATAACGAAACTGTACCTCAAAGCCGGACTTCTCTAGTCCGGCTTTTTGATTTTATCGAAAAGCAAGCGTTTCAATCAGGCTGTTTTTTTATACGGCAGTGAAGGCTTTAAAAAACTCATCCAATTCATGTGCCTGCAAAGGTTTGCTAATGTGATAGCCTTGTATTTCATCACATTTTAATGAGATAAGAGTCTGCAGCTGTTCTTCTGTCTCTACACCTTCTGCGACGACGTGCAAGTGAAACAATTTTGCTAAATGAATAATCATTTCAACGAGAGCCTTTCCTTCTGGTGAAGTATGGACATCGTCAATAAAGGATTTATCAATTTTTAGCGAATGAATCGGCAGTTTTTTTAAATAGGTAAGTGAAGAAACACCCGTGCCGAAGTCATCAAGCGCAATCGAAATGTGGTCCGCTTGAAGCCGTTTAATGACCTTTACCGCTGTATCCAGGTTTTCCATAATGGAAGTTTCGGTAATTTCAAGTTCCAAGTGCCTGCCGTCTAACCGATATTTTCTCAGTATGCCGGTTACGGTTTGGTGTAAAGCATGAGACAAGAACATCGGCGCTGAAATATTGACTGCTATTTTCTCAAGCGGATGGCTCTTATTTCTCCATTCCTTCATTTGTCTGCAGGCTTCATTTAAGGTCCATTCCGTTAATTCAGTGATAAAACCATTTTTCTCAGCAATAGGGATAAAGATAGAAGGAGGCACAAAGCCGAATTCAGGGCTGTTCCATCGGACAAGAACTTCAGCACAGCTGATTCTTTTTTCTTTCACGTTATACTTCGGCTGATAGCATAAGTAAAATTCATTGTTCTGCAGTGCTTCCCGGAAGCTCATAGCTATCTGCCGTTCTTTCTCATTATCATGTACTGCTGGATTATAGACGACAAGTTGATTTTTACCGTTCGTTTTAGCAAAATATAATGCTTTCTCAGCGGCGGCATTTAGCTGTTCAAATGTATAGCCATGTGCCGGTGCCAAAGAGATTCCCGCTGAAGCAGTGACAGTGACTGGATAATTGCTGATTACAAATGGGGCAGCCAGCTTTTTCAGCCAGCTTCTTGTTAGTTCAAATGCTTCTTTTTCCGTGTAAGTCTCCATAAGAAGAATAGTAAATTTATTGCCTTCTACCCGGCTTAGCAATCCATTGGGAGGAATAAGCTGTTCAAGCCGCTGTGAAAGAGCTCTCATCAATAAATTGCCATTCATAAATCCAAAGGTTTCATTGATCCACATGAAATTATCAATATCCATCATGATTAAAAGAAGAGGTTTCTTTCTCTCTCTTAAATAGGAATCGACAGTCACCTGAAGCTTCCGCCGGTTTGGCAGGTCTGTCAGATCATCGTAATAAGCAAGCCGTGTGGCAGTTTGCTGATCAAAAATAGCAACAGTCAGGAAAAAGATAAACAGCAAGCCGACCACAAAGAGAATGAGAAGAATGAGCGACAGCGGCTGCTCAAACAGTTGGCCGCTGCTGGGAAAATGGCCCATCATTGAGAAGTTAGCTGCTTTCATCCCGATGTAATGCACACTCGCAATTCCAAGGCCTAAGAGGATACTGGCTATAAACCGGTAAAAAGTCTCTTTTTTCTTGTTCAAAACATACAGGATGTAAAGTGAAGCATAAGAAATCAAGGTTGCTGTTACAACAGACAAGAGTATAAGAGAGGGACGATAGGAAATGCTCGCATTCATCTTCATCGCACTCATCCCCAAGCAGTGCATAGCCACGATGGATAAACCGATCAGAAATCCCGCGCTAAGCATCGTTTTTGGTTTTATTTTGCGGTTATGGAGCGTATACAAAGCAATGCCCGAAGCTCCGGCTGCGGGCAGAACCGCTAATAAAACCAATCCTATTTCATACTCCACATAAACGGGCAAAGAAAAAGCCAGCATCCCAATAAAATGAACCGACCAAATCGTTAAGCCCATGGATAAAGAAGCAAGAAACATCCATACATTCTTCTTTTTCTTGTTTGAAGAAGTAATTCGGTCATTTAAGCTTATTGAGACAAAAGACCCAAAAACGCCGATGATAATGGAAAGAAGAACAATGTTGCTTTGATAAAACTCTGGTAAAGGTTTCATTGTATAGACCGTCTTTCTTTATTTTTGTCTATGTTTCAGTCAGCAATAGCTTTACTTTACATGCTAAGTTAAAAATTTTCATCATGGATAAAAAATCTCTGTAAATATTCGACAAAAACATACGATATATCTATAGTATCGACTGTGTTTTTCTTTTATTAAGTCTTTTTACCTGCAAAATACTTATGGAAAAGAATACAAAAAATTTTTTTCTGACCGATATTAGATATACAAAAATAAAAATACAGGGTGAATGAGAATGGATAAAAGTACAATTATAGGAATTATTCTTGGAATTGTTGCTGTTGGCGTAGGAATGGTATTCAAAGGTGTAAGCCCGATGGTCCTCATTAATCCGGCAGCCTTGTTAATTATTTTGCTCGGAACGGTCGCCACTATCGTCATCGCGTTTCCGGCAAGTGAGCTCAAAAGATTGCCAAAATTATTTGGCATTATTTTTAAGGAAAGAACACTGATGTCTCCGCAGGAAGTCATCAGTCAGTTTACTGGCTGGGCTGAATTGGCGAGAAAAGAAGGGCTGCTGGCTCTTGAATCCAAAATCAATGAAGTGGATGAGCCCTTCTTGAAGAATGGACTGAGTTTAGCGGTGGATGGCCAAAACGCTGATTACATTCGCGATGTGATGAGTGAAGAGCTTTCAGCGATGGAAGAACGCCATAGCGCCGGAGCGAGCATGTTTGTTCAAGCCGGCACATACGCACCGACGCTTGGAGTGCTTGGAGCGGTTATTGGTTTGATTGCCGCTCTTGGCAACATGAATGACACAGAAACACTTGGACATGCGATTTCAGCAGCTTTCGTGGCAACATTGCTGGGGATTTTCACTGGTTATGTGCTCTGGCATCCATTTGCCAACAAGCTCAAGCGAAAATCCAAACAAGAAATTAAAGTAAAAGAAATGATGATTGAAGGCGTGCTTTCTATCCTAGAAGGAGAAGCGCCTCGTGTTCTTGAGCAAAAACTGGCTTCTTATTTGCCTGCAGAGGAGAAAAGAAAATTAGTTGAGGAAAGCGGCGAGAACAATGAGTAAGCGAAAGAAAAACAAGGAGAATGATCATATAGATGAATCGTGGCTCCTGCCATATGCTGACTTATTGACGCTGCTGCTGGCTCTATTTATCGTCCTGTTTGCCATGAGCTCTGTTGATGCCAAAAAGTTTCAGTTGGTGTCTCAGGCCTTCAACAGTGCTTTTCAAGGAGGAACCGGAGTGATGGACTTTCCTGAGCTGTCCCCTCCTGAAACAACGTCTGATGGCAGCGCCAATGATAAAGGACTGCTGGAAATGAAGGAAAAGGATAAAGAAGAATTAGCTAAAATGCAGCAGAAAATTAACGACTATATTAAAGAAAATCAGCTGCAAAACAAGGTGGAAACGGTATTAAATGGCGAAGGGCTGCTGCTGCGCATCCGGGAGAATGTCTTGTTTAATTCCGGTGTAGCTGAAATCAGGGAAGATGATAAACAAGCAGCGAGGGAGATTTCTAAGCTTTTGGAAATGGATTTGCCCCGCATGGTGATTATTAGCGGACATACGGATAATATTCCTATCAAAACATCGGAATTTGAATCGAATTGGGAGCTGAGTGCCATGAGGGCGGTTAACTTTATGAAAGTTATTCTTGAAAATAAAAAGCTTGACCCTCGTCTATTCAGCGCTAAAGGATACGGTGAATACCAGCCGATTGCTTCCAATGAAACAGAGGCTGGACGGGCAAAAAACCGCCGGGTGGAAATATTGGTATTGCCGCAAGGAGAAAAAGAAAATGGCCAGCAAGGTCCTGCTGCAACAAACTGAATCGAATTTGGTTTAGTTTCAGGCTGCGGATAAACTCAATGAAAATTGACGTTTGCCCGCAGTCTTTTTATTTTATCCATGGATGGGTAAGGTTGATTTCCATTCCAGGCGCTTCGCTTTCCGCGGGGCGGGCGGCGAGCCTCCTCGGCGCCAAAGCGCCTGCGGGGTCTCGCCTGTCCCGCAAATCCCGCCGGAGTCTGCGCGCCTTCCATTTCAATTTGCAGGGTGCGCTAAAAGGGGGCGCTGTACAAAACGCTTGCGGCAGGGCAGAGGATTTCGAAACACAACCCATTTAACGGGAACAAATAGACAGATCGCTTTAGATCAGCTTGTGTGAGGGATCATCTGGTTCGCCAGGTGGGGTATACGGTGGATAACGTGAAGGGAGCTTAAAACAATGCTGCTTGCTTTTGCTGTTATGAACCTCAGGAACGGGGCGTAAATAATGAGTATAGAGAGGTCTGTTATTCTCTCAGATGGCTCAGCATAGGACCTTATTCCGCCCTCCTTTTGTTGACAAACTGAAACTGAACCGAATTTGGTTCAGTTTTTTTATGTTTGCTAAATAAAAAAGAGGGTATAGGGGAAGATACCATTTTTGTAGGTATATTACAAAAAATATGAAGGAGGAAGATTTTGGACAAAATTATTGCCGGAGTAGAAAAGTTTTCAGGATGGCTATGGGGAGTGCCTTTAATCGCACTGCTAACGATTACAGGAATCTTTATGACTGTAAAATTAGGATTCTTTCAATTTAAATACCCGCTTTATATCTTTCAGCAAACATTAGGAAGCGTTTTCAAAAAGCCGAAAGGTGAAGGGACAGTGACTCCCCTGCAAGCTTTAACTTCCGCTTTATCTTCCACGATCGGTGCGGCCAATATTGTCGGAGTGCCGGCAGCCATCATGTTTGGCGGGCCGGGAGCGGTTTTTTGGATGTGGGTCATTGCGGTCATCAGCATGGCTGTGAACTTCGCGGAGAGTGTGCTGGCAGTTCATTATCGCGAAAAAAATGAGGAAGGCGAGTTTGTCGGCGGCCCGATGTACTATATGAAGAAAGGGCTGAACATGAAATGGCTCGGTGTCTGGTTTTCTTTTGCTTTAATGATCGAACTGATCCCGAGCATTATGGTTCAAGGAAATTCAGTTGCCGCTACCGTCTCGCAAACATTTAAAATAGATGGCATTTATACAGGTATGATCATTGCAGCCATTACAGGGCTTGTAGTGTTTGGCGGTATTAAACGGATCGGCCGGATTACAGAGATACTCGTTCCTTTTATGGCACTGTTGTACGTTGGCGGAGCCGTGGTAATTGTCATTTTAAATATTAATCAAGTACCAGCAGTTATTTCTTTAATTTTTTCTTATGCTTTCCAGCCGATGTCAGCAGTTG
This sequence comes from Bacillus badius NBRC 15713, assembly GCF_001591605.1. Classification (GTDB taxonomy): domain Bacteria; phylum Bacillota; class Bacilli; order Bacillales; family Domibacillaceae; genus Pseudobacillus; species Pseudobacillus badius. The sequence continues at coordinate 41,804 of NZ_BCVF01000023.1, read as the reverse complement.
GCGGGTTTGCAGGCGTAGCCGTAGCGGAAACAGTGCGCTGGGGATTTGCCAGAGGGTTATATTCTAATGAAGCGGGACTTGGGACTACGCCGATTGCCCATGCGGCTGCCCAAACAGACCATCCTGTCCGCCAGGGATTTTGGGCAATTATCGGCATCGTTATTGATACATTAGTTGTTTGTTCAGCCACAGCCTTCGTTGTGCTTTCAACAGGAGTGTGGAAGCAAGAAGGAGCGCTTGCTGATCCGGCAGCTTTAACGACAATTGCCTTTAGAGAAAGCTTTGGCGCTTTTGGCAGTTTCCTTGTGACCATTTCATTAATCTTCTTCGTTTTATCCACGATTATTGTGGTTGTCTTTTATGGCTCCAAACAGGCGGAGTTTTTGTTTAACTTAAAAGCCGCTCAGGCAGTGAAAGTCGTCTATTTGGCAGCCATTGTTTTAGGCTCCGTAGGGGCTGCCAAAACCATTTGGTCTTTTCTAGACTTGGCGCTTGCAGCCATCTTACTGCCGAACATTATCGCGGTGCTTCTCCTAAGCAGCAAAGTAAAAGAATTAAAAGACGAGTTTTTTGAATCGGAAAAGTATTATTTGAAAGACATAAAAGAAAAGAAGATTAGCTGAGTGAAGCGGCTGCCCCTTAGGCAGCCGCTTCACTGATATGCAATCCATTTCATTAGGTGAAGGATGTTTATCTCGTGACCAGCAGGGAAATAAACAAGTGGACATAACAGAAAGGAAAGGAGTTTTTTTTGTTGAGTAAAAAGGTTGCTGTACTTGTAACGGATATGGTGGAGGACTCTGAGTATACGGAACCCGTGCATGCCTTTAAAGAGGCTGGTCATGAGGTGATCAACATCGAAAAAGAAGCAGGAAAAACAGTGAAGGGGAAGCAGGGGGAAGCCGTCATCACAATTGATAAAGGCATCGATGAAGTAAATCCGAACGAATTTGACGCCCTGTTAATCCCTGGGGGCTTCTCGCCGGATCAACTGCGTGCGGACGATCGCTTTGTTCAGTTTACTAAAGTGTTTATGGATGAGAAGAAACCGGTGTTTGCCATTTGCCACGGTCCGCAGCTGTTAATTACAGCCAAAGCATTAGATGGCAGAGGGGCGACGGGATATAAATCCATTAAAGTAGATATGGAATACGCAGGAGCTACTTACAAAGATGAGGAAGTTGTGGTTTGCCAGGAGCAGCTTGTCACAAGCCGTACGCCTGATGATCTCCCGGCTTTCAACAGAGAGTCGTTAAAGCTGCTTGCGAAGTAATGAATAAAAGGCCGGTATCTGCCGGCCTTTTATTTTCGTAAATTGCCAAGTTCCTGGGCAATTGCTTGCATTTCACTTGGGCTGAAATTGTTTTTTCTGTTGACTAGTTCATAGATTTCCTTTAAATCTTCATAAGAAGACTCACTGAAATGTTCCGGCTTGATGGCGCCGACATTGACCATGCGGAGTTTAGTAGTAATTTGCTCTAGCATATATTCGATATTTTCAGGAGATTTTACAGACAAGTCCAAAATCTTTTCACCCTCTCCAGTGATTTGATAACATCATTTCACTTTTTATTATGTTTGTCAATCAGCACTTTAAAGAAGGCAGGCCGTAGAAAACAGGCCTGCCTTAGATCGTTTCTTTCTTCATTATGCAGCCATCTTTTTGGCTTTTTCTTCCTTGATCGCTTTTACGATATTCTTGGTTTCATGAATGACGACGCCGGATAAGCCGATGATGCCAACCAAGTTAGGGAAGGCCATTAATCCGTTCATAATGTCAGCAAACGTCCATACTAAATCAAGTTTGGCGATCGCTCCAATGAAAACAGCTGCCACAAAAACCATCCGATAGTATTTGACGACCTTTTTGCTGAACAAATATGAAAAGCATTTTTCCCCATAGTAAGACCAGCCGATGATGGTGGAAGAAGCAAAGAACAGCAGGCCGAGGGCGACCACATAAGAGCCGGCAGAGCCAAGGAACATTTCAAAGGAGGCGGTCGTTAAGGCGCTTCCTTCCAAGCCTTTGTCATATTGGCCAGCCATGACGATAGTTAGTCCGGTAATCGAACAGATTAAGATGGTATCAATAAATACTTGAGTCATTGATACGAGAGCTTGGCGTGCAGGCATATCCGTTTTTGCTGCTGCCGCTGCAATCGGTGCCGATCCGAGACCTGCTTCGTTCGAAAATACTCCGCGGGCCACCCCATAACGAATAACGGCACCAATTGCGCCTCCTGCTACAGCATCGCCGGTGAAGGCATCAGAGAAAATTAAACCGATAGCTGCTGGAACGTCGGCAATGTTTGTCAGCAAAATAATCAGTCCGGCAATTAAATAGAAGGCGGCCATGATCGGTACAAAAAAGGCCGTCACTTTGCCGATGCTTTTAATGCCTCCTAATAAAACAAGAGCAGTAAAGATAAATAAGACAATTCCGGTAATATACGGCGGCACATTAAATGTGCTTTCCACTACACCGGCAACTGAGTTGGCCTGTACCAGATTTCCGATTCCAAAAGCGGCGATTGCCCCAAACAAAGCGAAGAGGATGCCTAGCCATTTCTGATTTAAGCCGCGTTCAAGATAGTACATCGGGCCGCCCGACATTTCGCCGTCCGGGTCCTGGACGCGGTATTTAACAGCGAGAACCGCTTCTGCATATTTTGTAGCCATTCCGAAGAAGGCGCTGATCCACATCCAGAAGACAGCTCCGGGTCCGCCAATTAAAACGGCGGTGGCTACTCCGACGATGTTCCCCGTTCCAACGGTTGCTGCAAGCGCTGTCATGAGCGCTTGGAAGTGAGAAATATCCCCTTCAGAGTCCTTATCCTGGCTTTTGCTGAAAGCAAGTTTAAGAGAATAAGGCAGCAATCTTAATTGTAAGAATCCAATACGGAATGTTAAATAAATGCCTGTTCCTACTAAAAGAATTAGCAGGGGCGGTCCCCAAATGTAACCGCTGATCGTATTCATGATTTCAAGTAATTTTTCCTGAGTCATTTTATCCCCTCCTTCTTCTTAATTATATAAAAATATTGAAAAAATAATAGTCAGTATTTATTAAAAATTTTAAAAAATAATAATTTTCTTTATTGAGAACGTCATTTGCATAGAAAACTGATGAAAAAGGTGATAGAAAGCAGGAAAAGATTTATCCATCGAAGAATATGGTTCGTGGTAATCTTATAGTAGACGAACAACAGCCGAAGCGCTTCTCTAAGTGAAAAGGTTTTTTGTCTCTTCCGCCCATCATGTTTTGTTATTCTGCAAAATGGGAATTGATAGAGCATGAGAATAGGAAAGGGGCTGCAGGCTAAAGGCAGCCAAAAAGCCCATTTATGAGCAAGCGGGCGGCTCGTTCGGACCAATTGTCGGCAGAGAGAATCTGCTGGTATCATTAGTTAGGAAAGGATGGATGATAAAAATGGGAAAAGGTAAGTTTTTTGCAAAGGCAGCCATTGGTGCTGTGATTGGAGGAGCGGTCGCTTTAATGGATCGCCAGACAAGAGAAGAAATGAAGGAATGGGCGGTTTACTTGTTTGAAATGGCCAAAAACCCTGAAAGCCTGTCAGCGTCATCTAAGGAAATCATCAGCCGGGCGAAAGAAACAGCTCAGCAAATCAGCGAGGATGTAAGCTATATCCGCGACAAGGTAGACAATTTAAGAGGCCTGACGCCTGAGGTAAAAGAACTTGTAGATGAAACGAAGAGCACTTTTTTGCCTGATGAAGAAAATACAGCTGGTGCAGCGGGAGAAACTTCAGTGACGCACTAGGAGGAGATAACTTGTCCGATAAAAAGACAGAGACAAGAATTTTTTTAAAGCATTTGCTGAAAAGAATAAAGGAGTCTGACGTTCCGGATATTGCCGCGCAAATGGCCTATTATTTTTTGTTGTCGTTGTTTCCTTTATTAATCTTTGCTGTAACGCTGCTGGCTTACTTGCCGATTAGCCAGGAGGACATGTTCAGCTTAATCCGTGATTTTGCCCCGAGTGATACGGTGGCGACTGTGCAAGGTATATTAAATGAAGTTATGGAAAACCGTAGCGGCGGATTGCTTTCTTTTGGGGTTGTTGCTACTATCTGGTCGGCATCTAACAGCATGAACGCGGTAGTGAAGGGATTAAATCATGCGTATAATGTAGACGAGTCCAGGCCGTTTTATAAGGTAAGGGGCATGTCTGTATTATTAACCTTTGGCTTAATCGTAGTGATAGCGGCCGCATTGGTCTTGCAAGTGTTCGGCAAGCAAATCGGTTTGTTGGCGTCTAATTATTTTGGAATATCTGACCAGTTCCTGACGCTTTGGAACTGGGGGCGCTGGCTCGTTTTCCCTTTATTGCTGTTCGGGGTATTCGTCGGTTTATATTATTTGGCTCCGAATATTCGAGTCCAGTGCTTAACGGTTTTTCCCGGCGCGATTTTCGCTGCTGTCGGCTGGATTGTTGTTTCACTCGGATTCTCCTTTTATGTGAACAACTTTGGCAATTACTCTGCTACATACGGCAGCATCGGAGGGATCATTGTGCTGATGGTCTGGTTTTATTTATCGGCCATGATCATTCTGGTTGGCGGAGAGATTAATGCTTTGAAAAATGATTTAGGCAGCAACTGCTGATAACAGAAGAGGGAAACCCCCGCATGCAAAAAGATGCATGCGGGGGTTTTTTAAGCTGCCGGTCCTGCACTGGGCCGATAAATAAAAAAACCGTTCAGCCAGGCTGAACGGTCAGGATCTTAACAGGCGCAGGCCATTTAAAATGACAAGAATGGTGCTGCCTTCATGTCCGATCACGCCAAACGGCAGATCGAGCACTTGGAAAAAGTTTGAAATGATCAGAAGCATAATGACCGCAATTGAAAAAACGACATTTTGTTTGACGATCCGTCTCATTTTCTTTGATAAGCGAATGGCTTCAGCGATCTTAGGCAGATCATTTTTCATCAGGACGATATCTGCAGTCTCTAAGGCTACGTCCGAGCCTTCTCCCATGGCAATGCCGATGCTTGCAGTAGCCAAAGCAGGCGCATCGTTAATTCCGTCACCGACCATTGCTACAGTTTCATGTTCTTTAATTAGTTTCTTCAGTTGATCCACTTTGTGCTCAGGCAGACATTCGGCAATGAATGTATCGAGATGGGCTTCTTTGGCAATCGCTCTTGCTGTTGTTTCATTGTCTCCAGTCAGCATAATTGTGTAAATGCCTTCCTGATGAAGCAGATCTAAAGCCTGCTTTGTATCTTCACGGATTAAATCCTTTAAAGCTATAACAGCTGCCACTCCGTGTTCATCTTCTACGAAAACCGTTGTTTTCCCGGACGCAGCGAGTTCACTTGCTTTGCCGCCAGAGAAGGCGAAGGCGGCTTCCCGGCCGACAAAATCCGCTTTTCCGACCTTCCACTGCTTTCCATTTACTACTCCCTTTACACCCCAGCCTGCAACATCCTCCAGCTGATCAGGTGCAGAATAAGAGACATTTTGCTTTTGGGCGAAGCGGATAACTGCCTGGGCGAGCGGATGATTAGACTGGCTTTCGATAGAAGCGACCGCTGCAAGCAATTCCTGCTCCGGCAGGCCTTCCCGGACGATCATATCTGTCACTTCCGGTTTTCCTTTCGTGAGTGTGCCGGTTTTATCAAAGGCAATGGCTTTTAAATTGCTTAAGTTCTCTAAGTGCATTCCGCCTTTAAATAAAATTCCATGCCGGGCTCCGTTTGAAATAGCTGAAAGTGTGGCTGGCATAATGGAAGCCACAAGCGCGCAAGGAGAAGCGACAACGAGAAGCACCATCGCCCGGTAAAAGGTTTCCGTCCAGCTCCAGCCAAGAGCAAAGTGAGGAATAAACATCATCAGGCCGACAGTTATTAAGACAACCTTTACATACGTACCTTCAAATTTCTCAATGAATAATTGAGAGGGAGATTTCTCGCTTTGGGCCGACTGGACGAGATTGATAATTTTTTGAAAAAGCGTGTCGCTTGCCGGCTTTGTCACTTCTACATAAACAGAGCCGGTGATATTGACTGTGCCCGCAAATACTTCCCCGTCTTTTTGTTTAGACACAGGGATGGATTCGCCGGTGATCGCTGCTTCATCAATGGTTGTTTGGCCTTTAAAAATAACCCCGTCTGCAGGAATGCGTTCACCTGGTTTAACAAGAATTAAATCACCGACGGCAAGCTCGGATACATGCACTTTTTCTTCTGCTCCGTCTCTAATCAGCCAAGCCTCCTCAGGCTGAATCTCCATTAAGGAAGAAATTTCTTTTTGGCTTTTGTTCATCGTGTAAGTCTCAAGAGCTCCGCTGAGGGCAAAGATGAAAATCAAGATGGCCCCTTCCGTCCAATAACCGATAATAGCCGAGCCGACAGCCGCAAAAATCATAAGCATTTCTACATTTAGCTCTTTATCGGCGATCGTTTCTTCGATTCCTTCCTTCGCCTTCGCAAACCCTCCAATAATAAAGGCCAGCAAGTAACTGGCAACTGCGGCCGAGTGAATGCTATTTTTATCTAAAAGCCATCCGGCTAGAATCAACACACCGCTTAAAATGGCAGCGATCAACTCAGCGTGGACTTTGATGGAATCGATCCAGCGGCTTTCCGGCTGCTGCTTGGCTTGTAACGCTTTGGCTTGTGCGCTCATCTATCTTCCTCCTTAATTGAGATTAAAAACTTTTAATTGAGAATAGTAATCAAAGTCGAAACAATTCCCACTACTGAAAAGCATTCTCATTTCCTTTGTAATAAGGATTTTTTGTTTTTATGGTTCTTTTATTAAATTAAAATAATTATAATTAAGATTATATTAACATAGCCTAGATGAAAAAGAAAGGGGAAATCTTTTTGGAAGGAAATTAATCATATATTTCCCCTAATATGGAAGTTTCTTCGCCAATCCTCTAAAATAGAATCAATTAATTAAGTGAGGTGGCATGCATGGAATTCAAAATGAAACAAGGCGGGTTTACAACAGATCTTGCCTATGGAAAGCTCCATATTTCAGGTGATGAACAGTATGGGTTTCGTCCGTATCAATTGCTCACCGCGTCTATCGCTGTTTGCAGCGGAGGTGTCCTCCGAAAGATTTTGGAGAAAAAGCGGATGCAAGTGGAAGATATCACTATCCAGACAAATGTTTTGCGAAATGAGCAAGAGGCTAACCGGCTCGAAAAAGTAGAGATTCACTTTATCATTAAAGGAAAAGAGCTGCCGGAAACGCAAATCAAGAAGGCGATGGAATTGACAAGAAAAAACTGTTCAATGGTGCAGTCGGTCATTCCTGCGATCGAAGTCGTGGAAACTTTTGAAATCGTTCCAGCTGAATAAACATCTTAATTAGCGTTAACAAATAAAAAAATAGGGTATGTTGATTAAAAACGCTATGTTCAATTAAGAAAAGAGGTCAGCTAATGGATAAATTTTTTGGGGGAATGGTGCTGCTTGGTGTTCCGCTATCTATAGCCGGATCGCTGATGCACTGGCCGACTCTGATGATGTTCGGTATTTATTGTTTAACAATTATTGCTTTGTCCAGCTATATGGGCCGGGCAACAGAAAGTCTTGCCATTATAACAGGACCGCGAATCGGCGGATTGCTAAATGCAACGTTTGGAAATGCCGTAGAGCTGATTATTTCTATTTTTGCATTGAAGGCTGGACTAATCGAAGTGGTTCTTGCTTCTTTAACGGGTTCTGTACTGGGAAATTTGCTTCTTGTCGCCGGGTTATCATTTTTTCTCGGAGGACTCAAATATAAGAGGCAGACGTTTAATGAACACGATGCCCGTCATAATTCCGGTCTCTTAATGTTCGCGGTCATTGTGGCTTTTGTTGTCCCGGAAATTTTTTCTATGGGAATGGATGAATCCAAAACATTATCTTTAAGCGTTGGAATTTCCATTATTATGATTGTGCTGTATTTGGCTGCGTTATTTTTCAAGCTGGTCACCCATCGAGGGGTATATGCCGGGAAATCTGAAGAATCTCCTCATCATGAAGAGCCGGAGTGGTCGAAAGGAAGAGCTATTGCAGTGCTGCTTGTAGCTACCCTTGCTGTGGCGTACGTATCCGAAAACCTAGTTCACACATTTGAAGTAGTCGGGGAGAGCTTCGGCTGGACAGAGCTATTTATCGGGGTGATCGTTGTAGCGATCGTCGGAAATGCAGCCGAACATGCTTCAGCTATCTTAATGGCAATGAAGAATAAAATGGATGTAGCTGTGGAAATTGCGGTTGGTTCAACCTTGCAAATTGCCATGTTTGTTGCCCCGTTGCTCGTGCTGCTTTCATTAATGTTTAATGAATCGATGCCGCTTGTATTCACTGTGCCTGAACTTGTATCGATGGTAACAGCGGTGCTGTTGGCAGTTATTATTTCTAACGATGGCGAGACAAACTGGTTTGAAGGTTTAACGCTTCTTGCCGCCTATGTCATTATGGGGATTGGTTTTTATCTATTATAGACAAAAAGGCTGCGCAAGTGACTTGTGCGGCTTTTTTCTAGTTATGCGGATAAGTTAAAAAGCCAGGAGCAAACTAAGCAAAAGAATGAAGGAGGACAGAGTGCAATGAATGGAATCCGTTTGCTTTTGTGCATATTTATTGCCTTTATATATACGGGGAACCCGCAGCTTGCTGCGGCAGAGAAGAAGGAAAAAGCGTTTAATCAAAAAATGCCAGCTTCAGTTAAAAATATTGCACGTGAAAATACGTTTCTCAATGAAGAGGAAGAATTGTCTCAATTGGAGCCAAGTGAATTAACAAAAGAGCTGCTTAGCACCTCGCAGACGAAAATCACCAATCCTTTGCTTGTACGTATGCTAAATGAGTCGACAATCAAAAAATCTCCATTTGCTTTCGGGACGAGAATGTCGGTCTTTCTCGGGGAGTGGCCGCTCGCTTATCATTCGAAAGAAACGAGCGCCAACTGGGAATATCAGAAGGTCAACACAAACTTTTACGATAATCGCGGGGGGAAGAAGAATTATCAAATTCATTATGTGCAAGAGGCTCACAAGGTCGTTAAGGGCGGCTTATCCGCCAAGCTGCCAAAAACGGAGGAAGTGCAGCAAATGATTTTAAAAGAGGCGATTGATAAGACGGGCTGGCCGCTAGCTTATACAACAGCTGTCGGAGCGGGTACAAAGCAAAATGAGGTATATAATGTGCCGCCCGGAACAGCGGGGTATTTATACGGATTTGCCCCTGCAGTGCATGAGCGGGGAGCTGTCACTTACGGAGAAGTTTACCTTGTGGTATCCGGCTGGAAACGGGCGATCGTTGTAAAAAATGTCAGCTCCAAGCCGGTCAGCGCCTGGATCCCTATTAAAAACCATATATCCTTCAGCTATAAGTCGGTACAACAGCGGTGAAACACAAAGAAGAAGCGCTTTCTGGGATGAAATGATTGAATAAACCGGCTAAATCCTTTACGATGGAAGGCAGACAATAAAAGTAAATATACAGGAGTGCTAATGAGTTATGAAGCCCATCATCGATAAAGAATCACAAATTAGTTATTTAAAGCAGCGCTTAAATATGTTCATGGAAGTGCTGGATGCAATTGAGCCCGAAGAGACAAAGCTAGAGGATATTGACCGTCTTCTGGAAATGATTGATGACATTGAAGAGAAATGTGAGCAATTTAAAAGCAGATAATCAGCAGAGTTGCCTATGCACAGGAACCAGCCATTCGGCTGGTTCTTTTTGTCAGAGGGAAGTTCTCCTTTAAAACAACAAAATTCAGCAGTATAATAAAATTATTGCCATGCAAAGACATACATAAAGAGTGAGTGGGAAGGGGAAAGATCATGAATTTGGAACAGTTCCAACAAAGCATGTACGAGTTGATTGTCGAAACATCCACTAATTTGCCGAAGGATGTGCGCCGGGCAGTAAAAGCGGCAGTTGTCCGTGAGAATGCCGGCACAAGCGCAGCCATGAGCTTGAATACAATCACAAACAACATTCAAATGGCAGATGAAAAGGTATCACCGATTTGCCAGGATACAGGGATGCCGACGTTTAAAGTGAAAACACCGGTTGGCGTGAACCAGCTGCAGCTGAAACAAGCGATCCACGAAGCGTTGGTGCAAGCCACGAAAGATGGCAAGCTGCGCCCGAACTCGGTTGATTCATTAACAGGTGAAAACAGCGGAGACAATTTAGGAGCTGGCACGCCGGTTATTAAATTTGAACAGTGGGAAAAAGATTATATTGATGCCCGCCTGATTTTAAAAGGAGGCGGCTGTGAAAATAAAAACATTCAATACAGCCTTCCTTGTGAGCTTGAAGGTCTTGGAAGAGCGGGCCGTGATTTAGATGGCATCCGCAAATGCATCATGCATTCTGTATACCAGGCACAAGGGCAAGGCTGCAGCGCCGGATTTATTGGCGTAGGCATCGGCGGCGACCGGACCACAGGCTATGAGCTGGCGAAGGAACAGCTTTTCCGCCGTGTGGATGATGTGAACCCGAACGAACAGCTTCGCCAGCTTGAAGAATATGTGATGGAGCATGCAAACGAGCTTGGAATCGGTACAATGGGCTTTGGCGGCGAAACCACTTTGCTTGGCTGCAAAGTGGGAGTGATCCATCGTCTGCCGGCGAGCTTCTTTGTTTCCGTAGCCTATAACTGCTGGGCTTTCCGCCGCCTGGGCGTACAAATTCATGCCGATACTGGCGAAATTCAAGAGTGGTTTTACCAAGATGGCGAAAAGATCTCCTTTGATTCTGCTCAGTCTGAAACAGAAGAAACAAAGTCGGAGAGCCGCACGTTTACACTAACCGCACCGATTACGGAAGAACAAATCCGTGAATTAAAAGTAGGAGATGTCGTGAAAATCACTGGCAGAATGTACACAGGCCGTGATGCGATTCATAAATATTTAATGGATCATGATGCGCCAGTTGACTTGAATGGCCAAGTTATCTACCACTGCGGTCCGGTCATGCTGAAAGATGAGCAAGGAAATTGGCATGTGAAAGCAGCTGGTCCAACTACTTCTATCCGCGAGGAGCCTTATCAGGGAGATATTATGAAGAAATTCGGCATTCGCGCGGTCATCGGCAAAGGCGGCATGGGTCCAAAAACTCTCGCAGCCTTAAAAGAGCATGGTGGTGTGTATTTGAATGCGATCGGCGGCGCCGCTCAGTATTATGCGGATTGCATTAAATCAGTAGATGGCGTGGACTTAATGAATTTTGGTATTCCAGAAGCAATGTGGCACCTGCAAGTAGAAGATTTCACCGCTGTGGTGACCATGGATTCACACGGCAACAGCCTGCATGAGCATGTGGATAAATCTTCTTTAGAAAAGCTTTCTCAATTTAAAGAACCAGTGTTTAGCTGATCCCTTTGCTCTCAAAGGCTCCTCTTCCCCAACAAGCTGTTGGCTGGACGGGGAGCTTTTTGTGCGGATGAGAATAATCAAGAAGCTTGCAGCACGGCAAATCAAAAAGCCGGCCCTTTCAGTTATTTTTCGGTTATAATGAAGGGGTTCAGGCAAATTTATTATGGGAAGTTGAGAGGAAGAGAGGAATGAATCAAGAACATACATCAAATAAATCCAGCGCTGCCGATAAGCAAAGCACAGCCAAAATATTGTGGCAGTTAACCCGGCCGCATACATTAACCGCTTCTTTTGTTCCAGTGCTAATCGGAACTGTATTAGCGATGTTCTACACCGATGTAGATGTCTGGCTTTTTCTGGCTATGCTTTTTGCTTGTTTATGGATTCAAATTGCTACGAATTTGTTTAACGAATACTATGATTTCAAACGGGGATTGGATACAGAAGAGTCTGTCGGCATCGGCGGGGCAATCGTCCGCCATGGAATGAAGCCGAAAACGGTGCTGCAGCTGGCGCTGGTTTTTTATGCTTTAGCGCTGATGCTAGGGGTGTATATATGCGCAAGCAGCAGCTGGTGGCTGGCTCTTGTGGGTCTCGGCGGGATGGCGGTTGGCTATTTATATACAGGCGGTCCGCTTCCGATCGCTTATACACCGTTCGGAGAGCTTTTCTCGGGCTTATGCATGGGTTCTTTTTTTATTTTAATTTCATTTTTCATTCAGACTGGAGTCGTTAATACGGACAGCATTCTGATTTCTATTCCCATTGCGATCCTTGTAGGGGCCATTAACCTCTCCAACAATATCCGCGACATTGAAGAAGATAAAAAAGGCGGCAGGAAAACGCTGGCGATTTTAATGGGCCACGAAAAAGCAGTGTACTTTTTAGGCTTTTTGTTTGCGTTTTCCTATCTATGGGTTGTCGGACTGGTCGTTTTTAACGACGTCAGTCCTTGGCTGTTCCTCATCTTTTTGAGCGTGCCTAAGCCTGTTCAGGCGATCAAGGGGTTCCTCGGAGACCAAGCCCCTAAACGAACCGGCTTAGCCATGAAAGCAACAGCACAGACGAATACATTTTTCGGCTTTCTGTTGTCTGTCGGATTATTTATTAGTTATTTTTGGTGAAAATAGCATCGGAAAACGAGGATATTTTCTTTGTTTAAACTGAAACTAAAGAAAAAGCAAAGGAAGATGATCATGAAACGGATCCTTTACAGCGTGTGCGCTGTCTTGTTTTTCTTTAGTTTCACTTATCCCGCCATGGCGGCTTCCAACCAAGCCATTCATTGGGGGTTTAAAAAAGGCGGCAATGGCCAGCAGGCAGAAGCCGGGCAGGAGCTCGACAAGCTGTTAGCTGACAACGGCGCCTTTTACAAAGGGAGCTCCAAGGAGAAGGTGTTGTATTTAACTTTTGATAACGGTTATGAAAACGGCTATACCGCCAGTGTTTTAAATACGCTGAAAAAAGAAAAAGTGCCTGCGGCGTTTTTCATTACAGGCCACTATTTAAAAAGCGCCCCTGATCTTGTAAAACGAATGAATAAAGAAGGGCATATTATTGGCAATCACTCTTGGCATCACCCTGATTTAACCCAAGTCAGCGATGAAAAATTAAGGGAAGAGCTGAAGCTGGTGGAGAAAGAAACGGCGCGCCTTACGAAGCAGAAACAGATGAAATATCTCCGTCCGCCGCGCGGCATTTTCAGTGAAAGAACATTAAAGGTGGCGCGGGAAGAAGGATACACTCATGTTATGTGGTCGCTGGCTTTTGTTGATTGGCAGACGAACAATCAAAAAGGATGGCAGTATTCATACGACAATATTATGAAGCAGATCCACCCTGGAGCTGTTATTTTGCTTCATACGGTTTCTAAAGATAACGCTGAGGCGCTGCCAAAGGCCATCAAAGAACTGAAAAAGCAAGGCTATCGTTTCGAAAGCCTTGATGATTACCGTAAAAAACAAAAAAGAATTTCGGCATAGGGCTGCTGCGGCAGTCCTGTTTTTTCGTTATAATGAGGGGATAATATGGGGCAAAAACAGTGAGGACGTGACGAAGTGAAACAGGAAGATAAAGCAAAGATCAAGGCAAAACAGACGTTTCCTCTGACAATTAAGCGCATTGGCATTAACGGGGAAGGGGTTGGTTACTTTAAGCGGCAGGTTGTTTTCGTTCCAGGTGCGCTTCCTGGAGAAGAAGTCGTTGTAGAAGCAGTAAAGGTACACCCGAAATTTACAGAAGGGCGCATCAAAAAAATCAGAAAAAAATCGGAGCATCGCACGGTGCCGCCATGCTCCGTATACGACCAATGCGGCGGCTGCCAGCTGCAGCATATGACATATAGCGAGCAGCTTCGGGCTAAGCGCGATATTTTAATTCAGGCGCTTGAGCGGTATACGAAGGTGGCGATAGATACACTAGAGATCAGGCCGACGATCGGCATGGAAGAACCGTGGTTTTACCGCAATAAAAGCCAATTTCAAGTTGGCAAGCAAGACGGCATGGTGATTGCCGGATTGTACAGCATGAATTCTCATAAGCTGATCGATATTCCTAATTGTATCGTCCAGCAGCCGGTGCTGAACGATGTGCTTAAGCAAGTAAAGCAAATATTGCAGGATTTCAACATTTCCATCTATGACGAGAAGAAAAACAAGGGAGCCGTCAAAACGGTTGTTGTCCGGGTGGGCGTTGCGACAGGCGATGTCCAGGTCGTCATCGTGACAGCGGTGAATGAACTGCCTAAAAAAGAACTGATCGCACAAGAAATCCAAAAACGGCTTCCGCATGTAAAGTCAATTATTCATAATATTAATCCTAAAAAAACATCGCTGATTTTTGGAGAAAAAAGCGTGCCGCTCGCCGGTCCGGAAGCTATCGAAGAACGGCTTGGCAACCGCCGATATACCTTGTCTGCCCGGGCGTTTTTTCAGCTTAATCCAGAACAAACTGCCAAGCTTTATGATGAAGTAAAGAGAGCTGCTCAGCTGACAGGCAGCGAGAAAGTCGTCGATGCCTACTGCGGGTCGGGTACGATCGGTCTGTGGATAGGAGAAGGAGCAGCGGAGATCCGGGGAATGGATGTCATTCCCGAATCGATTAAAGATGCAAGAGAGAATGCGAAAGCTCTAAAGATCAAAGCGGTGTATGAGGTGGGAACAGCAGAGCAATGGCTTCCTGCATGGTTAAAGGCTGGCTGGAAGCCGGACGTCGTGATTGTTGATCCCCCGCGTACAGGCTGTGACCAAAAGCTGCTCGATACGGTTAAAAAGGTCAAGCCGAAACGGTTCGTATACGTGTCTTGCAACCCGTCAACACTTGCCAAAGACATTCACCAATTGAGCCGTTTGTACAAAATCGAGTACATTCAGCCTGTAGATATGTTTCCGCAAACGGCCCATGTAGAGTCTGTAGCTCTTTTAACCTTGATATAAAAGGGTTTTTAAGCAAGGTATGTAGGTTCTGACCACATTTTGACCACATACCTTGCTTTTTTATCATTTTGAAATGTATTTTTCGAATAGATCGGCCGATTTTTCTTTCATATTTTTTGTGACATGAGCATACACATCTCCGGTTGTGCGGATACTACTATGGCCGAGACGGTCTTGTACTTCTTTTAAAGACATACCGGCTTCTAAGCACAGAGTAGCGTGAGTGTGTCTTAAATCGTGAAATCTAATTTTAGGAACACCAGCAGCTTTTATAGCCTTGTTAAACTGAAAAGTTAGGTAACGAGGGAAAAGCGGTTTCCCTGTTTCGGTTGTAAAAACTAAATTTTCTTCCGCAAATGTTTTACGAAAGAGCATTTTTATTTTATTTTGTTGAGCCTTCCATTGGCTTAAATCTTTGATAAGAGATTCTCCAATTACTATTCTTCTCACAGATGTTTCTGACTTTGGAGTACCAAACCGATAACCTTCTTTATCATATATCAATAAAGACCAAGTGCTGTTTGAAACTAATGATTCGGGTTCAATTATAGCGGAATACAGCTATGACGATTATGGTCGTCCATTGACAATGACAAGGAATGGGCAAACGTACTATTATGTACTTAACAAGCATAAAGATGTAACGGCGTTAACTGATGCGTCTGGTAATTTTGTAGCCACTTATAAGTATGATGCTTGGGGAAATATTCTGTCCCAAAATGGCAGATTTAAATCCATATAGATATGCTTCTTACCGCTTTGACAATGAATCTGAATTATATTATCTAATTGCTCGGTACTATGATCCAAAAGAAGGATTATTTTTATCTATCGATCCAGATCCTGGTGAAAATGAACAACCTGCTAGCCAACATTTTTACATGTATGTTCAAAAAAATCCAGTAATGTTGGATGATCCAGATGGAGAACATCCTGTTGTTGTAATAGTAGTCTCAATAGGCGGACGTTACGTTATAAAGAAAGTGGCCAAGACTGCAGTAAAGAAAGTCTCAAAGTCAACGTTAAAAAAAGCTAAAGGAAAGTTGTATGTAAATAGAAATGCGTATAAGGTTAATAACAAAGTTGCCAAAAATAAAGGAAAACCTCTTAAAGGATACAAAGGAGGTACTTTCGGCAATAGGCGAAACCAGTTACCGATAAATGCACGTTATACCGAGCATGATATTTATCCGTTGTCAAAAAGTCGGGGTAAAGGGAAAAAGAGGGGAAAGCAAAGAATTGTTCGTGGTTCCGATGGAAAAGTTTATTATACGAAAAATCACTATAAGACTTTTATAAGAATAAAATAATTCAAAGGAGAGATTCAGTTGACTTCAGCAGAATTTTTTTTGCCTCAGAATTCTAAGTTTCATATTGTATCAACAAAGTTCATCCATGAATTTGATAGCTTACCCTATATAAAAGAAAGGGAAAAAGAGCTAAATATCATTAAAATTGATGGAAATCAATGTGTAAACAAAAGAAATCTGTTTAATGAATGTAGAACACAACTAAATCTTCCACTTTATTTTTCAGATAATTGGGATAGCCTTAATGATTGCATAAATGATTTGAGTTGGTTCCCTGAAAAGAAAGGCTTTCTTTTAATTATCAGAAACGGTGAAAGCTTGCTCAGAGATCAAGAAGATGACCTTTCTATTTTTTTAGATTTGTTACATGACACGATTCAAGAATGGAAAAAAGGAAGGGATTACGGTGATTTTGTTATCCCTCCAACTTCATTTAATGTAGTGTTGATCTGCAAAGAAAATTTTATTGAAAAATTAAATGAAGAACTGTTGGAAATTAACGGAAGTGAATTTCATATTAACGTTGGTTGAGTTGCTGAATTACTAATCTCTAGTATAAGATTTTTTTAAGGTCGAGTTCATAAGTCCGTCTTTGAGCGGGCTTTTTTTTGAAAAGCACCAAAGAAATCCTTTAGTTATAATGCAAGCAATGAGCCGACACTAGGGCTATATCTATAGGGAAGGAAACAATATGTTTATAAGATTATATTTAAATGCAAAAAATAAAGATGAAGCTCAACATGCCCTAAACAAGTTTTTGCAAATACTTAAACCCATAGTAGAAAATAATAAATTGTTAAAAATTGAACCTTATTGGAAGATAGAGAATATCTACGTGGTAGAAATAGATGTAATCAATACAAAAAACTATACCAAAACGAAATTAAATGAATTACTCAGAGAAATTTCAGACAATTGGATAGAATTCGGTGACCCAGTTAATGAATTACTGGCTAGTTCTACAGGTGATAGTTGCAATTTTATACTTCCAGAATTTAATATGATCAATATTTATTTAGATTGGTAAAATCTTTTTGATTATGACGCTTAAGCATAGAGTCTGCAGGTGAAACCTTATTCAAAGGTAAGTCTGTAGGCTTTTTATGTAATAAAGCCTGCTGCTAATGAACAAAGGAGGGAGGACGTCAGTGACAGCAGCAAAGAGACGTCTACCTAAGGAGCCGAGATAGGGTGTTCCTTCCAGAAAAAGAACAGCAGTCGGAGGAATTGCCGTTAAGTTCGATTAGGGAAATTAAATTAGTGAAGGTGAAAGGAAGCCACCTTATTTATCAGTGGAACAGTAATAATCCTAGCTCTTATTTTTTGACCACTGACCACAACATTGACCACTAACTTTCTATAAAAGGATAGAAATAGGAATGGCTGTTCGAAAAGTGTTTTTTATGAGAAAATCAAAAGAAAAGGCAAAATGAAAAGTAATGCAAAAGGGTAAGGAGCACTCCGCAAACGGCCCATGTAGAGTCTGTGACCTTGCTGACACTGAAGGGCTTCCGCTTGAAAAGGGGAGGTTTTTATAAATAAACAGTTATGGAGGTTCTCTTGAATGATACATGGAAAGAGAGGGCATTCAGATGCTTTTTATCCTTGCTTTTTGCTATAATGAAGGATAGTTTCAGGCCTTTTGAAAATCATAACGGGGGTTCAAATAGATTATGGAGAGAGAAGTAGACGAATTAAAACAAGAGATAAAGGAATTAAAGCGGCAAATAAAAGAATATGAAGAGTTAATTAATGAAATCTCTGTACCGGTCATTCCATCCATTATTCCAGAAACAATTTTGGTGCCCGTGACAGGAAAGCTATCTCCTGATCGACTGGAATTAATTTTCACGAAAATCAGTGAAACAGCTTATCGGCTATCCTATAACGAAGGCTTAAATACTGTTATTATTGATTTTACGGCTATTTCCCAAAAGGAATTAGGAGAAATAGATACACTTGGCATGTATATTGAGAATGTTCAAAAGGCTTTAAACTTGATGGGAGTAGACGTTTTGTTTGTCGGTTTTACGCCGGCGGTTACCCAGGATCTTATCCAGTCGGGCTTGTCCATTGTCGATAATTTAAATACATTTTTGTCTTTCCGGGCAGCTCTTCGTCATTTAATGAAAAAGCGGGGCCTCACGTTCGAGCAAATTAGATGAAGAGATCACCTGTTCACCAATAAAAGACAATATCCAGCAGATCAACCATACCATGAGCACAAAGCTTCCCTGATCCTCCCGCAGCAATGTAAGGTGCGGCGGCAGGCAAGCCGGCTATGGGATGGTTTTCTTTTTTATCAGGAGGAGGGTGCAAGGGGGAGGAGAGAAGAAGATGAGAGTTTTTAAAGCGCTGCCGACAAGCATGGCAGCTATCCAATGGGTATTTTTTATTTTTGCCAATACGATTGTCGTGCCCGTTTCGATTGGGACTGCCTTTGATTTATCCGCACAAGAGGTAGCAATGACGCTGCGCAGCTCACTTATCTTCACAGGAGCAGCCTGTGTGCTGCAAGGGCTGTGGGGACATCGCTACCCATTAATGGAAGGGCATTCAGGTCTTATGTGGGGCTTGCTCTTGAACTTAAGTGCTTCTGCTTCTGCGCTGGGCATGGATTTGCAGACAATTGGGGGCGGCGTTGCTACCGGAATGATGGCTTCGGCTGTTTTTATGATAGCCGCCGGTTTATTAGGCTTGTCTTCGGTCATTAAAAAAGTGTTTACGCCGATGGTGATGAGTGTCTACCTGTTCTTGCTTTCCGCTCAGCTTATCTTTATTTTTTTCTCGGGAATGCTGAAGCTTACCCCTGAGGGAACATTGGATGTCCCCGTCAGTTTGTTATCAGTAGGCATTGTCTTTCTCGTCACAATTTTGAAAGTAAAAGGAAAAGGGGCGATCAGCAACTTTTCTATTTTAATAGGGATTGTAGTCGGCTGGATTTTACATAACTGCTTTTTCCCGGGAGATGCGGCATTATCGGCATCGAGCCAGTCATTTTCGCTTTTTCCATTAGGAGCACCGAACCTGGAATGGGGAATCGTTTTGACGACTTTCACAGCTGGTGTGCTTAACATTAGCAATACGATCGCCTCGATACAGGCAGCCGGGCGCCTGTACTGCCAGGAGCCGTCAGAGAGCCGGTACAGCCGCTCCTTGACCTTAACCGGCTTTTATACAGCGGCTGGTTCTGTTTTAGGATTAGTGCCTTACGCTCCTTTTACTTCCACAATCGGTTTTTTAGAAAGCACCCGTATTTTAGAGCGGCTGCCTTTTTTGCTGGGCGGCGCTTTATTTAGCCTGCTTGGGCTTATTCCGGCTGTCGGCTCGTTCTTTGCCGCCATGCCGATGACTATCGGAAATGCAGTCTTATTTGTAGCCTACTTGCAGCTGTTTGGAACGGCTCTGCAGTCTATTCAAGGAACAATCTTTAACTCGAACACGATCTTTCGGATTGCCTTGCCTGTGCTGGCCGGCATTAGCTTGATGACAGTAGATCCGCAGATATTCAGCCAGCTGCCAGTCTATATGCAGCCTCTTTTCTCCAATGGCTTGATAATGGGGGTGCTGCTGTCAATGGCACTGGAGCTATCGATTAAATGGGAGCGCTATGAGAGTCCAAGAAGGTTCGAGCCGTAGGTCTTCCACATCTTATTCACATATTGTGGATAAATTTTTCCACACTTTCAAGAAAAATAGTGCCTAATAAATAAGAGACTGCACAAAAATATCCACAAAGCTAACAGCTTGTGGATATTTTTGTGCACAATTATGTATAGATATCTGCCAATGCCTCTTTAATATGGGGAAATTTAAAAACAAAAGAGTGAGCCGTTAATTTTTCAGGAAGGACGCGCTGTCCTTCTAAAATGATCGTGCTCATCTCACCAAGCGCCGCCTTTACGGCAATAGATGGCACAGTCAGCCAATGAGGGCGATGCAGCACGTCCCCTAAAGCCTTTCCCAGTGTATGGAGGCGTTCCGGTGAAGGGGCTGTTAGGTTAACCGGCCCGTTGATTTCAGGGTGTTCCATAATAAAGCGAAGCGCCCCGGCCACATCGGCAATGTGTATCCATGACATCCATTGCCTGCCTGAGCCGATTTTTCCGCCAGCGAACAATTTGTACGGCAGAGCCATGCGGGGAAGGGCTCCTTCTTCTTTTCCCAGGATGACTCCAAACCGGCTCATCGCCGTCCGGATACCGAGCCGCTCTGCTTGCTGTGCTTCTTTTTCCCAGATGTGTACGGTTTCAGCAAGGAAGCCGTCATTTGCAGTAGGTGATGCTTCCGTGAATGTTTCTTCTTCAGAAACAGGATAGCAGCCAATCGCGCTGGCGTTGATCAACACATCGGGCTTATGCGGAAGCTCCTCCATGATTCTAATGATCTCCCGTGTTGAGGAGATGCGGCTGTCAATAATCTGCTGTTTGCGCTGGTCCGTCCAGCGGCCGCTGTTAATCGACTCGCCTGCGAGATTGATAAAAGCGTGGACATCCTCAAGCTCTTTTTCTGGATGGGAGCCGGCGGACAGCCACTTCACATAACGAATGTTTTCTGTATTTTTCTTGTTTTCCGGGTTCCGCGTTAAAATAACGACCTGATGGCCGTTTTTTAACAGTTCATTGATCAATGCTTTTCCAACAAATCCAGTGCCGCCGGCAATAGCTGCCTTCATGGCGATCCCTCCCCATTTTCCATTAAAAAATTATTTTTTAATTATTATAGTACCCTTCATTTACCGGTAGTGAAACATTTTCATGTTACATTAGAAGAAAGAGGTGATAAAGATGAAGGTAATTACGAAAATCTCTCTTCAGCAAAAGCTGACAGATCGTTACAACATCTTTTTAAACGAGGAATACGCATTTAGTGTCGATGAATCCGTTCTTATTCAATACGGTTTAAAAAAGGGAATGGAGCTGAAGGCTGATCAAATAGCGGCCATTCTCCGGCACGACGACATTCGAAAAGGCTTGAATATGGCTATTCATTTTCTATCAATCCGGATGAGGGCAGAAAAAGAAGTACGAGAGTTTCTTGCCAAAAAAGAAATCGAACATGAGGCAGCGGAGGAAATTATTCACACACTTTACCGGATGAGTTATTTAGATGATAACGAATTTGCCGCCGCCTATGTGAATACGCAAATAAATACGTCCGATAAAGGACCGCAAGCGATTGAACGGGAGTTGAAAGAGAAAGGAATCAAGCAATCCTTTATAGAACAGGCATTAGCCAAATTTACAGCTGGCCTTCAGGTGGAAAAAGCGTTAAAGCTTGCTGACAAATATAGACGAAAATATGTGAAGGAATCGCCAGTTATCCAAAAGCAGAAGGTGGAACAGACGCTGGCCAGAAAGGGATATGGATGGCCGGTTATTCAGGAGGCTGTGGCGGGGTCAGCCAGTGAGGAGAGTGAGGAAGAGCGCCTCCAAGCGCTCATGTATCAAGCGGAAAAAGCCCATCGCCGGTATAGCAAGTTTTCAGGCGGTGAATATCGCCAAAAAATGAAGCAGGCCTTATATAGAAAGGGGTTTTCCATTAGTGATATCGAACAAGCCATAGAAAAGCTGCAAGGCGAGTAGGGCTACCTTTCGATAATAATTTCCAGCTTTTCTTCTGCTTCTTGAACAATCTGTTCGGCCACTTGCTTCGGCGATGGCAGCACAGAAGGGTCTTTCACATGCTTTGACTGCTCCCAAAAGGGCGTATTCATGCCGCCCATATAAGCTGCCACAAATCGCGGGCCGCTTTCTTGATATTCTTTTTGAAGGCTTTCGGTCAATCCGCGCAAGGCAAATTTGCTTGCGCAATAAAGCGCTTCATGTTTCTTCCCGCGCAGCCCGGCCGTTGAGATAATGTTGACAACTGAAGAGCGACTCCCTAAAAGCGGCAAAAAAGCTTTTGTCAGCATAATGGGGGCGCAGACATTGACTGAAAATACAGCTTCGATGTCATCTGGCGTGATCGTCGGAAAAGGCCCGAAAATCCCGATGCCTGCATTGTTGATAAGAAGGTCCAGTGTTTGACCGTTGGCTTGAAAAGAGGCGGCAAGCTGTTCGATCTCTGCCGCGTTCCGGACATCAAGCTCGTAAATGGCTGCTGTGCCGCCGCCGGCTTCGATGGCTTTTTTTACGGCCTCCAGCTTGTCAGCCCGGCGTCCGGCGAGAAGAACGTGACATCCTTTTTGGCTGTAAAGGAGGGCAAGCTCTTTTCCCAGACCGGAACCGCCGCCGGTAATGAAGCAATTTTTCAAGAAAACCATCCTTTCTGCTTTCTTATTTGGTGTTATTTCACTATACTGAAGGAAAAAAGGGTGTGCAACTATTGGAACCACAGAAACGCTATAGCGATATGGAAGAATTCGAATTAAGGCAGGAAATTGCCCGCTTAAAAGAAAAAGCGCGCAAAGCGGAGCAGCTTGGCATTGTCAACGAATTTGCCGTTTTGGAAAGAAAAGCACTAATGGCAGAAGCGTACTTAATGAATCCTGATGATTTTACTCCAGGCGAGCTTTATGAAATGAAAGGGGCTCCGGGAGCTTATTTTAAAATTGATTATATGAACGGGGTTTTTGCTTGGGGCTATCGCATCGGCGGCGATGGCAAGGAAGAAGGGCTGCCGATCTCGATGTTAAAGCTTTAATTAGTTTAAAGAAAGGAAAGGATACGATGGAAGATATTTTTGAACGGCTGACGAGTCTGTTGCTCAGCAAAAACAGCAGTCTTTCCTATGCCCGCGCCCGGACCTGGGTGGAGCTTTTGTGGGAAGATTTCGAGGCGACTTATGCCAAGGCCGGCCGGGATTATCAAGGAAAAGAAATGACCGAAAAAGTCGTTTGGCAATGGCTTGAAAATTACGGAAGTCGGCTTCATGAATTTGCCGGCCGCAATCCGAAATACAGTCATTTGCTTGAGGATGAAAATGATCTGACTCATTAATAAAACCCGCTGTCCGGCGGGTTTTATTAATGGAGGAACGCTCGGCCTCTGTCATCTTGCATAAAGCAATGAACAGAAAAAACACTCTCGCAGCTGTTTTAAAGCCGCGAGAGTGTTCTAATGAGATTCTGGGATAAATGTGAGTTTTTTTCGCAATTTTTCCTCGCTGAAAATCCAGCCAGTGTAAGAGCCGATCACGTTATAGTCAAGATCGAGCTGGACGACCGCAACAAATGGATAATACCCGTTGTTGCGGTAGCGAAGGTCGATGAATTTTACTTCGAAGCAATCGTTATATTCCGCTACTTCCCAGCGATATACGGGTGAGAAGTGAAGAAAGGCTGCCAGATTTTCATTTTTCTTTGCTGCCCGGAACAGCTCGGAGTCCGGAATTTTCACTCGTTTGTATTTGTCCAGTATCGTAACAGACCTTCTATAGCCGCGGGCTACGTAAAAATGCTGCGGAGTTTTGACCGCGATGCGCCATTGATTAAAGCGGATGGTTGGCGCAATGATAATCTCCTCGGCGTCGGGGATCAGCCTTTTTACAGAGCTTCTAATAGCTCCTTGCATTTGAAAGCGCAAAATGTAATAGCCAATCAGGATTAAATAAATCACTAAAAATGTATAGCCTGGATGAGCGCCTAATGCCCATAAGAGGAGCCCGGCTATATGCATGGCAAAAATAAACGGATCAAATGTGTTAATGACCCCCAGGGCAAGCCAGTTAGAGGAAAACGGCCGAAGCGCCTGGGTTCCGTAAGCGTTAAATATATCCACAAATACATGAAGAAAGACGGCAAATTGAGTCCACAGCCATAAATGGAGCAAATTGCTGCCCGGAAATAAAAGATGAATAACTGCGGTAATTAATAAGGGCCACAAAATAACCGCTGGTATCGAGTGGGTGGCTCCGCGGTGATTGCGTATATAGACAGCATTGTTTCGAAGTTTTAAAATTGTATCTATATCGGGAGCTTGCGAGCCGACTATGACGGCTGTTATGACTGCATATTTTGTCATCGGATCAGCAGCAACGGCAGAGTCAAGCGTCGCCAGGCCGCCCAGCGCAACCCCCATTACGAGATGAGTGCCAGTATCCAAGTGTGTCCCTCCTTTTGTCAAATGCGGGTGGTGCGGTGTTGGTTCTAAATTTTACTATTCCCTATATCTTTTTAATTTTAACATCTATGGAGGCTTGTTGTGAATTTTCCATCACTTAATAATATAGAAAAGATGAATATTGAGCAGTTTCAGCACGATCTGCTTCATTGGTATGAAGCGGAAAAGCGGGAGCTGCCTTGGCGGACAGACCAGGACCCTTATAAGGTATGGGTGTCGGAAATTATGCTCCAGCAAACGAGAGTGGATACCGTCATTCCATATTTTGAGCGGTTTATTGCTCAATTTCCGACGGTTGAGGCTTTGGCTGAAGCAGAGGAAGAGAAAGTATTGAAAGCGTGGGAAGGGCTCGGATATTATTCGCGCGCCCGTAATTTGCAGGCGGCTGTGCGGGAAGTCCAAGAGAAATATGGAGGAAAAGTACCTGATACAAAAGAAGAAATCTCTTCTTTAAAAGGAGTAGGCCCTTATACAAGCGGTGCTATTTTAAGTATTGCCTATGGAGTCCCCGAGCCGGCCGTGGACGGCAATGTCATGCGGGTCATCTCAAGGATCTTATCGGTTTGGGACGATATAGCGAAAGCTTCTTCCAGAAAAATCTTTGAGGAGGCAGTCCGGCAATTAATTTCGAAAGAGGACCCTTCTTCGTTCAATCAAGCCCTCATGGAGCTGGGGGCATTAATTTGTACCCCGACTTCGCCTTCTTGCCTTCTATGTCCGGTAAGGGAGCATTGCTGCGCCTTCCATGAAGGAACAATAGCTGAGCTGCCTGTCAAAACAAAAAAGAAGACAGTGAGGCATGTTCATTTGGCAGCCGCCGTTCTAAAGACGGAGAATGGGGAGGTAGTCATCCAGAAGCGGCCTAAAGAAGGGCTGCTGGCTAATTTATGGGAGTTTCCAAACACAGAGCTGAGCGGAATCGGAAACCCGAAAGTTGAATTGGAGCTTTTTTTGGAGCGGGAATATGGAGTGGATGTCCATCTCGATTCTGAGCCGTTTGCCAAAATCCAGCATGTGTTTTCTCATTTGACGTGGGATATTGATGTATATGCCGGGAAGATGATCTCAGCAGAGCCGCAGAAGGAAAACAGCCGCCTTGTCAGAGCTGACGAAGTAGAGCAATACGCTTTTTCCGTTTCCCATCAAAAAATTTGGAAAAAGGCGCAGCACCGCTGAAGACAGCGTTGTTTCTTTGCCGCAAAGACCGTACAATTTAAAAGAGGAAACAGAAGGGAGAAACAATAATGGAACAAAAAGTCGCATTAGTCACCGGGAGCAGCCGGGGAGTAGGGAAGCAAATTGCATTGGAATTAGCCAGAAACGGTTACGATATCGTTATTAACTATGCGCGCAGCAAAACGGCCGCCTTGGAAACAGCCGAGGAAATCGAACAGCTAGGGCGAAAAGCGCTTGTCATTAAAGCGAATGTAGGCGACATGGAAAAAGTAAGAGCTATGTTTGCCGAGATCAAGGAAAAGTTTGGCCGGCTGGATGTTTTAATCAACAATGCGGCCTCAGGCGTGCAGCGGCCGATTATGGAGCTTGAGGAAAAACATTGGGACTGGACGATGGATATTAACAGCAAAGCCCTGCTGTTCTGCTCCCAAGAAGCGGCCCGCCTTATGGAAAAAACAGGCGGGGGCAGCATTGTGAGCATCAGCTCGCTTGGCGCCATCCGCTATTTAAAAAATTACACGGCAGTCGGCGTGTCAAAAGCGGCAGTTGAAGCGCTGACGCGGTATTTATCAGTCGAACTGGCTGACAAGAATATCGTTGTCAATGCGGTTTCTGGCGGGGCGATTGATACAGAAGCGCTGAAGCATTTCCCGAACCGTGAAGAAATACTGGAGGATGCCCGGGTGAATACACCAGCGGGAAGAATCGTTCATATAGAAGATATTGTTCATACAGTAATGTTTTTGATTTCTGAGGGCGCTTATATGATCCGCGGACAAACAATCATTGTTGATGGCGGCCGTTCATTGTTAGTGTAATTTTTTTTATGATACAAGGATAAGTTTTAACCTCCCGGGGCAAATTAGTTCTTGTGGAGGTGATAATGATGGCAAACAACAGACAAAAAACACAAGCGGGTACAGATGTAAATGAAGTAAAACGCCGTAACGCTGCTTCTACAGCAGGGCAAAACGCTGAATTCGGTACTGAATTTGGTGCTGAGACAGATGCTCAGCAAGTAAGACAACAAAACACTCAATCAGAGGCTCGCAAAGGCAGAGCTCCTCGCAACCAATAAGCGTCACCAACACAAAAAGGGCTGTCAGCATGTATGCTGACGGTCCTTTTTCTTATTCTTCTGCCTCTTTTGTTTCAATTTGCTATTTAAATCGTTATAATAGTGGAATATAACGTTTATTTGTTCACGTAAAGGAAAAAGTAAAGGCAAACAGTTTGGAATGAAAGTAGGGGAAAACCATGGCAATTCCCAAGGAAGGTGCATCCATTCAAATCCACAGCTATAAACATGACGGGCACATTCATCGCGTTTGGGAAGAGACCATAGTCTTAAAGGCAACAAATAATCTTGTGATTGGCGGCAACGATCACACGGTCGTTACAGAGTCAGATGGACGGACATGGATTACAAGAGAACCGGCTATTTGTTATTTCCATGCCAGACAATGGTTTAATGTAATTGGTATGTTAAGAACGGACGGTATTTATTATTATTGCAATATTAGTTCTCCATTTGTATATGATCAGGAAGCGCTTAAGTATATTGACTATGATCTCGACGTAAAAGTATTTCCGGATATGTCATACATTTTACTTGACGAAGATGAATATGAGCAGCACAGCAAAAAAATGAATTATCCGGAAGTGATAGACAAAATTTTACGGCGCAATGTGGATCATTTAATTCAGTTGATCCGCCAGCGTCAAGGTCCGTTTTCACCAAATTTTATCGATAAATGGTACGGGAAATATTTAACGCACCGAGGCTAGTATCTCGATAGAAAGAGACGGCGCCTGTTGAATTTTCAACAGGTTTTTTCTTATTTTAAGTGAGGGGGGAGCGGGAATGGATGCAATCAAACGCTATATGCAATTTGTCAGGCCATACTGGTGGCAAATTATCGGGACACTGCTGATTGGTATTATCAAGTTTGGGATTCCATTATTGATTCCGATATTGATTAAATATGTCATTGATGACATTGTGGGAAGCGGGGGAATGACAACGGCAGAGAAACAGCATCAATTGTTTCTTGTATTGGGCAGCATGCTCGTTTTGTTTGTCGTTTTGCGCCCGCCTGTCGAGTATTACCGCCAATATTTCGCCCAGTGGACAGGCAGCAAAATTCTGTATGATATTCGCGACCGCCTGTTTTCGCATATTCAGAAGCTGAGCTTTAGATATTATGCCAATACAAGGGCCGGAGAAGTGATTTCAAGGGTCATTAATGATGTCGAGCAGACAAAGAACTTCGTCATTACAGGCCTGATGAATGTCTGGCTGGATGGGGCGACAATTTTAATAGCCATTATAATTATGATGACAATGGATGTGAAATTAACCATTGTTTCCCTGATTGTTTTTCCGTTTTATGGTCTTTCTGTCCGGTATTTTTTCGGCAATTTGCGAAAGCTGACGAGAGTGCGGTCTCAGGCTTTAGCAGAGGTGCAAAGCTATTTGCATGAACGGGTACAAGGAATGTCCGTCATTAAAAGCTTTGCTATTGAAGAGTATGAACAGACGCAGTTTGATGCGCAGAATAAAAATTTTTTAACAAAAGCGCTGGATCATACGAGATGGAACGCGAAAGCCTTTGCCGTAGTTAATACCATTACTGACATTGCACCGCTTCTCGTTGTTGGCTATGCGGGGTATCAAGTCATTCACGGCCAGTTAACGGTCGGAACGATGGCGGCATTTATCGCATATGTTGACCGCCTGTATAATCCGCTCCGCCGGCTTGTTAACTCATCCACAACGATGACGCAGGCGATCGCATCAATGGACCGGGTATTTGAACTGCTTGACGAAAAGTATGATATTACCGATAAGGAAAATGCAAAAGAAGTAGGCGAAGTTAAAGGACACATTGTGTTTGAAAACGTACATTTTGCCTATGATGAAGGAGAAGAAAACGTGCTGCACGACATCCAATTGGATGTAAAAGCAGGGGAGACGGTGGCGCTCGTTGGCATGAGCGGCGGCGGAAAGTCTTCGCTTGTCAGCTTGATTCCCCGCTTTTATGATGTGAACGCCGGCCGGATTTTACTGGATGAGACGGATATTCGAGATTTTAAAGTCCGCAGTTTAAGAGATCATATCGGAATGGTACTTCAAGATAATATCTTATTCAGCGAGTCTGTGAAAACAAATATCTTGCTCGGGAAGCCGGATGCTACAGAGGAAGAAGTCATTGCGGCTGCTAAAGCGGCAAATGCCCATGATTTTATTATGAACCTGCCGGAAGGGTACGATACGAAAGTAGGAGAAAGAGGCGTTAAGCTTTCCGGGGGACAGAAGCAGAGAGTGGCTATTGCCCGGGTATTTTTAAAAAATCCGCCGATTCTGATCCTGGACGAGGCGACATCGGCTTTAGATCTGGAAAGTGAGCATTTAATTCAAGAAGCGATGGAGGAACTGGCGAAAGATCGGACGACATTTATAGTTGCCCATCGCTTGTCGACTATTACTCATGCTGACCGAATTATTTTAATTGAACATGGCCGGATTGTAGAAAGCGGCTCTCATGAAGAGCTCATGCAGAAAGAAGGCGGGTATTACCGTCTATTCCAAGTGCAGCAGCTGGATCATTAATGTAG
Organism: Bacillus badius NBRC 15713; assembly: GCF_001591605.1. Taxonomy (GTDB): domain Bacteria; phylum Bacillota; class Bacilli; order Bacillales; family Domibacillaceae; genus Pseudobacillus; species Pseudobacillus badius. The sequence goes on along the minus strand of NZ_BCVF01000023.1, from coordinate 12,841 downwards.
AACCTGGAGAATCGTTCTCCGGGTTTTTTATGATTCATCTTTAACATAAAACAGGCGAAATAAAGGATGGATGCTTCTCCGGCTGATTGGAAGGAACACATCCGCCGCTTGTGTTTGAGAAGAAAACGGGCTGTCTCGAAAAGTCATTTTTCATGGTTTTTCGGGACAGCTCTTTTTTGATGTTTGAAGGGTATTTAAGGAATTTTGATTGTGTGAGCCTTATATCTAAATAGTATTTTTTCAAAATATGGATAGACTTTCAAAAAAATAATTGTTAAAATATTTTTAACTTTGGAAAAATGGTAATAATTTTGTCGGAAAAATTTATAAATAAAAGGGGGATAAGTTGTGTCTGCTCCTGTGTTGGATGTAAAAAAATTGAAAACTTCTTTTTTTACGGATGACGGACCATTAACAGTAGTGAATGAAGTAGATTTTCAAGTGCATGCGGGAGAGGTCCTCGGCATAGTGGGAGAATCAGGGTGCGGAAAGAGCGTTACCTCTTTATCGATTATGGGACTTGTGCCGGCTTTAACAAGCAAAGTGGAAGGGGAAATCTTATACAGAGGGGAAAACTTAACTCAAGCTTCTGAAAAAAGAATGCGCCAAGTGCGCGGCAATGATATCGCTATGATTTTTCAGGAACCGATGACAAGCTTGAATCCGCTGTTTACCATTGGCAGTCAATTGACAGAAGCGCTGCGCCTGCACCATAAAAAGCTGTCTAAGAAAGAAGCGTTGCAGCAAGCGGTTGCTATGTTGAAAAAGGTAGGGCTGGCCCGCGCCGAACAGCTGGTCAATGAATACCCTCATCAATTATCGGGAGGAATGAGACAGCGCGTCATGATTGCTATGGCTATGATTTGCAACCCGCAAATCTTGATTGCGGATGAACCGACGACGGCATTAGATGTGACGATTCAAGCGCAAATTCTTGAGTTGATGAAAAAATTAAATGAAGAAACAGATACAGCGATTATTATGATCACACATGATCTGGGCGTAGTAGCTGAAATTTGCCAGAGGGTTGTCGTAATGTATGCGGGAAGGATTGTGGAGGAAGGAACAGTTGAATCGATCTTCACGCATCCATCGCATCCTTACACAATTGGCTTGCTGAGATCTGTTCCCGATATGCGCACAAAGAAACAGCGTTTATTTTCCATACCAGGAAACGTGCCTAAGCCAGGCAGTTTGAATATCGGCTGTCAATTCGCCCCGCGCTGCAGCCAGGCTCATGAAAAATGCCTGAAAGAAGCGCCAGATTTGAAAGCGCTGTCAAACGGACAGAGAGTGCGCTGCTGGCTGTATGAAGAAGAAAAGGAGTATATCGTATGACAGAAGCTTTGCTAGAGGTGAAACATTTAAAAAAGGTTTTTCCTATCCATGGCGGCCTGTTTGGGCGCAGAGTGGGAGAAGTTAAAGCGGTAGATGATATCTCCTTTTATATAAAAAAAGGAGAAACGCTTGGCTTGGTCGGCGAGAGCGGATGCGGAAAGTCCACGACCGGACGCATGCTTCTCCGGCTGCTTGAGCCGACAGAAGGAACGATCCGGTTTGAAGGCCAGGACTTAACAAAGCTCTCAAGAGAAGAAATGAGAAAGATGCGCAAGGAAATCCAAATGGTGTTCCAAGATCCGTTTGCCTCTTTAAATCCGCGCCATACAGTAGAGAAAATCCTCGAAGAGCCGCTGATTGTGCATGGATTGAAAAGCAAAACCGAACGCAAAAAGCGGGTTCAGGAGCTGTTAGAGATTGTCGGTTTAAGCAGCTGGCATGCGAACCGCTACCCTCACCAGTTCTCAGGCGGACAGCGGCAGCGCATCGGCATTGCCCGGGCATTGGCGGTTCACCCGAAGCTGATCGTTGCGGACGAGCCAGTATCTGCTCTGGACGTATCCATTCAGGCACAGGTGCTAAACCTTCTGCAAGATTTGCAGAAGGAATTCGGGCTTACTTACTTGTTTATTGCTCACGACTTAGGTGTTGTACGGCATATAAGCGATCGCGTCGGCGTGATGTACTTAGGGCAAATGATGGAGCTGGCGGACAGCGAAGCATTGTATGATTCACCGAAACACCCTTATACAGAAGCCTTGTTGTCAGCAGTGCCTGTTCCGGATGTAGATATTAAAAAGGAACGGATTGTTCTGAAAGGCGATGTGCCAAGTCCGGCAAACCCGCCGGCGGGCTGCCCGTTTCACTTGCGCTGCCCAAAGGTCATGGAAGCATGCGCGTCTATCCGCCCGGCTTTTAGAGAAGTAGAACCAGGCCATTACGCTGCTTGTCATCTATATGGCGAACAGCTGTAATTATAAATTTAGAGATACAAGGGGGAAAAATCATGAAGAAAAGGCTGTTGGGAATGCTGGCATTCCTGCTCGTGCTTTCTATGGCACTGATTGGCTGCTCGTCCAATTCCTCTGATGGAGGCGGAAGCAAAGGGGGAGACAGCGCGGGAGGCGGAACATTAATTTATGGACGCGGTGGAGATGCGGTCTCGCTTGATCCGGCGATTGTGACGGATGGAGAGTCTTTAATCATTGCTGAGCAAGTATATGAAACACTTGTCAACTTTGATAAGAAGACAACAAAAATTATTCCGGGACTTGCGAAGAAATGGACAGTCTCAGAAGACGGATTAACTTACACCTTTGAATTGGAGGATGGAATCAAGTTCCACGATGGAACAGACTTTAACGCAGAAGCTGTCGTCAAAAATGTGGACAGATGGCTTACCAGCAATGATGAGGCCAAATTTGCTTACTTCGCCTCTCAATTCGGCGGGTTTAAAGGCAGCGACACAGCTATTATTAAAGAGGTAAAAGCGGATGGAGACAACAAAGTGATCTTCACGTTGAACAAGCCGCAGGCGCCATTTTTGAAAAACCTGGCGATGTCGCCATTTGCGATAGCCAGCCCTGCAGCTATTGAGAAGCACGGTGATAAATACGGCGAAAACCCGGTTGGAACCGGACCGTTTAAATTCGAGAGCTGGAAACGCAACGATACCATCACTTTAGTAAAAAATGAGGATTATCATAAAAAAGGCGAGCCAAAAGTAGATAAACTGATTTTTAAAGTCATTGAGGATAATTCTGCCCGCTTAAATGCCTTGATTAAGGGAGAAGTAGATTTAATTGACGGCTTAAACCCGAGCGATGCGGAAAAGGTAAAAGGAGACAAAAATTTACAATTATTTGAGCGGCCATCTTTAAATGTAGGCTACCTTGGCTTTAATGTGGAAAAAGAACCTTTCAACAATCCAAAGGTGCGCCAAGCTCTGAGTCATGCTGTGAACAAGGAAGCATTAATTAAAAACTTCTACGAAGGAACAGCAGAACCGGCCAAAAACCCAATGCCTTCAACTCTTCAAGGCTATAATGACGAAATCAAAGATTATGAGTTTAATCTTAAAAAAGCAAAAAAATTATTGGCTGAAGCCGGCTATAAGGATGGCTTTAAGGTAGATTTATGGGCAATGCCGGTGCCGCGTCCTTACATGCCAAATGGACAAAAGGTGGCCGAAGCGCTGCAGGCAGACTTTGAGAAAATTGGTGTGAAAGCAAATATTGTCACAATGGAATGGGCCACTTACCTGGAGAAGGTGCAGGCTGGAGAATCGGCTCTGTTTATGCTCGGCTGGACAGGAGATAACGGAGATGCTGACAACTTCCTGTATACGCTTCTTGATAAAGATTCCATCGGCTCCAATAACTATTCCCGTTATGCGAATGAAGAAGTTCATAAGCTGCTGTTAGAAGCACAGGCGGAAACCGACGAAGCAAAACGGGCTGAACTGTATAAAAAGGCACAAGCAATCATCCATGAAGATGCTCCTTGGGTGCCTTTAGCTCACTCCACTCCGCTCTTAGCCGGAAAAAGCACGATTAAAAACTTCTTCCCGCATCCAACTGGCTCACAGCCAATGGGAGGCGTATCGATCGAATAAGCAAGGGAGGGGGAGCGGGAAAGCTCCTCCTCTATTTTTCGAGAGGACGAAATGAGAATTAATTACTGAGAGCAGGTGACTAAATGTTTGCTTATACCATTCGTCGTCTATCCATGCTGATTCCTGTTTTATTGGGAATGACATTGATCGTATTTTCTCTGATCCACGCCATTCCCGGCAGCCCGGCGCAAATCTTGCTTGGGCAGCAGGCATCGCCGGCGGCTGTTGCTGCCTTAACAAAGGAAATGGGGCTTGATCAGCCGTTATATATCCAGTTTGTTGATTACATCAAAAATCTGCTTACAGGAGATCTTGGTGAATCGTTTCGAACGAGAAGCCCGATTAGCGCAGAAATTTGGCCTTATCTCGCGGCGACTATTGAGCTTGCTTTGTTTGCCATGATCGTTGCGGTTGTGGCCGGCGTCAATGCCGGCATTATTTCGGCATGGTTTCAAAATTCTTGGTTTGATTATTTATTAATGGTCTTTGCTTTGGTGGGGGTTTCGATGCCGATTTTCTGGCTCGGTTTAATGGAGCAGTACGTCTTTTCTATCCAGCTTGATTGGCTGCCGACAACTGGACGGGATAATATTCGTGATCCGGTTACTGCCATCACCCACTTATATTTGCTTGATACGCTGCTGCAAGGACGGTTTGATCAATTTATCGAGGTTGTCAAGCATCTCATTTTACCGGGAGTTGCTCTTGCCACCATTCCGATGGCGATCATTGCCAGAATTACACGTTCGAGTATGCTGGAAGTGATGCGTTCCGATTATATCCGGACGGCGCGCGCAAAAGGAATGAGCATGCTAAAGGTTGTATATAAGCATTCTTTGAAAAATGCATTTATTCCTATCCTAACCATTATCGGTCTCCAAACGGGTCTCTTGTTAGGCGGAGCGATATTGACAGAAACGATATTTGGCTGGCCCGGAATCGGAAATTACATTTATTCGGCTATTCAATTTCGTGATTATCCGGTGATTCAGTCTGGCATTTTAGTAGTTGCTGCCATCTTTGTATTGATTAACCTGATTGTTGATTTGCTCTATGCCGCAATCGATCCGCGGATTAAATACCGTTAAAGGAGGGGAGTATATGGCGGAAATTGCAGAACAAACTCAGTTGCCTCCGTCCGGTCCAGAAATGAATATCCAGCAGGAAGACAAGGCTGTTTCACCGTGGGTCGACGTCTGGAGGAGATTCCGCAAGAATAAGGCGGCCTTGTTTGGAGCCGCCCTTGTGTCTTTCTTCATTTTATTAGCTATCTTCGCTGATTTAATTGCTCCTTATGGCTTTAAAGAAACGGCGCTTTCCAACAAGCACTTGCCGCCGTCATCTGATCACTGGTTCGGAACAGATGAGTTTGGGCGTGATATTTTCAGCCGCGTCGTCTACGGGGCCCGCATTTCTTTATGGGTAGGATTTATTTCAGTAGCTGGTTCAGTTGTTGTAGGATCAAGCCTCGGCATTATTGCCGGCTATTACGGCAGATGGGTGGACGCGCTTATTTCCCGCCTGTTTGATATTTTGCTGGCGTTTCCGAGCATCTTGCTGGCGATCGCTGTTGTGGCCATGCTTGGGCCTTCTTTGCGAAACGCTTTAATTGCGATTGCGATCATCAATGTGCCGACATTTGGCCGCCTTGTCCGTTCGAAGGTGTTGACGGTAAAGGAAGAAGAATACATTACAGCGGCTAAAGCGATCGGGATGAAGGACAGCCGGATTTTGCTCCATCATGTGCTGCCCAACAGCCTGGCTCCCATTATTGTTCAAGGAACATTGGCGATTGCTACAGCGATTATTGAGGCGGCGGCGCTGGGCTTTCTTGGCATGGGAGCCCAGCCGCCGACACCGGAATGGGGAAAGATGCTTGCTGACTCCAAGGACTTTATTATGCAGGCGCCATGGACCGTCTTTTTTCCAGGAATCGCCATTATGCTGACTGTGCTTGGCTTCAATTTAATGGGGGACGGGCTGCGTGATGCGCTTGATCCCCGCATGAAGAATTAACTGAAAAACCAGCTGCCTCAGGGCAGCTGGTTTTTATTCGCCTTCTTCAAACTCAGGAAGTTCGTCGTCGTGATGAAATTTTGAAAAACTTGTGATGAGATGGTCAAGATGCTCCAGGTTTTCTCCGTATTCCAGTACGGAAGAAAGAAGGTGAAGCAAGTGGATGGAGAAATTTGCCTCATCCGAAGTGTTTGATTTAATTTCAGCCGTGAATAACGACATAAACTGCTCGCGGTCTACCCACAGCTCAAATACATCATCTATTTCAACCGTTGTTTTAACTTTGCCGATAAAGCGCAGGAGCAAATGCTCATGGTAGCTCATTAATGAATCAAGATAATCGACAAGCGTTTTTTGCAGATCCGGCGTTAAAAGAGAAATATCGTTTTCAAATTGATTCATTCGCCGCAGGATATCGTAGCTTCTGCGGGTAGACAAGATCATTTTGCGGTATAGAACCATTTTCCGCTTTTTTGAAGTGAGATTCTTCGTTAGCGTTCCGCGATCTTCTTTATACAGTAAATAAAGGTTATCAACAGCTATCAGCCGTTCGCGAATCTTGCTGATATCCTTTTTCAAAACGTGATAATCTGTGCCAGTTCGCAAGCTCAGCCGGATCCATTTTAATGTTTCCTCAGTTACACTGTTAATCTGCCCGAACAGCTTTGTTTCGTATTGAGGGGGCAGAAGGATCAGGTTTACCACTGAAGCGGCTAGTACTCCGATCATAATTGTGAAAAAGCGAATGAGGGCAAACTGGATAAAGTGTTCGCTCTGCAGCTCCATAATGACCATTAAGGTAACGAGTGCCAGCCCGATCGATTTTTCTAATCGTAAATTCACCATGACGATCAAGGCGACGATAGCTGCCAAACCGACAAATATAATGTGATTGCCGAATAGAAGAACAAATGAAATAGCAATGGCTGCTCCAACAAGGTTTGCCTGTACTTGCTGAATTAAAGTTAAATAGGAGCGGTAAATCGTAGGCTGAATGGCAAACACTGCTGCGATGCCTGCAAAAACCGGAGAAGGCAGGCCTAATAGTGTTGAAACGAATAAAGCTAAAACAATAGCAATTCCCGTTTTAAAAATTCGTGCACCCAGCTTCATAAATGAAATGGTTCCTTTCTCAGTTATAAATGTATTAGGTGACGATTATATCACTTAACGCAGCTTGGAAAAAGCAAAATCTACTGCTTGAAGAGTTTTCTCGATATCTTCATCTGTATGCTCTGTTGTTAAGAACCATGCTTCATATTTAGAAGGAGCCAGGTGAATGCCTTGAGAGAGCATCAGTTTAAAGAAGCGGCCGAACATTTCCCCGTCAGTGGCTTCAGCTTGTTCATAATTAACGACCTTTTCAGTCGTGAAATAAATCGTTAAAGCTCCCTTTAAACGGTTGATTGTGATTGGAGTGCCGTATTTCTTGGCAGATGCAAGAATTCCTTCTTCCAAAATCGCCCCCAGGCGGTCCAACTCTTCATATACCCCTTCTTCTTGCAGTACCTCAAGACAAGCGATGCCGGCGATCATAGAGGCTGGATTGCCCGCCATTGTTCCCGCTTGGTAGGCAGGACCGAGAGGAGCAACCTCTTCCATAATTTCTTTGCGGCCGCCGTAAGCGCCGATTGGCAGTCCTCCGCCGATAATTTTCCCCATAGCTGTCAAGTCAGGGGTGATGCCCAATAAGTTTTGTGCGCCTCCATATGTAAAACGGAAGCCGGTAATCACTTCGTCAAAAATAAGCAGGGCGCCGGCTTCTTGGGTTAATTTTTTCACCTCTTCCAAAAAGCCTGGTTTCGGTTCGACAATGCCGAAGTTGCCGACGATTGGCTCAATGAGTACAGCAGCAATTTCTTCTCCCCATTTTTCCAATGCTTCCTTCAATGGCTCTGTTTCATTGAACGGAACAGTAATGACTTCCTGGGCAATGCTTTTCGGCACACCGGCAGAATCAGGAGTGCCCAGCGTAGAAGGACCAGAACCGGCTGCGACAAGAACTAAATCGGAATGTCCGTGATAACAGCCGGCGAATTTGATGATTTTATCCCGGCCGGTATAAGCGCGGGCTACGCGGATGGTCGTCATGACAGCCTCTGTTCCGCTGTTGACAAACCGGACTTTATCCATGCCTGGGATCGCTTCTTTCAGCATTTTGGCAAATGTCACTTCGTAGGGGGTGGGCGTACCGTACAGGACCCCGTTCTCAGCGGCTTTTTTGATCGCTTCCGTAATGTGCGGGTGCGCATGGCCGGTAATAATCGGTCCATAAGCAGCGAGATAATCGATGTACTGATTGCCGTCAACATCCCAGAAGTAAGCGCCTTTTCCTCTTTCCATGGCGACAGGAGAGCCGCCGCCAACTGCTTTATAAGATCGGGAAGGACTATTCACTCCTCCGACAATGTGCTTTAGTGCTTCTTGATGAAGCTGTTCAGAATTAGTATGTTGCATGTATAGGCCTCCTTGTGATAGATACATATAACATTTTAGACTTGCCTTGGCGTTTAAGCAACGGAAGTCCGCCGATCATAAACAGATTCTTTTTGGCGTATATATGAAAGAAAAAAAACGGGCAGCAGCAGGGAGGCGGAAGGATGACTGCTGTAATTTTCAGCGCCGTCGTTTTTTGTTTAACGATGAGCATCAAAGGAATGTTTGTTCCGGGAAAGCCGCGGCACCGCTATTTATCGCTGCATTATTTTCTCTATTTCGGCTGTTTGTACTTAACGGTCATGATCGGCTTTGCTTTAATCTATACTTTATTGCAATTAAATGGACAGGCTGTTTGGGCAGGGGAAGAGAAGGGCACTCTTCATTTTTGGGGCAAATTCTTTACTTCTTTATATTTCAGCGGCATTACGCTTTTTTCTGTCGGTTACGGAGATATTGTTCCGGAGGGGGCAGGGCGTTGGGTAGCTCTTATTGAAGCGTGGATCGGTTATACAATTCCAACGGCTTTTGTCGTACGGACAATGCTGGAAAAGGATGAAGATTAATTATTATTGCCATATTTTTTCCCATCCGCTACGCTAGTAGTAAGAGAATTCAGATCAATGAAGGTTATGGTTGATCTATTTTAGCAACAGGCTCTGTTAGTATTGATTGTTGATGTCTCAATCGTTCGCGTGAAAGAGCAGAAAGCGTCCGACGGCAGCAGTCATTAGCTGAGTCTAATCAAAGACAAAGGAGAGAAGAAGAATGACCGTAAAGGCAGGAGAATTAGCTCCGGATTTTCAATTGACAGCAAACAGTGGAGAAAAGGTAGGTTTATCTGATTACAAAGGTAAAAATATTGTTCTTTATTTTTACCCGAAGGATATGACGCCAGGCTGTACAACACAAGCTTGTGACTTTCGGGATAAGCATGATCAATTCAGTGACTTGAATACAGTGATTTTAGGAGTCAGCACCGATCCGGTCGCCCGCCATGAGAAGTTTATTGATAAGTATGATCTGCCATTTTTGCTGCTTGCTGATGAGAATCATGAAGTGTGCGAGCTGTATGGCGTGTGGAAACTGAAAAAGAATTTCGGAAAAGAGTATATGGGAATTGAACGTTCTACTTTTGTTATTGACTCAGATGGAAAGCTTGTGAAAGAGTGGAGAAAAGTGAAAGTAGCTGGACATGTAGAAGAAGCGCTTCAGTTTATTAAAGAGCAGCTATCGTAAGGGAGCAGGGGGAGAGGGAATTGAAGATTGTATTTACTTTTCGGCCTCCGCGGGCACTGCAGGAACAGTTAAGAGAAGCATTCCCTGAAGAGACATTTAGCTACTATAAATCTGTAGAGGAAGCAGCAGATTTGCCGGAAGCTGAAGTCATTGTTACATTCGGTGAAGATTTGACTGCACAGCATATTCATCATTGTCCGCAATTGAAATGGATCATGGTGGCCTCTGCCGGCATGGAAAAAATGCCCTTTGAAGCTATCGAAGAAAAGGACATCCTCGTTACCAATGCCAGGGGAATACATAAAATTCCGATGGCTGAGTTCACGCTTGGATATATGTTGAATCATGTGAAACGCTTTCCGGAAATGCTGGAATTTCAAAAGGAAAAAACATGGAATAAAAAGCTGCCAATAGGCGAGCTTGCTGGCAAGCGCTTGCTTGTGCTGGGAACAGGAGCGATTGGTACGGAAATCGCGCGCCTTTCTCAAGCTTTTCGGATGAGAACGGCCGGCGTCAACCGCAGCGGGCATAGCAATGACTATTTTGAGGAGATTTACACCATGGACAAGCTTCCTGAGCTGCTTCCTGAAGCGGATTTTATCGTTTCTATCTTGCCAAGCACAGACGAAACGAGATTTTTGCTGAAGAAAGAACATTTCGAAGCGATGAAACAAACGGCAGCATTCATTAATATCGGACGCGGAGATTTACTGGAGGATGCGGTCTTGCTGGACGCCTTGAGCAATAAAGAGATTGCTCATGCTTATTTGGATGTTTTTGCGGAGGAGCCTTTGCCGCCGGATCATCCGCTATGGGCGATGAACAATGTGACCATTACTCCTCACATTTCCAGTGTAACGAGCAACTATGTGCCGCGAGCCATGGAAATATTTGCGCATAACCTGGAAGTGTATAAAGGCAACGGGTCTGATTATGAGAATAAAGTTGATATAGGAAAGGGATATTAGCCAAGAGAAGGAAGAACCTTTATAGTCGGTTTGTACTGTAAAGGCTTCTTTCTTATTGACAAAGTGCAGAAAAAATTAGTACACTATTTGTAAAGATTATAATATAATAATACTTTTTATAATGAAAAGAGGTGCATGGCGGTGTCTCATGAGCATAATCATCTACAGGAAGCACTGGATACGTTGAAAGCAACCGGAGTCCGGATTACTCCTCAGCGTCATGCGATACTTGAATTTTTAATTCAATCTATGACCCACCCGACAGCAGATGATATATATAAAGCGCTTGAAGGGAAATTTCCTAATATGAGCGTAGCGACAGTCTACAACAATCTGCGCGTATTTCGTGAGGTTGGGCTTGTGAAAGAGCTGACATATGGAGATGCGTCCAGCCGGTTTGATTTTGTGACGACGGATCACTATCACGTAATCTGCGAAGAATGCGGCAAGATTGTTGACTTTCACTATCCAGGCTTGGATGAAGTCGAGCAGCTTGCATCGCATGTCACGGGATTTAAAGTGAGCCATCATCGAATGGAAGTGTACGGAACCTGTCCGGAATGTACATCAAGCAAAGAGGTTCATTAAAAAAGAATTGTTCGCCAGACGAACAATTCTTTTTTGTTGGTTATGTTAAAGTGGTATACGGATTGTTAAGCTTATTTAAGGATACCAAAGGAATCAGATTTAGTTATTCTTGCGATTATAGTTTTCATCAAATTCTTTGCCTTCCAAGCTTTGGTCAAGTGTTAGAGGCTCCTTGCAATGCATGCACATATCCACCCGGCCAAGCATTTTTGTCGGTTTGCCGCAGCTTGGACAAACCACTTGCACCGCTTTTGTGGAAAGCATGCCGATCCAGAAGTAAACAACCGTACTTGCGATGATCGATAATAAGCCGAGAAGCATGAATAACGTCATCCAGAACGGGGATTGCCTAAAGAAAATTCCTACATACATAATGACAAAGCCGATAAAAATTAAGCTGAGCGCGAATGTGCGTATCCGGTTAATTTTACTTGAATAATTTTTAGCCATGTTCTTTAACCTCCTAAAAATAAACTATATCATAATTTATAAATGAAAAAGCAGTAGAATCTCTTAATTTCAAAAGTTTTAAAGGGATTCTTTCTTAATTTGTCGAAATAATGGAGACAGAAGAAATCCGTGTTTGGAGGAATGACTATGGAGGACATCCTTCGTCCGCTTTACCAGGAACGGACAAGCCAACAGAATACAATGGGCGTAATCGTCATAGAAAAAAAGGAAAGCGAGTTATCCTTTACAGAAGGATTTGATGTGATTTTGCTTACTATAGTAAAAGAAGCAGATTCACCCGTTTTTATAAAGCACTATGTATATGAAGAAAAGAAAGCTGCTCTTTATATAGTGACGGAGAAGCAGCTGGAAGAATGGATGCTGCTTGGCAACAACAGAAAGTTCATCGAATGGCTTTATCATGGCAAGGTGCTGTTTGACAGGAATGAATATGTGTATAAGCTAAAACAGGAAATGAGAGAATTTCCTTTCTTTGGGCGAAAAATAAAAATGGCGATCGAATTTTCTAAGTTAATTAGAAGGTGGACGTACGGCCGGGACTTTTTTAAGAGCGGCCACTATTTAGATGCTTACAATCATGTTATGCACTCCCTGCATCATCTGGCCCGTCTGGCTGTCATTGAAAATGGGTTCTATCCCGAGGTGACCGTCTGGCTGCAGGTGAAACAAATGGAGCCGGAGATTTATAAGCTGTATGAAGAGCTGTTAACAAGCGATGAGGAATTAGAGAAACGTCTGGAGCTCCTTTTTATTGCCATTGACTTTCTAATCTACTCGAAAACAGAAAATGGAGCAGCTCATTTGCTTTCTATATTGAAAGAAAAAGACTCATGGTCCTTTCAAGAACTTTTGAATCATCCGGAAGTTAACTACTATGCCGTTGATCTAAGTGTTTTACTAGAATACTTAGTTGGAAAGTCTTTTGTTGAAGTAAAGCCGATAGAAACGAAGGGACAAGGGATTTATCACAGATATTATTGTGTCATAAACGAGTGAAAAAACTTTTTTGGAAAAAGTATTGACGCTTGTTAAAATCCTTGTTATATTAATAAGCGTCGCTGATGACAACAAACAACAGCGACGCAAAAAACTTCAAAAAAAGCTTTGACAAACAAAAAGCTTTGTGGTAAGATTAAAAAGTCGCTGTTAAAGAGGCGATGGAAAATTGATC
>NZ_BCVF01000022.1 GCF_001591605.1 Bacillus badius NBRC 15713 | reverse complement strand
TGGAAATTAACTGGTCCTTTCCGCATACAAAATAAAAAGGCTATAGACAAACTCTAATTTTCATTGAGTTTGTCTATAGCCCGAAGCTCTCCCTCACTGTTGGGGAGAGCTTTTTATTGCCTTTGCAAGGCAACTTTTAAGCCAAGTGCAATATAAATAGACCCAATAATCTTTCCGTTCCAGCGGCCAATCCAGGAAATTCGCTTAACCAATTTACCGAGCGGCCGAATACCTACCGCAATTAACGTAGTGTACATAATGCTCATTGCTACAAAAATCAGCCCAAGAATGAGAAATTGAAGCAGTACAGCTCCCCGCTCCGGATGAACAAACTGCGGCAAAAATGCCAAAAAGAAAAGAGCTGTTTTCGGATTCAGCACCTCGGCGACAATCGCCTGGCCATATACACTGAACGTGGAAACCGGAGCGATTTCAGCCGTGCCGGAGCCAGAGCTTTTCTCTAGAACGGCCCGGATTCCCATATAGAGCAAGTACGCCGCTCCCGCGAACTTTACTATATTGAAGGCAAGCGCAGACGTCATCAATATAGCGGAAAGGCCTACAGCTGCACACAACGTATGAATAAAATCACCAGTAGCAATTCCGGCGCCCGCCAGGATTCCTGCCTTGCGTCCGCCTTGTGCTGTCCGGGTGATTGTCAAAAACACAGCAGGCCCCGGAATAAGGAACAGTCCCATGACCACTGCTATAAATGCACCTAGAGACGAAACATCAAACATGACGCCATTTCTCTCCATCCCCCAACTGGTTTATTTGATTCCAATAGAACGATTGATTAATGAAAGGGCACAGCAGGTACGCCGACGGCTTGATGAGCTGAGCCAATTAGTCTTGTCTTTTCACCCAGCCAAATCCGAGAGCACCCTCTCCAAGATGCGTGCCGATAACCGGACCGAAATAACTGATAGACAGCTTCGCATGAGGAAACCGCTCCTGCAGCTCTTCCATCCAGCGGCGGGCTTCCTGCTCCCGGTTCGCATGAATGATGACGCCCTCAAGCGGCTCCCCGCGTTCATAATCCTCGGCAAATAAATCAGCTACCCGCTTAAGCGCTTTTTTGCTTGTACGGATTTTTTCAAATGGAACAATGACCTTATCAACAAAGTGAAGCAGCGGCTTCACTTGCAAAAGTCCGCCAATAAGCGCCTGGGCGCCGCTCAATCGGCCGCCGCGCTTTAAATGATTTAAATCATCCACTACAAAGTACGCGCGGATGGATGAACGCATCGCTTCAAGCTCCTGCATAATCTCATCCGGAGCTTTTCCTTCAGCTGCCAGTTCAGCTGCCCGAAGAACGTAGAATCCTTGCGGGGCGCAGCTGATTTCCGAGTCGAACGAATAAACAGTTAATCCGTCTACAAGGCCGCCGGCAGCAAGAGAGGTCTGATACGTTCCGCTGATTCCGCTCGACAAATAAATGCCCACTGCCGCGTCATATCCTTCTTCCACTAGTTGTTCATACAGCTTGACAAACTCGCCGATAGGCGGCTGGGTCGTGGTTGGAAGCTTTGCTTCCGTGCGCACCACGCCATAGAAGTCCTCTGCTTTAACATCCACCTCTTCCCGGTAGGTTTCCTGTCCGATCACCACACTTAACGGGATCATATGTATATGTAACTGGTCACGCAATTTTTTCGGAAGATAGCTCGTGCTGTCCGTTATAATTGCCGTCTTCATATAATATACCTGCCTTATTCATAGGATTAGCTTGTAAAAAAGCTTTTCTTCTATTCTATTAGATATGCCTTTGATTTGCATCTGTTTTCATGAAAAACAAGAAAGCGGCTGTCCCTGCTTCAGGAACAGCCGTTCAGCGCTTTTCTTTATTTTTTCGGTGCCATGTGAATCGCTTGGCCGATAAGCCCTTCTGCGGCTTCCAGCAATCCTTCATTAAAACTTGGATGTGCGTAAGCAGGAAACTTTATATCCTCTTCCTTAGCGGCCATTTCCAGCAGCTGGACAAACGTGCTGGATAATTCAACCGCTCCTTCACCGATCATATGAATGCCGGCAACAATTTCGTTGGAAGCATCCGAGATTACTTTAACAAAGCCATCTTTTTTGCCAGTAATCATCGCATAGCCGTTTCCTCCAAGAGCAAATTGGCTGGTGCGAAGATCCATCCCCATCTCACGCGCCTGTTGCTCCGTTAATCCTGCTGAAGCGATTGGAGGAAGGGAATGCACAATGGTCGGCAAGAATGTTACGTCCACTTCCGGCTTTCCGCCGGCGATCGCTTCCACTGCCGCTTTTCCTTGCTTGATCGCTTTAACCGCAAGCAGCGGCCCTTCTGTCACATCGCCAATGGCATAAATCGAAGGAACAGACGTCTGCATATTCCCGTTTACCCGTACAAATCCTTCTTCCGTTTGCTCGATGCCAAAACGCTTCAAGCCAAGGTATTGCACATTCGGCCGACGGCTGCCAGCCACGAATAAATGGGAAGCGGCCATCTGTTCTTCTTTGCCGCCGGCTGTGAATCCGATGCGCACTTCTCCTTCTGCTTCTTCTGCAGATTGAATGAGCGCGTCCTTCATTACTTTAATTTTTTTCTTTTTCAACAGCCGGTTCAACTCTTTGGTGACTGACTGTTCAAATGGGAAGTCCGCTGCCTGTTCTAACAGAATGGTTACTTTGGCACCTAAGGCATGGAAGCTCGTAGCGACTTCGAGCGAAATATAATCATGGCCGTACACAATTAAATGCTCAGGCATCTCCTCTAAATCAAAGATTTCATGAGAAAGGAGAATCCGCCCCCGTTTTTTCGGCAGCCCTTCCGGCAGAACCGGCGAACTTCCGGTTGCAATAATGGCCTGCTTGAATACATAAATATCAAACTGATGCCCATTTTCAACGCCGATGCGGTCTTCAGCCGTAAAGCCTGCTTTTCCCTTAATAACTTCTACTTTATTGGCTTTGCAAAGCGCCTCGACGCCTTTTCTCAGCTGCTCCGTCACCTTTGACTTGTAAGCAAGCAGCTTGGACAAATCAAAGGTGCCTTCTCCTGCCGGAAGCCCCAGTTCTTGCATATGGCTTGTTTCCGCCTGTTTTTTCGCCGCATATGTAAATACCTTCGACGGAATGCATCCTTTATTGAGGCAAACACCGCCAAGGTCTGCTTGCTCAATCAGTGTAACCGGCAATCCGAGCTGGGCCGCCCGGATGGCTGCACTGTAACCACCCGGGCCGCCGCCGATAATAACCAGGTCTCTTTCCTGGCTGATTTCTCCAACAACCATTTATATCATCTCCAGCATTAGTTTGTTCGGCTGCTCAATTAAGCTGGCAAACCGGTTTGTGAACGCTACAGCGGTTGCTCCGTCAGCGACACGGTGGTCAAATGACATTGACAGGGTCATCACATGGCCAATGACAATTTCATCATTCTCATTGACAAGCGGCACTTTTTTCGTTTTATGAAAAGCAATTAATGCTGTCTCAGGATGATTAATAATTGGCGTAGCACCAATGCTGCCTAGCGGTCCAACGTTGCTGACGGTAAACGTGCTGTTTTGAATATCGGCAGGCTTTAACTTGCCTTCCCGCGCCTTTTCATTCAAACGCTTAATATCCTCATGGATCGTTTTAATCGATTTTTTATCCGCATCGTGAACGACCGGCACAATGAGGCCATCTTCGGTATCCACCGCCATGCCGATATGATAATCTTTTTTGAGTAAAATCTTTTCATTTTCTTCATCAAGCTCCGCGTTAAATACCGGGAAGTCTTTTAAAGCGATAACCAGCGCTTTAACAAAAAAGGCCGGTACAGATACGGACACGCCAGCTGCCTTTAATTCTTCGCGCAGCTTCAGCAGGTTCGTCATATTGACTTCATCAAAATGGGTTACATGCGGAATAGTGAAAAGTGACTTTGTCATCTTTTTCGCAATTTGCTTGCGCATGCCGCGGAACGGGATTTCATCAGGTGTTGTCTGTTGTGCGGAAACAGCCGTTGCTTCCGGCGAAGCGGCTTCTTTCTGCGGCTGCTGATCTCCTTTTAAGAACCGGTAAACATCTTCCTCTGTTACCCGGCCGGACGGATCAGATGGTGTGACATCTTCAATATTAATGTTATGATCGCGGGCAATCTTACGCGTATATGGAGTGGCAAGCACACGGTTAAAAGAAGAGATGAACGCTTGCTTCCGCTCTTTCGCTTCCGGCTGTGCCGATTGCGCCGTTTCTGCCTTGGCTGCTTTTTTTTCTTCAGCGGCCGCTGTCTGACTGCCTTCTCCTTCAATGTAGAGCAGCGTTGTGCCGACTTGAACAGTTGTCCCTGTATCCACCACGATCTCCTTTACCGTTCCAGCCCCCGGCGATGGAAGCTCTGCTACCATCTTATCTGTCTGTACCTCGACAAGCGGCTGATCAGCAATTACCTGATCTCCCGGCTTAACAAGATAATGAAGAATTTCGCCTTCTGTCATTCCTTCTCCAATATCATGCAGCTTTACTTCTAACACATTACTTCCCCCTTTGTATAAAAGCGTAAAGCGCCCGTTTAGCAGCGAACAAGCAAATAGTCTTTCACCCGGGAAGCCGGTTTCAGACTTCTCGGGTGAAAGAGGGTTTGCCATGCAGGCTGCTGGCGCCTGAAATTGTTTAAATTAAAAATGAACTACTTTTTCGATTCCTTCGACGACACGCGCCGGTGTCGGAAGAAAGTCTTCTTCTAGTGCGAAGAAAGGAACAGGAACGTCAAAGCCTGTCACGCGTTCAATTGGCGCACGCAAATACAGGAAAGAGGTGTCGTTGATAATGGAAACAATGTCATTGCCGAGCCCGCCTGTCAGCTGAGCTTCATGCACGATCACGGCTCTTCCTGTTTTTTGAACAGATTCGGCGATGATCTCCCGGTCAATCGGGTACAACGTGCGCAAATCAATAATTTCACAGCTGATGCCTTTTTTCTCTGCCTGTTCAGCTGCTTTTTCAACAACCGTCATCATCGCTCCCCAGGCGATTAACGTCACGTCTGTTCCTTCTTTCACTTTTTTGCCTTTGCCGATTTCAACTGTATATTTTCCTGTCGGCACTTCTTCCCGCTTGGCGCGGTAGCTTTTCATCGGTTCAAGCATCAATACCGGGTCGGGATCTTCCATCGCAGCAATCAGCAGCCCTTTTGCATCATAAGGAGTGGATGGGCAAACAACCTTAATCCCCGGCATGTGAGTAAATAATGTTTCCGTACTGTCTGAATGAATTTCCGGCGAGCGAATGCCTGCTCCATATGGGGCACGAATGACCATCGGCACGCTAAAGTGTCCCATCGTTCTCATCCGAATACGCGATACATGCGTCATGATTTGCTCATAGGCCGGATAAATAAAGCCAAGAAACTGGATTTCAGCGATCGGCTTAAATCCATTTACAGCCAGGCCGACAGAAGTACCGATAATACCTGCTTCCGCAAGCGGCGTATCAATCACACGGTCAGCTCCGAACTTTTCCTGCAATCCTTCTGTTGCCCGGAAAACCCCGCCGTTTTTTCCGATATCCTCACCAAGAATCATGACGGTATCGTCTGTTTCCAGTAAAGTTTTCATTCCGTCATTTACTGCCTGCACAATCGTCAGAAATTGAGTGGTTTCCTTTTTTTGAGGTATGTCTTTTACTTCCATTTCCATTGCCATTTTACCCCCTCCTCAAATGCGCGAGATAGGATTCTTTCTGGTCAGCAAGCTCAAGCGGCATATTTGCATATACATGATCGAATAAATCTTCGACATTGGCTTTTGGATAACTCTCCATCGCTTCCACTGCTGCTTCTACTTCCGCTTTAATTTTTTCATCTATTTCAGCAAGCCAGGCTTCATCCCAATAGCCATTGTTTTTCATGAATCTTTCCATGCGGAGAAGCGGCTCAACGATGCCTTTGCCTTGATCCTCCGGACGATACTTCGTCGGATCATCTGCTGTTGTATGGGCGCCTGTACGCCATGTCACCGCTTCAAGAAGTGTTGGTCCATTGCCGTTGCGGGCATGCTCCAATGCTTTTTTCACTTCAAAATAAACGGAAAAACAGTCATTGCCGTCAATTCGCACACCTGGAATTCCGTAAGCGACCGCTTTTTGGGCGATGGTTTCCGAATTCATTTGCTTTTCAATCGGAACGGAAATAGCATAGCGATTGTTTTGGTTAAAAAAGACAACTGGCACTTGAAAGACGCTGGCGAAGTTCAAGCCTTCGTGAAAGTCCCCTTCGGATGTGGCACCATCTCCAAAATAAGCGATGGCTGCATTTTTCGTGCCTTTGCGTTTTTCAGCCCATGCTGCACCTGCCGCATGCGGCAGCTGCGTAGCAATCGGCACCGCCGGCGGGAAAATCTTTTTTCCTTCTGGCGGCACACAGCCTTCTACCCGGCCGTTCCAATAAAGATACGTTTTCATCATATCGGCGCCAAAAGTAAGCTTTGCCCCATGGTCGCGGTAAGTTGGGAACATCCAATCATCCGCATTCAATGCCAGGGCGCTTCCTACTTGGGAAGCTTCCTGGCCTTCGAATGGAGCATACGTGCCGAGACGGCCTTGGCGCTGCAGGCTGATCGCCTTTCTATCAAATGTTCTAATTCGATGCATATGGTAATAAAGGTCTTTCACAAGCTGCTCATTCAGCTGATCCTGGTAAGACGCATCTATCAAGTTGCCTTCATCATCGATTATTCTTTTGATTGGGTATTGAGTATTCATGATATCCCCCCGAACAGTATTAGTTGCGAATATCCCATTTTGGCTTAACAGAAGAAGTAAAGAAGCTGTTGCGTCGGCCTCTTGCCGCCATTCTTTGCTCACACATTCTGTTGGCTGCTTCCATTGTGGTGATTTGATCTAATTCCGCTTGCTGGTACACTTCAAGAATTGCGTCGTAAATATGCTTCGTCTTCGCAAGCACGCGTTCTTTGTTCACCTCATACAATTCGTCGGCTACTTGGATCAGACCGCCAGAGTTAACAATATAATCCGGAGCATACAGAATGCCTTTGTCTGCAAGCTGTCTGCCGTGATCCTCCGTAAGCAGCTGATTGTTGGCTGAACCGGCGATTGCTTTCACCTTGAACTGCTTCATCGTTTCATCATTAACAACGCCGCCAAATGCACACGGAACGAACACATCGGCTTCCTGGGAATAAATTTCATCGCTCGCTACTACCGTGACAGAACCGGATGTTGTTTTTGCTTTTTCCTGGATAGCCTCCAAGCTTTGCTCGTTAATATCCGTTACAAATAAATGAGCACCTTCTTCGAGCAGCCCTTCCGCTACTTTGTAGCCTACTTTGCCAAGTCCTTGAATGGCATAAGTGACGCCGCCAAGATCGTCCTTGCCAAACAACATTTTGTTGGTTGCTTTAATGCCGTACAGGACACCCATGGCAGTTGGAATAGAGGAATCTCCGCCGCCGCCGTAAGCTTCCGGCACCCCAACAATGCAGTTTGTTTCTTTCATGGCGTGAATGAAATCTTCCATATTCGTTCCCATATCAGTACCTGTATAGAAACGGCCGCCAAGCGAATCAACAAATTGGCCAAACGCGCGGAACAGTTCTGGAGATTTATCTTTCTGCGGATCACCGATAATGACTGCTTTTCCGCCGCCAAAGTCGACATCGGACGCCGCGCATTTGTAAGTCATTCCTTTGGAAAGGCGAAGAGCATCTTCCAATGCTTCTTCCACACTGTTATAAGGCTGCATGCGGCAGCCGCCGAGCGCAGGTCCGAGTGTGGTGTCATGAATAGCGATAATGGCCCTTAGTCCTGTCGCCGGATCGTTGCAAAAAACAACTTGTTCATGTTCAGACATTTTTTCAAAAAGAGTGAAATCTTTTATGATGGATGTTTTTTCTACTAAGCTCATATTTAATCCCTGCTTTCGTTAATAGTTGAACGCTTTTATTTAGCCGCAGAAAAAGGATCTGTCAGCTTCTTGGTTATATAATTTTTGTAAGCCCTTTCAAACGAGCGCCAATGACGGCGCCGGCAGGCATACGCTTCACTTTAATTATAAAAGGTTAAATGATATATATATATATCATTATGATTGAATTTTCAGACCTTTATTTACTTTTCGTATGTATTTTTTGGTATTTATCTTCGTTTTGTAAAACGCTTTCATTTCCAGTAAATAAAAGCTAAAAAAGCCTCCTCTTTCGACAATAGAAAGAGGAGGCTTGTCTTATCATTCGACATCATCTTCTATGATGCGCCGTCCTTCACGGCCATTCCTGTTCTTCATCAGACGGCAAAATAATCTTCTCGGGAACAGGGGATTTCAGCACGATAGAAGTGTGAATACTGCCAAACCGGATCAAATAATCAATCAGCTTGTTTAAATGCTCCATGTCATTGACAGCTGCCTTTAATAAATAATTCACGGTTCCAGTCAAGCGATGGCACTCAATAATATCCGGATGTTCACATGTCATGCTTTCAAATTCCTCGTAAGGAACACTGACCTCGCTTACCTGGATAAACAACAAAATGTTACGTCCGACGGCACTGGGTGACACTCTAGCGCTGATTTTGTCGATGCTGCCTTTTTCCATCAGCCGTGTAAAGCGCTCTGCGACGCTTGGCCGGCTGAGTGAGAGCTTTTTCGACAAATCGCTTAATGTGATCCTTCCATCTTCTTGAAGAATTTTTAAAAGTTGAATATCTGTCTCATCCATGCTTTCACCTTCAAACTTTTGATTGAACTTTGCAACAAAACGCTTTCTCTATCACCGGCAAACTAGTTCATTACTTGAGGCCCATCATGCGAAAAATGCCAAGGACATCAAGGTAAACAATGATAATAGCGACTGGCGCCACATATTTAATCAAGAGGAACCAGGCAGAGAAAATCTTCTTGCCTATCGATGATCCCTCGGACAGCTCCGCAATCAAGCGTTCCTTTGGAATTTTCAGCGGAACGAAAATCGCAATGAGCAGCGCGCCAAGCGGCATCAATATGTTGCTGACAAGGAAATCCGCAGCATCAAAAATCGACTTATCAAAAATCAGCACATCGCTCCATACGCCAAATGACAAAGCGGAAGGCACGCCGACGATGAAAATCAGGAAGCCAATGAGCCATGAGAATTTCATCCGTTTGCCATTATCCCCTTTTGCTAAAGCAGCCACAATAATTTCCAGCATGGAAAAGGCTGATGTCAATGTAGCAAACAAGAATAACACTAAAAAGGCAATCAAGAACACAATGCCTAATGGAATTTGGTTAAAAACAGTCGGCAAAACATTAAACAGCAAGACCGGTCCGGCATCCGGCTCCAGCCCGAATGAGAAAACAGCCGGGAAAATAGCCAATCCCGCCAAGATCGCGACAAGCAAATTCAACGTAACGATTGAAATAGCTGATTGCGGAATGCTTTCCTTTTTAGACAAATAAGAGCTGTACGTAACCATGACCGACACCCCGACGCTTAGCGCGAAGAACGACTGTCCCATAGCAAACAGAATCGTTTCGGAGGTGATTCTTCCTAAATCAGGCTTCAAGAAAAACTCGATCCCTTCCATTGAACCATCGAGCGTAACTGAACGGATAATGATCAGCAGGAATAAAATAAACAGCGCCGGCATCATAAATTGGCTTGCCTTTTCAATCCCTGCGGTTACTCCTTTAGAGACAACATAAATAGTGATAACCATGAAGAGAAATTGGGCAAATACCGCCAACAGCGGGTTAGAAATCGTTTCACCAAACAAAGAACCGTATTGGGCTTCCGACAATCCGCTTAAATCTCCTGTCACGCCTTTGAAAATATAAATTAAAATCCAGCCGCCTACTACACTATAAAACGATAGTAAAATAAAACATGTAAAAATGCCAAGGCGCCCGATCAAATGCCAGGACGAATTCGGCACTAATTCCTTATATGATTGAATTGCATCTTTTTGCGTGCTTCTCCCAATGACAAATTCCCCGATTAATAGCGGTAATCCGACAAGCAGCGTAAAGAGAATGAAGATCAGGAGAAAAATTCCTCCTCCGCTCGTTCCAGCTACATAAGGGAATTTCCAGATAGCCCCCAGCCCGATAGCCGAACCCGCTGCTGCCAAAATGAACCCCAGCTTAGATGACCATTGTTCTTTCTGTTCCATTTTTTCACCCCATAAAGTTGTTAAAATCAGAAAACGCTTACATTTACCCCTCAATATTACTTCAGATATGTATAACGTTATTCCTACGTCATTTTACCAATCAGTAATAAAGGAGTCAATCATGTTGTTAGAAAAATCTTTCTCTTCGAAAAATTGCAGGCATTTCTAGATAAAAAAAGAGAGCGGCTTATCCCCTCTCTAACGAAAAGCTTTTTTAATAAAATAGTTTGGCTGCTGATGAGATTTACCTGAACATATTACCATGGATGCTTTGCGCCGGCAATAGGAAGCGCCGCTTATTTTCCTGTCCGCTCCGCGATCTCTTTTAATTCCTCTGCCGAGCGGTTCAGCTGTTCATTCGCCTCTTCGATCATTCTTTCCAAAAGCTCTTTCACAGTAGGAACATCTTCAATCAGGCCTGCAATTTGGCCGCTGTTAATAAAGCCATTTTCCATATCGCCTTCTACCGCTCCTTTAATATGTTTGTCTTCCGACGTCCATTCTGCATATTGTTCAAGCGTCATACCTGCTTGTTCCCGTTCATTTAAGATGTTGGCATAAGGAGTTTTCAAGATCCTTCTGACTCTGCCAACGCTCCGCCCAAAGATTGTTGTTTCCGTATCACCCGCTCCAATTAAGCGGCCTTTGTACTGCTCATGAAACGGAGCCTCTTTAGTGGCAATAAGCCGGGTTCCCATTTGCACACCGCTTGCACCGAGCATCAAAGCAGCAGCCAGCCCTTTGCCATCACCGATCCCCCCGGCCGCAAGCACCGGAACCTTCACATGCTTCACGATTTGCGGAATAAGCGTGAAGGTAGTCAGCTCAAGGCTCGAGTTAATTCCAGCCGCTTCAAAGCCTTCAGCGACTAGAATGTCCGCTCCGGCTGCTTCTGCCTTTTGGGCATGCTTCACTGAAGCAACAAGCGCAATCACCTTCACACCATGCTCATGCAAGAGCGGGATAAACGGTGCCGGATTGCCGGCCGAAAGCGATACGACTGGCACCTTGTGCTGGATGACGAGATCCATTAATTCCTTTGTATAGGGCGACACACTAATAGCAATATTGATGGCAAAGTTTTTATCTGTCCGTTTTTTTGTTTCTAGAATAATTTTCTCGACTTCCTCAGGCGTCATCGTCCCACAGCCAATCGTGCCGAGACCGCCCGCTTCTGAGACGGCCGCTGTCAGCTGGGCATTGCTGATATTGCCCATCCCGCCTTGAATAATCGGATACTTGATCTGGAGTAATTCACAAACGTATTTCATTATTTCTCCTCCTCTTAAAAGAAATGTTATAATAAATAAAAAAGAAAAACAATTATGTAAATTTGTAATTGGAGGGATTCCATGATCGTTTCGTATAACGGAAAAAATCCGAAGGTAGATCATTCCGTATTTGTCGCGCCTGGAGCTTATCTTATCGGCGACGTTCATATCGGTTCTGAATCAACCGTTTGGTTTAACGCGGTGCTTCGCGGAGATGAAGGAGCAATTACCATCGGCAAGCGCTGCAGCATTCAAGACAATTCTACTATCCATCTGTATGAAGGCGCGCCTGTCGTTGTTGAAGATGAAGTGACGGTTGGCCATAACGTAATCTTGCACGGCTGTAAAATCGGCAAACGGTCAATTGTCGGCATGGGCTCCACTATTTTAGATCATGCTGAAATCGGGGAAGAGTGTATTATTGGCGCGAACACACTGATTCCAAGCGGCAAAAAAATACCGCCGCGCTCCCTCGTCGTGGGTTCTCCGGGAAAAGTTGTCCGCGAGCTGAACGACAAAGATCTCGAGCTCATTCAACTGTCCATCGATACTTACGTTCAAAAAGGCTATGAGTTTCGCGAAGTTTTCAAAGAAAAGTAAACAGGCGTTAGCACCGTGAGCCTAAATCGCGTGATTGCGCGCGTAAATTCGGTTAGTGCGCGCATATTTTGTCAAAGTTCGCGCGCTATTCCAGCAATGGCGTGCATAAAGACGCCCACAGTCATGTGATCCGCAAAAAAAGGTGCCCAGGCGGCACCTTTTTCTTTAGTTCACAATGTACGGATGATCCGCTGCATCATAGGATTTATCTTTTCGGCGCATATCATTATCTTCACTGAATACTTCTTCGAAGAACCGGCTGGCCGGTTCAGCGAGCAGTTTGTAATACTGCGCAAATAAAAGAGCAGCATGATCGCCATTCCACATCGACGGCAGCAACTCTTTTGGCAATCCCGGATCTGTAAAGAGAAACTTGCGATACTCATGCACAAGGTTGGCTCGTTCCACAAAGCATTCGGCATCGGTCATTTGCCCGCTGGCCATTGCACTTTGGTGGACGATATACCTCTTGCTGTATGTGGAAATAAACTCTTCGTACTTCCCTTCAATCTCTTCAAGCGGCCAGCTTTTCTCCACGAGCACCCGGTCTTGCTTCGGGCCTTTATAATCGGAGATAAAGAAATCGACATATTCGCTTATGTCATATTTCTCTATGAGCATCTTCACTTCTTTTTCTAAATCATTCGGTGAAATCCAGCATCCGTTGGAGAAACTGCCAAATCCGCTCCACAGCAGCTCTTTGCGCAATTCGTCGCGAATTTGCCTTTTTTCTTCCGGGATCGTGTACATCAGCATGCGCCATTTGCCGTCCCATTCGTGCGCCTTTAGCTTAAAAATCCGGCGGGCTGCTTCTTCCATGCGCGCTTCGCCGCGAGGAGTAAGGAAATAATAACTTTTGTTTCCTCTCTTCTCTGACTGGATCCACCCTTGCTTCACCATCCGTGAAACCGCCACGCGAACCGACTGCTCGTTATGTCCAAACTCTTTCAGCACACGGATCAAGCTGCCGATCCATATTTTGTTGCCGTAATGACGAATGTAATCGCCATAAATCGTAAAAATCATTGACTGTGTATTCGCCATCTCTCCCACTCTTTCTCTCTTTATCGTTGCATCACTTTCCTTCTGTTCTCTTATTATAACGTGATCCTGATTAAAATACTTACTTTCCGATAAATTTTGGTGCCCTTTTTTCACTGAAAGCTTGAAGCGCTTCTAAGCGGTCTTCCGTTGGAATCGTTAATTCATACGCTTTGGACTCGATGGCCAGTCCTGTCTGTAAATCGGTGTTCATGCCTTGAGTGATAGCATATTTCGCCTGCTTCAATGCAACAGGGCCGTTTTTCATCATTTCCGCCGCCAGCTGTTCACACGCCTCCATCAATTCTTCCTTCTTCACTACCTTCAAAACGGCTCCAAGCTCCTGTCCTTCTTCGGCAGTAAATTTCTTGGCTGTAAAAATCAGCTCTTTCGCCTTCATCTCTCCGACCAGCCTTGGCAGACGCTGGGTGCCGCCCGCTCCAGGAATGATCGCCCAGCTTGTTTCCGTTAATCCCATCTTTACCCCTTCTGCAGCAATCGGGAAATCGCAGGCAATCATCAGCTCAAACCCGCCGCCCAGCGCATAGCCGTTTACAGCGGCGATAGTTGGCTGCGGCAAAGCAGCAATGCTGTTAAAGACATCACGGATGGCCTTTACATTTCTCCGCACTTCTGTTTCTGTCAATGTCTTCCGCTCTTTTAAATCGGCACCGGCACTGAATGCTTTGTCACCGGCACCGGTAAAGATCACAACCTTTACCTCCGGATCAATTGAAATCTCATCCGTCACTTCCTGCAAACGTTTGAGTGTTTCATAGTTAAAACAATTTAGTGATTCTTCACGGTTGATCGTTACATAGCCAATATTATTTTCTTTTTTATATAAAACAGTGGACATATTCCTCTCCCTTTCTACTAGGCTTAATATGAATTGCGCAAAGGGGCAAAGGCAGCAGCTCCTCCTAAAAAAAGCTGTCCAACGTCTGCCGCTGCTCTTCCTTTCCCTTAACAGAAAAGAGCTCTGGCGCCTGAAGGACAGCCTGTTTACCCAATCATTGCATTTATTCGTTTATATTCTCTACAATCGCAGCGATGCCTTGGCCAACACCAATACACATCGTTGCCAAGCCATATTGTTCCTTGCGCTTTTTCATTTCATAAAGCAGCGTTGTTAAAATCCGTGCGCCGCTTGCGCCAAGCGGATGACCAAAAGCGATCGCTCCGCCGTTGACGTTCACCTTGCTTTGGTCAAGCTCCAGCTGGCGGATGCATTCAAGCGACTGGGAAGCAAATGCTTCATTTAACTCAATTAAGCCTAAATCATTCACCGACAGCCCTGCACGTGCCAGCGCTTTGCGGGAGGCATAAATCGGGCCAAGCCCCATCACAGCCGGCTCCAAGCCTGCTGTTGCCCCAGTGATATATTTTGCCATCGGCTGTAAATTCAATTCCTTCGCTTTCTCTGCACTCATAATCAGCAAGGCAGAAGCCCCGTCATTCACTCCGGATGCATTTCCTGCAGTAACGGTGCCACCCTCAAATAATGGCCGCAGCTTTCCAAGCTTTTCAAGGCTCGTGTCCGGACGAGGGTGCTCATCTGTATCAACAACAATCTCATTGCCTTTACGGTCTTTGTACACAACAGGCACAATTTCTTCCGCAAAGCGGCTTTCTTCCATCGCTTTTTTCGCGCGCTGCTGGCTTTCAAAAGCAAATTTATCTTGATCTTCGCGTGAAATGTTATGGCGCTGGGCAACATTTTCGGCTGTTTGCGGCATAGAGTCCGTTCCATACATTTCATGGAGCTTCGGATTTGTAAAACGCCAGCCAATCGTCGTATCCTGCAATTCCATGTTTCCGCGAGGGAAGTCCTTATCCGGCTTTGCCATAACGAGCGGAGCCCGCGTCATGCTTTCTGTTCCGCCGGCAATGAAAATATCTCCTTCGCCAACAGCAATTGCTCTGGCCGCGTACATCACGGCATCCAGCCCTGAACCGCACAGACGGTTGATCGTCGTGCCGCCTACTTCTACCGGAAGACCGGCAAGAAGAGCAGACATTCTGGCCACATTGCGGTTATCTTCGCCTGCCTGGTTCGCGTTGCCGAATATAACTTCTTCAATTTGTTCAGGCGGAAGGCTCGGGTTTCTTTCAAGCAAGGCTTTAATCACAACAGCTCCCAAATCATCTGGGCGAACGTCTTTTAAAGCGCCTTTATATCTGCCAATCGGTGTGCGGACAGCATCAACAATGACTACTTCTCTCATTTTTTTACCAACTCTTCCTTGTTCGTATAGTCGTAAACTCCTTTTCCGCTTTTGCGGCCAAGACGCCCTGCTTTGACGTATTGTTCAAGAAGCGGAGCCGGGCGATATTTCTCGCCAAGCTTTTCATGGAGATATTTTAAATTATTTAACCGGGCATCTAACCCGACAAGATCGACAAGCTCAAACGGTCCCATTGGATAATTCAAGCCAAGCTTGATTGCTTTATCAATTTCCTCTGGCGTGCCTAGTCCTTCCTGCAGCATATAAAACGCTTCATTCCCGACGAGGGCGCTGATCCGGCTCGTTACAAACCCAGGAAATTCATTAATAACCACTGTTTCTTTGCCCATTTTTTCAGCCACTTCTTTGATGATTTGGGCCGTTTCATCGCTCGTTTCCAAGCCGCGAATAATTTCGACGAGAGGCATTTTATGTACCGGATTGAAAAAATGCATCGCGATCGTTTTTTCCGGACGCTTAGCGTAAGAAGCGATTTCTGTCGGACTCATTGTAGATGTGTTTGTCGCAAAGAAGCAATGCTCCGGTGCATGCTCTTCAATCGTTTCGAATACTTGCTTTTTAATCTCTGCTTTTTCCGGAACGGCTTCAATAATTAAATCAGCGGCTGCAGCTGTTTTTGCCAGGTTGCTTTCATAGCTTAAATTTCTCCGTGCTTGTTCAGCCGCTTCTGCTGTGATTTTGCCGCGCGCTAAGCCTTTTTCGAAGATCGAGTCAATTTCCTGCTTGGCGTTCTGCAAAGCGGCTTCATTAATGTCTACTATCGTTACTGAATAACCGCCAACAGCTCCCACATAGGCTATTCCTCTGCCCATCACTCCAGAACCGACGACTGCAATGCGGTTGATCATGTTGCTTTCCCCCTATTCGTAAAGACGGACAGAGGCTTAGCCGCCTTCTGTCCGCACTGATTGATAAATTAAACTCCTAATGGATTAATTGGACGGCTGCCATAGTAAGACAGGATGCTCTTCGTTTCCGTATAGAGATCCAATGATTCAATGCTCAGCTCGCGGCCAAAGCCGGATTGTTTATATCCGCCGAATGGCGTGCCCGGGAAGGCAGAGAATGGGCAGTTGATCATTACGATGCCGGCTTGAATTTGGTTGGCTACACGAGTAGCGCGGGCGCCATCTTTTGTCCAAATAGCAGAACCAAGGCCAAAGTCAGTATCGTTTGCCAATCTGATGGCTTCTTTTTCATCTTTAAATTTCATAACGACAACAACCGGGCCAAAAATTTCTTCTTGGACGACCTTCATGTCGTGATTCACATTAGCGATGACAGTCGGCTCGTACCAGAAGCCGTTTTCGTAGCCTTCAGGATGTACTTGCTTGCCTCCAGCAAGAACTTCAGCGCCGTCTTGAATAGCGGATTGCACATAGCTATCAATTGTATCAAGCTGGCCTTGATCAATGATGGCTCCCATATGAGTGCCTTTATCAAGCGGGTCGCCAAGTTTAATCTTTTTCGCTTTTTCAACGAATTTGCCGACAAACTCGTCATAAATATCTTCATGCACATACAGACGGGAACGCGCCTCGCAAGATTGTCCGCTGTTATAGAAAATACCGAACAGAGAACCATCTACTGCTGCGTCAATATCCGCATCAGCAAATACAAGATTAGGAGATTTACCGCCAAGCTCCAGCGTTACTCGCTTCAATGTTTGAGAAGCTTTCGCCATAATGTCTTTGCCGATTGGCGTTGAACCTGTGAAGGCCACCTTGTCCACTTGAGGATGCCCAACTAAGTAGTCGCCCACTTCAGCGCCGGAACCAGGAACGATGTTTACAACGCCGGCTGGAACGCCCGCTTCTTGGCAAATCTCACCCAGTACAATAGTTGTCAGCGGAGTAAGTGAAGCCGGCTTCACGATAACTGAACAGCCGACAGCGATAGCAGGTGCAATTTTCCAAGCAGCCATCATCATCGGGTAGTTCCACGGAGTGATCTGGGCACAAACACCGACAGGTTCTTTTTCTGTATAGTTATGGAATTGGCCAGGGACATTGTTCACTGTGCCGCGGTGGCCTACAATAGCGCCTGCGTAAAATTCAAAGTCTTCAATTGCTTGTGTGATTTGTCCTTGGGCAGCGTGGATTGTCTTACCTGTATCAAGAACTTCCAGCTCAACAAGCTCGTTGAAACGAGAGCGCATGATCGCAGCAATTTTGTTCAGCACTTGCGCACGGCGGCCAACAGGGTACTTCTTCCATTTGCCGTTGTCAAAGGCTTCGCGCGCTGCTGCGACTGCTTTTTCCGTGTCTTCTTTCGATGCTTTTGCTACTTCCGCTACTAATTCACCAGTCGCTGGATTGTATGTCTTGATCGTTTCGCCCGTGCTGCTTTTTACTTTCTCGCCATTGATGATTAAATGATAAAAGTCGCGCTTCACCGCTTCTTGTTCTACTTTCGTTTCTTGAGTTGTTGACATATATTCCACTCCCTTTATTTTCCTGAGAAAACAGGTTTTCTTTTTTGCAAAAATGCTTCGACACCTTCACGGTGATCAGCCGTTAATCCGGCTGCCCGCTGTCCTTGGGCTTCCTGCTCAAGGTAGTCCTCAAAAGAGAGCACTTCAGCGGCTTTCAATGACCGTTTAATGAGACCGATTGCTTTCGTTGGCATAGCAGCCAAACGAGCGGCATACGCGCTCACTTCATCGTTGAAGGCTTCTGCAGAAATGATCGTGTTAGCAAGCCCAAGCTCTACTGCTTTAGCTGCCGGAATCTTCTCTCCTAAAATCGATAATTCTGCCGCTTTTGCCTGGCCGACCAGCTGTGTAAGGAAATAAAGATTGCCTGAATCAGGGATCAAGCCTACATGGATAAAAGCATTGACGAAGCTGGCTTTCTCGGAAACAAGCCTGAAGTCGCAGGCAAGGGCAAGAGAAAATCCGGCTCCTGCGGCTACGCCGTTGACAGCAGCCACAATGGGCTTTTCGCATTGTCTGATCTGTTTGACCATCGGGCCGTAATGCTTCCTCAGGATGTCACCATGATCCATGCTTTCATCGACTTCTGATAAGTCTTGGCCTGAACAAAAGGCGCGTCCTTCTCCTGTAATGACGATACAGCGGACTTCTTCATTCTGCGAAGCAGCTTTCACTGCATCTTTGATCTCGCGATTCATTTGCGCTGTAAACGCATTCAGCTTATCGGGCCTGTTTAAAAAGAGCCAGGCGACTCCGTCTTTCACATCATAACGGATCGTTTCAAACATTCGACAAGGCCTCCTTACTTTCCTTTATAATTCGGTTTTCTTTTTTCCACAAAGGCGTTCATGCCTTCTTTTTGGTCTTGAGAGGCAAATAGCAAATAGAAATTTTTCCGCTCATATTGCATGCCTTCATACAATGAATAGTCGACCGCTTTGTTCACCGAATCTTTAATCAGGCGAATAGAAAGAGGGGGCTGCTTGGCAATTCTTCCAGCAAACTTCAGCGTTTCCTCCATTAGTACTTCCGGTGCGACAATTTTATTGATGATTCCATGGGCCAAAGCGGCTTCCGCTGGAATTCGTTCACCCGTCCAAAGCCATTCAAGCGCCTTCGTGCGGCCGGCAAGCTTTGTCAGCCTTTGAGTGCCGCCTGCCCCCGGCATTACGCCGATGGATACCTCTGGAAAGGAAAACTCGGTGCCGGCTGAGGCAATTAAGATATCACAGCTTAACGCCAGCTCAAATCCGCCGCCGAATACGAAGCCCTTCACTGCTCCAATAATCGGTTTTTTTATGAGCGCCAGCCTGTCCCAATCAGCAAACTGGTTTAAAAGCTCCAAGCGAATCGGGTCATCCTCGGCCATTTCATCAATATCAGCACCAGCTGAGAAAGAATGGCCTTTTCCTGTCAATACGATGACACGCACTTCATCATCGCGGTCGAATGCTTCCATCGCCGCCACGATTTCACTGACCATCTTGCGGTTCAGCGCATTCAGCTGCCGAGGGCGGTTTAATTCAATAACCGCCGTACCGCCCTCTACAGATGTTTCAATAAATTCAAAACGGCTCATTCTGCTTCCTCACCGATCATCAATGTGACAAGATCACCTGCAAACCCCATTAAGTCTTTGCCAGAAGCTTTCCCCTCATCGGAACGCATGCCGTTCTTTAAATCTTCCATGCTATCGTAAATCATTTCGCACATGAGATAGTATTCTGCTTCTCCGCCGGTCATCACAGATTTATTAAATTTCGTTACCTTCATTTCACGAAGACCCGGGATTTTTGCCGTGATTGGTCCGTGAACATTGAAATAATGCTCATCAAACTTTTCTTTATCTTTTGGTTGTTTGTATAGTGCCACTACTTTTGCCATCGTACATCCCCTCCACTTTTACATCATTGTCGAAACAGGCTTCATTGCTTCAAAAGGATTTTTGCAGCTTTTGCAGTACAAAATGCTTCTGCAGGCGGTCGGCCCAAAAATATTCTCCATGGTCACATAAGTGGATCCGCAATACGGGCAATCCACATGCCAGGAACCGTCTTCTTCGAAGTGCTCTGGCGGCGGAGCAATTCCGAATGCCCGCAAGCCTTTATGCCCTTCTTCCGTGATGCGGTCTGACGTCCATGGCGGATGAAAAACAAATTCCACTTCCACCTTTTCAACAAACGGAAGTTCCTTCACTGCATTCACTGTATTCTTTTTAATAATTTCTAATGCCGGACATCCCAAAAATGTCGGCAGCAGAACAATTTTCACATCATTCCCGGCTGCAATGACCTCTTCTACCATGCCAAGATCAATAATGCTGACTGTATCAATCTCCGGGTCTTTTACATTCGCTAGCGCCTCATATACTTGTTGATTAACAGATTCTACGGATGTATTCATTAAGGCCACCTCTTTTCGGTATAAAATTACCAAACAGCTACAGGGTCCAATTTATATACTTCAGATAGAGTAGCTAGTGCTCCATCCAGTTCTTCGGTATGTTCGCCATTGCGGCCGTTTTTCTCTGACGCTTCAGGAATCGCCGGTACGGCCATTTCAAGAGATTCAAAAATTGGCGTCATGTTCGCTGTCCATCTGGCCTTCAGTTCTTCCTCACTGGCAATCAATTGATTTCCTTCAATGGCTGCCTTTTCATTTCCGTAAGAGAACACGTCCCCGAAATCCTTCATGACGAGCTCCATGGCTGCCGTCATCTTCTGTTTCGCTTCATCTGTGGAGCTTAACAGCTGAACAAACCATGTTTTCCAATGAAGAAGGTGATAGTAAAGCTCCATATTGACCTTTACCGCTGTTTCTGCAAGCGGCTGGTAAGAGCTCTGGCGCAAAGAATCAATTTTCACTTTTTTCGCTTGCGCGTAGAAAAAGTTTCTTACAACAGCATAAGCCCAATCGTACTGAGGCGTCTCCATATAATAGCCTTCACCGTTTACACGCTCAGCCAGTATGCTGTTCTTTCTTTCAGAAGCGGGGCGCAGGTGAGCTAAGTCATCTGCCTTTCCAATGCTGAGCTCCTCTAGCAGTGTGTAATACATCGCGGCGTGCCCCATGGTGTCCTGGCTGATGGAAGAGGAAGCAACGTCTTCCTCAATATGGGGAGCGAGTCCGAGCCATTCGGAACCGCGGAAAGAAATTAAGAAGTCATCATCCGCCAATTGAAATAACAGATTAGTGACTGCCTCTTTATACTCCGGGCTTAATACGTTTTCTGTGCTGCTCATTTGCCGTCTCCTCCCCAGGACAAGATTTCTTTTTCATCAAGCATCTGTTGTTCATAGTGACGCCACTTTTTCTTTAAGTAGCCGTAACCTTTCGTTGTTCGGTATTGTTTATTATCCAGTCTGCCAAGCGTTAGCTTCTCTTCGGCATCCATTGCACGGATATGCTTTCTGTTAACAATCCAAATATCAGCAACCGGTTCGCGGCGCATAAAGTTTTCCTGAGCCATAACCAGCGCCATGTCTTCGTTCGGGGCAAGCAAACTGAACTGATGCTGGAACGCAGAGCTCGGCGTACGCTTGCTGAATACTTCATATTCTTGGTAAAATGTTTTTTCTGCCATTTTCCTTCTGCTCCTCTCGATTTCCTTAGCTTACTGTCGCTGCAAGGGCATCACGCACCCAGGCATTGTTTTCATAAGAAGTTCTGCGCAGGTTCAAACGCTCTTGAGAACGCGGACCTTGGTTTTTAATAATTTTTTTGAATTCCGCCCAATCCGGCTGCTGGTAGACCCATACTTTATTTTCTTCATCATAATGCATTGTCGGATCTGGAAGCTTCAAGCCGAGAGATAAGATACGCGGTACATATTTATCAAAGAAGGCTTGCCTTAATTGCTCATTTGTTTTTGTACGGATTTTATATTTAATCGTTACATCCTGTTTAGAAGAACCTGTCGTGTCTTTGCTTGCCGGTCCGAAGAACATCAGCAAAGCATCCCACCAGCGGTTCAAGGCATCCTGAACCATTGCTCTTTGCTCTTCTGTTCCTTCTGCCAACGCCATGATGATTGCTTCTCCGTGCTGTGCATGGAATACCTCTTCGGCACAAATACGCTGAAGGGCTCTTGCATACGGACCGTAAGAAGCGCCAAGCATGTTTGTCTGAGTAATGATTGCTGCTCCATCAACGAGCCAGCCGATCAATCCGGCATCTCCCCATGTTCTCGTATCCATGTGGAAGACGTTATG
The DNA here is from genome assembly GCF_001591605.1 of Bacillus badius NBRC 15713. Taxonomy (GTDB): domain Bacteria; phylum Bacillota; class Bacilli; order Bacillales; family Domibacillaceae; genus Pseudobacillus; species Pseudobacillus badius. The sequence continues at coordinate 43,770 of NZ_BCVF01000022.1, read as the reverse complement.
GAATTTTAAATCGCCGTTAAATAAATCCTGCATTAAATCGCCGCGGTTTTTGCCGTAAGGCTTCAGCAAGTCCTCCGCTACGCGCAGAAGAAGCTGTCCATGTCCCATCTCATCCTGAACTTTCGCCATGATGCCAAGCTTTCTATGAAGCGAAGGGGCTTTCGGTACCCATTCCTTCTCTGGAAGCGCTCCCATTATTTCGCTGATCCCGTGCATAGAAATTAACTTAATCAGTGCCATACGGTATTCTTCCGGCATCCAGTCATCCGCTTCAATTTTGTCTCCCGCCTCGATCCGCTGCACAAATTGTTCTAATTTTTCTTCTTCAGTCATCATTGTCAGGTTAGACATTGTCTGCTCCTCCTTTAATTCTATCGCAATTCCCTAAATTCATATATAACAGTTTTATAACGTAATTATAAATTATTGTTATACATAATGCAAATATATTCTGATTATTTTATTAAATTTTTTGCTGCAAGCGCCATTTCTTCTAATTAACAGGAGACAAAAAGAGGCAAATAATAAACTTGGGGAGGTCTGTCATGCTCTCAGACGGCTCGACATCCATCTAAAAAACAAAAAGAGGTTCGGAATGAAATCATTCCGAACCTCTTTTTTGTCGACAAACTGAAGGAGACGCCCCTTTGGGACGCCTCCTGGCACCTGCAGCTGTTACACCTTTTCAGCGCAAAACGGCTGTTCAGCTATTTTAATTGACTCTGTCGGACAACCATCAGCCGCATCCTCTAAATCATCAAGGAAGTCTTCAGGCACTTCCGCTGTTCCTTCGTTATCATCCAGGATGACGTAAGAAATCCCCTCGTCATCGTAATCAAAAATATCCGGCGCGCTCGCCCCGCAAGCTCCGCAGGCAATACAAGTATCTTTATCAACAATGGTGTAAGTTGGCATGATGGTGTTTCCTCCTTTATTGATTAATGAAGCGTTCGGCTTTATTTAGCAGCTTTAGCGGCTTTCTTGTCCGAATCGCCCATAACAGACGTACTGTGAAGCGGCTGTACTCTCGCTTTCGGGTCAATGTAGACCTTCGCATTGCTGACAGCGGTTGGCGCTTCGCCGAAGCCGCTCGCAATCAGCTTCACCTTGCCTTCATATGTGCAAATGTCACCAGCCGCGTAAATGCCCTCAATGTTCGTTTCCATCCGGGAATTGACGACAATGCTGTTCTTCTCAATTTCCAGCCCCCAGTTTTTGATCGGGCCAAGGGAAGAAACGAAGCCGTATGTCACGACCACGTCATCGACATCGATCACTTCTTTTCTGTCTCCTTTAACTTCTTCGAGCACGACTTGTTCGATCCGCTCGTCCCCGATCAGCTCGGCCGGCACAAACGGCGTCTTAATGTCTACCTTCGAGTTTTTCATGGTTTCCACGCTGTGTTCATGGGCGCGGAACTTATCCCGGCGGTGGGCGATCGTCACTTGCTCGGCGATCGGCTCCAGCATCAGCGCCCAGTCTACTGCTGAGTCGCCGCCGCCGAAGACTTGGACTTTCTTCCCGGCAAACTGGTTCAGGTCGTTAATAAAGTAGTGCAGGTTTTTGCCTTCATATTTTTCCGAGCCTTCCAGCTCCAGCTTCCGCGGCTGGAACGCTCCGTTTCCAGCTGTGATCACAACGGTTTTTGTGTAATGGACGCCCGCATTGGTCGTCAGCTTAAAGATGCCGTCCCCCTGCTTTTCCAATTCCTCGACAGCCTCCTCCAAGCAGACAGTCGGATCGAACTGATTCATTTGCTCTCTTAGATTATCGATCAGCTCCTGCGCCCGCACCTTTGGAAAGCCAGCGACGTCATAAATGTATTTTTCCGGATAAAGAGCGGACAGCTGGCCGCCAAGCTGCGGCAGGCTTTCAATGATTTTGCAGGACATTTGCCGCATGCCCGCATAGAAAGCGGTGAACATGCCGACTGGACCTCCCCCGATAATCGTTATGTCAAAAATTTCTTGGTTGTCAGACATTCCGTGTTTCCTCCTTCAATCTACTGTTTCTCTTATTATACGCCTACCGTATCAGAATTTCTCAAATCAACGATCCGGATCGCTTTTCCTTCTGATCGAGGAATTGCTTTCGGAATGTTGAACACAGTATTCATCGACACGAGACATGTGGATTTCATTAAATGCTGAATTTCTTTTTTCATTTGCTGAATGCGAAGGTGGGATAAATCTTCTTCAACTTGCTGATATAGCTCAGCCTCCACTTCAACATGCAGCTCGACCCCATCCATTGTTCCTTTTCTCACGAGGTGAATCTGATAATGCGGCACAAGACCTTCAATTTGCAGAAGCACACGCTCAATCTCAGATGGGAACACATTCACGCCGCGGACAATGATCATATCATCAGTACGTCCTTTCACTCTGGACATTCTGACAGTTGTTCGGCCGCATTTGCATTTTTCTCTCGTAATAGAGGCCAGATCGCCGGTGCGATATCTGATGACCGGGAAGGCTTCCTTCGTCAAGCTTGTAAAAACAAGCTCTCCGACTTCCCCTTCAGGAACCGGCTCCAATGTATCCGGATTAATCACTTCAATGAAGAAATGGTCCTCCTGCACATGCAGACCGTCTTGCGCCTCATAGCACTCGATTGATACACCCGGCCCCATAATTTCACTTAATCCGTAAATATCAACCGCTTTCAAATTAAGTGTTTCTTCCAGCTTTGCACGCATTTCTTCAGACCAAGGCTCCGCACCGAAAATCCCGTATTCAAGGGATGTATTTCGCGGATCCTTTCCCATTTCCTGCATTTTTTCAGCAATGTTTAGAATATAGGATGGCGTGCCGCAAATGCCGCGCGGTTTAAAATCTTCAATAATGGTCATTTGTCTTTCTGTATTTCCGCCGGAGATCGGAACAACTGCCGCTCCTAAAGCCTCTGCGCCATAATGCAAACCAAGGCCTCCGGTAAATAATCCATAACCGTAAGCATTATGGAAGATATCTGATTTCTTGCCGCCTGCCGCTACAATAGAACGGGCGACTACTTCGCTCCACACTTTAATATCATTTGCTGTATAACCAACTACAGTCGGCTTTCCGCTCGTACCGGAAGAACCGTGAATGCGGACAACGTCTTCTTGCGGAACAGCAAATAAACCAAATGGATAGTTATCCCGCAAGTCTTGTTTTTTCGTAAATGGCAGTTTTGTGATGTCATCCAAGCTTTTAATATCCTCTGGAGTAATTTCCAGCTCTTCAAACTTTTTTTGATAAAATTCGACATTGTCATACACTCTTCTTACTGTTTGTTGAAGACGCTCCAGCTGCAAGCTCTCCATCTCAGGACGCGCCATTGCTTCAATTTGTGGATTGTACATATATAAGCCCCCCATTGCACATAATTAGCTTTTCCCCAAAATCCCCTGCAAACGATTTATAACGATTTTGATACGAAGTTTTAAATGATAGTAATATAGTTAAAGTTTAAAATTTGCACAGCACCTTGTCAATGATAATTTCTGAAAATTCATATTTGGCAAGCTCATTTTTATATTCTTTTCATTCAGTTTTGTTAACGTTCCCAAGTTTTTTTGCTAAAATTGTAACGTTAACAGAGCGAAAGCATAGAAAAACGACGGAATTTAGACTGAATAATCTGAATTATCCATTTACACAATGGCAGAGCTATGATATTTTAAATCCAGATACTTATAAACAAATACTCGTCTAGCGTTTTGAATTTGTATAGATGCAACTCACTAACGGACGGTCGAACGCCAACCAGCTGGAAAAACTCAAAGAAAGGTGATTATATTGACTAAACAACTTGACGAGCAAGAAATTCACGAAACTTACTATGAGAAAATTGTTGAAACCTTAAAGCAAGAGCCTTACGCCAATCATTTGGGCATTCAGTTAACAGCCCTTGGCAAGGGCACAGCTTCAGCCGAACTGCAAATTCAAGACCATATGCTGAATTCCCACGGCACTGTTCATGGTGCGGTGATCTTTGCTCTTGCTGATTATGTATTTGCAGCAGCGAGCAATTCTTACGGCAAGGTATCTGTCGGCTTATCCACAAATGTTAACTTTATGGCTCCCGGGCAAAAAGGAGCCATGTTAACAGCTTCAGCTTCTGAGATGAAGAAAACGCGCCGAGTGGCCTGGTACAGCATTACAGTAGAAAGTGAAGGAAACCTTTTGGCGACAATGGAAGCGACTGTTTATCGCAAAGATCAGTATTTTGTTCCAATTGATCAGCCTTGATAAAGCCTTACTATCCTGAAAGCTCTTTTTTGCAGCTTTTCCTCATTCGGACAGAAGGCTTTTGTCCGAATGAGCAGCTTCACTAGTTAAAATACTTCCTTCCATTCTTCACGCTTTGACAGCATATAACGGGCCAGCTTCTTGGCCCCTTCGAGACTGTGGCTGGCAGCCCAGCCGCATTGAACTTCATTGCAAGCCGGAACCTCAGTCGCTTCTAATACATCTTTCAGCGTCGCTTCCACAATGCGCAAAACATCATCATAATCTTCGTGGTTAATAACCGATAAGTAATAGCCTGTCTGACATCCCATAGGGCTAATATCAACAATTTTGTCGGAATGATTCCGGCTGAACTCCGCCATCATATGCTCCAATGAATGAATGGAAGGCATATCCATATGCTCTTTATTCGGCTGTGAAAAACGAAGATCATATTTGTAAATCTTGTCTCCATTCATTCCCTCTGTGGTGCCGGCCAGCCGAATATAAGGTGCTTTTACTTTCGTATGATCAAGATTAAAGCTTTCCACGTTCATCTTCTTTTGTTTTGACATCGCGATCGCTCCTTTTTTAGAAAGTAATCCTTCATGCTCAGTCTGCTAAAAGCCCCTCGGCTTCCATCAGTTTGATCTCTCTATTCCCATTATAGCAGTTGCCGAATGCGCTTAGGCTATTTCATTGCAGATAAAGCCGTTTGTTTCCAGCCATCCTTTTCTTTATTGAACGTCATGATTTGCCGTGTCGTTTCCTCGATTTCTTTTCCCGTTTGCAAATCTTTGGTGACGGATTTCATGGCAACAAAGATATAAGCTTCCTTTTTTTCCGGGTCATACTTAATAATAACAGTATGCTTCGGCTCCATCTTTGCATCAAATGTATCAAACACTTTCTTCACATATAGACGCTCTTCCTCATAATTGCGTTCGGTGTTTTTCGAGATGGTGTCCATATAGGCATCCAGATCCTTCGAATTGAAAGCATCTACATGGCGGTTGAACGTTTTCATTAACTCCTCTTTTTCCTGCGGAGGGATATTGTCTGCTTCTTCAATCGGCTGAGTAGTCATCGGCGGTTTGGCTTTTTCAGGCTGATCGTCTGCTGGCTTTGGCGCTTCTGCTGCTGGCGGCGCTTCTGTTTGTTCTGTTTGTTCTTTTTGTTCTTTCTCATCATCGCCGCAACCGGCTAAAAGAACCCCGGCGGCCAAAACCAGTCCCATGAATTTTCTTATCAACGTGTTCACGTCCTTTCTGCCCTATTGTATGTCAAATCCCCTCCACTCCTCAACTTTGGAACTTCAAAAAGTTGCATCTCGCCTGCAATCCGTTTCTTGTGCAAGGCCGGCAAACCATTAGATAAACAAAACACTTACATAAAAAAGCACTGTGCAAATTTGCACAGTGCTTTACTTCTCTTATCTGACTTCGACCCAGCCTTTTTTAATCGCGGTCACGACGGCTTGAGTACGGTCATTTACATTCATTTTTTGCAGGATATTGCTCACATGGTTCTTTACCGTTTTTTCACTAATATAGAGCGCTTCCCCAATGGCGCGGTTGCTCTTTCCGTCAGCCAAAAGCTGCAGAACCTCACATTCACGCCGAGTAAGCAAATGAAGCGGCCGGCGCACTTCTGTTTGTTGGAAGCCTTTTCCTTTTTGGTCATCATTAGCAAGCCGGCGATAATCTGCGATCAAATTGTGTGTTACGCGCGGATGCAAATAAGAGCCGCCCTCAGACACCACTTTAACCGCTTCGATTAAAGCGTCTGCATCCATTTCTTTTAATAAGTAACCCATAGCGCCTGACTTTAAAGCATGAGTGACATAATTTTCATCGTCATGAATAGAAAGGATGATGACTTTCGTATCCTGGAACTTTTGCACTAGCTCACGCGTTGCTTCTACACCATTTACTTCCGGCATGTTGATGTCCATGAGCACCACATCGGGATGATGCTCTTCGATAAGCGCAAGCGCGTCTCTGCCGTCATCTCCTTCAGCTACTACCTCAAAGGACTCTTCAAATTCTAAAATCCGCTTTACTCCTTCGCGGAATAATTGATGATCATCAATAATAACGATTTTCGTTGTCATTGGTCTGCCTCCCTTAATTCAAACTCTAATCTACAATCGGAACACGAATCATAACGAGTGTTCCATCATTCGGTTTAGAATGGATGGAGAGATCGCCTTCTAACAGTTCAAGGCGCTCTTTCATTCCCATAATGCCAAATGAGCTTGATTTCTTTTCTCTTATATCAAACCCGCGGCCGTTATCTTTAATGACAGCCAAAGCTTGATGTGCTTTTATTTCTAGTTTCACAGTAATGGATGTCGCTTCAGAATGCTTGAGTGCATTTTGCACAGACTCTTGAATCAAGCGGAATAAAGCGACTTCAAGCTTGGAGGGAAGACGCCGTTCGCTTCCCATATTTGTAAAATGAATCTTTGTTGTTTTTTTTAATGATTGGACATGCTCTTCAACCGTAGCTAAATACTTTTTTAGCGTAGGAACGAGCCCAAGGTCGTCAAGCGCCATTGGACGTAAGTCATAGATAATCCGGCGGACTTCATACAAAGCGGAGCGAACCATCTGCTTTAAGCTGCGAATTTCTTTAAATGCTTCGTCTACGCCTCGCTCTCTGTAAAGTCGCTCAATTAAATCAGATCTGAGCAGCACATTGGCCATCATCTGTGCCGGACCGTCGTGTATTTCGCGTGACAGCCGTTTCCGTTCTTCTTCCTGCGCCTCCATAATTTGCAGTCCGAACTCCTGCTTTAAGCGGGCATCTTCAAGTACTTCGCCAATTTGCTTCATGTCTTGCGTTAAATAATTTAAGACAACAGATACTTGAGAAACGAGGTGCTCGGCTCGCTCAATCGTCGATTCAATCGTTGACAGGCGCCGTTCAAGATCATTTCTCTTCTCTAGAAATTGCTTTTCCTTTTGTCTGGAAACAAGTAGCTGCATTTGGAGATTGTGTGCTTTTTCATAAGCCTGACGGACCGTTTCTTCAGAATATGTATGGAAATTCTGGCTCACCTCTGATAACCGGTTTCTTGCCATCCTGACTTTTGTCTCTAGTTCATCCTGCTCGTCAATTAAATCATGTACTTGAATACGAACTTGCTCAAGTTCCCCGAGCAAAGATTCATAATCGCGCCTGCTCTGTTCGGCAATCGCAAACAGTTCTCCCTTGCTCTGATCTACGGTCACAATCATTTTCTTTAAGATCGTGTCTAAAAGTGATGTATTGGTATTTTTTGCAGCCATTAGGTAATCCCTTCCTCAACATTCCTATTTTACCTTCATTTCATCTGCATCACTATAATGAAGGTAGGCTTTGTGAGAAATCCCTCTAAAAGACCCTTAAAATTCAAAAAATATTGAAACAAGAAGCTGAATTAGACCTAACTTTCTGGTATTTTCCAGCAATTTCAGAAGGACCTCTTTACCTATTTAGCCCGTCTCCCCAGCGATTATACAACTTTGAGGCTGCATTCATTATATCACGACTAAATTTCCTATACATTAAAGTTTAATTACTATTGCGTTAAAAAGATTTCTATTTGCGTAAAAAGAACCATATCGCTTTGCTCCTTTTTTGTTTTCATATATCATAAGAATGATTAGTACCCATCTTTTCATTAATTAAACCTGTGATCTAAGAAATTTTTAAAATTATTGGTTTTGCTAATCATTGATGCCGATGTTGATTTTTTCACTTATTCGGGTAAAGAGGCTTTTATGTGCAGCTTCAAGAGCTGCTGGCAATGAATCGGACAGCAAAGATCATGAAGGGACATGTACGTTCTCTTCTCTCCTTTTCATGCTATGCAAACAACCTGAGCATCCGCACAATACTCGATAATCACCAAATTATTTTATTGGAGGAATGAACCTTGCTCCCGCTTTATTACACAGTTAAGGGGTATGGTGAAGAAGAAATCACCATCCAAAAATCCCGTTTCATCGCCTATGTCAATCGGGCAGAAACGGAAGAACAAGCGCAGGCATTTATCGCTGAAATTAAGAAGAAAAACTGGAACGCTACCCATAATTGTTCTGCTTATATGATCGGCGAAACGGATCATATCCAAAAAGCAAACGATGACGGCGAGCCGAGCGGAACAGCCGGCCTTCCCATCCTTGAAGTATTAAAGAAACGCGGCTTAAAAGATACTGTTGTCGTTGTCACCCGCTACTTCGGCGGAATTAAACTTGGCACAGGCGGCTTAATCCGCGCCTACGGAAAGTCTGCTTCTGAAGGAATTAACGCTGCGAAAGTGGCGGAACGCCGGCTTATGCAGGTCATGAACGCCTCTATTGACTATACTTGGCTTGGGAAAGTGGAAAATGAACTGCGCTCTTCTATTTATGAAATCAAAGACATTCATTATCTTGATACAGTCACTGTGGAGACATTTGTTGAAGAAAGCCAAAAAGAGGCATTTACTGCCTGGATCACAGAATTGACCAATGGGCAAGCTGTGATAACAGAAGGAAAACAGCTTTACCAGGAGAAAATTGTCGATCCTTCGTAGAATATTAAAGAATGTGCCAAAAATTAAATTTACGCCTGCTGCATTTCATAGTAAAATGTAGTTTGGTCTTTGAAGAATTATGAACATTTATAATTCTCGCCGGATTACTCTATTTTGAAGGAGTTAAACTATATGTCATCAGATAGACAGCGTCTACAAAAGCGCAGGAGGCAAAAGCGCAAGCGCCGTATTGCCTTTCTTATTCTATTGCCGATTGTGTTTCTTACATTTACAGCTGCCGGTTACGGTGCCTTCCTATACAAAAAAGCAGAAACGATCTTTACAGGCTCTTATATGGATGACGGCCGCAAAAAGTCCGCTTTGCGCGATGCCGAAGTTCACCCGCTGAACGATAACATTTCCATTTTGTTCATTGGAATTGATGAAAGTGACGTGCGCACCAAGGAGGATAAAGCCCGTTCAGATGCTTTAATGCTGGCTACTTTAAACGTAAAGGACAAGTCCATTAAGCTGCTCAGCATCCCTCGTGATTCTTATGCCTACATTCCAAAGGTGGGCTATAAAACAAAAATCAACCACGCCCATGCCTATGGAGGACCAAAGGCAACCATTGATACAGTGGAAGAATTATTAGACATTCCCGTTGACTATTATGTTCGCATGAATTTCTATGCTTTCATGGACGTAGTCGATGCATTGGGCGGCATTAAGTTCAATGTGCCTTACAAGTTATCAGAAAAAGACTCTAACGACCGTCACAACGCCATCAAGCTTGAACCAGGCGTTCAAGAATTAAACGGCGAAGAAGCCTTAGCCGTTGCACGGACGCGCCACTATGACAGCGATATTGAGCGCGGCAAGCGTCAGCAGCAGCTATTGGAGGCGGTTATAAAAAAAGCTACTTCTTTCAACTCTATTACCAAGTATGATGAAATTTTGGAAGCAGTTGGCTCTAATATGACAACCAACATGACATTTAGTGAAATGAAGTCCCTCATTAACTATGGAAAATCAGGAAACATGGAATTTGAATCACTTACTTTACAAGGTGAAGATGACGAAATGAAGAATGGCGCTTATATTTACCGCCTGGATGAAGAAGATCTCGAGGTCATTAAACGCAAATTGTCCCGTCATCTTGAAGTGGATTAATGAAAAAACAGGTTAGCACCCAAGAACGATGTCAGGCACTAACCTGGAAGCCAAGAAGCTGCCGGAATAATCCGGCAGCTTCTTTAGTTTCTTTTGATGCGGACACGCATAAAGTTAAGGAGCGGTTTATAATTTGCATGAACAAGACCAATGCTTTCAACAAATAATTCAATCGCAACGGCAAGAACCGCCACCATAATGAACGCTCCCCAAATAGTGGCCATGGAGAAAATGACCGCTGCCAGGCCAAACATGGAGGCAAGGGCGTAAATGATAATAACTGTCTGCCTGTGAGTATATCCCATACGCAGCAAACAATGATGGAGATGCGATTTATCCGGTGCTGACAACGGCTGTTTATTGACCTTTCTTCGAACAATCGCGAAGAATGTATCAGAAATCGGAACACCTAAAATAATGATGGGAATGATTAATGAAATGACGGTGATGTTTTTAAAGCCAAGCAACGACAGAACAGCAATAATATAACCGAGAAACAAGGCGCCTGTATCCCCCATAAAAATCTTGGCCGGGTGAAAATTATAACGCAAAAAGCCAAGTGTGCTCCCTAGCACAAGCAAAGCCATACTCATCACATAGACGTCACCCTTCATAAAAGCCATCAAGCTGATCGTCACAAGGGCAATAGATGACACACCGGCTGCCAAGCCGTCCAGTCCGTCAATTAAGTTGATCGCATTAGTAATGCCGACAATCCACAAAATCGTCAGCGGCACGCTCAAAAATCCAAATTCCATTTCACCGCCAAACGGCAAGGTAATGAACTCCATCTTTACCCCGCCATATAAAACAACTACAAGAGCAGCCAGCAGCTGGCCGCCGAGTTTTGCTTTCGCCGATAACTCAAACCGGTCATCGAGCACACCGGTTATAATAATAATGACGCCGCCGATCACGATCGCCAAATTAAATGGCGATTGCGGCTTCAAAAGAAGCAGACCAATCATAAAGCTGATAAATATTGCCAAGCCGCCCATTCGGGGCATCACCTTTTCATGAACCTTCCGATAATTAGGCTTATCCACCGCACCAATGGCAATGGCCATTTTTTTTACGAGCGGCGTAATGGCAAGTGATGCCAGCACACAGATCACAAAAACCAGGGAAACCATGAAGTACCTCCTTCAGCTATAGAAAAACAAACGTTACGCTTCTGTATTTAGTAGCATGCAACAACAGCAGCCGACTGATTACCTGCTTACTTTATCTTTCCTCATAAATTCATTTCACCTCAATATTATAATGGCATTTTAAAGCAACTTCCATGAAAAATGAGTGAAAGTCTGCTGTTTTTCTTTTCCCGGTCCTAGATATTGTCCAAACCTCTTGTTTTCTGTCTTTTTATGCAATTTTTTCTTCATTTTTACAATAATCTAGATATATTAGTCATCCGTTTCTTCTTTTGGTAAAATAAAATAATGACTGATTATCCCACCTGCGTTTAATTGAAATTTCTCCGAGGGAGCGTACAGATATATGATTTCGTTTTTTAAAAAGCTGGGCGATTCAAACGATCAGCGTTTAAAGAAATATTACAAAGAAGTAGAAAAGATTAATGCGTTAGAAGCCAGCTTTGAAAAGATGTCAGATGAAGAATTAGCTCATATGACGATCGTGTTCAAAGAAAGACTGGCACAGGGCGACACGGTGAACGATATTCAAGCCGAAGCGTTCGCTGTTGTCCGTGAAGCATCCAAACGGGTACTCGGCATGCGTCATTATGACGTGCAGCTGATTGGCGGAATGGTGCTGACAGAAGCAAATATTGCTGAAATGGCAACAGGTGAAGGAAAAACACTTGTCGCTTCTTTGCCGAGTTACTTGCGGGCCTTGGAAGGAAAAGGTGTTCACGTCATCACAGTGAATGACTATCTGGCCAGCCGTGACTGCGAAACGATCGGCCCGCTCCATGAATTTCTCGGTCTGACCGTCGGTTTGAATTTGCCTATGATGGACCCGGAAGAAAAGCAAAAAGCCTACCAGGCGGATATTACATATGGGGTCGGAACCGAATTTGGATTCGATTATTTGCGCGATAACATGGTGTGGCATCCTTCCCAGCGTGTACAGCGCCCTTATCACTTTGCCATTATCGATGAAGTGGACAGTGTCCTGATCGATGAAGCAAAAACCCCTCTCATTATTGCCGGCAAGATGCCTGCAAGCGCGGATCTTCATGTGATTGGGGCCCGTGTAGCCAGCCGCTTCGTTCAAGATGAAGATTATCATCTTGATGACGAAACAAAAGCCGTCAGTCTCACGGAACAAGGAATCGAAAAAGTAGAAAAAGCCTTTGGCGTCGACAATCTATATGAGCTGGAGCACCAAACCTTGTACCACTACATGATCCAGGCAGTCCGTGCCCATGTGATGTTTGAAAGAGATGTTGATTATATTGTCAAAGACGGAAAGGTGTTACTTGTTGACATGTTCACTGGACGGACGATGGAAGGACGGACTCTAAGTGACGGGCTCCACCAGGCCATTGAAGCGAAGGAAGGTCTGGAAATTACGGATGAAAATAAAACGCAAGCTTCCATTACAATCCAAAATTACTTCCGGATGTACCCGCACCTCTCCGGCATGACCGGCACGGCGAAAACCGAGGAAAAGGAATTCCAGCAGGTTTACAACATGCAAGTCGTGCAAATTCCGACAAACCGCCCTAAACAGCGGGTAGATATGCCGGATAATATTTATGCAACAGAGGAAGCTAAATATAAAGCAGTCACAGAAGAAGTAAAAAAACGGCATGCGACCGGACAGCCGGTTCTTGTGGGCACTACATCTATCCTGCAATCAGAAAAAGTAGCGGATTACTTTAAAGAAGCAGGCTTATCATTTGAGCTGCTGAATGCGAAAAGTGTCGAGCAAGAGGTGGAGCTGATTTCTCGTTCCGGCCAGAAAGATCATATAACGATTGCCACGAATATGGCGGGCCGCGGCACCGATATTCTTCTTGGTGACGGCGTAGCCGAGCTGGGCGGACTCTTTGTATTAGGGACGGAGCGCCACGAAAGCCGCCGAATCGACAACCAGCTGAAAGGCCGCTCCGGCCGTCAAGGCGACCCGGGAGCAAGCCAATTCTTTATCTCTTTGGAAGATACGATGTTCCGCCGCTTTGCCAAGGAAGAATTGGAAAAACTATCAAAAAAATTGCGGACAGATAAAGATGGGATCGTCTTAAACAAAAAAATGCCGGAGTTTGTGGACCGGGTTCAACGTATCGTAGAGGGCGCCAACTTCTCCATGCGGGAGTATAACTTAAAGCTCGATGACGTTATTAATGAGCAGCGCGGCATTATATTCGGCTTGCGCAATCAAGCCGTCGACCTGGATAAGCACTTTGACCGTTTTCTGGGGATTATGCAGGAAGCAGCACGCAATGAAATAGACCGGCTCTGCCCTGCTGACGAGCCAACAGATGAATGGCAGGTAGATCAGCTTGCCGGGAGCCTGAGCGCTTTGCTTGGCGGCCGCCCCGTCTATTTACCCGAAGAAGTAATAAGCAGAAAAGAAATGGAAGAGCTGACCGAACAGGCCATCGCTGCTTATACTGAGGAATTAACCGCTGCTTATGAGCCGGATTGGGATGACTATATTAAACAAATTATTTTATCTGCGATTGATCGGCTCTGGGTCGAGCATTTGGAAAACATGACCCGTTTAAAGGAAGGAATCGGCCTTCGCTATTATCAGCAGGAGGACCCGATGAGGATTTATGCGCGTGAGGGTCTGCAGCTATTTTCAGATATGCATCATCAGCTCCAAAAAGAGATCGCCATTCACTTTGGCCGTCTGATCAAGGAATTAAACAATAAGGAGTTGGAATAACTATGTTTTCATTTTTTAAAAGCAAAAAACGTGATTCAGATCAACTGAAAAATGACGGGCGTGAAAGCGCTGTTGCTTCAAGTGAGCTAACCGGCAGCGACGCAGCGGAATCTTCGGAGGAAGTAGAGACGGAGCTTTCCCTTCATCCCTCCTCCAACGTTCCCAAAGAGCAAATGTACGTGCTGCGCTTTTTGAACAATGAGCTTCCTCCTTTGAAAGCGAACCAATTGTCGCTATCAGGCATTGAATGGGAAGAGCAGCCTCAAGGACTGGCCGTTTCCGCTTTTGTGCGCAATTCCGTGGATAAGGGCATTCAACTTGGCGATGTTTCGCTTCTATTAATCAATGAAAAAAATGAAGTGAAAGCTAGACACGATTTTCATTTGGCAGAATTAGGCGAGATTCCCGCTAAGAGCAGCCGTCCATGGACATTCATCTTCCCGCCTGCTTCTATTGACCAGCAAGTGGAGCTGGAAAAAGAAAACTGGACACTGGCATTTGACTTGACCTCAAAGGAGCATCGGCTCGATCTGGCTGAATCCTGGGAGGAAGCCTTGCCGGAAGGGGAAAAAGAAAAACTGGAGCAAATCGTCAAAGACCTTGGTGCTCCCGGAAAAAATGAATTGAACTTTACCGGATTGCAGGCACAGGTAGCTGAAGATGGAAAGTTCCATGTCACTGTGCTCATCCGTAACGGTTATGATAAGCTGATCAACATTGAACAGCTTCCCCTGCAAGTACTCGACAGCGAAAGAGCGGTGATTGCTGAAGGGCAATTTAACTTTGGAAGCTTAGAAATTAAGGCAAACACAACGAAGCCATGGTCCTTTATCTTTCCTAAAGAGCTATTAAAAAAAGAAACTCCGGATCTGTCAAGATGGAGCGTACAAGTTAAAAGCAATTAAGTAAAGCTAGCTTGAGAGAATGATCAAGCTGTTTATGCGCAAGCCTGCTTTCCATTCCGAAAGAAAAGAGCGTTCCGGGAATTCCCGGAACGCTCTTATTTCGCTTGAAACACCTCTAAAATAGCCGAAACCGTTCGTTCCCGGCCATCTGACGGCCTGTTTAATACTTTTGCTTTACTGGAGCCCATAGCCCGGCCTGTTAACGTTGTTGATCCTCCGCCGTCTAAGTTCAGTGCCTGATAGCCTCCCAGGCTTTTTAAATAGGCAGCAAATTCAAGCAACGTCATTCCTGTCCGCCCTTTTTGGCGGCCATCGATAGTAACGAAAAATACTTTTTTGCCTGAACGGTCAACCATGACAGCAGACCGCGGGGCTCTTATCCGCGCATTGGGGCTTGTTGCTGCCATGGTCATGGAGACTTTTCCTTTTTGGACAAGCAGCGGGCCGCTGGCGAGCATGAACTGGCTCCCCCGCCACTTCTCTTCCAGCTGAATAGTCACTGACACAGAGTCGCCGCGTTTTAATGATTTTAAAACCTCCGTCTTCTCTCCTTGCCCTGATAAGACAAAGCCGTTTTTCGGAATAATGGAGCTGGACTGCTCACCATAGTCTCTAATAGAAGTAACTTTTCCCGTAACTGCCTGGCCAAACTTGGCTCCCGGGTCGAGCGGCTGATCCAATCCATCAACAGTGACCTCATAGCCGTGCGGATTCGTTCTCGTATTATTAAACTTCATGCTTCTTGTATAGAAGATTAACTCATCCTTCTCACGGGATTCATTATAGCCTGTTATCGGAAGGCTGGTCTCTCCGGCCTTTGCTGTCACCGTTAAGTGAAAACGGTCAATCATTGCCTTGCCGTCCTTTCTTACACCAAACGCAGCCGGCACATACATATAATCGGTATTTTTATTGGATACCACTCCAAGGTTATCCAGACGATGTTCTTTAGCAAGTAAATAGGCCGGTTCCCTTGTATTAAAGTGAAAAAACGAGGCATTGATGGCCCCAAGCTGTCTTTGCCCTGGCGGCATTTGACGGTTAGACAGGGCAGATGCTTTATTCAGACGATAATAGGGCATGGGCAAATGATAAGAAATGCTATGCCCCCTCTTTGTTAAATCCACGGCCATAATATCGATCGACTGATCCTTCCCATTCACTTTCGTATAGATATGTCTCCAGTTCACCCCATTGCTTAATGCTGTTGTTTTTGCTAAGCCCTCCGTCGGAAAAGCCAGCATCAGGACAAGCATTAACAGAAGCGTCCCTGTTTTTCTTTGGCGCAAAATCAAAATCCCCCTCTTTTTTGTAAAAACAGTATAATTATACCAAACTATATATCTATTTTGGCTTATTTCTTCCAAAAAGAAAAAAGCATCTGCTCATTAAGAGCAGATGCTTTCGGGCCATCCAACCGTTGCCACTTCATTATTGTCAAATTACAAAACAGAAAACTATACTTTTATTGTACCATAACTCTTCGTTTTCACAAGAAATATTTTCATTTAATGGATATAATATCTTGAAAAGAGGACAGGCCCTGCCGTTGTGTTCATTTATTCATTGTAGTATGATTAGTTCGCCATTATTTTCCGTTGTTTTTTGGAGGAGATCCACTTGATTTTTAATTCGTTTGAATTTATTTTTTTATTTCTTCCTATCGTTTTGCTTATCTATTTTTTGCTGAACCAGTGGAGCTTCACCCTTGCTAAAGCTTGGCTGCTTGCTGGGTCCCTGTTTTTCTATGGATGGTGGAACCCCAGCTATTTGCCGTTGATTCTTGCTTCGCTCGTCATCAATTTTCTTGTCGGCACAGCCCTTGGCAAAGAGTATTTCACTGACAGAAAAAAGTGGATTTTAACGGCTGGTATATTATTTAACGTGGGCCTGCTCGGCTATTTTAAATACTATGATTTTTTCGCAGAAAATATCAATTTCTTATTTAATGAATCTATTCCGTTAAAGAACCTGCTGTTGCCGCTGGCCATCTCGTTTTATACCTTTCAGCAAATAGGTTATTTGGTAGACTCCTATCGCGGTGAAACGAAAGGATATAATGTATTAGACTATTGTTTGTTTGTTACCTTTTTCCCGCAGTTAATCGCCGGGCCCATTGTTCACCACCGCCAGGTCATGGAGCAATTCCGCCAAAAAGAAAACCGACGGCTGAATCCGCAAAACTTTGCTCTTGGGCTGCTCATATTCAGTATGGGCTTGTTCAAAAAAGTGGTCATCGCTGATTCGTTCGCCATCTGGGCGAACAGAGGCTATGCAATGGCCGAACAATTAACATTTGTGGACGGCTGGATGACAGCTCTTTCTTATACATTCCAGCTGTATTTTGACTTTAGCGGCTATTCCGATATGGCCATCGGCGCCGGGTTGTTGTTCAATATTCATTTGCCAAAAAACTTCTTTTCGCCTTATAAGGCACTGGATATTCAGGATTTTTGGAGAAGGTGGCATATTACTTTAAATACTTTTTTGACCCAGTATATTTATATCCCGCTCGGCGGCAGCCGCAAAGGAACGGCCCGGACCTATATCAACATTTTAATCATCTTCTTTATTAGCGGGGTTTGGCATGGAGCAGGGTGGACCTTTATCGCTTGGGGCATGATGCATGGAATAGCGAGTGTCATTGCCCGTGCCTGGAAACGCGCCGGGTACTCGATGAATAAATGGCTTGCCTGGTTTATTACATTTAACTTTGTTAATCTGGCATGGGTCTTTTTCCGGTCTCCTGATTTCGCCACGGCTCTTCATGTTCTCAAGAGCATGACCGGATTGAACGGCATCTACTTGCCTAAAGAAGTCATTGAAGCTTTACATATCCCGCTTGGCAGTCCTGTGCTATTCAACTTTAGTCTCGGCAGTTCTTTTGCAGAAGTATTGCTGTACATTGCTGGCGGTTTGCTGATCGTTCTCTTTGCCAAAAACTCTATTCAATGGAGAGATGAATTTGAACCAAGAAAGACGGTTGCATTATATGCCTCTGTTCTTTTTCTCTATTCTGTCATGCAGCTCCAGCAAGTAACTGCATTCCTTTATTTTAATTTTTAAGGTGGATCGTCATGAAACAAGCTAAGCAATTTATTGTTATTTTCTTTCTTCCGGTCATCTTGATTTTGAGCGGAATAGCCGCCTTTAACTTTTATATCGACCCTTATTGGACGTATGGCCATAACCACTCGTATAATGATCATCAAATATCGGTTGATGAACGGGAGCAAAAAACAAACCGCGTCTATTTTCAAGACTTTTCCTATGATACGATCATTCTTGGCAGCAGCCGAACAGCATACATTAATCAAAACCGCTTTCGAGGCATGAAGGCTTATAATTACTCTGTGAATAACATGTCCATTCGTGAATATGATACGTTCTTGCAATTTGCAGAGAAACAAAGCACGCAGAAAATTAAACGAGTCATTATCGGTATGGATTTTTTTAAATCCAGCATTCAGGAAAGCGAGCAGCCTGTTTCTTTGAGAAATTATGAGGAAAAGGTGCAGCAGCGTTTTTATCGAGCCAGAAACTTGATCTCTTTGGACCTGTTTAAATACGCTCTTCAAAACTTTCAAATGTCAAAAAACAACGAAGTGAGCGAGCTGCGCGTCTATGATCGCCATAATATCGCCTATGCCAAAAAAACAAACGCAGCAGAGAGGCTGGAAAATACAGAGGAAAAAATCGAGCGGTTCCGGGATGAGTTTTACGGAAGAAACTATCAATATAATCCAAGGTACAAAGAATACTTGCTGCTTTTTAAGCAGCGGCATCCGGATGTCGAATTGATTGTTTTTACAACACCGATTTCCGCCCGTCTGTTCCAAACGCTGATAGAGGAAGGGCAGCTGGATGATTACGAACGCTGGCTGCGTGACATTACTTCCGTATTTGGCGGAGTCTATAATTTCATGTATCCCAATAAAGTCACGCTGGATCTGAACAACTATTTTGACGGCCATCATTTCTATCCGCATGTTGGCGACCAAATTGCCGCCCGTATCTTGAAGGGCCCCCATGTACCAAACAGTGCATTCGGTGTTTATGTAACCGACGCCACGATTGATTCACACCTTAAAGAAGTTGAGCAGTTGGCAAAGCAACTGGCTCCATAACAAAAAAAACGGCGCCGTCCTGATCAGGGACGGTGCCATTTTTTGTATAGCCGCCTTTTCGACTATTCCCGTTCAGGGCAACACTTGCTGATCGGGAATGAAGAAAAACTGCCTGTTAGTAAAAGCGCTTAAAGCTGTCAAACCGCTGCTTAAAGTAACTGTTATCCAGACTCGTGATGGTAATTCCTTGTGAAGAGCTCGCCTGGATGAACTGGTTGCCGCCAATATAGATGCCCATATGGGAAATGCCTTTTTTATACGTATTTACAAAGAATACCAAGTCGCCTACCTGCGGCTTATCGACATAGTAGGAACGGCTGTAGTAGCCTTCCGTATTGGTGCGCGGGATGCTCTTGCCGGCTTTATTAAATACATAGTAAATGAAGCCGCTGCAATCAAAGCCGGAGGGCTGAACACCGCCCCATACATATGGAGTGCCGAGATGCTTCTTAGCCTCTGCAATCAATGACGCCACGGAAAACGCCCCGCCGCCAGAAGAGCCTGGCTTGCCGGAAGGAGGCGTGCCCGTCCCTGATCCTCCGCCGCTGACCTTTAAGATCTGGCCGGCAAATATCATATCAGACGTTAATTGATTCAGCCTTTTTAATTCGGCTAAACTCATTTGATGCTTTTGGGCGATGAGGCTTAGCGAATCACCGCTTTTGACCGTATAATTGCCGGAGGACGGAGATGGCGTCACCGGCGGCTTCGGTTTCGGCTGGGACGGTGTCGGCTTGCTCGCTCCTGGCTTGCCGCCCACCTTGAGATTCTGGCCAATAAATATCATATCAGACGTTAATTGATTGAGCTGCTTTAACTCTGCTAAGCTCATTTGATGCTTTTGGGCAATGAGACTTAACGAGTCGCCGCTTTTGACCGTATAACTGCCGGAAGATGGCGATGGCGCGGCCGGCGGCTTCGGTTTCGGCTGAGACGGTGTCGGCTTGCTCGTTCCCGGCTTGCCGCTCACCTTTAGCTTTTGGCCAATAAATATAAGGTCTGATGCCAATTGATTAAGCTGCTTTAATTCCGTCACGCTCATTTGATGTCTTTTGGCAATAAGACTTAACGAATCACCGCTTTTGACTGTATAACCGCCAGAAGATGGCGATGGCGTCACCGATGGTTTCGGTTTTGGCTGTGAGGGCTTCGCTGCCGCCGGTTTGCCCTTCACCTTGAGTGTTTGGCCTGCATAAATTATATGGGACGTCAGTCCATTCAGCTTCTGCAGCTCAGCAACTGTCATATTATGCGCTTTTGCAATGGCACCAAGCGAATCGCCGCTCTTTATTGTATAAGTACCAGCAGAAGCGATCCTTGCAGACAGCGCCGGCGGTTCATTTTCAGCAGCCGTTTGGCTGCTTATCTTCAATGTTTGTCCAGCATAAATAGAGTCATTTTCAAGTCCGTTTAATTGCCGAAGCTGGGCTGGCTCCATCTGATAAGCTCTTGCAATAGCTCCCAGTGTATCCCCTCGCTGTACTATGTATGTTCCTGTCACAGGCAGCTCTTTAACTTCTGCTTCGATAGCTGGCTTGGCTGCTTGTGTATGTAATTCTGCTTCTGGGAGAGGACGCTGAACGGCAGCAGCCTGATGGACAGCCTTGTTTCCGCTCACCTTTAGTTTTTGCCCTGCATAAATTGTATTGTTTTCCAACTGATTCAATTGCTTTAATTCTGTTTCGGGCATCTGGTACAGCTGAGCAATGGCGTGAATCGTCTCGCCAGCTTGAACAATGTGCGTGCTTTCGGAAGCCCCGGAAGAATAGCTGGCTACCGTTAAGGTCTGATTTACTTGGAGAGCGTCATTTTCTAAATTGTTTAATGCTTTCAATGTGCTGACGTCTATTTCATACTGTTTAGCAATACTGTCTAATGTTTCACCTGGTTTAACAACATGCTGTTCAGCTGCATGAACAAGTGTAGCCGCCCCGGTGGAAAAAAAAGCTGCGGTTGATAGCGTAAATATACTTTTTTTCATCTCGAACCCCTTATCACCGGAAAGATCCGTTTTTTTTTATATCGGCTATTTCTCACCATTTTTAATTTCCAACGGTCAACTTCTTACAATTTACTTCTACAAAAGGAGCAAATCCCCTTTTCCCATACCCAAAAAAGCCGCCGAAAAAACGGGAATCCTCGCTTTTTCTGGCGGCTTTTTCATTTATGAGCTGATTTCTTTCCATTTAGAAAAAATTTGTTTGCTGGCGGCAATAGCGGCCTTGCTTCCTCCTGCCCCTTCTGCTCCTTCGACCATAAGCGCCAATACAAAGCTTGGCTGCTGCTGGTCATAAGCGACAAACAGACCATTTTCTTTTCCTTTTGTTCCCTTTTCCAGCTTTAACTCGGCCGTGCCTGTCTTGCCCGCAAGCGCAAGCCCCGGCGTATCGGCCGATTTAGCCGTTCCCTTTTGAACGACAAGACGCAGGTCCTGCTTTAACAAATCAGCCGATGCTTTAGAAAGAAGATTCTTTTTCCACACTTCCGGCTGGGCTTCAGCGTAAAGCTGCGGCTTCATCATGTTGCCGTCGTTGACAATAGCACTGTAAACGGATGAAAGATGAAGCATGCTGGACAGAACTTCTCCCTGTCCGTAACCCGTATCACTCAGCAAAATTTCCTTATCAAGTGTTCCGCTGTTCGAAACTTGAGAAGCCCGGATCGGGTAAGCGAAGGGAATCTTTTCTCCATAACCAAACGACTTTAAACCATCGGCCATTTTTTCCCTGCCTGTCTCAAGAGCTGTTTGCGCAAAATAAATGTTGTCAGAATAGATAAGTGCTTTCTGAAGATTCACCGGCTCGCCCGGATCCTTCACACGCGTAACCGAGTAATTGCCCCACGAAGCATCCTTTTTCCAATGGAGACCTGTAATCGGCCGTTCCTTCGCTGGATCAAGTGTGTTCGCCTTTATGGCAACGGCGGCAGTGATCGGCTTGATCGTTGAACCAGGCGAATAAGTGGCGGCAAAACGGTTTAATAGCGGCTGGGCTGGATTCTTCTCAAGCTCCTGATAACGATTGGCTGACACCCCAAGAGCAAATTCGTTCGGATCAAACGCGGGAGAGCTGGCCAGCGCCAGTACTTGACCGGTTTTCGGATCGATGGCTGCTGCTGTTCCCGGCTTGCCTTTCAGCTCTTCGTAAATGGTTTTCTGCAATTCCGCATTGATGGCTACCTTTACGTTTTCCCCATCTTTAGCCGCTTTTTCTGCAATGGTTACTGGTTCACCCTTAGCCTTTTCAATGTAAATTTTCTTGCCGTTGCGGGCGCGAAGCTTCTCCTCCAATAGCTGTTCGAGCCCCCGTTTGCCGATTTGATCCTGATCGCTGTATCCTTTTGATTTTAGCTTTTTCAATTCCTCGCCATTAATGTCTCCGATATAGCCCGTTAAGTGACCAAGCGCTTCTTTGTATGGGTATTGTCTCATGGTAATTTCCTGTGTTTCAAACCCCGGGATAGCCCGAAGCTGCTGAAGCTTTTCGTTATCATAAGCAGATACCTTTTTCAAAGGGACAAAATATCCGGGACGCACCCAGCTTTGCTGCAATTGCTTATCGATAAATTCAGGTGTTATACCGAGCAAAGCCGCTACCTTGCCTTTTGCTGCGGCATCGTTGTCTATGTCTCCAGCCTTGACACCGGCTGAATAGCCCTGGCCGTTGACGGCTAAGGAGCTGCCGTTGCGGTCAACGATCTCGCCGCGGTTTCCTTTAATGGTTTCAATGCGGATTTTATCGCCATCCTCCATGTCAGGAAAAATATATGAAACATCCCAGTCGACAAACCAAGCTTCTTCCTTCTCTTTTTCTTCCTTTTTCAAAACCGCCTTCTTTTTGAAAGAAACAGGACCGGCACTTGTGTCCATTTCCACTTTGATTGGCAGAACCGCTTTTTTTCCTTCCCAATCCTTCTCCTCTGTTTGGAGCGGGGTGACTTTTATTTTTTTCACGTCCAGACTTTTATAGATCGTTTGGTAACGATCGACATAGTCCTCCTGCTTCACCTGCTCTTTATTAGAGGGAGCGACATAACTTTTATACATCTCCGCGAATTCCTGATCACTCCATAGCTTCGCATACTCATTCAGCCTCTCTTCCGGTGACGCCATTTTGTTGCAGCCGCCCAAGCCGAGGAGCAAAATCAGCAGACCGGTTAACAATAAATAATTCCTCATCCTTCCACCTCCGTGCTTTCTTCCTATATTATAGCAAATAAAATACCAGACACTTAAGTGCCTGGCGTGAATTGCTTAACATGAGAAATGTAACTGTGCAGCACCATGCCCACAATAATCAGCACCATGCCGGCGATAGATACAGGGGCAGGCAGAGGCGCGGCGAGCAGCACCATCTCGCCGGCTACCGCAAACAATACCTCTAAAGACTGGGTGGCCTCTACTGCGCCCAATTTATTCATATTTCCTCTCACCAGATCGGTTGCCGCAAAAAACAGCACCGTGGCGAACACACCGGAAAAAAGAGCCACAAGGCTAGATTGGACAACTTGGCCTTTGCTCGGCCAGCCGACTGTGAAGACCGCCGTCACCGAAAGAATCAGCCAAAACGGCAAGCTCGCCAGCGTCATTCCAAGTACACGCTGATAAGCATCAAGACGGTCAGCGCACACCTCCATCATTTTACGGTTCCCGAGCGGATAAGCAAAAGAGGCGGCTATAATCGGCAGGATACAGAGCAGCGCAGCCTGCAACGACAGCTGCCGCGCATGTGCTGCCTGCATAAGAGCAACTCCGGCTAAGATAATAAGCGACATGGCAAGACCCTTATAGGGAATTTTCCCTCTCATTCTCTTAGGGCCGCTTGGTGTCTGTATTGTTATGTAAAAAAACGGGACAAGCAGTGACCCCGAAATAATCGTTACTTGCCACGTTCCGGCAATCAGCCAGCCCGGACCGTAAGCCGCCGCAAAACAGAGCGGCGCATAAAAAAGCCCAAAGCCGACAGTGCTCCAAAGCAGCCAGGCAAATGGATTTCTTTTCATCTCCATCAACAACGGCCGCATGCCTTTGCGGCTGCCGACAATAACTGCAAGCAACGGAATCATAAATAAATAACGCAAAGAAGCACTCCACATCCAGTTGCCTCCTTCTGCTTCCATCAGCCGATTCAGGACAAATGTAAAAGCAAAGAAAAAAGCAGAAAGCACGCCTAGTATAATCGGTCTCATTCAGCCTATCCCCCAATGATCATCAAACGTTTGTGCCCTCACTATAACGCACCTGTTATTTGGCACGCAATGAAAAATTTTCAGAAAGTAATCATTTAAACAAAGAAAAGCAGCGGGGCTCCCGCTGCTTGGTTGATTATGCCCAGTACGCAAGTGAGCGCTTTTTGAGCATTTCGCGATTTTGTGCTGTTGTCTTTTCAAGCACTGTTCCTGTTGCCAAGTCAATAATGACACCATATCTGCGAATCAAATCCAATTGATCAATTTCTCCATTGCGATATTTGGCAAAAATACTGTCCGTGTCTTCCTCCAGCCAGCCGGCGCGTGAATGGCGGATGAGCTCCCTTTCTGTCTTTGTTGCTTCCTCATCAATCTCGAACAAATCAATTTCTCTATCAATCTCCCGAATCACGACGCCGTAGTCTTTTTTCGCCCGTTCAATAGAAACATACTCATCAATGACATCTTCAAGAACTGCCTTTGGATCACGCTCAAGCGGATCGCCAAGCCCGCCTCCTCCAGCGGACGGTCTCGTGAATGTGTCTCCTTTCTTCAGCTTGACGTTTGAGAAGATGGCGCCTAAGAACCGGCCGTCTTCTTTATCTTTATTTAGCCAAGCACCGTGCGGAGTGGACGGAAGCCCGCCAAAGATTCCCCATGTTACTGAACGGGAGCGGTCACAGCAATACGACATTACTGTATCGTTTGCCTCTGTTAACATTCCGCCTTTTTCCACCCCGCAGCCGCCGCGGAATTGACCTGGACCCGCAGAGTCTGTCACGATTTCGTGTTTCGTTGTGATCACTGGAGAAAGCCGCTCCTGTCCCTCGCAAGGCTGAATGCTTAGGCCGACGCCAAATACCGGGGAAAGGGCATTCGCTCCATCACGCTTATCACGGCCTCCATGTCCGCCTGCCATCCAGTCATACCACATAAAGTAATTGTCGTAGCCTTGACGTTTATCCCAGCCGCCAATCAATAAATACTCTAAGTTGAAAGAGCAAGCAAGGGCACGCTCCGGCATCACATGAGACCATAGTTCAAAGCAAGCATTCATGATTTTTTCATATGCGCCGGAGCAAAAGCCTGTAACCGCAACCGGCCAAGCGGCATTGACCACTGAATTTTCCGGCAAATCTACATGCACGACCCGGTAAAAGCCGGAGTTAAGCGGAATGTCCGGGAAAAAGGTTTTCGTGCCTGCATAAGCGGCTGATAAGGAAGAGCCAAAGGCTGAGTTTAAGAAACAGCCGATATAATCATGAGAACCCGCTAAATCATAAAAAATTTCATCGCCTTTAATTGTCATTTTGACTTTAATCGGAATAAGCCCGTCTCCTGCTTCCGGGTCCATATCAATATAGTCAGTTGTTTCCCACTCGCCGTCAGGAAGAGCGGCCACCTTCGCCCTCGCGAGGCGTTCTACGTAATCCTGCACCTCAGCAAAAGCAGTTAAAATAGTATCTAATCCGTACTTTTCAACAAGCGCCAGAAGCTGCGTCTCGCCCGTTTTTGTCGCTTCTGTCTGAGAACGCAAATCTCCAAGGCGCTCTTCCGGCAGTCTCATGTTGGAAACAAGCACGTTCGCCACGTCATGCAAATATTCTCCCTTTCTCCAAATGCGCAGAGGCGGAATTCTGACCCCTTCCCCGTAATGGTCTTTGGACGTAATATCAAAAGACCCCGGCACAGAGCCGCCCATGTCTGCCCAGTGGCCGTTCAGCTGCATGAAAGCAATGAGTTTATCTTCATAAAATACAGGCCGAATCACACGGGTATCGTTAAAGTGCGTGCCGCCGCGATACGGATCATTGACAATAAAAACATCTCCCGGATGAATATCGTCACCGAAATCTTCAATCACCGCTTTAGCTGTCAAATGAAGCGTGCCCACGTGAACGGAAATATCCTGTGTTCCCTGCATGATAGTATTGCCCTCGGCATCACATAAAGCCGCACTGAAATCACGGTTATAAATAACGAACGAATAACACGTTCTTAAGACTTGCTCGGACATCTGGTCGACTAAATTGACAAAACCATTTTTTAAAACCTCAAATGTAACAGGATCTAACTGACTTTCGAATACTTTGCTCATGCTTCCACCCCTTTTAGTTAGCTAATGTTGGTACTGTTATGTCTGCTTCCTTTTGCCCTTCTTCTTTTGCCGCAAATGACATAATGATGTTGCGGTACTCATCTACCTTTACCGTGCAGTACGGAGGAACGACTACCGTAGAATCAAGCTGATCGATAATGGCCGGACCGGAAAACTCCGATAGAACAGGAATTTTCGTGCGGTCATAAACAGCTGTTTCAATAAACCCGCCTGATTCCTCAAAATACACTTCCCGCGTTTCTTTCCATGCTTCTTCCAGTGTTCCTGAAGGCTCTTCTTTGTTGAATTCCGGTTTTGTCACCGTACCGATTGCTTCTACACGCAAGCCGTAAATTTCAATGCCTGTCTCCTCATCCCTGAAAGCAAATTCACGTTCATGCTCTTGATGGAAACGTTCCACAGCGTTTTCAAGAGACTGCAGCGGACGATCTACAGTAACAGACAGTGTTCTCCACTGGCCAACATAGCGCATATCCACATAACGAATTAAGTTCATATTTTCCGGCTCGATGCCTTCTTCTTCAAGCAGGGCGATTGCTTCTTTTTCCATTTCGATAAACTCTTTTTCTAAATCATCCTTTTGGATATCTGCGATGTTTGCTAAATAGGTTTTGGTCACGTCATGGCGGACATCAACGAGCAAGCAGCCCATCGCTGCCGCTACTCCCGGATGGGCCGGCACGATAACATGCGGGATTTCCATTTCTTTCGCCAATTCCGCTCCGTGCAGGGCTCCCGCGCCGCCGAAAGCAACTAAAGCAAAATCACGCGGATCATAGCCGCGGCGCACAGAAATCAAACGAAGTGCGTCACACATGTTCGCATTCGCCACTTTGATAATGGCATCTGCCGCTTCATAAACGTTGTAGTCGAGCTTAGACGCGACAGTTTTTTCAATCGCCTTGATGGCCGCTTCCTTATCCAGTGTCATTTGCCCATCAAGCAGCTTCGTGCCTAAACGGCCAAGCACAACGTTGGCATCCGAGTTGGTCGGCTCGGTTCCGCCCCGCTGATAACAAGCCGGACCAGGTACGGCGCCGGCGCTTTGCGGACCGTTGCGTAAAGAGCCGCCTTCATCAATCCATGATAAGCTTCCTCCTCCAGCTCCAATGGTTAAAATTTCAATGCTAGGGAAGCCAATTGGGTAACCATACTCAATGTACCAGTCCTTCGTTACACGCAAGTCATTGTCGTACATTAAAGAAATATCCGTGCTTGTTCCTCCCATATCTAAGCCGATTGCATTTTTGAATCCGCACATATTGGCGATGTGCTTGCTCGCAATCGCTCCGGCGGCAATCCCTGAGCTTGCTAAACGAGCGGCATAACGAGGGACCGTTTCAGATGTCATCACTCCTCCGCCGGAATGAAGAACGAGGATGTCTCCTTGATAGCCAATTCCTTTCATTTCCTTTTCCAGCACTTTAATATATTTGCTAATGGTCGGGCCAAGCACAGCATTTACAATAGTCGTGCTCATCCGCTCATGCTCAAAGATTTCCGGCAAAGTTTCAGAAGAGGTACAAATATACACATCCGGCATTTCTTCCTGCAACATTTCTTTCACGAGCTTTTCATTATCGCCATTTACATAGGCATTCATGAAGCAAATGGCGATGGATTCTACCTGGCGTCTTTTCAGCACCCTTGCAAGCTCGCGGACCTCGGCTTCATTTACTTCTGTCATAATGTTTCCGGAAAAATCGACCCGCTCCGTCACCTCGAACCGGTCGCGGCGTTTAATGTAAGGCTCTGCCACATCGTTGTAGGCATCCCACAAATCCAGCTTCGTGCCGCGGCGAATCTCCGTCACATCCCGAAAGCCTTTAGTTGTCACAAGTGCCGCTTTCGGCAGCTTTCTCTCGATTAATGCATTGGTTCCGACAGTCGTTCCATGAGAGAACATGGCAATTTGATCGCCTGTCAGCTTAGCTTTAGCGATTCCGTCCATCATTCCTTTTTCTGGATTAGATGGTGTGGAAGATGTTTTTGTTACATGAATTTTCCCTGTTTTTTCATCGAATACGAATACGTCCGTGAATGTTCCTCCAACATCGACAGCTACATGATATTTACTCACTTGATCGCCTCCATTTTGATTAATAAAATGATTTCATTTATATGCAAACCATGATCCTATCACTCTCGCAGTGCGTGTCGGCACCACCTCCTAAAATGAACATCAGAGCAGCACACCTGAGAATAAACGGAATATTCTGAACCCAAAAGCTGCAGCAAGCGTGATTTTATGCTTGCTGAACAGACATTTTTACTTTTTCGATAAATAGCTCTTTTTGCCGTCGCAGCTGAAACGCTTGTTCAACGGTAACGGCATGAAAGCGGACATTCGATTGCGGTTTCGCCTGGGCGAGCACGCTAATATCCGGGCTGATGACCGTACCGGTTGTTACAAATCCTCCGCCGCCTGTTCCGTCATTTAATAAAATAATTAATTCCTCTTCATTAGGCACAATCACCCCGCCGATCGGATAAGGAATATCAACAATGTTGCCTGGACTGCTTCCGGAGCCGAATGGAGCGGCTTCTTTCTTATATCGGACGCGCCCGCCGTGCAGCCGGTAAGCGACCCGATTCGACTCAGAATGAATCGTCCACTCCTGATTAAGAAGACCGGTTAGCCCTTCGTCACTAATTCTTTCACTCGCAATCCCCAATACAAGATGAACATCCAGCTGACGGCTAAACACAGGCTTACTCTCCTCCGGCACGCTTTTTCCTACTTGCCGGAGAACGCCGGGCAGCGGTTCATTGAGCGGCAGCTGGTCGCCTTTCAACAACTTCCGCCCCAATACACCAGGAAAGCCACTCGCAAAGCAAACCGAACGGCTGCCGAGCATTTCAGGTGTGGCAAGGCCGCCTGAAACAGTCAAATAAGTAAAAATCCCTTCCTCTATCCTTCCGACTCTTAATATATCTCCCGGTGAGACAGCTACAGGCTCCCACAGCGGAATCGCCTCCCCATTCAACTCTGCCTTGGCGGGGGCGCCAGTCAGGACGGCCACTGTCTTTTTGTGAAATTCAATAACCGGACCCGTTAACATCATTTCCAAGCCGGCATAGTGAGGCGGGTTGCCAAGAAGAGCATGACCGAGCAAAAAAGAGTATTTATCTGCTGCTCCTGAAGGCGGCACTCCCATATGGTAATAACCAAACCGACCTGTATCCTGGATCGTTGTTTTTAGTCCTGGTTCAAGTATGTGCAGCACAGTTTAAAACCCCTCCATCAGTTGAGAAATGTAACGCATGCCCTCTTCATCATATTGCTCTGCCGAAAACTCAATGGACTTTACTCTATATTCATAGATCCGTTTCGCTACTTCTTCACGAATGTTATAATATTCCGCCTCGGTTACTGGCCGATATTTCCATAAGTCTCCCGGTTTGGCAAGAAAAAAAGAGTCTTGAAAAAGCGGCAAGCTTTGCCCCGGATCATACACGGGAACAGCTGACATACCGATCAACTGATAGCTTCCAGTCGATTCCGATGGATAAACAACCGTGAACGCTCCTCCTATCCCAACTGCCTCACTGGGTGTGTAAGAGCGCGGACTAGGGTATTTGGGCGCCTGCAGAATTTGGCGCTGCGGCACTCCAAGCGGAAACCCCCATGCTGTTCCCGGCTTGAACCCTAATGACGTAATAAAATACGGAGGGGCAGAATGAGAAGCAATGAAGTCCTCCTTGTCAGTAAATCCGTTTGCTTTCATGACGTAAGAGAAGTCATCGCCTTCTGCTTCGGGCTGCAGATGCTGATATTTTTCAATCGTTCTCTTCGTGATCTTATCGTTGTACCAAACCGGAATTTCAATGATCCGGCTGCTGAAGTATAATTCCGAACGGTCACTTTTTTGCTGGTCAATCTCTTGCAAATAATCAAGCAGATGGTGAGGGGAAATCGCATTTGGGTCATAACGGATCAGATAGGACGCATTGCTCGGGTATACTTCAATCATGCCTGGGATGTTGCGCTTTCTCAGCTCATTAGTAATGGAAATCGCCTTAAAGTTACTTTCAATTCTCATCTCTTTAGAAATTTCCGCGTAAATATATTCATCTCCGCAAAAATCAAACTTCGTTTCCGGAAAAATTAACACGCTGTTTTTCTCCTCTACTTTGATACTTTCTTCATTCTGCGGCTGACTGTCGATGCGCTGACTCCCAGTGCAGCCGATGCCTTGATCGCCGTTTTGTATTTGCCGAGCGCCAGCCGGATCAATTGGTCTTCCACTTCTTGGATAGCCTCCTTCAATGGCATGATTCCCCGGACTGTTAAATGGGCCTTCTCGTCCGACTCGCTATCCCAAACAGCACGGAACACATCGTCCCCAGAGATGACTTCCTGTTTTCCAATCACTACTAAACGTTCCATTACATTTTGCAATTCCCGAATGTTCCCCGGCCACTGATAACTCTCTAACAGCTGCAATCCTTCTCTCGACAGCTTCTTTTCCCTTTTATAGGTTTCGTTTAATTTCTCAAGAAAAGACAGAGCAAGCGGAGCAATGTCCTCTTTGCGCTTTCTTAGCGGCGGGATCTGCAGCGGAACGACGTGCAGCCGGTAAAATAGGTCTTCCCGGAACGTCTGGGCCGCCACCATTTTTCGCAGGCTTCTATTCGTGGCGGCTAATACACGCACATTGACTTTGATGGGTGCAAGGCCGCCAACACGGACTATTTCTCGCTCCTGCAAGACCCGCAGCAGCTTGACTTGCATATGAAGCGGAATTTCAGAAATTTCATCAAGAAAAATCGTTCCGCCGTCTGCCGCTTCAAATAATCCCTTTTTTCTTTCTACTGCACTGGTGAACGCGCCCTTTTCATGCCCAAACAATTCACTTTCCAGTAAATTTTCAGGGATAGCACCGCAGTTGATGGTAACGAACGGCGCGTCCGACCGCCGGCTGTAAGCATGAATGTGGCTGGCAATTACCTCTTTTCCGGCTCCCGATTCTCCGGTGATCAGCACCGTGGATTCCGTTTCTGCCACTTCCTTCAGCTGCTTTACAAGTTCCGCCATTTCCCGTGAACGGTACACGAGTTTTTTTGTCAGGTCAGGGGTCAATGGATTTCCGCCCTCCGCATTCCGCCTCTCTGACATCTCCTCTATGCTGACATCACGCGAAAGAACAATGACTTTCTCCAACCTGTCTTTTTTCATGATAGGAACCGCCGTCGATAACACCTTCGTTTCTCCCCGGCTGCTTTGCGTCATGCTGATTCGCTGCTGCTCCTTTAAGCACTGAGCAAAAACATTCGGTTCAAACAACCCGTCAGCTTCTAATTCAAATACACTTCGCCCAATTAAATCCTCTTTTTTATATGGCTTCCAAAAGTTCTTCAAGAACGAACCGGTTATGTTGCTGATTTCCCCGGAAGGCTGCACGACCATAATTTGCTCGTTAGATGCCGCATAAATGGTTTGCAGCTCTTCAGTCAGCTCACGAACAAATTCCAAACGGCTGACGGCTTTTTCCAAATGCTCCTGCAAGTAAAACACATGAACAATGCCCTCGATTTGCCCTTCATGATAAACCGGTGAAAAATGGCCGGTTATTTTTTTGAAATTGAACGTGCTGTCTACCCCGAACTTCTTCTCGCCTGCAAGAATGTTGGCCATTTCGACTTCCGTCGCCATCATTTTTCTGTAATTTCTTCCCGCCAGAATGGAACGCGGCAGCCCTAAGATCTGGCCGGCTGTTTCATTCATAAAATTGACTTCAAATTGCTGGTTTGTTGTGATAATGCCAATCTCGGCACTGTTCAAGCTATGATTTAAACTCTCCAGCTGAAGGTGGGCCAGCTGATTTTTAGCTTCCTCCATAGTGATGTACCCGACCGGCTCCCTTTGTTCATTCACTCCGGCAACGATAGAGCAGTTGTGGCAAAACTCCACCCAGCCATTTTCGCGGACAAGAAGCAAATCCTTTTCATACCTCACCGGCTGATTCAATGATCCAGCGCCTTGCACTTGTTTCATTAAACCATTCAAGGCAAGGTAACCAACAAGCTCTCCTTGTTCATAAACGAACGCCGTATGGCTCTCTTCCCGGGAGAGCAAGCTGATTGCATCCTGCACGGTTGCTTCACTTGACACGCCAGGCGGCAAAGGCAACAAAATCTCCTGCCATCTCCATCTCATAAGCTACTGAACTCCTTTCCATCACATCACCGGGAAAAGAACCATCTCTCTGGCAAACTGAATACGTTTACATCTGCTTTTCTATAAGCAAATACCGTGCCAAAAAGAAGAAATCCCTTGAAAATAAATGAATAATTCAGAAAATAAAGCTTTTTTATCGCTGTTTTCGCTCCTCATTTTTCCCGGTTTTGTTCCGCTATTCGACATTTTTTTGTGCAAACCTTTTTTATTTTTTGCAAAACTGCAAACAATATTGCAGTTTTGCAATTTATTTTACTATGCTAAAGCAACAAAGGGACCACCCTTTGCTGCTAAAAATAGAAATGAGCTTAAGCCATTAAACAAGGAGCTGCTCCTATTCAGACGTTTGGAGTAGAAAGACCGCCTACCGTTCAGGTTAGCGTATAAAAGCGCAGCAGCTGCTCCGCTGCTTGGCTTGCTTGCCGGGAGGCTGTTTCCGGCTCCATTGCCTGCTCAACAGAAAGACAGTCTGATTGAATCGAGAACAGGCCATCAAAATAAGGGTGGAGCGCTTCAAGCTCTCTTCCAAGTCTGCCGGCAAGAGCAATGACCGATGCCCCATGCAGTTTTGCAAGTCGAGCGACCCCGACAGGCACCTTTCCCAGCAAGCTTTGTCCATCAAGGCTGCCTTCACCAGTAATGATTAAATCAGCCTGGCGAATATCCGCCTCAAGTCCGGTTAACTGAATCACAAGCTCCACTCCCGATACAATCTCTCCTCCAAGCGCCGCTGCAATGGCCCCGCCGAGCCCGCCCGCTGCTCCGCTTCCCTTGATCTCTTGAACGTCAAGCCCATAGGTTTGCTGAAATAAGCCGGCGGTCTTTCTCAGCTGCCAGTCCAGCTCCTCCACCTCACGCCTGTCTGCTCCTTTTTGCGGAGCGAAGACAAAAGCAGCTCCTCCCTGCCCATAGAAGGAATTCATGACATCGCTGGCTGCCAGAAAGCGCGTGCCGCGTATAGACGGGTGAATGTCTTCATCCGACAATGAATCAATGGACAATAACGGGTTGCCGTCTATCGGTATTTCTTTTTTCTCCTGATCGTATAGCTTCCAGCCAAGAGCTTGCAGCATGCCTAGACCGCCATCGTTTGTCGCGCTGCCGCCGAGCGAAATAATGATCTGCCGGAAGCCGGCATCAAGCGCTGCTCTAATTTGTTCTCCCAATCCGTATGTATTGGCCGCCATCGGTGAACGCCTGTTTGCCGGCAGCAACGTTAAACCGCTGCTTTGGGCGCATTCAATTACAGCTGTCTGCTCGCCCCTGTATTCTAACGTTAAATAAGAAGCTTCCACCGGGCGCATGAGCGGATCATGGACAGACAGCTGTTGCCGCGTACCGGATAAGGCCTCAATGGTTCCCTCTCCGCCGTCAGCCATCGGCACCACTTTAATTTCGGCATCCGGCACCGCCTTTTTTACTCCTGCGGCGATTGCGTGCCCGACAGCGGCTGCCGAAAGCGAACCTTTGAAAGAGTCCGGCGCAATTAAAATATTCATCTTCCACCTCTTTTGTTGTTTTTCTCCACAGAATGAACAGCCGCAGCACCTCTTTATTTTGGCAGCAAGTTCACAAATGTGCAGGCTGTTTTCTTTCAGTCACAAAAAATGGCAGGAATCCGTTCCCGCCAAGCTGTTACAAATTAAACCGCTGCAGCCGCCTGTAAAAAGTACTCCGCGGCATATCCAGCAATTTGGCCGCTTCGGAAACATTTCCCTGCGTTTTCCGGAGTGCTTCCATCATTAATTCTTTTTGAATCTGTTCACGGACATTCAGCTTACAGGAAACAGGCTCTGCATCCGGCTGCCGGGCATTCGGAGCAAGGAGCTTGTCTACTATATAAAATTCCCCCGGCTCCAGCAAAGGAGAAGAGATGCGCAGACGCTCCAATACATTAAATAGTTCACGGATGTTACCCGGCCAATCGTATTGCTTCAGCCTTTGAATATATTCCTCCGGCACTCGAACGCGCCAATGATGCTGCTCGCAGTAATGGCGCACTAAATGCGGAATATCTTCTTTTCTTTCCCGCAGAGGCGGCACGTATATTGGATACACGTGAAGACGGTAATACAAGTCCTTGCGGAACGTTCCTTCTTCCGCTAATCGCCTAAGATCACGGTGAGTAGCCGCAACAATACGGACATCCAGCTCAATTTCCTTCATTCCTCCAACCGGGGTGACTTTTCTTTCTTGCAGAACACGCAGCAGCTTCACTTGCATAGCCGGAGAAATTTCGCCAATTTCATCAAGAAAAATGGTTCCGCCTTGCGCCTGCTCAAACTTTCCTTTATGGCCTCCCCGCTTCGCTCCGGTAAAAGCACCTTCGGCATAGCCAAACAATTCGCTCTCCATTAACTCTTCAGGCAAAGCTCCGCAATTTAGTGCAATAAAAGGACCATTTCTTCTCTTGCTATTATCATGCAGCGCCCGGGCAATCACTTCTTTGCCTGTGCCTGTTTCCCCAAAAAGGCAAACACTGGCGTCTGTGGGTGCCACTCTTTTTACATCCTCTAATATTTGTTGAAAAGAGCGGCTGCTTCCAGCTGTTCCTTCAAAATAAAAAGAAGGGGCTTCCGGAAAATCGCTTTCAGGCGACTTCTCCACTGCTTGTAAATAAAGACAAGTGCCAATCACCCGGTTCGGATCGCTTGCAACAATAACAGATGCCATTTTTTCTTTCAGGCCGTGCCTGACTAGTTGCTCCCTTTTCAGTTCTCTATAGTCAGGAATGTGCCACCGAAGATCCCGGCTAACAGCAACCACCCTGCCTTTTTCGTTGCAAACGGCTATGAGTGAACCTCCGTCAAGCAAATGCGCGCATTGATTAAGCAAGTCAGCTTCCTGCTTATGTGCTTGCACGCTTAACTCCTTCTCCACTTCGCGGGCAATCGAAGCAACCATGCCAAGCATAAATGGGTGGGCCCGGTCGACCGGACAAGAAATATCGATAACGCCTAGCAGTTCACCTTCTCTTGAATGAATAGGAGCCGCTGCACAGCTCCAATTATGCGAGGCGACAGAATAATGCTCGGAACCGCTGATCATAATCGCTTCTTTTGTCTGCAAAGCTGTGCCGATCGCATTTGTTCCCACTTCTTCCTCAGTCCAGCGTACACCTTCAGTAAAATTGATTCTTTTCGCTTCATATTTTACCTTTTTATTTCCAACAATCGACAGTACATACCCCGAAGGATCAATTAATAACACGACCGCTTCCAATTCGGCCATCATGCGGTCCATTCGTTTTAAAGCCGGCAAAGCCGCCTGCAGCAGCAGCTTATTTTTTTCTTTTTGCTGTTGAAATGACTCTTTTGTCAGAAAGTGCCTTCCTTTCTGCAAATAAGGATCAACCTGTTTGTTTTTACAACGGTGCCAAGATTCAATGATTCGCTTGCTAATACGGGAGGGATCTAGTACTCCTTCACTCACAAAGCGTTTCCATGTACTCAAATAACAGACGGATTGCATGAACATATCCCCCTTAAATCATTTATTTTGTACACCTGAAAAGCTTACATGTTATGTAGGTCTGAGAAAGTACGAGAGTGGATGAATGAACGTATAAACAGCGGTTTTAAAAAAAGAAGAGAATGAGCGTGCAAAGAAGCATGTAAAGTGTCTGTACAAATAAAAATTG
Organism: Bacillus badius NBRC 15713; assembly: GCF_001591605.1. Lineage (GTDB taxonomy): Bacteria > Bacillota > Bacilli > Bacillales > Domibacillaceae > Pseudobacillus > Pseudobacillus badius. Next base: position 7,865 of record NZ_BCVF01000022.1, on the reverse strand, counting down.
ATACTTTTCTCATTATAAAATAGAAAGAAAATTCTTTCAAATATCATTTCCCTCTTAAAAAAAGAAAAGGGCTGCCTAAAAAGTCATGAAAAATGACTTTTTGGGACAGCACCTATTTCTTCCCGACCTCTTTTTATTTTATGGATTATTGGCCAGCCTCCCTGAATATTGATCAGGTATGCACAGCTTGGCCGGCCGTGGAGGCTACAGCCTCATAAATAGCTTCCGATACGCTTGGATGAGCGGCGATCAGCCGCTCCAGACTGTCGGCTGTCATCTCGCCATGGATCATGACTGTACCTTGTCCGATCAGCTCTGTAGCATGGGGGCCGACGATCGACAAACCGATGATTTCATTATACTGCGGCTCAATCAATACCTTTACCTTTCCTGCTGCTTCATTGAGAATCAATGATTTGCCGTTAGCCGAAAAAGCACATTCCCCTACTTTAATGTCACCATATTGAGCGCGTGCTTGTTTTTCTGTCAGCCCCACGCCAGCGATCTCCGGAGAAGTATAAATACATCGGGGTACCGCCCGGTAATCAGCATGGACCGCCCCTCCGCACGCATTCAAAGCGGCTACTGTTCCTTCATGGAAAGCAACATGAGCCAGCTGGCTGCCGCCGACAATATCCCCGCACGCATAAATGTGCGGCTGGCTTGTTTGCATTTGGCTATTGACTTCAATGCCGGCTTTCGAATAAGCGACTCCGCTGTTTTCTAATTGCAGGCCGGCCACCCGCGGCTTTCTGCCAATCGCAACAAGCAGGCAGTCAGGGCTGAACTGCCTAATCCCTTGAGCGGTTTCCGCTATTACTTTCTTTTTTCCAGCCTCTACTTTTTTCGCAGAAGCAGAAGTATAAATAGATACACCGTCCGCTTTCAGCTTTTCATGTAAAACAGCCGCTATATCCGGGTCCTCCCCGGGAAGCAACTGGTCAGCCATTTCTATTATGCTTACTTTCGTTCCCATGCGGCTATAGATACTGGCAAACTCGCAGCCGATGACTCCCCCGCCAATAATAAGCATCGTCGCCGGTATAGCCGAAAGAGCCAGCGCCTGGCCGCTATGAATCACCCATTCACCGGCAAACGGCGCGAAGGGCAAGGAAACAGGTTCAGACCCGGCAGCAATAATGAACTTGTCCGCCCGAATGCTCCTTTCCCCTTCCGCTGTTGTAACCCGAAGGCTATGCGGATCGTTAAATCGGGCCTTGCCATTGACAAGTTCAATTTGGTTTTTTTTGATCAAATGCTTGACGCCAGATGCCAGCGTCCGAATCAGTTTCTCTTTCCGCAGCTGGACATAGGCCCAGTCTATTTCGACATAGGACGATGAGCGCCGGATACCGAACTCTGCTGCTTGCTGTACTTTCTCCAATACAGCGGCGCTTTCTAACAGCAATTTCGTTGGCATACACCCTTCATTTAAGCACACTCCGCCCAAGGGCCCCTCCTCAATAAGCGTGACTTTCTGTCCTTGCCGGGCGGCAGTGATGGCTGCTACATATCCGGCAGGCCCGCCGCCGATTATTGCAATGGTTGTCATCGTATCTACCTTCCTTCTAAAGCAACATTGTAAACGGCTCTTCCAACAGCTGCTTGACCGTCTGCAGAAAAGCTGCCGCGGGCGCCCCGTCCAGTACGCGGTGGTCAAAGGTCAAGCTGAGAGGCAGCAAACGGCGGCACTCGATCGTTCCTTCCTTGAATACGGCCGCTTCCTCCATAGCGCCAACCCCGAGAATACCTGCTTCCGGAGAATTTAAAATCGGGGTGAAATATTCCACTCCGTAAGCGCCGAGGTTGCTAATGGTGAAAGTCGAGCCTGTCATTTCATCCTGATTCAACTCTCCTTGGCGCGCCCGCTCAGCACACAGCTTGATTTTTTTAGAAAGCTGGACAAAAGAATCATTCTGAGCATCACGGATAACCGGCACTACAAGCCCTTTCTCAAGCGCTACAGCGACTCCGAGATGAATCGATTCAAACTGATGAATATGCCCATCCATGCAGGCACTATTCATATGCGGATGCTTTTGGAGCGCCAGCACAACAGCCCGGGCAACAAAATCATTCATGGAGAGATTCGCCTCCAGATGGGATTGAACGGTTTCTGCCATCTGCTCGCGAAGCTGAACTGCTTCGGTTGCATCCGCCTTCATTGTGATCGTTAACTGGGCGCTGTTTTTCAAGCTGGCGTGCATCCTTTCCGCAATCACCTTGCGCATACCTGTCATCGGTGTTTGCTGTGCTGCCGGAGCTGTGCTTTCTTCCCTCTGTTCCGGTTCGGAAGCTGCCGGAGCAGGGACTGCTTTCTCCACATCCTCCTTTGTAATTCTCCCGCCTGGCCCTGAACCTTTCAGCTGCGTATAATCAATGCCGGCCGACTCCGCTATTTTGCGGGCCACAGGCGAGATTTTTATCCGGCTCCTTGTTGTGAGAGCAGAAAGCGAAACAGGCTTCGTCTCTTCCATTGCCGTGGCCGCTATTTCCTTGTCAGCTGGCTGCTCGGCAACAGATGTCTCGGCTTCAGGCACTTTTTCACCCGGCTGTCCGATATAGCCAATAACTGTTCCTGGAGGGACTCCCTCGCCTTCTGGAACGGCAATATCCAACAGGCTTCCGCTCGCCGGCGCTTCAATCTCCATTTCAATTTTTTCCGAGTTAATGCTGGCAATCAGCTCTCCTTTTTCTACCGCCTCTCCAACCTGCTTATTCCAATTGGAAACAGTGCCTTCCTTCATTGCCATCCCTAATTTCGGCATGATCACTTCTACTGCCATCGAATCTCTCCCTTTCTTCTTTATCGTCTTATAAGCTGAGAGAAGAGGTTTCTCCTAAAAGTTCAGACACTGCCTGTATCACTTTCTCCGGTGAAGGAAGATACCTATCTTCTAGAGGAGGAGAGAAAGGCACCGGTGTATGAGGCGCTGTTATGCGCTTAATGGGCGCATCCAGCGAATCGAACCCTTTATCCGCTACGATAGCCGCAATGTCAGTCGCCAAATTACAACGCGGGTTCGCTTCATCGACAATGACCAGCCGGTTCGTTTTCGCCACAGAGGAAAGGATTGTTTCTTCATCTAGTGGAGATAAACTCCGCGGATCGACTACCTCTGCTTCGATTCCCCGGCCAGCAAGGTGCCCGGCCGCTTCTAAAGCTGTGTTCACTTGTTTTCCAATGCCGACAATGGTTAAGTCAGAGCCTTCCCGCTTAACATCCGCTTTCCCGATCGGGACTGTATAGTAGCCCTCCGGCACTTCTCCTGTCATGTTATACAGCGTTTTATCTTCGAAAAAGATCACCGGATCATTATCTTCAATAGCAGCAAGCAGCAGCCCTTTCGCATCATAAGGGGTAGATGGTACAACTACTTTCAAGCCTGGGATACTTGTAAACAGTGCATATAAGCTTTGCGAATGCTGGGCGGCTGCCCGAAAGCCGGCTCCGTGCATAGTTCTTACCGTCACCGGCACTTGCGCTTTCCCGCCGAACATATAACGGAATTTAGCTCCCTGATTTAAAACTTCATCGAGACAGCTGCCGATAAAATCGTTAAACATTAATTCAGCAATCGGCCGCAGTCCTGTTGACGCCGCAGCCATCGCCGCTCCCATATAGCCCGCTTCAGCAATCGGCGTATCTAAAATGCGCTCCCGGCCGAACTCTTGGACAAGTCCCTTCGTTACGCCAAGTACGCCTCCCCAGGCATCTTCATCTTGCAAATGATCCACTTCTGCTCCCCCGGCAACATCTTCCCCCAGCAAAACCACATCCGGGTCTTTCCTCATCGCCAATGCGATTGCTTCATTGATCGCTTCGGACATGCTTATTGTTCTCGCCATATTCAGCTCTCCTTTTTTAAGAAATTAATAGGATACATATACATCTGTCAGTAATTCATCTTCTTTCGGATACGGGCTTTCCTCACTGAACCGCACAGCCCGCTGAATCGCTTCAATAACCGATTCTTCTACAGAAGCCAGCTCGTTTTCCGTCAAGAGCCGCTGGGTTAACAGATACTTTTTAAATTGAATAATGGCGTCTTTTTCCTGCTTATGTTCTTTCTTTTCAGGTTCCGCTTTGTACGTCTGGGCATCCCCTTCAAAGTGTCCATAATTGCGGTAGGTCATGCATTCGATCAATGTCGGCCCTTCTCCGCGGCGCGCCCGTTGAATCGCTTCTTCCGCTGCCTTATAAACGGCCAGCACATTCTTTCCATCTACACGGACGCCGGGAATGTTGTAGCCGATTGCCCGGTCTGCAATCGTCTTGCAGCTGGAGGCATATTCAAATGGGGTCGCTTCGGCATACCCGTTATTTTCAGCAACGAAAATAACAGGAAGATTCCAAATCGCCGCCAAATTAATCCCTTCATGAAACGTGCCGTGATTGTTGGCTCCATCTCCAAAGAAGCAAACACTGACATTGTCCGTCTTTTTATATTTGGCCGTTAAAGCAGAGCCGCATGCCAGCGGAAAACCGCCGCCGACAATGCCATTTGCCCCCAGCATGCCTTTATTTAAATCAGCGATATGCATTGAGCCGCCCTTTCCTTTGCACAAGCCTGTCGCTTTTCCGTATATTTCAGCCATCATGCCATCGAGGTCGCAGCCCTTTGCAATACAATGCCCATGTCCGCGATGAGTGCTCGTAATGGTATCCTTGTCATTTAAATGAGCGCATACACCAACGGCTACCGCTTCTTCGCCCGCATACAAATGAACGAACCCCGGCAAAATCCCCTGAGCAAACAGTTCATGCACTTTATCCTCGAATTCGCGGATCTCCAGCATCTTTCTGTACATCCACCGGGCTTGGTCCTGTGTCAATGCAACTCCCTTGTTCTGCAGCACTTCCATGGTTAACAGCCTCCTATCATTTTTTCTCATCCTCTTTATTGCAAATGCCGTGCCACCCGTTCAAGCATGCGAAAACAGCACTTTTTGAATCGATATTCCTTTATCTGAGCGGTCTTTCATCACTTTTTCTATGACTGAAACCTGTACTAAGCCAAAACAAAAAAAGAGACAAAGCGGGACAGCTGTCCCATTTTGTCTCTTTTTGTTTCGTTGCGTGTTTGCTTGTCCGCCCGTTATTTGTTTCTAAAGGCGCTTGAAATCAGAACCAGTGCGGTGATCCAGTGCATGACCATCCCGACAATCGGAATCCAGCCGATCGCTGAAGCAATAATGCCGAGAATACTGCCCGTTAAGCTTTTGCCGGCATTCAAAGCAATCAGCAAGGTGATAATATGCAAAACCGCCATAAAACCGAGCGGCGCCCAAGCATGTCCAAGGATAATCATGCCGCCAAGGATCGGAATACCAAAAAAAGCTTCAAGACCTCCCGTTATCCACTTCATTGCATTTGTCATCTTCGTCTCTCCTTTTTCTGCGCTTGTTGTCTCTTGTTTACGGTCCAGCCATGAAAAAAGTTTCATTTTTATCCAAGCTCTAAGCTGAAAACTTCTTTTCAACCCCATTTTTTCACTTATACTGGAATATATAGTCTATACCTACAAAGGAGAGAACTTTCATGAAGATTACAAAAGCAGAACTTTACGGCATCCACTTGCCTTTAAAAACACCTTTCATTGTTTCCTACGCCACCTTTGATTACATGCCATCCATTATTGTAAAGCTGGAAACAGACAGCGGCCTCATTGGATGGGGAGAAGCAGTGCCCGATGATCACGTAACAGCGGAAAACTTTTACGGCTGCATAGAGGTGTTAAAGCGCGTCCTTTTGCCGGCTGTTCTGGGGGAAAACCCCTTCCGGATTGAACACATTCATCATAAAATGAATCAAGCCATTATTGCCAATCCGGCCGCCAAAGCAGCAGTGGACATTGCTTGCTATGATCTGATGGGCAAAGCGGCCGGATTGCCGGTATATGATTTGATCGGCGGAAGGAGCCATGATGAGCTGACTTATCCAAAAGTATTAAGCATCGAAGAACCCGAAGTGATGGCCGAAAAGGCGCTGGCCGCTATTCAAAACGGCTTTCAATCATTAAAGCTGAAAGTTGGCACTGATCCGCAGCTGGATGTTAAAAGAATCCAAGCCGTTCGGGAAGCGGTCGGCTTGGATGTGCCGATCCGCGTAGATGTCAACCAAGGCTGGCACAAATATGATGTAGCGATCCAAGCCATGAAACAGCTTGAAGAAGTTCAGCTTTCCTGGCTGGAGCAGCCGCTCCGTATTGGCGATATTGACGGCCTGGCACAGTTGAAGCGGCAATGCACGATTCCGCTGATGGCAGATGAATCAATTCAAAATGGCGAACAATTAGTGGAGATCGTAAAAAAAGAGGCTGTTGACAAAATCAATATTAAACTCATGAAGAGCGGCGGCATTTACCCGGCCATCCACATGGCAAAAGCTGCGGAATACGCCGGAATTGATTGCCAGATCGGTTCTATGGTGGAATCGTCCATCGGCTCTGCAGCCGGCTATCACACAGCCATCTCCCGAAAGAATATTAAAAGCACAGAATTGACTGGTCCTATTCTGTTCAGCAAGGATATTGGCGATCTAAAATATGAAGTGCCATATGTTCACCTCAACGACAAACCAGGACTCGGCCTTGTCATTAACGAGTCTGTATTGGAAGAATTAACGGTTTCACGCGCAACGATTAACTAAGAAAGGAGGACCTTTCGTGAAGAAAACAGACGACCGGCTAATGGACATTTTTCAACACCTGCATACACATCCTGAGATTAGCTGGGAGGAGAAAGAAACAACGGCCTACATTGCCGGCCTGCTGCAAAAGGAAGGGATTTTCGTTTCCCTGTTTGATGATTGCACCGGGCTGATTGCCGAAATTGGAAGCGGAAAGCCCGTGGTGGCTGTCCGTGCGGATATAGATGCCCTTTGGCAGGAAGTGGACGGTGTTTTTCAAGCGAACCATTCATGCGGCCACGACGCCCATATGTCCATTGTCATCGGAGCCATCCTGCAATTGAAAAGCCGGATAACGAATGGCACTGTCCGCTTTATTTTTCAGCCGGCTGAGGAAACAGGAAGCGGGGCTTTAAAAATGGTAGAAAAAGGTGCAGTGGACGATGCTGATTATTTATTTGGCATCCACCTCCGGCCGATTGAAGAGCTGCCTTTCGGCAAAATCACCCCGGCTATTCACCATGGGGCTGTTGCCTTTTTAAGGGGAAAAATCAGCGGAGATAATGCCCATGGAGCCCGTCCGCATCAAGGGACGAACGCCATTGATATTCTTTCTTCTTTGAATGAGCAATTGAAATTGATTCATTTTTCTCCTTTTGAACCTTATTCGGTGAAAATGACACATGTAGAGGCCGGCGGCCAAAGCTTAAATATTATCCCCGGCTCTGCAAAATTCGGCCTCGATATCCGGGCGCAAAAAAATTCGGTCTTGCGGGACATGCAGGCAATTATTGAAAAGAAAATCAAACAGTTAAGCGCGCTGTTTGGTGTAAAGATTGAAGCCGAGTGGCTGAAAGTAACTCCGGGAGCGGAGGTAGATGCGGAAGCGGAAGAGCTGCTTCGCCAAAGCATTCTTGAATACGGCGGGCAGGAAATGCTGGCTGCCCCGCTTATTACCTCAGGCAGCGATGACTTTCACTTCTATACTATTAAGAGACCGCATTTAAAAGCGGCCATGATGGGAATCGGAGCTGATTTAAAACCAGGACTGCATCACCCTCATATGTCGTTCGACCCGCGCGCGATCCACATTGGCGCTGACGTACTCACACGAGCTGTTTTAAATGCCTGCCAAGCATCATAAGAGCTAAAAAGACGATGGGCTATTGTTATTTTTGTATCGGATGATGCCCATTCATAAAAAGAGGATAGCCTTTTCGGCTATCCTCTCAGA
>NZ_BCVF01000021.1 GCF_001591605.1 Bacillus badius NBRC 15713 | reverse complement strand
TATAATGATTACCTGTTTTAAAATAAATAAAACGCTTGAAGTGATGAAGAGGCTTTCGAAACATTGATTATGACCTGGTGCCGCAGAAAAAAAGAATGGAGCTTACAGAAGCCCATAAAACCTTGCAGCCTTATTTTGATCAGCTTAACAATGAGAAATCCAGCAAAGAAATACTGACAGATGAAGAATTCGACCAATATATTGCTGCCCAGATGACATATGAAAAAGCATTGGCACAAAGCGGAACGGATACGAGTGAAGAGCCGATAGAAGAGGAAAAGCTGCTGGAGCCGCTGCGGACGGAATTTCAACAAGCAAGAGACTTTTTGGATTATGTGCAAAGCAAGCAACAGCCATCGCCATAAAGAATGAAGAAAAAAATCGGGCACTGTGCCCGATTTTTTTCTTGCTTAAGCTGTCCCTAAAGTGACGCCGAGCTTTTTCAAGTATTGTCGATAAGCAATGCTCATCCGATCGCAGACGAGAGAAAGCTCAACCTGCAGATCAAGCGGAAGCTCTTCCGGCTTTTGGTTTTCAACAACCGGTTTGTCCTGAGAAAAAATTTCATTTTGAAACTCGATAAGCTGCTCATCCGCCAGCCCGGTCTCATAGTTGAATGAAAGAATCCCGTAAGCGGTAGAGGTGTGTTCATCCACGGGACGAACAGTTAACAAAATCGTCATAGTCGTATCATTTTCCCGGTCTTTTTTTGTGAATTTTACTGTTAACGGGCGAACGATTTCATAGGTGTAATATACATATTTCGCGATGCCAGACCCATCAGGATCGGGCTGAAAGATGGCAATTTCATCAGAGTACACCCGGTCCTTTTCCCAGTGGACAGCATAGTCTTCAATCTCGCGATGGGATTCTGTTCCCAGGTAACCTTGATGCACGACAGCAAGATGGCCTACATCCAGGAAGTTTTCCACAATGCGCGGCGGCTTAGCTTGCACTTGTTGCGGTCCCCAAATGACATTATGGAAGCTGTTTCCTTCCATTTCTTCCAAGCGGAAAAATTCCGGATGGTTATTTGCTAGGTTTATCCAGATAAAGCCGTACTTTTCTATGCAGGCGTAATGGACGGCTTTCGCTTTTTTGGGAATGGCTCTTCCCTCCGGCAGCTGGGGAATCTTCACGCATTCTCCCTTATCATTGTATTCCCATGCATGATAAGGGCAGACGAGACAGTCATTTTTCACTTCTCCAAGCGACAATGCTGCACCCCGATGAATACATAAATCTTTAAATGCATGTACTCCCTGGCTATTTCTGAAAATAGCCAGCCGCTCTCCCATCAGCATCACTTGAATAGGCTTTTCCCCTACATCCTCTGAACGGCAGGCTACAATCCAATCCTGCCTCAATACGTCATCTTGCACCATATCCTTTATCCCTCCGAATCGATTTCATGCTTTTATTTTAATAAGAGATGGAGAGGAGGTCAACTTAAATACGAATTAAAATAATATTTTTTCGGAAAAATGTTCGTTTTTTTTATATACAAATTATTTTTTTTTATATATAATCCATTTAAAAATAAATAAATAACGAACGAAAGGAAGGGTTGCAGTGAAGGGGAAGGAAGAAAATAACATTATTATTGGAGTAGACGATAAAGTCAGCCCTGGAAAAGCGTTTGTTCTCGGTTTGCAGCATGTGCTGGCTATGGACTTATATATTGCGCCAATTATCATTGCGGGCCTGCTGGCCTTAAGTGCAGAAAATACCTCTTTCTTTATTCAGATGTGTTTCTTGGCCACTGGTATAGCCACATTGATCCAAACAGGAGCAGGCATTAAGCTGCCTGTTGTGCAAGGGCCATCCTATGTGCCAATCGGCGCTATTGCTGCGATCGGCGGAAAACTGGGCTTGGGAGCCATCGCCGGGAGCTTGATTCCGGGGGCTATCATTATTGCTTTGCTTGGTTACCCGCTGAAATGGTTTGCGAAAGCAGTGAGACGGATCATCCCGCCGCTTGTAGGCGGCACGGTGATTATTATCGTAGGAATTGCTTTAATGCCGATCGGGCTTAATAATGTGTACAATGCGGAGGGAAAGATCGGGGAGAACATTTTTATAGCAGCTGTGTCAGCTGCGGTGTTGGTCATTTGTATGTTATTGGGCCGCAAAACCCATGGCATCGGCACCTTCTTCCGTCTCGTGTCCGTCATTATTGCCATTATCGTCGGTACAATTACGGCAAGTTTTTTCGGCACAGTTGATTTTTCTCCGGTGAAGGAGGCGGGATGGTTTTCACTGCCGACTTTATTTCCGTTCGGCAAGCCTGTATTTGACCTCAGCGCGGTGATCACTATGGTGTTTGTGTACTTCATTATACTAATGGAGACGACGGGCACTTGGTTTGTTGTCTCATCTATCACAGGAAAAGAATTAGATGAGACGCGCTTAAACCGCGCCTCTGTGGGGGAAGGGCTTGGTTGTCTGGTCGGTGCTTTGTTGGGCAGCACACCGATGACAGGGTATTCATCCAATGCCGGTTTGCTGGCGATTACCGGTGTAGCCAGCCGAATGGTCATTATGGCAAGCGGTTTGATTCTTATTTGCTTAGGACTCATTCCTAAATTATCCACGGCGATTACCTGCATTCCTGAGCCTGTCATCAACGGAATTTTTGGTATTGTCTGCGTCGCTATTGTGACCAATGGAATGAAAGTCATCCAGCCGATTGTTATTGATGACCGCAGCATGATCGTTATTGGCATCCCGATCTTGTTAACCATCGCTGTAACCATCTTGCCAAAGGATGTATTGGCGAATGTTCCTGACTGGGCGAATTATATCTTGTCCTCTGGAATTACGGTTGGTGCCTTGGCAACAGTGTTGCTCAATTTAGTCATTCCGGAACAAAAAGGAAGAAATGAGAAAGCAGCTGCTCATGTACAGTGATGAAAGAAACAGCCCATCATTTTTATAATGATGGGCTGTTTGTCAATAAAAAGGGTTCGGAATAAGCTCATTTTTACACCCTGTTGATTGGAATGAAAGGTGTGCAGATTCCTGCGGGATCACCGTCCGTCCCGCGGAAAGCAAAGCAGCCCGGAATGGAAATCAACAGAACCCGTTTGAGACCATCGTTTTCATAACAATGGTCTTTTTTTTTGCAGAAAAAACGTTTGGCTGTTAAGGGAATCGAATGGGGATATCCTGTTTGTGCCCATCTCTGTAGGAGCGATAAGAAACAATATTGCGTTCTTTTGTCCGTGCATCCAGCTGTAGAATCGACGGCCCTTTCATTTCTAGATAGTAAGAAACACCCATCGTTTCAAGCTGGTAGAAAGTAAAGCTTCTTCCCAAAAAGGTTTTCGTGACTTTTTTTGTATCGTGATGGGCAGGAATGAAAGCGGCCAATTCTGCAACAGAGGCGGCAGGTGTATCGGTTAATTGAAATGTTTTTTCTTTTAAATATGCAACCGTCCGTCCGGCTGTTTTCTTGGCTTGATCGATTACTTTGTTTATATTCATGAGCAAATTCACCTCAAGAGCCGGCCCGCAGCTGTGCGGACCAGCCGTTTGTTAAGGACCTAATAAAATCATGCTGTTTTGCATTTGCTGAAGCTGCAGCCTCATTCGGTGAAGCTGTTCTCGTTGTTGTTCATTAGCACTGAGCAGCAGCTTATCAAGTTCATGATAGGCATCTTCCAGCATCAATTGTGATTTGGAAAAATTCCCAGCGTTATTATGCTCTTGACGCGCCGCATCCTTATATTGTTCTTGGGCATAATCAATGGCGCTTTGACATTGTTCCAAGCATTCATCAACCGAGTGTCTTGTAGCCATGAAGATTCCTCCTCTGACGGCCATTTAGCCATGTGCCGCCGCTTTTAGTTTGGCCTTTTTTATTTCCGATTATCAAAGTAAAACTTTCACAAGCATAAAGTGGCTATGTGACATTTTTCCATACTACAGCTTTTGTTTTAGGCAAATAGTAAAGACAGGAGGTGGTTACATGAGCAAGAATAGAAACCGGGGCAACAAAGCTTTCAGCGGAGTGAACCCTCAAGGGTACGCCGGGGGCGGAAAAGGAGATACCAGCCCAAAATCACAGCTTGAGGATCGGGCAAAGCATAGCAATACAAAGCGTTAATGTTTTTCCCCCGCCCAAGCCGGCGGGGGAAAACAAGTGATGGAGTAGGTGGATATATTTTCCTTTATTCTTTGGATAAGGGATGGCTTTATGAGAACGTTAAGGTATGGGAATTATTTTTTAAAGGGAAAAAGTATGGAATTTAGCTCCGCTGTCCATGAGTGATTGACTTCAGAAAGAGGGTCCAGCCATAGAAGGATCTCCCCCTTTTACGAACACAGGCCTATTTACGCGCAACAAATTTCATAGAATTGTTGCTTGATTAGTGTTAATATTAAGATAATTGTCAAGGGGGGAGAAACATGCTCGATTCATTAAGGGAAATAGCTGATCACTTACCGGTCATTCAAGAGACATATCCCGAGGATACTTGTTTGATTTTAAGCGATAAAGAAAAAATCATCGGCTATCTGCCAGGGAAAGAAATCGATTTAAAATTGAAAGTCGGCGAAAGCATGTCAAAATATAAAAAATCAGCGACTTATAAGGTATTGCAGACAGGTGAAAAAATCCGTGAAGAAATACCGGCGGATATGTTGGGTATTCCTTATATTTCAACTTGTACACCGATCAGGCAGGATGGACAAGTAATCGGTGCTTTTGCAGCCGTCGTTTCCAATCAAAAGATGGAGGATCTCCGTAAAGGAGCGGAAAAGCTCAGTGCTGTAATTGGACAAATGACGGCTTTTTCTGAGGAAATCGCTGTCATTGCCAATTCTTCTGCGAATAAACTTCAGGAATTGTCGCGGCAATCGGAAACAATGAACAAGAATATGAAAAATGTGGCGAGAATCATTCAGCAAGTAAAAGAGATTGCTTCCCGGTCGAATATTTTAGGGCTGAATGCTTCGATAGAGGCGGCTCGATCAGGAGAATATGGGAGAGGATTTGCGGTGGTAGCCGACGAAATACGGAGAATGGCTGCTAACAGCAATTCAGCTGCTGAAGACATTCAAAAGCAGCTGGAGATTACGCAGCATGAAATTTTGCAGATCAATGAGTCGATTCAGGAGATCGCTGCCCAAACAGAGGAGCAATCGGCCAGCACTCAAGAGTTTCATACGATGGTGGAGAGAATTTCTGATACAGCTGAGTTGTTAAATAAGCATGGGGGAGTTCACTCTCTATCACTGTCGTGACTGCCTTGCGCGGCAGTCTTTTTGCTCTTTTTCTATGTCTTTCTGTTTCCATATGCTATAATTTATTTATATGATACCCCCGTAAGGTAATGGGCAGAAAGCATAGAAGGTGATCCATTGATGGAGGTGAACAGAAAAATGACTGCAAGCAAAGAGGAAGAGAAAACAGTCTCCCATAGAGATGAAATGGAAAAGGAACAATTAATTAATCGTTTAAAGCGGATCGAAGGACAGGTAAGAGGCATTCAAAAAATGATTGAAAGTGACCGCTACTGTGTCGATATACTTGTCCAAATTTCAGCGATTAATGCCGCTTTAAAAAAGGTCAGCTTGAATATGCTGGGTCGCCATACGAATCACTGTGTTTCGGATGCGATTAAAAATGGCAATGGCGAAGAAGCGATTGCGGAATTAATGGAAGTGTTTGAGCGCTTCTCCAAATCTTAAACTGCCTAAAACCTTCTTATCAGCAGGAAAAACTAGTTTATATCCTGCCGGAAATGTAAATTAAATAAAAGTGATTATTCGAAAAAATGCCGCATGGAAATGATCATTGTTGAACTACCATACAGGGGTATGGTAGTATAAAGAAAATAAATGAATAACTGGGAGGAATAAAAATGGAACAAGTTACATTGCGTGTGCAAGGGATGTCTTGCGGTCACTGTATTCAGGCAATTGAAAGCAACGTTGGAAAGCTGGATGGAGTGGAAGCTGTTAAGGTGCATTTAGAGGCTAGTACGGTTGATGTTTCATTTAATCCGGAACTCGTAACCCTTCATGCCATTACCGAAGAAATCGAAGAGCAAGGATATGATGTAGAGCAGTAAGGGACCGTGCTATTTGAAGCACGTTTCTTTTTAGATAGTAATATACTATACAGGGGTATGGTAAAAGGAGTGATAAAAGTGGCTGATCTGAAAGAAGCAAATTTGCGAATCGCAGGAATGACCTGCGCTGCCTGCGCTGCCCGCATTGAGAAGGGATTAAATAAGCTGGATGGAGTAGAAGAAGCAGCTGTGAATTTTGCTTTGGAAAAAACAAAAATAAAATATGACCCAGAAAAGGTAAATGAGCAGAAGTTTAAGGAAAAAGTGGAGGCCTTAGGTTATGAAGTCGTTTATGAACAAGCGGAATTTGCTATTGCCGGCATGACGTGCGCTGCTTGTGCTGCCCGTATTGAAAAACGGCTCAATAAGCTTGAAGGCGTGAATCAGGCAACTGTGAACTTTGCTTTGGAATCGGTACTTGTGGTTTATAATCCCGATGAAGTGACGATGTCTGATATGAAAGAGGCGATCAGGAAACTCGGCTATACGCTTATTGAAAAAGAAGAACAGAAAGAGGGAGCAGAGGACTACCGCGAAGCGGAAATTAAGCGCCAGACGAGGAAGTTAATTATTTCGGCTATTTTATCTTTCCCGCTTCTGTGGGCCATGGCCGGCCATTTCGCCTTTACCTCCTTTATTTGGGTGCCTGATTTGTTTCTTAATCCATGGATTCAGCTTATTTTGGCCACACCTGTCCAGTTTGTGATCGGCTGGCAGTTTTATGCCGGCGCTTATAAAGCTTTAAGAAATAAAAGCGCCAATATGGACGTTCTTGTGGCTTTAGGAACATCTGCTGCTTACTTCTACAGCTTGTATTTAAGCATTCAATCCCTTCAGACACATGAACATATGGTTTCTCTTTATTTTGAAACAAGTGCGGTATTAATTACTCTAATCATTTTGGGGAAATTATTCGAAGCAAAAGCAAAAGGGCGTTCTTCAGAAGCGATCAAGAAGCTGATGGGATTACAGGCGAAAACGGCCGTTGTTATCAAGGACGGGGCAGAGAAAGTGATTCCGATCGAAGAAGTTGTTTCGGGAGATATTGTTTTTGTAAAGCCGGGGGAGAAGGTACCGGTAGACGGTGAAGTCATCGAGGGAACATCCGCTGTTGATGAATCAATGATTACGGGAGAGAGCGTGCCGGTTGATAAATCAAAAGGTGATGTGGTCATCGGTTCAACGGTCAACAAAAATGGAGCGCTAACCATTCGGGCGCTGAAAGTCGGGAAGGAAACAGCGCTTGCCCAAATTATCAAAGTCGTTGAAGAAGCTCAAGGCTCCAAAGCACCTATTCAACGGCTTGCCGATCGGATTTCTGGCATTTTTGTGCCGATCGTTGTGGGAATTGCGCTCGTTACTTTCTTTATTTGGTATTTCGCGGTGGCTCCCGGTGATTTTGCCGCAGCTCTTGAAAAGCTGATTGCTGTGCTCGTAATCGCGTGTCCGTGCGCACTCGGCCTTGCCACACCGACGTCAATTATGGCCGGGTCCGGACGGGCGGCAGAGTACGGCATTTTATTTAAAGGCGGCGAGCATTTAGAAACGGCGCACCAGCTCGATACAATCATTCTTGACAAGACGGGAACGGTGACGAATGGAAAGCCGGTTTTAACAGATATCATTGTGGATAAAGGGCAACAGGAAGCGGAATTTTTAACTTTTGTCGGTACAGCTGAAAAGAACTCGGAGCATCCGCTGGCTGAAGCGATTGTAGAAGGGGTAAAAGAGAAAGGAATTTCATTAAAGTCAACGGAAGAATTTACAGCTCTGCCCGGTTTTGGCATTCAAGCAAAAGTTGACGGGCGGGAGCTGCTCATCGGCACACGCCGGTTAATGGAGAAAGAAAACGTTGATGTTACCGAGCATTTATCAAAGATGGAACATCTCGAAAAGCAAGGAAAAACAGCAATGCTTGTGGCAATGGACCGGCAATTTGCCGGAATTGTAGCCGTTGCAGATACTGTGAAGGATACATCCAAGAATGCCATCGCCCGCTTGAAAGAGATGGGTCTTGATGTTGTCATGATGACGGGAGATAATCAGCAGACCGCGCAAGCCATTGCCGCGCAAGTGGGCATTGAGCGCGTCATTGCTGAAGTGCTGCCTGAAGGAAAAGCGGAGGAAGTGAAAAAGCTCCAGCAGGCCGGCAGAAAAGTAGCGATGGTAGGGGACGGCATTAATGATGCGCCTGCCCTGGCTGTGGCGGACATCGGCATGGCGATTGGGACCGGGACCGATGTAGCGATGGAAGCGGCTGATATTACGTTGATCCGAGGCGATCTCAATAGCATCGCGGACGCGATTTATATGAGTAAAATGACGATCCGCAACATTAAACAGAACTTATTTTGGGCGTTTGGCTATAATACGCTTGGTATTCCAATAGCTGCCCTTGGTCTGCTTGCTCCGTGGGTAGCCGGGGCTGCGATGGCATTCAGCTCGGTATCTGTCGTATTAAATGCCCTAAGGCTGCAGCGGATTCAGTTAAAGCCTTAATGAAATGACCGTGTGAAGAAGAGAAGGATTGATTTTTTTCCGTTGATTGGAATGAAGGTCAGCCTGTTTTAGAGAAGAAAGAGGGGCCATCCCAAAAAGTCATGTTTCAGGACCTTTTGGGATGGCTTTTTTTTGTTGCTTTTTATAGATAAAAGATAAACAGATCACTTTCTGTTCCAAAAGCCAAGCTTGTTTCCTTAGGTGTGAAAAATACATATTCAGGGTATAACGAGAAGGTATTTTCATTGCTGAAAACGAGGTGATTAGTGTGCTGTACCGTTATCCGATAGCCGCAGCCTGTTTGGCCGGCGCTGCTTGGCTGTCTTTAAAAAGACGGCGCCAGCAAAGACTGGCGCGCATTAATAGCTTGATGATCAAATCGATTGAGCAGAAAGAAAACGAAATCACCTTTCATTGGAAGGGAAAAGAAGAAACGTACAATGTGTATAGAGAGGGGGAACTGATTTATTCAGGATCGGATTCCAGTGCGACCGATACAGGGCTCATAGCAGGAAAGACATATTTATATACAGTGGAAGCATTAGATGCCAATAAGCGTGTAATGGAGAGGATCAAAGTGCAAACAGCGACAGCAACGAAAGACAAGAGTGCTGTGAATATATTGCAAGATTTAATCGTTACGACAGTGGTTACAGAGTCTCTTATCAGCATGGAGTGGGAGCCGATTGACGGGGTAGAAGAATATACCGTCTACCGGAACGGAGAACGGCTAGCAAAGGTGCGCGAGGGGCGTTTTGTTGACTATTCTGTTAGAGCCGATCAAGCATACACCTACTCTATTCATGCGGTGCGGCCGTTGCTTCTCTCAGAAAAGGGAATGAGTGAAGAGAAATTCGCGGCGGCAGGAATCATCGGTTTTTTTAAAAAAGGAGCGACGGAAAAAGAGGCTGCTTTTGAGCGGTTTCGCCTAACTAAACAAATTGGCTCTCTTAGAAGCGTTTTAAAGCCAGAGCCGCCGCCATCAGCGGAAACAGAGTGGACGATTCGATATATGACCTTTTTAGAAGATAAATGGCTGAAGAACCCCAACTTCTTTTCTCCTTTACGTTATTTTAAAGGAGATGGCCGCGGCTTTGATGCAGACTCGGTGAGCTACCGGACAAAAGCAGACATTTTGATAAACTATGATGAAGAAATTCCAACAATTCGTTTAGTTAAAGATGTTGGCCAAACCAAAGCTTATGGATGGCTGCGAAGGTTCAAGAAGGAAGACACCGCTTCAGAAGAAGGGATTAAGCTGGAAAAGGAAAATGTAACAAAGGAGAAATTGTTTCTTCAGTTGGCTCACTCTGTCGGAAATCCATTGGTGACATCGCCGGCAATCGATTATAAAGTGAAAATCTTGCTGTGCAAAAGCGGGTTTTTTGATATTAGCGGCATACATGACCAGTCTCCTCATCACGAGGTGTATATGAAGAATAGCAGCCAGGCTTCATGGCAGCCCCTTCATCAAGCTGAGAGCAAAGGACTGGAATGGCTGTCAGAAACGATGGCAGATCAGTTCTGGCGCTTATCAAACTTTAAATAGTGAAGACTTATAAAGGGACTGCCGGATACGTGTCTAAAATAAAAACAGGCGGAGAAAGCGGATTGGTTTTTCTCCGTCTGTTTTGAAGAAGAAAAAAGGACTGATCCTAAACAAGGTCATGTTTCATGACCTGTTAGGATCAGTCCTTTTCTCATTAGATAAACCGTGCTCGGACGCTTGGTGAAGGGAGCATACAGCTTTCTTTTTTTCCGAACCACTTATAGCGGTTTTTAGCGATAAAATCGTATGCCGCATTCCGAATCGGACGAGGAACGATAATAAAGGCGTATAATAGCTTCCATGCCCCTCTTAAATGCCTGCAAATGCGCAGGGCAGCCGCTGACTTATAATACACTTTGTCCCCTTCGATTAATATCATGCTGTCTATATCAGAAGGAACGTTGTGTTTATTTAACAACTCTTGTCCAGTATCGCTTTGCAAAGAGGCAAAGTGAAAGAGCCCTTGAGGATCATTCTTTATAATAAACTGGACGCTTGAATCACAAAAATTACATTCGCCGTCAAATAAAATAACTGGATGCATCATCATATCCTCCTTGTTTTCAGTTCTCTTTTTCCTTTAACCTTTTTAGGTTGCCATGAAACGCTCATTGTTCTTTTTTGTGTATTCGGAGCCCCCTTGTTGTATAGCTGCGATTTTCTCGAGTCTTTTATCTGGGCGGACGCTTCTCTATCAGACCCTCCCGTGTTTTCATCTCCGAGTGACAGGCCGGAAGGATTATTTTGCTTCCTGGGAGACCCATAATGAGTAGTCTTGGTCAGATTGATGAACTCGGTTAAATCCTATGTTTCTTTCATCATCCATCCCTTCATTTTACTTTACCTTATCAGAGCCGAAATAACCTTCTTTCACCTGTTTTTTTCTTTGTTTTAGAAGGAGTATCCTTCTTGTTCTTCTGCTAGGACGAACGGAGGAAAATGATCGAAAGGTGTTTAAATCAGTTTTTATCTGTCTAAAGTGAAGGTGTATACATAATTTTGGAAAGGGAGGATGATGATGAAAAAATTAGGGCTTTTTGCTTTTCTGTTGGCTGTCGCATTGGTGATTGGTGCATGTGGCGGCGGAAAAGATAAAGCGGCAGATGAACAAAAAGAGAATGAGGCCGCTACTGAAAGTGGCTCGGCTGCTCCTGAAAAAGAACCGAGCAACGAAACTTCAACAGAAAAGCAGGCACCGGAATCTCCAGATTCTCCGATGGCTGGTGACGGAGAAGATAATGATGCGAAAACCATTGACTTGAAAAACAGCGAGGGGAAAAAGGTAGGGATCGCCCAGCTGAAACAGACCGACAAAGGGGTATCGATCCAGGTAGAAGCGTCAGATTTGCCTCCGGGTGAACATGGGTTTCATCTTCATGAAACTGGGAAGTGTGCCGCACCCGGCTTTGAATCAGCCGGCGGACATTTTAACCCGGGAAAAGCGAGCCACGGGATGAATCATGAAAAAGGACCTCATGCCGGCGATTTGCCAAACCTTACTGTAGGAAAGGATGGCAAAGTGAAGGCGGAAATGGTTGCAGAGCATGTTACACTCAATAGCGGGGAAGCTCATTCCTTGCTTGACGAAGATGGATCTGTCCTGGTGATCCATGAAAAAGAGGATGACGGAAAATCCCAGCCGGCTGGTGATGCGGGCTCCCGCATTGCATGTGGAGTAATCAGTGCCCAATAGGAAAAAACAAAAGCGCCTGTCCAGACTTGGACAGGCGCTTTTATAGATAACATCGGTCTGTTTAACCAGCCGCAAAAATAAAAAAGCAGCTGCACGTCCAATAAAAATTGAAGTGAGCTGCTTTTTTGGCCGTTTTTCATTAGCCTATATGAAATTATGCTTTTTGAACGTTAGTTGCTTGCAGACCGCGTTGTCCTTGTTCTGTTTCGAAAGTAACTGTTTGTCCTTCGTCTAAAGATTTGTAGCCTTCGCCTTGGATAGCTGAGAAGTGAACGAATACATCGTCTCCGCCTTCACGCTCGATGAATCCAAACCCTTTTTCTGCGTTAAACCATTTCACTTTACCTTGTTCCATTTGTATATATCCTCCTCGTGTGCAGTTCGCACGTGTAGTACTATCCTTGCTCAAATCCATTAGACAAAAAGACTTTCGTTTATCTTTTTTCTTCGAACAAAAATAATTCTCTTTAAAGATAACAGAAGCTGTAAAGCAAGGCAAGAAAAGGAGAGAACAACTTCCCGACACTGTTCGCCAAACAAAAGGAAATTTAGCATAAAAACTGTCGAAAAACAATTTATTGTCTCCTTTGTGAAGCTTTAGATCTATATTTGGAAAAGAAAAAATCAGGAGAAATCGGCTATTTGGCTGATTTATTAGAATATTCTATCAAATATAATGAAAGCATGTCCAAAAAATGATTGGAGGGGAATGTTTTGAGAAAAGCGGTTTCACTGATCCTAGGGTGTACTTTATTGTTTTCGGCGGGAGTTTCATCTGCTGCAGCGGCTGGAACTGTACCTGGAGGTCCTTCGACTAATGGAGAGATGAATCTAAGCAGTTTGGTTACATATGAGGATATGATTAAAGCGCTCAAAGACATTGAGCAGACAAGCCAAGGAAAAGTAGAGGTATTCACACTAGATGAATATGGAAAAAGTGAGCAGGGAAGAAGCTTTTATGCGGCCAAAGTGGGAACGGGGCCGGTCAAGGTATGGATACAGGCACAAATTCATGGGGATGAGAAATTAACGACACGCGCGGTGCTGGATTTGCTGAAAACCTTTGGCAGCAGCGGCGGCAAGGATATCAAGGCTATGCTCAACAATCTGACAATCTATGCCGTTCCTATGTACAACCCGGATGGCAGTATGATGAATACGAGGACAACTATGCTGTATGACAATGGAGAGCCTAAGCGGAACGACAGCGGCAAGCCGTTAACAGTTGATTTAAACCGCGACTGGGCAACGGCTGGATTTAAAGCGAAGGAATCGCTGGCTTTTTATAAGTATTGGGCTGACGTAAAACCAGATTATGCGGTTGACCTTCACCATCAAGGCTTTAAGACTGTATACGGCACCAATGAATCGACGTCTATGTCACTCGGTGTGTCACTCGCCCCGGATGGTCCGACGCTGCCTAACGTTAAAGATTACAACGACGTGACCCGCCAAATGCAAGTATATGTGTATGATGCATTAAAACAGTACGGCTACACGCACATTGACCGTTATCAAGTGGGAGATGGCGATAAAAGATATGAAATTGACATTAAGGGCGGAGTCGTTTCGGCGATGATGCTAGGCTTGAATTATAACAATCTCAATCCAACGCACCACAGCAATCCGGCTATTTTCTTTGAAACAAAAGGAAATACGAGAGAAGGCGGTCTTGGGCAAAAATCAAACGGTTATTTAACGAAGCAAAATTATCTTGGGCTGAAAGCATTGCTTGAAGGCATTTCGTCCGGAAAGATCGCCCAGGTTAACCCTGACCGCTGGGGAGATATTCCGGCTTATCCTCTTGCCGGCTATCAAACAGACTCAGGGATTGTACCGGCTGGTTATTAATTCAATGAATGAAAAAAGCAAGCACGGGATACTGTGCTTGCTTTAAGCTGCAGACAAACTGGATAAAAATCGAATTTGCCCGCCTTTTTTCATGTGCAGCGTTTTATCTGAAGAAGGCTTTGTCGATATTGTACTTGGATTTGAGTGTGTTAATGATATATGTTTCGTAAATTTCCCGTTCCATCGGATCTTCCACATAACAGACCTCAATCTTGTAAACATCATCGCGATGCAGCTTGATTGGAGAAGCAGCGTCTTCAAAGCTTTTGCGGACCCGCATTCTCAATTTGCGCGCTTTGCCAACGAACATTAATTCATCCTGTGCATCGTAGTACATATAAATGCCGCCCTTGTCACGGGCAATCTTATGATAGTCAATAAAGCCATATTCCCTGGCTATAGCGGCTTCGCTTCTATCTCCTTCGGTATTCTTTTTCACAATAGTAAGATCTGGTTGTGGCAGTTCAATTTTTATCATTTGCAATCGCTCCTATTCTTCATTTAAAGCGTACCATAAATGACAGGAAAAGCTAGAGTTCTTTCGGTAATTCCGCCATTTTTTCTGCAAAAAGATTTAGTGTTCCTTTTGCGCCAGTTTCTGCAAATAATGAACAAACACATCGTCTCTGGCAAGAGATGCTTCAAACGTTCGTTTCAGGAAATTTTCTCCTGTTTGAAAGCTTGGAAATGTTTCCGGCAAAATGGCGCCATTGCGTTTGATGGCCCAGTTGTTTTCAGCTGTCTCATAGAGGAGAAAGGTCTCTCCTGGCCTGCTTTCATAAAGAGAGCCAAACGATGATTCTTTCACATTATAGCGGTTTCTGCGAGCGTCCTCCCGCAGCGGCAGCAGATGAAAGGTATCGGTGACAAACTGTGTGTAAGCCTCTTCCGTCATAGAAGCGCCGGCCGCTTTGGCATGACCGCCGCCGCCATAACGGGCAGCAACCTCTGATACATCGATATGATCATGAATGGTACGAAAGCCGAGCCGTTTTCCGCCAATATTTAAAATAGCAATGTAGTCGAGATGGGGGTTTTCTTTTCCAAGTTCATTCCCCAGCTCCGAATGATAGGACTCAGCATAAACGACTCCAGCCATATGTTCGCCAATGTCGGCCTGTACCAATTCGCGCCGCTTCCGGTGAATATACCGGGCGATTTTGTCATCTTCCATATCCAATATCTTCTCTTCCAGCTCGTCGAAAAAGAAATGCTGGTGATAGCGGAGGCGGCTGATCATTCTGTCTTCAAACTCTTCTATTGATACGAGGAAAAAGAGGGCATTCAGCCGGCGGGCTTCCTGGTTATCATTTTTTTCCCATTCCCATGTATCATACTGCCGGACGAGCTCGACGAATTCAGCGAGTGCATTGGACGGTTCAATGAGTTCGTGCTGCAGCAAATAGCCGTAAAGCAATGAAGTGGCAGAAGTCAACTTTCCATCCTCATCTTCAATGACGACATGGCCCCATTCGTATTCATTAAAATGAAGCGCTGTTTTATGATGGTCAATCAGCTTCACCTTCCCTCCGTCCTGATGAAAAGCGTTGAGCTTTTCTTGATTGTCCTTATTGACAGACAGATCGGTAATGAATAAAGCGGTTTTCTTGTCTTGATTTTCTAAAAACCATGCCACTTCATAATCAAGGCCGGCTACGGAGTTATAGCGGACCTGGACTTGCTTGCCAAAAGCGAGCTTAGCGAGAATACCGCAGCCGACGCCGTCCAAGTCATTGTGTGTTAATAATTTATACATGATTTTCACCTCACCATATTAGTATGTTCCCCAAAGAAAAGGATTTAAAGTATAAAAATGCGCTATTCAGCTCAGCTTACGAAAAAGCGAAGAAAAAATAATCAGTAACGAGGTGGGGAAGATGACATTGGTTCGCCTGGGCTACGCTGCCATGAGCATGAATATAAAAAATGGTTCACCTTCTCAAACCATGACTTATGCGCAATTTATGAAAATCAAGGATCGAGAAGCGGCCATCAGAAAACTGGAAAGAATTGCGGCTGCGAATGTAGGAAACTGCTTGCGCCTCCTCCGCCACAATGCCGCCCATGATATCCAGTTTTTTCGGCTAAGCTCGAAATTAATCCCGTTGGCTAATCATCCGGAGTTGCCGGATTGGGATTTCATGACCCCGTTACAAGAACCGCTGGCTGCTATCCGCGCCTATTTGGCAGAGCAGCCGGCTATGCGTATCGACTTTCACCCGGAGCATTTTGTCGTTTTAAATACAAGCAACACCGCCGTTTTTCAAATGGCGTTAAAGACGCTCATCCTTCATAGGAAGCTATTGAAAGGAATGGGAATCAGTCCTGAGCATCGCTGCGTTCTTCATGTAGGAGGCGGCTATAAAGATAAAGAGCAGGCGCTAGAACAATTTATCCATAATTGGGGGCTTATTCCGCCAGCATTGCAGCGAATGATCATGCTCGAAAACGATGACACCACTTTCACTTTAAAAGATACTTTGTATCTTTGTGAAAAAATAGGCATTCCTCTAGTTTTCGATTATCATCATCACCGCGCAAACCATGAAGAAGGAGCAAGCTGGGAAGCCGATTGGCCAAGAGCGGTCCAAACATGGGCGAATGCCAATGTTCCGATGAAAATGCATATATCCAGTCCGAAGTCTGAAACGGCATTTAAATCACATGCAGATTTTATTGACCCAGAAGAGCTGCTGGTCTTTCTGAGAGCGGTGAAGGGAAGTGTTTCCCAAATAGATATAATGATTGAAGCTAAGCGAAAGGATGATGCTTTATTTGCCTTAATGCAGGGCGTACAAAGCGAGGAGGGGATAAAAGTGCGGGATGGAGCCAGCTTTTTTGTGAAATAAGAACAGGGCCGGACAGCTTTTTGGTGTCCGCCCCTGTTCTTACTGATCATCACGCGCGGTATCATCTGCAATAGCCCGCAAATCTTTATAAAACAATTCATCGCTGCATACGAAGCTGTCTTCGTGTCCCTTGTTGACGATTCGTTTTAATTCACCTTCGTCACCTTTTGCGTTAATGATGTCCAATAGCTGGTTTAAACCTTCTGAAGTTTGCTGATCTTCTTCTTTCAAACAAATCACTCTCCTTTTTGACCACTATTGTTCCCAAAAAAGCGCTTTACATCCGGAATCATACGGGGAGAGCAGCCAGCGGGAGGTGCAAAAGCAAAATGCTTTTTATAACAGTGTTAGAATATTTTTGAAAAAGGGTTGAACAAAAGAACGGTGTCTGAAATAATATAAATATATGAGCATATATTCATATAAAGGAGAGGAGATAATGGGACACTCACATAGCCATGGCCACAGCCACGGGCATCATCATCATTCAAGCAACAAACAGGCACTCAAGCTGTCGTTTATTCTTATCGCGACGTATATGATTGTCGAAGTAGTTGGGGGAATAATTACAAACAGTCTGGCCCTGCTGTCTGACGCGGGACATATGTTAAGCGATGCGGCTGCGCTTGGTCTCAGTTATTTTGCTTTAAAATTCGGGGAGAAGGAAGCCACGCTTTCAAAAACATTTGGTTATAAGCGATTTGAGATTTTAGCCGCTTTTATTAACGGTTTGACCCTGCTTGTGATTTCTATTTACATCTTTGTTGAAGCTTACAGGCGGATTATGGCTCCTCCTGAAGTCATGAGCATGGGGATGCTGACGGTATCGGTCATTGGCTTGCTTGTTAATATTGCCGCTGCCTATATTTTAATGAAAGGAGACAAAGAGGAAAATCTAAACGTGCGGAGTGCTTTTCTGCATGTGCTTGGTGATTTGCTTGGCTCAGTAGGTGCGATTGCTGCCGCGCTTATGATTCTGTTCTTCGAATGGAATTTGGCTGATCCGATTGCGAGCGTCATCGTTGCTGTGTTAATTATTATCAGCGGCATTCGGGTGACAAAGGCTTCTTTTCATATATTAATGGAGGGGGCACCGGAGAATATCAGTGTTTCAAAAGTGAAAGAAGCATTGCTTGGCATGCCTGGTGTAGAGGATGTGCATGATTTGCATGTGTGGGCCATTACATCTGATTTTCCGGCATTAAGCTGTCACGTAGTTATTCGTCCGGAAACAGAAGGGAAACAACTGCTTACAAGCATTCAGAAAAAGCTGCATGATGAATTTCATATTGAGCATACGACCATTCAAATCGATTTTGCGGATCAGCCGTGTACGGGAGATCATTGTAACTAAAGGAGGCTCTCCGCGGAGAGCCTTTTAAATGATCTAGCTGCGCCAGTCGTCCCCGATAAGATGGCACGCTTGGCAGTGGGTGCTTGACTTTTACATATACTATTTTTATTATCATTATTAAAAATGATAATAAAAATAGTGAAGAATATGATTGCCTCTGCTTCGCTGGCGGGAATCGGCTTTCAGTTTTGTATCTCCCTTCTGCTGCCGGTTGTTTTAATTATAGATTGCCGGAGAAAGGGGGTTTTTTCTTGGAAGGCATTTTGGACGGGAGCTGCCGTGTTTATCTTGTTTGCACAAGTGCTGGAGGGGGCGCTGCATGCCTTTATGATTGATCCGGCAGGCCCTTCATTGAAAATGACGGATCATCCTCTTTTCTATGCCCTATACGGCGGGCTTGCTGCTGCTCTATTTGAGGAATTAGGCCGTTATCTCATTTTTTTGTTATTATTAAAGCGCAGCCGGCAGTTTGGCGATGGCGTGTCACTTGGTATCGGCCATGGAGGGGTTGAGGCTGTATTAGTCGGTGCATTTAGAGCAGTCACTGCATTTATCTATGCAATGATGATCGATAACGGCACCTTTGAAACCAATCTGAGCGTACTGCCGCCGAAGCAAATCAGCCAGTTGAAAACGCAGATAATGGAAACGGGCTTTTGCCGGACTTGAGCGTGCCGGAGCCATGGTTATGCAAATTATGTTTTCTGTGATGGTGCTGTTTGGCGTGAAAAGCGGCACATTTAAATATGTTTTATAGGCGATTGCCTTGCACGGCTTGATTGATTTTTTTTGCGGCGCTGTATCAGGCGGGCGTCATTCAAAGCTTATGGATCGCCGCTTTTGCCTTAGTATCGCTGTACATTATTCAGCGGTTAAACGTACGTTTCACCGGAGAAAGGAGTGAAGAATAGTGAAGGAATCAAAAGGAGAGGTGCTGCTCCACCCAGTCCGCATGAAGATTGTGCAGACGCTCATTAGCGGACGGAAGCTGACGGTTCAGCAAATGAGCGAAAAGCTTTCGGATGTGCCGCAGGCTTCTCTTTACAGGCATTTGAAAAAATTGCTGGAGGCAGAGCTGATTATGATTGTGGAAGAAAACCAAGTTCGGGGCACAGTAGAGAAGGTATATGCGCTTCCAGAGATATCAGGGCAGGCGGCATCAGAGGAGTTTTTAAATTTAAGCAAGGAAGAGCACATCAGCTACTTTACCAAATTCATGGCGATCGTACTGGCTGATTTTGAAAGCTATGTGAGCCAAGAATCGGTTGATTTCCTAAAGGATGGCGCTGGTTACCGGCAGGCTGTATTTTATGCAACAGACGAAGAGTTTCAGAGCTTTATCAGGACGATGGGGCAGGAAATGATGAAGCTGATTCAGAATGAGCCAGCTCCGGGACGGGTAAAAAGAACGATGTCAACAGTTATTACTGCCGAACATCCAGAGAAAGAGTGAAGGGTGCCGGACCGGTTTGCTGCCACTTGGCATTATTTCGGCTGCCAGGCAGGCATTAATTGTTTTGGCAAAGTAAAAAAAAGTGATATGATTTAATGTACATAACAGGTGAAAGGAGATTGATGGAATGATGGAAAGATCGTTTACGATTATAGATGAAGCAGGAATCCATGCTCGTCCGGCAAGCATTTTGGTACAGACTGTTAGTAAATTTTCCGCGGATGTCAATCTTGAGTTTAAAGGGAAAAAGGTCAACTTGAAGTCTATCCTGGGAGTGATGTCTCTCGGCATTCCGGAAGGTGCGGAAATTAATATCTCGGCATCCGGGGAAGATGAAGCAGAAGCCATTCAAACCATCACCGAAGTATTAAAAAAAGAAAAGCTGGCTAAATGAGCGGATGGTTAACAGGGCACGGTGTATCTGCGGGAATTGCCATTGCCAGAGCCTTTCGTTTAAAGGAGCCGGATCTGGCTGTAGCAAGGAGAACACCGGCCGATAAAGAAGCGGAAGTCCGGCGCTTTGAGTGCGCCGTAGAGAAATCGAGGCGAGATCTGGAAAAGGTGAAGGAGCAAGCGGCGAGGGAGCTCGGAGAAGACCAAGCCGCTGTTTTTGCTGCTCACTTGCTCGTTTTACAGGATCCGGAATTAATGGACAGGGTAAAAGACAACATTCTCCATCAAGGAATGAGTGCTGAATTTGCCTTGAAAGAAGCAGCAGATACATTTATTTCTGCACTGGAATCTTTGGATAATGAATATATGAGAGAGCGTTCAGCAGATGTACGGGATGTAGCCAAACGGGTGCTTGGACATTTGCTGGGAGTCCAGGTCCCTGATTTAAGCGTCATCCGTGAAGAAGTCATTATTGTAGCAGAGGATTTAACCCCGTCTAATACCGCCCAGTTGAACCGGAAGTTTGTCAAAGGAATTATTACAAACGGAGGCGGGTTTACTTCACATTCAGCCATTATGGCACGCTCTATGGAAATTCCGGCGGTAGCCGGCACACAGACGTCGCTGGATAGGATCGGGGATGGCACACTTCTTATCATAGATGGCCAGGAGGGAATCGTTATTATGAATCCTGAACAGGCTGTCGTGAAAAAGTATGAGAAGAAAAAAGCTGCTTATGAAGAATATCAAGCCGGGCTTGCTAAGTTTGCTCAGCTGCCGACAGTTTCTGCAGATGGCTGTGCAGTTCGGCTGGTTGCCAATATCAGTGCGCCTTCAGATGCGGATAATGTTCTCCAAAATGGGGGAGAAGGAATCGGGCTATTTCGCACGGAATTTCTTTATATGGGCCGCCGGCAGCTGCCGACGGAGGACGAGCAGTTCGCTGCCTATAAAAATGTTCTTGAACGGATGAAAGGAAAGCCGGTTGTTATCCGAACATTGGATATTGGCGGAGACAAACAGCTGCCGTATTTAAATCTCCCGAAAGAAGCAAATCCGTTTCTGGGATTTCGGGCTATTCGTCTGTGCTTGAAAAGACCAGATTTATTTCGTACCCAGCTGCGTGCGCTTCTCCGGGCAAGCACCTGCGGAAATTTAAAAATCACTTTTCCGATGATTGCTGCTCTTCAAGAGCTGCGGCAGGCGAAGCAGCTGCTGCTGGAGGAAAAAGAGAACTTGGTGAAAGCAGGGATTGCAGTTGCTGACAAAATCGAAGTCGGTATGATGATTGAAGTTCCTTCATCTGCTGTGATGGCAGATGTATTCGCAAAGGAAATTGATTTCTTTTCCATCGGCACCAATGATTTGATTCAATACACATTAGCAGCAGACCGGATGAATAAGCAGGTCGCTTATTTGTATGAGCCCTTTCATCCAGCGGTTCTCCGTTTACTGAAAACAGTGATTGACGCAGCTCATAAAGAAGGAAAGCGGGCAGCCATGTGCGGGGAAATGGCTGGAATGGAAGCTGCTATTCCCGTTTTGCTTGGAATGGGATTGGATGAGTTCAGCATGAATGCCTCTGCTGTTTTGCCGGCGAGAAAACTTATTTCTCAGCTGTCAAAAAAAGAAATCGGCCAAAGTATGGATCAGATGCTGCAAATGGAAACAGCGGAACAAGTCAAACAGTTTATAAGCAAGCACTTTCCAATCAAACTTGGCTAACGTTTACGATCGGATTTAGGCTTTAAAATAAGACGGGGAAGGATTTGTAGCCAACCCTTTAAAGCTGACAAAAGGCTGGACCTTTTGTCAGCTTTTTTGTTGATTTATCTTTGAGATTAACAGGATGTTTGGCAGAGGCGGAAAGGCAGGACAAGCACTTCAAAAGGCGAATAATAGTTAGATTATGCTGAAAATTATGTATATTAATGTATGATTATGCAAAATGAGATGTGGTGGTGGAAATGCATGGAAACTCTAGTATTGATAGGTTTTTATTACCATTATCTCACTTAAAAAAATGAATGAAAATAAGTTTAAATGTGTTAATATAATTAACAGAATGAATAAAAGTATAAAAATAGATTGAAAATTATCTTTGCAAACGCTATTATTTTACTAGATAACGAGAGAATAATAGAGCAAAAAAATCAATCAGGGGGTCAACAACATGAATCTGTCTATTAAAAAATCTTTTTTGTCCGTAGCAGCTGGATGCGCTCTTCTATTAGCGGCATGCGGCGGGGGACAAGAGGAGTCAGCCGGCAAAGAAAAAGCAGAGGATAAAAAGGTGCTGCAGGTCGGCACGGAAGCTACTTTTGCCCCATTTGAATTCATGGATAAAGGCAAGGTAAGCGGCTTTGACGTCGATCTTTTAAATGCGGCCGCAGAGGAAGCCGGCTATACAGTAAACATTGAAAACACCGGATGGGATGCGATGTTCGCTGGATTGCAAAGCAAGCAGCTCGATATTGGCATGGCCGGTGTGACAATCAATGATAAGCGGAAAAAATCTTATGATTTCTCTGTGCCTTACTTTGAATCAACAAGCATGATCGCTTTTAAAGAAGGAGCGAACATTCAAAGCGCCCAAGATTTGAAGGGCAAGAAAATCGGTGTTCAAAACGGAACAACCGGACAATTTGCTGCAGAGGGAGTAGTCGGGAAGAATTCTTCATCTATCTCTAAATATGAAACAGCTGCACTTATGTTCCAAGCGCTGCAAAGCGGTGACGTTGAAACAGCAGTAACAGACATTGCTGTTGCTCTCGAATATGTAAAGAACAATCCAAAAAGCGGCATTAAAACAGTGGGCGATGACAAAGAGTTTAAGCCGGAGTATTACGGCATTGTCTTCCCGAAAGGCAGCGAATATAAGAAAGACTTTGACCAGGCGCTGAATGAACTATATGACAATGGCAAGTACGCAGAGATTTACAAGAAGTGGTTTGGAAAAGAGCCAGATTTGGATTCATTAAAAGAAGCAGCTAAAAAATAAGGAATGAAAGGCGGCTGTCCGCTGCAGGCTTTAGCCTCAGGACAGTCGTTTTTGTCCCAGAAAGGAGAGAATAAATTGAACTTTCGCCCAGATATCATCGCAGAATATATGCCATTTTTTCTTCAAGGAACGCTTTTGACGCTAGGGCTTTCACTGGCAGGCATTTTGATCGGCCTTATTCTTGGGCTGCTGATCGGCTTAGGAAAGATGTCCACGAACAAGCTGGTGAAGCTGCCCTTTGTCTGGTATGTGAACTTTTTCAGGGGAACGCCGCTGCTCGTGCAGATTTTATTAATTCATTTCGGGCTGGTTCCGCTGTTCATGTCGCCGTCAAATCCAATCGTATCCGCTATTATTGCGCTTTCTTTAAATGCTTCCGCTTATATTGCAGAAATTTTCCGGGCTGGAATTCAATCGATTGACAAAGGACAGATGGAAGCCGCCCGTTCACTTGGCATGAGCCATGTGCAGGCGATGAAGCTCGTCATCCTGCCGCAAGCAGTTAAGCGAATGATTCCGCCGCTTGGCAATGAATTTATCGTTTTATTAAAAGATTCATCGCTTGCTGCCATCATTGCCGCTCCAGAACTAATGTATTGGGGACGTGCTGCTCAAGGTGAGTATATCCGAGTATGGGAACCGTATATTACTGTTGCAATTATTTATCTTATTCTAACGTTGTCACTGACTTATTTAATGAATTACATTGAAAGGAGAATGAATACACAATGATCTCCACCAAAAACCTTAAAAAGTCGTTCGGTGATAACGAGGTCCTCAAGGATATTTCGCTTGATGTCAAGCCGCAGGAAGTCGTTGTTGTCATCGGACCATCTGGTTCCGGAAAATCGACTTTTATCCGCTGTCTCAATTTGCTGGAGTCTGTGACTGGAGGCCATGTGTATGTAACCGGCAAAGACTTGACCGATAAGAAAACAAATATTAACGACATTCGCAAAGATGTCGGCATGGTCTTCCAGCATTTTAACTTATTTCCGCACAAAACGATTCTGGACAATGTGACACTTGCTCCTGTCCATGTAAAAGGAATGAAGAGGGCTGAAGCCGAAGAAAAAGCGCTTGCTCTTTTAAAAAAGGTGGGGCTGGCTGATAAGGCAAAAGCTTATCCTGATTCGTTATCGGGAGGCCAAAAGCAGAGAGTAGCCATCGCACGGGCCTTGGCAATGGAGCCGAAAGTCATGTTATTCGACGAACCAACATCAGCCCTCGATCCGGAAATGGTTGGCGAGGTGCTGGAAGTGATGAAGCAGCTAGCTAAAGACGGAATGACGATGATTGTAGTGACGCATGAGATGGGCTTTGCAAGGGAAGTCGGCGATCGCGTTATTTTTATGGACAACGGGTACATTGTTGAAGAAAATGAGCCGGTCGAGCTGTTTTCTAATCCGCAGCACGAGCGCACAAAAGCTTTTTTAAGTAAGGTATTGTAAGCATCCCGGTCTTGCCGGGATGCTTTTTTCGTTGCTTTTTGGATGCTGCTTGCCAAAAAAGCGGGGTGACAGGAAGGAAAAGAGTCAGGCAAAGCTTAATTAGTAGAGAGGGCATCTATTGATTGTGCTGAATGTCACAGAAAGGGGAATGCAGGTTGCAACTTGAAGAAATCGTAAAAGAATTTGAAAAGTGTCCTTTCCTTCATCATCTAGGTTTAGAGGTTTTGTGTTTTGAAGAAGGAAATGTGCAAATTAAGCTGAGTATGAGAGCGGATTTGCTTAACACAAATGGTACGTTGCATGGCGGTGTCTATGCCTCTGTTTTAGATTTTGTTCAGAGCATGCATTTACGCTCAGTAACCAAAACACGATGTGTGACGGCCAGTTCAACTGTCCATTATACGGCGCCGGTAACGGCTGGAGCAGTAATTGCCACAGCTGAAATCCTTTCGAGAGGACATAAGACAGCGTTTGTGGAAGGAACAATTAAGGATGAACAAGGGAAGCTTGTAGCTAAAGGAACCGGAACATTTAAGCTGCTCCGGTCTGCTGATGAGGAGGCGGAAAGATGACAGGGATATTGAGAGGAAGAACAGCTTTTGTAACCGGCGGCAGCCGGGGAATCGGCAAAGAAATTGCCAAGCGCTTTGCCGAAGAAGGTGCTCATGTCGCTATCGTAGATGTGAACGAACAAGCGCTTAGGGAAGCGGAAAGAGAGCTTGCAGAAAAGGGAGGTTCCATTTACGCAAAAGTTGCCAGCGTGACAGAGCGGGAAGAAATTGAGCAAGCGATGCAAGAAGTGAATGCACAATTCGGCGCACTTGATATTCTCGTAAATAACGCCGGTGTATTGAGAGATAATTTATTATTTAAAATGACAGATGATGATTGGCAGACGGTGATGGACGTTCATTTAAAAGGGGCGTTTTACGCCTGCCGTGCGGCTCAGCAATATATGGTGAAGCAGCAGTACGGCAGAATGATTAATATTTCTTCTACTTCCGCACTTGGCAACCGGGGACAAGCAAATTATGCAACGGCCAAAGCAGGAATTCAAGGATTGACGAAAACACTGGCAATGGAACTCGGGAAATTTGGGATTACAGTCAATGCCATTGCCCCGGGATTTATTGAGACAGATATGACGAAAGCGACGGCTGAAAGAGTAGGTGTTCCATTTGCGGAATTAGCGGCAGCCAGTGCCGGTCAAATTCCGGCCGGCAGAACGGGCAAGCCGGCAGATATTGCTCAAGCGGCCGCTTTTTTTGCGGATGAGCGTTCTTCTTTCATTAATGGCCAAGTGCTCTATGTGGCGGGAGGCCCAAAAAGTTGACGAGAGGAGGAGATAAGTTGTTTCATAGCATCGGCAAGGAGTCAACAAAAGTAAAAAACTGTGTGGAAAGAGGAGCTGTCAAGAAGTTCGCAGCCGCCATTAACGATTTGCATCCTATTTATATAGATGAAGAAGCAGGGAAGAGGTCGAGGCATCGAGAGAATTTGGCGCCTCCCACCTTTCCAATCACCTTTGATTATGGAGTCATTGACGGCTTACATCTGCCGCAAAAGGGGCTGATCCATGGGGAACAAACCTTCCATTATGAGCGGCCTCTGCTGGTTGGAGAAGAGTTATACTGCTGGATGAAAGTGAAAAACTATGTAGAAAAAGAAGGAAGCCAGGAGAAGCTGGGCTTTTTGTTTGTACTCAACTATGGAGAAGAGGCTTCAGGGCAGCTGATTTTTTCATCTAAACAAATTATTATCCTCAATGAAGCGGTGAGAAAGGAGATGCTCACTTGGCCAAACTAGCTCATTATTCAGTTGGCGAACAGCTGCAAGACATAAAGCTTGCTCCTGTGACTAGGCTGGATCTTATTCAATATGCGGGTGCTTCTGGGGACTTTAACCCCATTCATACGGTTGATCAAGAAGCGGAGAAAGCTGGTTTGCCGGGGGTTATTGCCCATGGCATGTGGACAATGGGAAATCTGGCTAAGCTCTTCACTCCTTACTATGAAGAGGGATTCATCGAGGATTACTCTGTCCGTTTTAAAGAGATGGTCCAGCTTCATGAGCGCTTAACCTTGAAAGCTCAACTGACGAAAAAGCATTCAAATAAACTTTACTTTGATGCTGCTGCCGTTAATCAAGCCCAAAAAGAAGTCATCAAAGGACGCATTGTTTTTCGTTTATATGAACGGCAGGAGGAGGTGAGCTGCCTATAGGGCAATGGATGGCCATGTGAATGAATCAAAGAACCCCCAGAAAAGCATTATCCTTCTGGGGGTTATGCTCAGCGCCGTCGTTCTCAAGGCTGACTGGACTGCCGGATATTTTGTCCATAAAAAATTTCGTCCATTTCCATTTTTAATTTCTCTGTGATTTCTTGAACTTCCTGCGGAGAAAGCTCATCTGGCGAGTGGCCAAATAAATAGTTGTCCAAATCAAACTCTCTTAGTTTGCATTTTGTATGGAAAATATTTTGCTGGTACACGTTTACATCAATCATGTCGTACTGCTGTTTCACTTCGTCGGGAATATAATTTTGAATCGAATTGATATCGTGGTCAATGAAGAGCTTATGACCGTTTTTATCCCGCGTGAAGCCGCGCACCCGATAGTCGATCGTCATCATATCGGTATCAAAGGAATGGATTAAATAGTTTAGAGCTTTCAGCGGAGAAATCTCGCCGCAGGTAGAAACATCAATATCCGCCCGAAACGTGCTAATGCCTTCATGCGGATGAAATTCTGGATAGGTATGAACGGTAATATGGCTTTTATCTAAGTGCATAGTAACAGAGGTAGGCAGCGGGCCTGGGGATTCTTCCAGCGATTCAGCCGGCACCTCAACGACGGGTCCTTCTGAGACGAGCAATGTCACGCTCGCTCCTTGGGGAACGTAATCTTGCTTGGCGATATTTAGCACATGAGCGCCAATCATTTTGGCTACTGTCTTCAAGATATTAGTTAAACGCTCCGCATTGTATTGTTCATCAATATATTCAATATAGGAATCCCGCTCTTCCTCGGTCGTCGCATAGCAAATATCATACATATTAAAGCTTAACGTTTTGGTTAAATTATTAAAGCCGTGCAGCTCAATACGCTGCTCAGGTGTGAGAGACATAAATGTAAACTCCTTACTTGTTGATAGTCGATCTTCTATAGATTCCATCAGCAGTGGAATGGCTTTTCATCATGATTAAATTACCCTGTTTCCGGTAAATCAAACAGTCTTTCTTGGCAGTCTTGCCTAGAAAACAGATCAGTCTCCATCCTCTGGCTTTTCTGGTTCTTCTTGTGATTGCCCGTCCTTTGGTTCTTGCTTCTCGGATGGCCCATCGGCTGGATCGGCTGCATGAACAGCGCCGATATGCAGCTTTCCGGTTAACTCTCGAATCCCTAATTGGCCTAAATTAGTTGTTTGCTCGTATTTATCTAAGTACACTCGTTCAATTGAAAACTCTTGAAAAACAAGAGGCTGGGCAGCAGAAACCGTTTGAAGATGAGAAACTTGCTTTTCCAGCTCTTCGATTTTCTTTTGTAAGCGGGGGACTGTTTGGTTTTCTAAGACAGCCAGCTGTTTCTGTGACTGCTTCAACTGCTCGTTCAATAAACGATTTTGTTCCGCCAAGTATTCTTCCGTTTTTGCAGCAATCAGTTGTTCCAAGCTTTTGGGCAGGGAGTGGGAAACAATGACAGGGTCATTTACTCGCTTTTGGAGCTTATTCAGCTCGTTTGTGACATGATAAATTTGGTCATTAAGCTTGTTAAGCACGATTGCAAGTTCATTAGAGATAGTTGTCACATTTAATCCCCACGCTTTTTGTATAATAAGGCGACTCTAAAAGATTATGCTGATGCTCAGCCCGTGAATGCAGGAATTCACTTCGGCAGAAGCCGGCACCACTGATAAATAGAGCCTGCAGTTAAAGAATTCATCGTTCATGCGAGCATAAAGCTAATCGATAGAAATCGGCTCTTCCTTTAATTTGATGCGAAAATAGCTTAAAAAAAGCAAGCCATTATGAAATCTGGCAGAAATGTTTTTGCTTTCCACAGGCTCAGGAAGCTGGATAGTTCTTTTAAATTCTCCTTGATACCGCTCCTTCAAAACCGGCTTCATGTCAAAGGGAAGAGAGGTTGTTCCTTGAATGGTAAGCATGTTTCCGGATACTAGCAGGTGAACCTCTTCCTTTGTTAAGCCCGGCAGTTCGATAATTAGCACGACTCTCGATTCGTCCATGAGCATATCAACCAGCGGAAACTTTTGTTTAGAGTGGGCAGGTTCCTTGGTCATTAATTCGCCCTTTGACGCATCAAAGACGGAGTTCCAAAATTCCCCGGTTTGATAGTTCTGGGCAAATTCCATCCATTGTTTAAATTTATCAAAGTCCACAGCAGCCTCCCTCCTTCAGTTTCATTGGGGAAAAGCAGTCAATGAGACGGCCGGATTAGTCTAAGTGCCGGACGTCTATTTCTGTATATTGAAAGTCAATTTCCTTTGGAATCATGATTTGTAAAACTCCGTCCTTGTGTTGGGCAGCGGCTCCTTTTCTTTTGACGATAGCCGGGAGAACAATGACCCTTTTGGAATCAGGCGCAGGCAAGCCTTCTAGGATGAGCTGATTGGATGTATGAAAAATTTTTAATTCATTAAAAATACCAGGGTTGGAAACAGGAACTCGCACATAAACGGCTTCATGAGTTTCGAAGACGGTTTCCTGCAAAGAAAAAGTTTCTTCCGGAGAAGAAGAGGGTGTATCATCCGCCGCTTGTTTTCTCAAGAAATCCACTGGTTCCCCATTTGTTTGCCACGTTGAAGGCAAAGAAGAAGACAAGATATTTTGTACATATTTTTCAACTTCCTGCTCATTTACATGCTTCATCCATTTTTGCCAATCATTCATTAAGGGAAAGGGGGATTGAAAAGGAAACATAACCGTGCTCCTTTCTTTGGCTTAAAACTGATTGCTGACAGGCATGGAAGGATTGGCGATCTGATCTTGATCACTGATATCACCGTCGATCATTCCATTGCCCATACAGGAAGAAGAAGGTGAAAAGTCGCCTAAGGATATATTGCCGCCGACGAACTTCGTATTAGCGGTATGACTGTTATGGACAACGCCGCCAACATCGATATTTCCATTTTGAGTGACTCCGTTTGTTTTGATGTTAAAAATATTGATAACAAAAGGCATCAAGTTTCCTCCTTTGACGGTCTACTAATACTATATGAGAAGCGAAGAAAAGAGGAACATGAATGAAAGAAAGGATAGGTGTCCCAAATAATTGCGAGAAATTCTCTTTTTTGTTATCCACAGTCTTCGAATTCTCGACAAACTTCGCTCTTTTAGGCTATATTTGTCAATCAGGCATAAAAGTGAAGCTTCTCTACATCTGTGAGGAATTGACGTTAGCCGGGTTTGCAATATCGCCCATATCGTTCAAATCAGGATCGAAAAAGACGTTTTCCATAGTGGATTCGGTTGGGGAAATATCGCCAAAGGAAGAATTCGTTCCTTGGGATTTTGTATTGGCTGTGTGGGCGTTATGAAGGGCGTCTCCAATATTGATTGAGCCATTGTTAGAAACGTTGTTAATTTTTAAGCTGTAAATGTTGATAATAGAGGGCATAACAACTCCTCCTATTTTTTTAATTTTACTTAGTTTATGCATGAAAAAGGGAGAGTATGATAGCCGTCAGGGGTGAAGCAGTATGGAGGACGGGGAGAAAGTCAGAAATAAACCATCAACAAAAAAAGCATGTTTCATAGGGAAACATGCTTTTTTCGTCCCTGCAAGAGGGAGGCGCACGCGGAAAATTTTATTCAATTGCTTAATCGTTTTAATGTTCGTTCTTCTGACGAGAAGACTTGCTGCCAGAATGGTTTGTATCTACATCGGCTCTTTGTCCACTTAGGGAAGGGAGTCATAAACAGTTAGTTACTATCCTCTTCAGTGGATGTTCTCCAGCCTGTCCTCAATTGCACTTTTGCAAAAAACTATACTTACTGATTCAACACTAGCAGGTGAAACCTAAATCAATCGGTTCCGGACGAGCGCGCCTTTCGTCAGTAAAGCAAATTTTCCGCCAAGGCTGTGCCTTTCATCCTTGGAAGTCACTTGTAAACGCCTGTTTACCCGTTCCTTCTTTCGGCAGTTCCGCCTTGTAGTTATTATGTACCCATCTTGTCGGTCAATAAACCTTTTACTGAATATTTTTTCTCTTGGGGAAATAATGAAGGAAAAATAGTTTTTGGCTATGCTCACAACAGCTGCTGAAAACAAGTTTTTTGCGGATTTTAGTCATTTTTTGTGGAACGAATTTTGTTTTATTTTTCTTAAAAAACGGTAATTATAGAGTAAGAGGATTGAACAGCAAATGAGCAGAAAATCAGGCAATGAATACCAGATGATAAAATATTTTTAACATCATATAAAGGTGGGATTCAGCATGAAAATAAAAGTAAAAAGTTGGAGAATGTTAACTGTCCAAGACAAAATATCAATCTTAAAAGCTATCAGCCAACGGCCGAGAATCCAAAAGGGTGCATAAAATAAACAGCAATATCAGGGGCAGAAGAGCCTCATTTTTTTTGTCTTTTTTTAACAGCGGTTTATTCATTCTGTTTAAGCATTCGTCAAATGCCTGTAAAATCGTACAATTTGTGAGAAAATTTAAAAAGTATAGCCAACAAAAGATTGAATAACAGATTTTTGGAAAAAGAAAGCTTGTTATTCAATTTTATTTCATGTATATTTTGATTAACGATTGATTAATCATTAATTTTAAAATTATTATTTAGGGGGAAAAAAGCAAGTGGATAAATTTATTTCCCACAGCGAGGCGTTAAAGGAGTATGATAGTAGACAGTATCGCACTCCGGATGGATATACAAGCGATATTGTCATTTTCACCATTAAACCAGACGAAAAAGCAGAGTTTTCTTGCTCTCTTCATCTTCTTTTAATTAAGAGAGCTTTGCAAAACAGCGAAGGGAAGCCGAATATTGAAGGCGGCAAATGGGCGCTGCCGGGGGGATTTGTATCACCAGATGAAACAGCCCTTGAGGCAGCGATGCGAGAGCTGAAAGAAGAAACCGGCCTAAGCGGAATTTATTTAAAGCACTATGCTGTCTATGACAAGGAAGGGCGTGATCCCCGGGGCTGGATGATTTCTAATGCTTATTATGCGGCGGTGCCGGAACATCTATTAGAGGGCAGAAAAGCTGGCGATGATGCCATCGATGTGCGCTTATTTCCGGTTCAAGAAGCACTTCAGCTGCCGCTTGCTTTTGACCATCAATTCATTATCAAAGAGGCATTGGAGAAAATTCAGCTGGAGATGCTGCAGACAACCCTTGCTAAAGAGTTTTTGCCAGAAGAATTTACCTTATCTGAACTGCGGCATATGATTTTATGCGTGTCAGGGGACTTGGTCGAGGAAGTAGTGAAGTCTGAACCGTTTTTTTGGCGAAAGGCACCGAAGTTCCCTTTTCTTGAAAAAGTGCTAAATGAGGATGGCCGCCCGAAAACGACCCAAAGAAACTCTAAATTTAAAACAACGCTTTATCGTTTTAATGAATATAATCCAGTCAAGAGCATTTATAAGTGAAGAATATCACATAAGGGGGCATGGAGAAATATGGGCAAAAAAGCATTGATCAACGTTGATTACACGATTGATTTTGTAAATGGGGCGCTGCCGGTCGGCCAGCCGGCGGTAGAGATTGAGGAGTCGATTGCTTCACTGACAGAAAAGTTTTTGGCGGACGGCGATTTGGTTGTGCTGGCCATTGATATACATACAAAAGGGGACCCCTATCATCCGGAGACGCAGCTGTTCCCGCCTCACAACATTGCCGGCACAGAAGGGCGAGCGCTCTATGGGCGGCTGGAGGAGGTTTATCAGCAGCACAAGGAAAACAAACAGCTTTACTATATGGATAAAACCCGTTATTCCGCTTTTGCAGGGACAGACCTGGATATTCGGCTTCGGGAACGGGGAATCACTGAGATTCATTTAGTTGGTGTGTGCACCGATATTTGTGTGCTGCATACAGCAATGGATGCGTTTAATAAAGGTTATTCAATTACTATTCACCGTGATGCGGTTGCGAGCTTCAATCAGACGGGCCATGAGTGGGCATTGCGTCATTTTCAAGATTGTTTAGCAGCCAAAGTGATTTAATTGTGGAGGGAAAGAGTAAAGATGAATAAGCGTTTTGAAGATGACGGAATGGCTTTGCATACGGATTTATATCAAATTAATATGGCTGAAACTTATTGGAATGACGGTATTCACAACAAAAAAGCCGTATTTGAGCTGTACTTTAGAAAACTCCCATTCGGTAATGGCTATGCGATTTTTGCTGGTCTAGAACGAATTATAGAATACCTTCAGAACTTCAGGTTTTCAGAAAGCGACATCTGTTATTTGCGTGATGAATTGGGCTATGCGGAAGACTTTTTGGCTTATTTAAAAGAAATGACGTTTACGGGTACGCTGAAGGCGATGCGCGAAGGCGAGATGGTATTCGGCAATGAGCCGATTCTGAGGCTGGAAGCGCCCCTTGCAGAAGCGCAAATTATTGAAACCGCCTTGCTGAACATCGTTAATTATCAGACATTAATTGCCACAAAAGCTTCCCGTATCAAGCAAGTAGTCGGTAAAGAAGCAGCGATGGAATTTGGAAGCCGGCGGGCGCATGAGCTGGACGCGGCTATTTGGGGAACAAGAGCAGCCTACATTGGCGGTTTTGATGGAACGAGCAACGTACGGGCAGGCAAGCTGTTCGGCATTCCGGTTTCCGGGACGCATGCGCATTCGCTCGTTCAAACCTATAAAGATGAGTATACGGCTTTTCATAAATATGCTGAGCGCCACAAGGATTGTGTTTTTCTTGTGGATACGTACGATACGCTTAAATCAGGCGTGCCGACAGCCATTAAAGTCGCGAAGGAGCTTGGAGACCGGATCAATTTCGCAGGCATCCGCCTGGATAGCGGCGATTTAGCTTATTTATCAAAAAAAGCGAGAAAAATGCTGGATGACGCCGGTTTTCATGATACGAAGATCATTGCTTCCAATGATCTAGATGAATATACAATTATGAACTTAAAGGCAGAAGGCGCAAAAATCGACGGCTGGGGAATCGGCACAAAATTAATTACGGCTTTTGATCAGGCTGCTTTAGGAGCGGTTTATAAGCTTGTATCGATTGAAAATGAAGAAGGCACGATGGAGGACACGATTAAAATTTCCGGAAATCCTGAAAAAGTAACAACGCCTGGATTAAAACGCTTGTATCGGATTATTAATAAGCAAAATGGCAAGTCAGAAGGCGATTACTTAGCAATGGAAGATGAAAATCCGTCAGCGGAAGAGCGGCTGAAAATGTTCCATCCGATCCACACATTCATTAGCAAGTTTGTGACTAATTTTGAAGCGCGGGAGCTGCATGAATGTATTTTCCAGGAGGGCCGGTTAGTTTATGTGCAGCCGGATATTGAAGAAATCAGAACCTTTGCGAAAGAAAATCTTCAATTGCTGTGGAAGGAGCATAAACGTTCGCTGAATCCGGAGGAATATCCTGTTGATTTAAGCCAAGCTTGCTGGGATAACAAGATGAGAAACATTGAGGAAGTCAGGGAAAAGGTCAGAGCGATGAACCGTGATCATAGATAAACATGGCGGTTCTCTTATTTTGATATGATATAGAAGGGCCGCATGGTATAAGTGCTGGCCCTTTGTTAATTTTTGCTGAATGGGATGAAAAAAATCGCGTAAAAGCGGGATAGTAAGCCGCTGAATTTTTTATTAAGTGGAAAGCGCTGTCAATTTTCTGAATTTATTATAAAATAATAAGGAACGAGAATGATGAAAAGTTTGTGATTTTATTAAGGGAGCGAAAAGAGATGACAGAAAAGTTCAAAAACATGGAAACAGCAGTAATTCATGCGGGCTATGATGCAAAACAGCATTTAGGCAGCCTCGCTACTCCTATTTTTCAAACTTCCACTTTTACCTTTGATAGCGCTGAACAGGGGGAGAAGCGCTTTGCAGGAGAAGAAGAGGGCTTTATTTACTCACGGCTGGGCAACCCGACCGTCAATGCTTTACAAGAAAGGATTGCCGAGCTTGAAGGAGCCGAGGCCGGTCTTGCATTCGCTTCGGGAATGGCTGCTGTATCAGCTGTACTAGTTGCTTTGACAAAGGGTGGAGACCATATTTTATGTTCGCAGGGTGTTTATGGATGCACGTTCGGTTTCCTTGAGTTGCTGAATGAGAAATATCAAATTACCCATGATTTTTGTGCAATGGAAACAGCAGAACAAATGGAACAGCTGATTCGTCCGGAGACGACTTGTATTTATGTAGAAACTCCAATCAATCCGACAATGAAATTAATCGACCTTGAGTTAGTAGCAAGGGTTGCCAAAAAACATGGCATTCCAGTCGTTGTGGACAACACCTTTTCCTCGCCGTATCTTCAGCAGCCGCTGCAGGCCGGCTGTGATATTGTTTTGCACAGCGCCACAAAGTATATCGGCGGACATGGAGATGTGATTGCCGGACTGGCAGCCGGAACGAAAGAAATGATGCATACTATCGCCATGACTACTTTAAAAGATGTCGGCGGGGTCATTTCCCCTTTTGATGCCTGGCTGTTATTAAGAGGAATGAAAACATTGCCGGTGCGTATGGACCGCCACTGTGAAAATGCGGAATACATTGTAGAACAATTAAAAAAACATCCGGCAGTGAAATGTGTCTTCTATCCAGGCGATCAAGCAGGCAAGGATTTCGCAATTATGGAAAAACAAATGAGAAAGGGAGGGGGACTGATTTCTTTTGAAATTCATGGAAGCAAGCAGCAAGCGCAAAAGCTGCTCAATGATTTGTCGTTTATCAAAATTGCCGTCAGCCTGGGCGATGCAGAAACACTCATTCAGCATCCGGCTACAATGACCCATTCGGGCATTCCTGAGCAAACGAGAAAGCAGATGGGCATTTCCGATGAATTGATCCGCCTGTCTGTCGGTCTGGAAGCGAAACAGGATATTTGGGAGGACTTGCAGCAGGCGCTGGATCAGCTGGAAGAAGCGGAGACCCCGGTTCAGTCCCATCATCAATAAAGCTTTGTTCAAGCCTCTTCGGGATGTTTCCAGTTTCTTAGTTTCTTAGCTGAAGTATCTCACTTCCTCCCCGGGAAGTGAGATGCGGGACAAGCGAAGAAAGCCGTTTTCTAGTCTGCTTTTTTATTTACGCGCTTTTATATTCTGTTTCATGACATTCTGGACAAGGAGGGAGCCGGTCCTTATCTTCATCCAGCGTGATAACCTGTCCGCATTGCTTACATTGATAATCGCCTTTTCCTAGAGTTTCTCCTGTATGCGGCATGAAAAGCACCTCCTCAATCATAGGTTGCTTTGTGTATACCCGGAACTTGAAGAAAGAAACAAAGCTTGCTTATGAAAGGGGCTTATACAGAGAGGCGGCAGGCCAAGCGTTTCTGCTTTCTATTGCTCATATGGTCCGGTATGATAAAGAAAGAAAAACTTTTTTAAAAGGAGAAAAACATGGAGATTGTGATTTGGTCAGATTTTGTTTGTCCGTTCTGTTATATCGGAAAGCGGCGGTTGGAAGAAGCATTAGCCGGCGTTTCGTTTAAAGAGCAAGTGACTATTCGTTTCAAAAGCTATGAACTAGCCCCTGATGCGCCAAAGGAAGCTTCAGAAAGCATTCATGAAATGCTGGCTAAAAAATATGGAATGAGCGTTGAACAGGCAAAAGCGACCAATGCTTCAATCGCTGAACAGGCCAAGGAAGCCGGCCTGACGTTCAACTTTGAACAGATGAAGCCGGTCAACACGCTTGATGCCCACCGCCTTGCCAAGTTTGCTGCGGAAAAAGGGAAAGGAGCGGAGATCACTGAACAGCTGTTAAAGGCCTATTTCACGGATTCGCTTATCCTTAGTGATGCTCAAGTATTAGCTAACATAGCCGCTGCCGTCGGGCTGGATGAGAAAGAGGCGCTTTCATTTTTGCAAGGAAGCCGCCTGACAGAGGACGTGCGCGCGGATGAAGCGGAAGCGCGTCAGCTTGGTGTGCAAGGTGTTCCGTTTTTTGTGTTGAACAATAAATATGCTGTTTCCGGAGCGCAGCCGGTGGATGTATTCAAATCCGCCCTGCAGCAGGTATGGGAAGAGGAAAACGGGAAGCCTGTGTTAAAGGACCTGTCTGAAGAGGCAAGCAATGGCGCAGCCTGTACAGATGAAAGCTGCGAAGTTTCTGATAAATGAAGAAGCAGCTCCCAATCAAATGAATCATACAACGAACAGAGAAGAGCAGATGTCCGCCTGAAGGGGCGGCTATGCTCTTTTTTTGCAGTCCTTCACTTTTTCTGTTGAGGCGGCCTGCCTGTTGCAAGTATACCTATAGCAGGCTATTTCAAATGTTTCAGATCAAGAAATCGGTTTTGGCTCATATACTGTTATGTACAAAGGAAACAAACAGGGAGGGACCAAACATGCGCGTCTTAGTATTAGGATCTGGACTAATGGGAAAAGAAGCGGCAAGGGACTTGGTGAATTGTCAAGGAGTGGCCAAAACTACATTGGCTGATTATGATGTGGAAAAGGCAAAGCGGACATGTGAAATCCTTCAATCTCCGAAATTGCAGGCAGCGTTTGTGGATGCCTCAAACGAAGAGCAGCTCATCAGTTTAATGAAAGAGCATGATGTAGTTATAAATGCTTTATTCTATTCGTTTAATGTGGCGGTAGCAAAGGCAGCGATTGCAGCTGG
Organism: Bacillus badius NBRC 15713; assembly: GCF_001591605.1. GTDB lineage: Bacteria > Bacillota > Bacilli > Bacillales > Domibacillaceae > Pseudobacillus > Pseudobacillus badius. The sequence continues at coordinate 29,323 of NZ_BCVF01000021.1, read as the reverse complement.
TGTACATTCCGTCGATCTCGGAGGGCATATTGGCCAGGCAACTGAACGAGTGCTGGAAATGACCGACGAAGCAAAAGAAGCCGGTGTAACACTGATTCCTGATCTGGGCGTGGCTCCCGGGATGATAAATATTTTAGCGGGTTACGGGGCCAGTCAGTTGGACAAAGCGGAATCGATCAAGCTGTATGTAGGTGGAATCCCGTTGCGGCCGGAGCCGCCGCTTGAATACAACCATGTATTCTCCATGGAAGGCGTCTTTGATCATTATACTGATCCATCCTTCATTATCAGGAATGGCCAAAAAAGAGAGATTCCATCTTTGTCAGAGGTGGAGCCTATCCATTTTGAAAAGTTTGGGCCGCTGGAAGCTTTTCACACCGCAGGAGGAACATCAACACTTTCTTATTCCTATCCTGAGCTGGAGTGTCTGGAATATAAAACCGTCCGTTACCCGGGGCATGCTGAGAAATTCAAATTGCTTGTGGATTTAAATTTAACCCGTGCCGATTATACTGTTGAGGTAAACGGCATGCAGGTGAAGCCGAGGGATGTGCTGTTGAAAACGCTCGATCCAATTGTTGATTTAAAAGATAAAGAGGATGTCGTGCTGTTAAGAGTAGAAACGAAAGGAGTAAAGGAAGGAAGCAAAGCCGGCAGAACATATGAAATGATTACGCATAAAGATCAAACCAATAACGTAACAGCCATGGCGCGGGCGACGGCGAATACTATTTCTGTGGTTGCCCAAATGATTGGGAGCGGGAGCATTACCAAGACCGGCGTTTATCCTCCCGAACAAATCGTCCCGGGCGATGAATACATTAAGGAAATGGCCAAACGGGGAGTCATTATTACTGAAGTTTTGTAAGTAGATTCGGCAAAAAAGCTCTGCACGCTAACACATGTGCAGAGCCTTTTCATTAATTTCCGTCCATTTGCGTATCTTCTTTATCAATACCCGGATCTTCTTCCTTGTCTCCTTCTTCAGGATTGCCATCGTTTTCGGCATTTTTTTCAGTAGAGCCGCCTTGGTTATCTTCATCCTCCTCTATTTTATCTGTCGGCTCGTCCATGACCGGCTTTTCTTTTTCGTCCGGTTCATCGTTTCCGCTGCATGCTCCAAGCATCATAGCGGCAAGAAGCGGGCCGGCGGCAAGCTTGGTCCATTTGGAAGGCATAGAATCTCTCCTTTCTTGCTAGACTAATTGTTTTTCTTTTTCCCTTAGTGCCAAAAAATATGCTTCTTTTTTAAATTTCGATAGCGTTCTTTTTACGGAATAGTCAGAAAAAAGGTTGTGAATCCCTAGAAGTTATGATATTTTATATTCTATTATGAAGTTTCAGCTTCATATTATAAGGAAATGGTGTTTATACTTCAATTTAAGGAGAAGTAAACATGGAAATACTCGATTTAATAAAAGAGAAATGTTCTTCTTTATCTAAAAGCCAGCAAAAAGTAGGAAAATATGTTCTTCATTTTCCTGAAAAAGTCGCTTTGCTGCCTGCAAGCGAAGTGGGCAAACAAACTTCCGTTAGCGAAACAACAGTGATCCGCTTCTGCTATTCACTTGGGCTGAAAGGATATGCTCATTTGCAGTCTATTATTCGTGAGTATCTGATTCAGCATCAAAGCAGCTTAAGCCGTTACTATTCTTCTAAAATGGAGATGGCCCAGCAGCCGCACTTTTTTGCTCAAGTGATGCAAAAAGACAAAGAAAACATTCAAAGAGTGATCGATACAATTTCCGAGGAAGAGATTCAGCTGGCAGTGAATAAAATCATGAACGCCAAAAATGTTTTTTTAACCGGAATGAGAACATCGTTTGCCCCTGCCCAGTGGTTCGCATTTACCTTGGGACTTGTAAGGGACCATGTAAAGTTAATTCAGCCGGGGCTGGATGATCTGGTCACGATTTTGCAAAACATGGATCAAGAGTCGGTTTTTATCGGAATTACCTTTCACCGATATGTAAAAGAAACGGTTCACATCGCGGAAATGGCGAAGAAACGGGGAGTCTTTGTTATTAGCTTGACTGATTCGGCATCAGCCCCCGTGGCGGAATTCAGCGATTTAGTTCTTGGTGTAGGGAGCCAGGAAAACTCAACATTGGATGTTTTCCCTCCGCTTTTTTCCCTGCTCAATGCTATGATGGCTGGATTGTATGTTCAATACTCGGAAGAGGCGGGCAACCGGCAGGAAAAATATGAGCAAGTGAATGCCGACCATTTATTTTATTTTTAAACAGGTTGAGCGAAAGCTGCAAGCATGTAACGATAAAAGTCAGAAAATTCCATAATTGGGATCTAGGGATAAGCCAGGATTGAAAACTTGGCAGAGACGAATCATATAAACTTTTGAGTAAATGAAGAGGTGAATTCAACTTGGGAAATTATCATATTCGGCCATTTAATGACCGGGCAGACTTTGAAAAAATGCAGCAGTTGGAGAAGGATACGTGGGATATGGCACCGATTCCGCTCCATCAAACATTGACTGCCCATAAAAATGGAGGGCTGCTGCTTGGTGCTTTTCAGGAAGAAAGTTTAATTGGTTTCAGCTACGGCTTTGCTGGATTTTCAGACGGTTCTTCTTATTTGTGTTCCCACATGCTGGGGATTCATCCGGATTATCAAAAACGGGGAATCGGGGAAGCATTGAAATATGCGCAAAAGCGGGAAGCGGCCCGTCTTGGCTATGAGCAGGTCACCTGGACGTTTGATCCGCTTGAGGGCGTGAATGCTTATTTGAATTTAACGAAATTAAAAGCGGTTTGTTCTACATATGAAGTCAATTGCTACGGTAAAATGAATGACGGGCTGAATGCCGGACTGCCGACCGATCGATTGAAGGTAGATTGGTGGATTCAAAGTGATTATGTGAACAGCGATTTCGTATTCTCAGAGGAGCAGGCGAAAGTGTTTGCAGAATACGGAAGCACAGAGGAAGGGTGTCCGAAAATATCCCTTCTTCATCCGGAGTACCTGGCTGAAGAAGCACTGCTTGTGCCCGTTCCGCGGAAATTTCAAGAGATTAAGCGTCATTCATTTGACTTAGCTTTGAAATGGCGGCTGGATATACGGGAGATCTTTGTGCAGCTGTTTGCCGGCGGATACACTGCTGTTAAGCTGATCCAGCGTCCGCAAGAGCCGGTGAACTATTATTTGTTTGTTAAAGATTTTCGGTTGACAACGAGAAGGGAAGAGAAAAAATGAAGCTAAAAGAAATTACACTGCGCCATTTACAAATGAAAATGAAGTTTCCGTTTACCACTAGCTTTGGAACGGTCCAAGATAAAGAATTTATTTTAATCGAGGTGAAAGATGAAGAAGGAACTTCCGGCTGGGGAGAATCAGTGGCTTTTGTTTCACCATCTTATAATGAAGAAACGTTAAAGACCAACTGGCATATGATGGAAGATTTTCTGATTCCTTTATTGAAAGGTCAAAAGATCTCCCATCCGGATGACATTTCAGCCATATTTGAGCCGATCAGAAAAAATAATATGGCTAAGTCAGCCATTGAAGGGGCTGTATGGGATCTGTATGCCAAAAGAAAAGGGATGCCGCTTTACGAGGCTCTTGGAGGGGAGAATACAACGATTGACGTGGGAATCAGCATCGGCATTCAAAAAACAGTTGCTGACTTGCTAACTATCATCAAACAGCATGTGGATGAAGGATATAAGCGGATTAAAGTGAAAATCAAGCCAGGCTGGGATGTCGATGTCATCAGGGAAATCCGCCGCTCCTTCCCAGATATTCAATTAATGGCTGATGCAAATTCCGCCTATCGTCTGGAAGATCTTCCGCAATTGAAAAAGCTGGATGAGTTTCAGCTGCTGATGATTGAGCAGCCGCTTGCATCGGATGACATTGTCGACCATGCAGTCATTCAAAAAGAGTTAACAACTCCGATTTGTTTGGATGAAAGCATTCATTCTTATGAAGATGCCAGAAAAGCTTTGCAGCTCGGCAGCTGCCAAATCATTAACATTAAAATTGGCCGTGTCGGCGGATTGACAGAATCGAAGCGGATTCATGACTTATGCAAGGAACAAGGCGTGCCTGTCTGGTGCGGGGGGATGCTTGAAGCAGGCGTAGGCAGAGCCCATAACGTGGCACTGACCACATTAAACAATTTTACGCTTCCTGGTGATACGGCCGCTTCCTCGCGGTATTGGGAGCAAGATATTATTACACCGGAGGTAATCGTCAAGGATGGTGTAATCCAAGTGCCTGAGAAACCAGGAATCGGATATGATATTGACCTTGAAGCAGTAAAGAAATTTATGCTAAAGGAAAAAACATACTCCTTATAATAAGGCTTTCAAGCAGCAGGCAGCTCAGAGAAAATCTGGATTTTCCAGGTTCTCTGAGTTATATGCATAGAGTTCAGAATATTCAAACATAAGAGGGTGATCGTATGACTAAAGCATTTAAAATTGCAGGAGCATATATTGGAGTCATTGTAGGGGCGGGATTTGCTTCCGGGCAGGAGATCTTACAGTTTTTTACGAGTTTTGGCTGGATCAGCGTGGTCGGTACATGTATAGCTACAGTGTTATTTGCCTTTTTGGGCATGCAGCTGCTGCAGATTGGTTCCCGTATTGGGGCAGGCTCACACAAAAATGTGATTTACTTGATTTGTGGGAAATGGATCGGATTGTTCGTAGATGCACTGATTACATTTTTCCTGTTCGGAGTAGCAGCGGTGATGATTGCTGGCAGCGGGGCGATTTTTGAACAGCAATTTGGCATTGGCGCTTTATACGGCAGCCTGATTATGGCGGGGGTAACAGCTGTCACCCTATGTTTCAACCTGCAGAAAATCATATCGGTGATCAGTTTGATCACACCTTTTCTTTTTATTATGATTTTTATCGTTTTTATTTATTCCATTCTTCAGTATAAAGGCGATTTTTCAGAGATTATGCAATTAGGAAAAAGCGGGCAGACAGCAGCTTCTCATTGGATGACAGGAGCGGTATTATATGTTTCTTATAATATTGCGGCTGGAGCAGCCATTTTAGCCTTAATTGGCGGGGCAGAGAAAAACGAAAAAACAGCCGGGATCGGAGGTCTTTTTGGAGGGCTGGGTCTTGGATTGTTGATTCTTTTAATTAACGTCATCATGCTTTTAGACTTTGGAGCCATTCAAGAAGCCGATATGCCGATTGTTCACATAGCTAATGAAATTTCGCCTATTGCCGGTTATCTTATGTCCATTGTATTGTTGGCAATGATTTACAACACGTCTGTTGGAATGATTTATGCTTTTGCGGCAAGGGTCGTGCCGTCCGGCGGCAAGTCATTTACTCCAGTAGTCATTATTTCCGCAGCGGCCGCGTTTTTGGCGAGCTTTGTTGGTTTTGTCAAACTGGTAGGAACACTGTACCCGCTCGTTGGCTATCTCGGATTAATTTTAATGGTTAGTATTATTTTCGTTTGGTTTAAATTTAAACAAGCAATCAAGCATGAAATACACATCTCCAGCTGATATAGAGGCTGCCCGGCAACCATTGGCATCATGGCTGCCGGGCAGTTTTTTATTGTGCGGCGTTCAGCCAAATTCATCGGTTGAGGGAGAGGAGCGGGCAAGGAAGAACGCCGCTGAGCAGAATGCATATGTTGAAATGACGGCTAAAAAAGGAGGAGCGGCAGTGGAAAAATATCAATTTTATTTAAAAGAGGCAAAAAAATGGTGTGAAGCCTTGTGTGCCCTGCAGCATGAATCGATTGATTTAAAGCAGGTTGAGAAGTGGAAAAAGCAGGTCGGGGAGATTGATGAGCGCTTATCGACAGTGACAATAGAAGAAGCAGATGCCATATACCTTGAGATTCAAGAGCTTAACAAAGAATGGTGCCAGTTCTATGATAGGATGTTGGCTGCCGAGACGGAAAAACAGCCGGAAAGAGCGGAGCAAGTCCCGATCGGAGGCCATAAGCTTCCGCCTCTTCCTTATGGCTACAATGCATTAGAGCCTTATATTGATGAAAGCACAATGCGGCTTCATCATGACCGTCATCATAAGAGCTATGTAGACGGTTTGAATAAAGCAGAATTAGAGCTGCAACAGGCGCGGCGAAATAATCAGTTTGAACTCGTCAAACACTGGGAAAGAGAGCTTGCTTTTCATGGAGCGGGTCATTATTTGCATTCGATCTTTTGGAAAGTGATGTGCCCGCATGGCGGAGGAAGACCGCCGGGGCCATTAAACCGTGAAATATCCCGGTCGTTTGGCAGTTTTGAAGAGTTTAAAAAACAATTTTCCCAAGCGGCTCAAAACGTAGAGGGCGGAGGCTGGGCCATTCTCGTATGGGCACCGCAAGCGCAGCGGATGGAAATACTGCAAGCTGAAAAGCATCAGAATTTGAGCCAATGGGATGTTGTTCCTTTGCTTGTGCTTGATGTGTGGGAGCATGCCTATTATTTAAAATATCAAAACAAACGGGCAGATTATATTGATAATTGGTGGCACATTGTGTGCTGGGAAGAGGTCGAAAGACGAATGAGGAAGGCACAAGCGCGGTGAAAAAACAGCTTATTCAAAGACGCCAAAAGGCTTATCATCTTGCCTTTGCGGGCACAAACAGCAGGAGTTTATCCGGAAAGATTTTCAAAATAGAGAGAATCCTGCCGTTGCCTCTTTCTATTTTAACGATTTCATCCTATAATATAGAGAGAATTGAATAAGAAGCTACTAGAGGTGCCTGTTACAGGCTGAGAGAAAAGCATGGGGGCTTTTCAACTCTTTGAACCTGATCTGGTTGATACCAGCGTAGGAAAGTAGAGCATTGATTACTATTTTACTTACAGCAGCTGTATCCAGATGGGGATGCGGCTTTTTTGTATTGGAGGAATATCGGTGAATCAACTGCAAAGAATGGCTTATATGGCTCTGTTTACAGCGATTGCCACCTTTGGCTCTTCGCTAGTCTGGTTCCCCGCTGGCGTGGCGAAGGCTTATCCTGTCCAGCATGCGGTTAACGTGGTGGCCGGTGTATTGCTTGGACCGGGGCCGGCGGTGATTATTGCTTTTGTTACAGGCCTGCTAAGAAACCTGATGGGGACCGGTTCGCTGCTGGCTTTTCCAGGCGGCATGATTGGTGCATTTCTTGCCGGCTATATTTATCGGAAAACAAGCCGGACATGGGCTGCTTCGATCGGAGAAGTAGCCGGTTCAGGAGTTATTGCTCCTTTATTTGCTGTTCCTTATGCCAAATTGCTGATGGGAACAGCAGCGGGCGCCTTTTTCTTTTTGCCGGCTTTCCTTGTCAGCAGCCTGTCGGGTTCATTTCTCGGCTTTTTGCTTGTAAGGCGTCTCGTAAAATTAAAGGCTTGGAAATACCGGTTTGGTCAATGATTCCATCGAAGGGCAATGGACAGTTTGCAGCATTCCACATTGGCTGCAGCCGCGCGCAGTTCAATCCGGAGGACATCCGGGTTAAAGGAAAGATAGAGTTTTTCCCGTACACCGGCTGACCGTATGAGCCGTTCGGCTTCTTTTTTGTTAGCTGCTTGTGCAGCGCTCATTAATCGCAAAGCAAAATCGCTGTTATCCGTTAATCGGTTCATGAGCAGATTAATTTCCTGTACAAGTGATTTCATGGATTGGGCTGATTGCTTAAATAAAGTGGGATCTACTGGAGGATATGCTCTTGTGAACGGGGAGCGGGTTAAACCAGACGGCGGAAGGAATGGATACCGGACGAAGCCGCTGAGCGGAATGGCGTAAAAATGAGTGAACGGATAAGGATGATACAAACAGCAGCCCTCCTTTCGAAAAGATCGCTTTTTATCAATATACGGCTAGCTGAAAAATAAATGATGAAAGATATTTATTTAAAAATTCTGAATTGAGTTGAATGCTATTTAAAGATATGCTACAACTAGTCATAGAGCTTAATTGAATAATGAGTCCTTGGGGGTGCTTGCAAAAGCTGAGAGAGGCAGATGGCCTTAACCCTTATTACCTGACCTGGATAATGCCAGCGTAGGGAAGAGGTCGTATCATGCTATTAAACAGCTGTTCTTTTTATTTTACAGCAGTTAGATACCATTTATACAACCGCTTCTCTTAATGGGAAGCGGTTTTTTTATGGACAGCGGTGAGAGAGGCTGGAATGAGAGAGTCCGCCATTTAAGGAAGGGGAGAAGCGTGATGAGTAAAACACTGGATGTGCTTTTACATGAAGCAGAACAGCGGCAGGAGGAGCTGATTGACTTATTAAAAAAACTGATCTCTTTTCAAACGCCTGCCCCTCCTGCGCGGAATACGAAGGAAGCGCAGACATTTATAGCAGAGTTTTTAAGAAAACTGGACTTTTCTGTTGATATGTGGGAGGTCTATCCAAACGACCCGAATGTGGTAGGCAAAAGAAAAGGCGCTTCCCCTGAAAATTATCAGAGTCTTATTATTAATGGACATATTGATGTAGCGGAAGTGCATGAGGATGAAGAGTGGGAAGCAGATCCGTTTCAGCCTGCTGTCAGAAATGGGCATGTAATCGGACGAGGAGCGGCTGATATGAAAGGAGGGTTGGCTGGTGCGTTGTTTGCTTTGCAGCTCCTTCATGAAGCTGGTGTTTTGCTGCCGGGGGATGTACTTTTTCAATCCGTGATCGGTGAAGAGGTTGGAGAAGCAGGCACATTGGAGTGCTGCAGAAAAGGATACACAGCGGACTTTGCCGTGGTAGTGGATACGAGTGATTTACATATACAAGGACAAGGCGGAGTCATTACAGGATGGATTACGCTGAAAAGCAGTCAAACCTATCATGATGCCACTAGAAGAAAGATGATTCATGCCGGCGGAAAGTTATTTGGAGCCAGCGCAATTGAAAAGATGATGAAGATCATCGAGGGCTTGCAGGAATTAGAGCGTCACTGGGCAGTGACTAAAAGCTATCCAGGATTTTTGCCCGGGACTAATACGATTAACCCGGCTGTAATTGAAGGAGGAAGGCATGCAGCATTTATAGCAGATGAGTGCCGGCTTTGGATTACGGTTCATTATTATCCGGATGAAACCTATGAACAGGTAGCCAAAGAAGTAGAAGAACATATCCAAAGTATTGCCAAAGGAGATATATGGATGCGGCACAATCCTCCAACGTTTGAATGGGGAGGCGCCTCCATGATTGAAGACAAGGGAGAAATCTTTCCGTCCTTTGAAGTGGATGCCGGCCATGAGGCTGTCAAGACCTTGATGCAATCGCATGCAGCTGTTTTAAACAAGCCGCCGGTTGTTGATGTATCGCCGACTGTTACGGATGGCGGCTGGCTGGCAGATGCCGGGATTCCCACCGTTATTTATGGTCCGGGGGACTTGGAGAATGCTCACTCTGTCAATGAGAAGTTGGCAATTAAGCAGCTTGTGGATTATACAAAGGTCATTTTAGCGTTTATTCATCAGTGGTGCCATCAGCCCAAGCATGAGTCCCTATGAAGAACACAGCAGAATCCCGCAAGCGGCACAAAACAAAAAGTACCTATCTTTTAAGGAGTGGATAACAAATGAAAGCAAGCAAGACACACATGAAATTTAGTGAAAGGCTTCATGAGAAAATTCAGCCGATTTGGCGGCAAAACCATCATCATCCTTTTGTCAGAGAAATGGGAGAAGGAACGCTTGAGCAGCGGAAATTCCGTTTTTACATGGTGCAGGATTATTTGTATTTAATTGATTACTCGAAAGTATTTGCTCTTGGGGCGGTGAAAGCCACTGATGTGGAAACGATGGGGAAATTTGCTGCGTTATTAAATGAGACGCTCAACTTTGAAATGTCTCTTCATCGTCAATATGCAGCCCGTTTTGGGATTTCAGAGGAAGAACTTGAACAGGCAAAACCGTCCCCGATCACACTTGCTTACACGCATTATATGCTTCACGCCAGCCAGAACGGAACGCTTGCTGAACTCCTGGCGGCCCTTCTTCCTTGTGCTTGGAGCTATTGGGAAATTGGCAAGGAGCTAAATGAAATTCCGGGAGCGAGTGCACATGAACTGTACGGCGACTGGATTAAAATGTATTCTTCTAAAGAATTTGGCGAGCTGGCAACTTGGTGCATCGATCTTTTAGATGAGCAGGCCGCTGGAAAAAGTGAAAAAGAGCTGGCGAGGCTGGAGGAAATTTTTCTGAATACAACCCGTTATGAATACATGTTCTGGGAGATGGCATATCATGAGCAAATGTGGCCGGGAGAGAAATAAAAAAGTTCTCCAATTCGAAAATGTTGCTTTTTCCTATCATGATAAAAAACAAGGGCGCTCTGTCCCGGTATTGCAGAACATTAATATCGATATGTATGATCGCGAGTTTATCGCTATTATTGGTCCGAGCGGCTCAGGAAAAAGCACCTTGTTCCGTTTAATAAGCGGGCTTGAAAATCCGGATGAGGGGCGGATTTTTATCAATGGAGAGGTGCAGAAGTGCCGGCTGGGCAAGGTCGGTTATATGCCGCAGCAGGATTTGCTGATGCCGTGGCGGACCGTTATCGAAAATGCAGCGCTTCCTCTTGAATTGAAAGGGGTTCGGAAAGAGGAAGCGCATAAGCAGATTCTGCCTTTGCTTGAGGAATTTGGGCTTCGGGGAATGGAACATCGCTTTCCGCATGAGCTGTCAGGAGGAATGAAACAGCGGGTTTCTTTTTTGCGGACATCGTTAAGCGGGTCCAATGTTCTTTTGCTTGATGAGCCTTTTAGTGCACTGGATGCCATTACACGGCTTTCCATGCAGGAATGGTTAATGAACCAGTGGGAAAAACGAAAAGCAACTATTGTATTAGTGACGCATGATGTCAGCGAGGCGCTTTTCTTGGCTGACCGTATTTTTATATTCACAGAACGGCCCGTCCGTTCCCTTCAAGAAGTCAATGTGCCGCTCGGGCGTCCTAGGAGATTAAACGACTTGAACGAGCCTGCCATCATCAGTTTAAAAAACGATCTAATCGAACAACTGAGAGGAAAGGTGATCACATGAAAAAAACTGAGGGGCTTGGACCGGCAGTCTTATTAGTCTTCCTGTTCTTTCTGATTTGGGAAATGGCAGCGCGCGCAGTCAATATGGTGTTTATCCTGCCGCCGCCGACTGGCATTCTCAGCAAGCTGTGGGAATTGAGAGAGCCTTTGTTTGCCGAACATCTGCCGAGTACATTGGCAGTCATTATGATTGGGTTGGCGATTTCGGTGGTTGTGGGGGCAGGGATCGCCGTTTGGATGAGCATCAGTTCAGCTGCAGAAAAAGCACTGTATCCGTTAATCATTTCTTCCCAAATGATCCCAATTATTGCGTTAGCGCCGATTTTTGTTCTTTGGTTTGGATATTCAATTTGGAGCAAGGTAGTCGTGACGGTGTTAATTACATTCTTTCCTATTACAGTGAATACATATGACGGCCTGCAGTCCGCAAGCAAAGATTTGAGGGAGCTGATGATGACGATGGGAGCCGGGAAGAAAGAGATTTTCTTCAAGCTGCTTCTTCCCGCCGCCTTGCCGCATTTTTATTCGGGTTTGAAGGTAGCCGTTACGCTAAGTGTGATTGGCGCTGCGATCGGAGAGTGGCTGGGAGCGCAGGCAGGGCTCGGCTACTTCAGCAGAAGAATGATGACGCAATTTGACGGTGCTGCTGTTTTTGCCCCTATCATTCTTCTAGCGGCTATCGGCATTGTGCTATTTATATTGGTAAAGTTAATGGAAAATAAGTCATTAAAGTGGAGGAAAACATCATGAAAAAATGGTTCATGCTCATGCTAGTTCTTCTGCTCGCCGGCTGTAATTCTAACGGGGCGGGCGAGGAAAAGCCGGATGAAGGACAAAACAAAGAAAAAGTAACCGTCATGCTCGACTGGTATCCAAACGCGGTTCATAGCTTTTTATATGTGGCTGAAGAAAAAGGCTATTTCGATGAAGAAGGGGTTGATGTTGATATCCAGTTCCCGGCAGACCCGACTGATCCAATTAAACTGGCTGCTGCAGGGAAAGTGACACTGGGAATTTCTTATCAGCCTGATGTAATTATGGCGCGCACCGATCAAGGGGTCAGTGTCAAAGCTGTTGGCGCGCTTGTCCGATCTCCATTGAATCGTGTCATGTTTTTAAAAGATAGCCCGATCCGGACACCAAAAGATTTAGAAGGCAAAACGGTCGGTTTTACAGGCATCCCTCTTAACGAGGCAATCGTCCGAACGATGATGGAAAAGGACAAAGGGAATCCAGAAAAAGTAAAAATGGTGGATGTAGGGTTTGAGTTGAACTCTGCAGTCGTTACGAAAAAAGCGGATGCGGTGGTCGGAGCCTATATTAATCATGAAGTGCCGCTGTTAAAGCACGAAGGCCACGAAACCCGCAACTTGGATCCGACAAAATATGGTGTTCCCAATTTTTATGAGCTTGTAGCCGTTACAAGTGATCAAACATGGGAAGAGCAGGAGAAGGATATCAAAGCATTTTGGCGGGCAGCAGAGAAGGGCTTTGAATTTACCGAGAAGCATCCTGATGAAGCCCTGCAGATTTTATTGAGCAAACAGGACGAGGCGAATTTTCCGCTGATTGAAGAGGTGGAAAAACAAAGCCTTGATATTTTGCTGCCGAAGATGAAGTCTGAAAAAGGCTTTGGCAGCCAAGCCAAAGAGCCTTGGGAAGAAACGGCTCAATGGATGAAGAAAGCCGGTCTGATTAAGAAAGAGCCTAAGATCGATGATATGTTCATAAATATTGCCGATTGAATGAACGAACCTTTCAAATCGAATAAAACCTAGAAGTTTAATTGGTTTTTTGGTAGCATAAAGAAAAAAGATTGGTTTGAAAGGGGAAACAGCATGGGAAAAGGGCTTGAGGGAAAGAAAATTGTAATTGCAGGTTCAAGGAAAACCGAAGAAATGAGTGTGCTTATAAAAAAACAAGGCGGACTGCCGCTTATTCGGCCATTGCAAGGAACGGTTTTTTTAGCTGCAGAGGAAGTCGGATCTGAATTAAAGAAGTTAATTGCTGCCCCGCCGGATTGGATGGTTTTTACGACAGGGATTGGCACGGAAGCATTAACAGCTGCTGCTGACCAGCTCGGGGCAAAGCAGGAATTTCAGCAAATCATTCACCAGGTGAAAGTAGCGGCACGTGGATATAAGACGGTAGCTGCCTTAAAAAAATTAGGCATTACTCCTGCTGCAGTGGACGATGACGGGACAATCGCCGGCTTGATCCGAGCGCTCGAAAAAGAAAGCTTTGCTAAAAAGCGGATAGCTGTGCAGCTTCACGGCGAAAATGCTCCTTCATTGATAAAGTTTTTAACCGAGAACGAAGCAGAAGTCCAATGTTTACTCCCTTATCGCCATCATGCGCCTGATGAGAAGGCTGTAGAAACATTAATGAATGAGATCATTGGCCAAGCAGTGGACGGTGTGTGCTTTACAACCGCAATACAGGTGCGTTCTCTCTTTCAATATGCCAGGCAGAAAGAGCAAGTGAAAGAGCTTCTTGATGCTTTTTCCAAGGGAACACTAGCTGGAGCGGTCGGAAAAGTAACCGCTGAAGCGCTTACGGAAGAAGGAGTCCGCCGGATGGTTGTTCCGGAGCTTGAAAGAATGGGTGCGCTGATCATGGAGATGTCGCGCTATGATCGGGGCTGAGGCCAGGAATAAGGAAAGCAGCAATGAGTCAAGAAGGGACAAAAAGCGCACGTTTTAACATGTCGTGCTTTTCTCCCTTTCTTCAGTGATCTAGGAAGAGGTGGAAAGATGGATCATCAAACAGTTAGCCAACTACTTGCACGTGTGAGACAACAGAGTCCGCTCGTTCATAATATTACCAACAACGTTGTGACTAATTTTACAGCCAACGGCCTGTTAGCCCTCGGTGCTTCTCCTGTTATGGCTTACGCGCAAGAAGAGGTAGCCGAGATGGCGCGAATGGCCGGAGCGCTTGTGCTCAATATCGGCACGCTTGATGCAGAAAAGGTGACAGCGATGATCATAGCAGGAAAGGCAGCTAATGATGCCGGAGTACCGGTTATTTTTGACCCGGTGGGAGCCGGAGCTACTGCTTATCGGACCGAGGCTGCCTCCCGGATCATGAGCGAGGTTCAGGTAGACGTATTAAGGGGAAACGCAGCAGAAGTAGCCAACGTGGCTGGAAAGCATGGGAACATTAAAGGAGTAGATGCCGGAGAAAGCATGGAAAGCCCAATCGAACTTGCAAAGGAAGCAGCGGCAAAATGGAAAACGACAGCAGTGATTACCGGAGAAACAGATGTTATTGCCAGTTCCGATTCCTTATTCCTCGTTCGAAACGGCCATCCGATGCTCACGAAAGTGACGGGCACCGGCTGTTTATTCAGTGCTGTCATCGGTGCTTTTTGTGCGGTGGAGCAACAGGCGGGAAAGGCAGCTGCCAGCGCAGCAGCTGTTTATGGGGTCGCAGCAGAAGCCGCAATGACAATCAGCGGAGAAGAAGGCCCGGGAAGTTTTCAAGTAGAATTTTTAAATCAGCTGGCTAAAGTAGGGGCAGAGAGCATCTCAGCCTTTGCTAACATAGAAACGTTCAATTAACGGGGGTGGAGAACATGACAGTAAGAAAAGCGTTAACCATCGCAGGCTCTGACAGCGGCGGCGGAGCTGGAATTCAAGCAGATTTAAAAACATTCCAGGAGCTTGGCGTGTACGGCATGTCTGCGTTAACAGCGGTAACAGTTCAAAACACGCTCGGTGTGCATGGCGTTTATCCAATGACAGCTGCCGCGGTAAAGGAGCAGATAACAGCGATCGGCGAGGACATGGGAACAGACGCTTTGAAGACCGGCATGTTATTTAGCGGGGAGATTATTCAGTCAGTAGCAGACACCATTCAGACCTTCGGCTGGAAGAAAGTCGTCATTGATCCTGTAATGATTGCCAAAGGAGGAGCTTCCTTGCTTCAAGAGGAGGCGGTCAGAGCAATGAAACGATCGTTGATGCCGCTGGCTATGGTCATTACACCTAATATTCCTGAAGCCGAGGTATTGGCAGACATGACGATTCAATCACTCGACGACCGTAAGCGGGCGGCAAAGAAGCTGTATGAATTAGGAGCGCAGCATGTAGTAATTAAAGGCGGACATGCCAATGATGGAGAAAAGCTGATTGATTTACTTTATGATGGCGAAGAGTTTTCTCTTTTTGAGAGCGTCCGTCTTTCTACGAAAAATACACATGGCACCGGCTGTACCTTTGCTGCGGCCATAACGGCCGAGCTGGCAAAAGACCGACCTGTGAAGCAGGCAGTTGGAGTAGCGGTAGAATATGTTCATGCAGCAATCGAGATGGATTTAAGCATCGGCAAGGGACATGGTCCAACGAATCACTGGGCATTTAAAAGAAAAGAGGAGTTGACTGATGCAGCTAATAAATAAGGAACAAGTAAAAGACTGGCTTTCTGTTTATTTTATCATGGGCAGCCCTAATTGCCGGAAGGATCCCAAGGAAACTCTTGAAGAGGCTATTGAGGGCGGGGCAACCCTTTTTCAATTCCGGGAAAAGGGAGCAAATGCTTTGACGGGCGAGAAAAAATGGATGCTTGCTGCCGAATTGCAGGACGTTTGCCGCCGTCAGGCCATTCCATTTCTTGTAAACGATGATATCGAACTAGCGGTCAAGCTGGAGGCTGACGGCGTCCATATTGGACAAGAGGATGCCGCTCTGTCAGATGTCCGTAAACGGCTGCCAGGAAGGATCATTGGTGTTTCTGTTCATACGATGGAAGAAGCTATAAAGGCTATAGACGAGGGGGCAGATTATTTAGGGATCGGTCCGGTTTTTCCGACAGCCACCAAAGCTGATGCCCAGCCGGTACAAGGAACCAAGCTGATTGAAGAGATTCGGTCTGCCGGTCTATCTATCCCGATTGTAGGAATTGGCGGCATTCAAGCGGAGAATGCTGCGCAGGTTGTATCAAGCGGTGCAGACGGCGTATCTGTTATTACAGCCATCAGCCAGGCCGCTTCCCCGAGAGAAGCAGCTGCTCAGTTGAAAAAAGCTATTTTAGAAAATTAAATAAAGAGATAGAGATCCTAATTGATCTTCTAGAAGCGGACGCGGCGGCAATGTAGAATATGCTGGCCGATCGCTTGAATAAAAGTTTGCTTTATGCTTTGGACAAAGAATTTTCCTTCTTGTTCAAAGCATTTTTTATAAGGAAGCAAAAAGGAAAATGTATGATTTTGTCGAATAATTTTTGCTGATATTAAGTAATAACTCCTACATAATAAAGGAAAAAGGGGAGCGGTGATGGATGAAATGTGTACAGAACAAATGGCTGCGAATGAAACGGCAAAATGGTTTGCCGATAAGGCTAAAAATATTTTGCTGTTGTTAGATGAACAGGGAAATATTCAGTATGCTAATCAAGCTTTTAAACGGCTTATGCCGTTTTCCTTTGAAAA
This sequence comes from Bacillus badius NBRC 15713, assembly GCF_001591605.1. Lineage (GTDB taxonomy): Bacteria > Bacillota > Bacilli > Bacillales > Domibacillaceae > Pseudobacillus > Pseudobacillus badius. Next base: position 12,911 of record NZ_BCVF01000021.1, on the reverse strand, counting down.
TTGTCCGAAACCATCTCTTTTTCATTTCATTCATAAAGAAGATCGCGAGGAGGCAGTAAACCGGCTTCTATATTTCGAGGATAGCGCTTCGTTTACGCCTTTTTTAAGCGGTTTTTCTAATGGCAAAGGAAGAGAGGGACAACTGCTTTGGCAAGACGCAGAGAGAACGGCGAATGGGAGAATACAAGTAATCGCTGAGCTGATTGAAGAAAAAGGGGAAGAGGAGCAGAAGGAAGACGGCTGGCTGCACTTTGTCGCTCATCATACAGAGGACCCTGGGTATATTGTCGACTTGCGCGGAAAAGTGCTTTTAGTAAATGCAGCATTTGAACAAGTGTTTGGCTGGAAGAAACAGGAGGTCATTGGCCGAACAGCTTTGCTGATACCCGAAGAGAATCACCGTGAATGGCAGAGCCGAATGGACGAAGTATGTGATCAGAGAAGGCAAGTGACTTTTCAGTCGGTCAGCAAAAAGAAAGATGGAGGCGCTTTCCCGGTAGCGGTGACCATTTGTCCTGCTTATGAGCAGGATGGCGATGTTTATCTATGTGCCGTGTTTATAAAGGATTTAACGGAGTGTTTGGAAACGAAAAATCTGCTTGAAAAGCAAAACAAATTGATTGCTGAACGAGAACGCCTTCTCCTTGATATCACGGAGAATATTACGGAAATGATCAGTTTGTTTGATGTACAGTTAAATAAATTTCTTTACATTAGCCCCTCTTACGTGCAATTCTTTAACAGAAAAATAGAAGATTTATACCATGATCCTGAATTTGTGCTTAAAAATTGCCACCCGGAGGATTTGCCAAAGCTTGTGAAGTTTCTCTCTGAACCTGCTGCTCAAGCAAAAGAGATTGAGTACCGGGTATTAAAGGATAACGGCCGGGAACTAGGCTGGATACATATGAAAATTACGCCGATCGCGGATGAAGAAGGAACTATGAACCGCTGGATCAATATTAGCCGTGATATTACCGAGTTGAAGAAAAAAGAACTAATGATCCGAAAATGGGATAAGCTGAGTGCGGTCGGCCAGCTGGCGGCCGGGATTGCCCATGAGGTCAGAAATCCTTTGACATCTGTCAAAGGATTCATGCAGCTGCTTGCTCAAGAAACGAACAATAAGTACACAGATATTATTTTGTCTGAGTTGGAACGAATTGAATTTATTATGAATGAGTTTTTAATATTGGCTAAACCTCATCAAGCGATTCAGAGAACCCTCAGCAATATAAATGAAGTGCTGCAGGATGTAATAGAATTTATGAAACCGGAAGCGCTTTTATACGGAGCCGCTCTTCATCTCGATTTTGATGAGACGCTCCCTGCTGTTTGCTGTGAGCCTAAGCAAATTAAGCAAGTGATCATTAACTTAATAAAAAATGCCATTGATGCGATGCCTTCGGGAGGGAACATTTACCTGACGACAAAATTAACAGATGATAACCTGGCGATGATTAAAGTCAGAGATGAAGGAATCGGTATGTCAGCTGAACGGTTAGAGCGATTAGGAGAGCCGTTTTATTCAAATAAAGAAAAAGGAACGGGCCTCGGGCTGATGATGTGTTATAAAATTATTGAAAATCATCAAGGAACGATTCACTTTACAAGCCGCGAAGGAGGAGGAACGACTGTTCGAATTCTCTTGCCCTGTTCATAGCGAAAGGTAAACAGGAAAGGGTTGCTTCTGTTTTTGTGGGCTATATTTTTTGCAAAGGCCAAAAAAATGCTTTTTTTTCTTTTGAAAAATGAACAATAGGCTGTTCGTTCCAATGGTTGGCCGGAAGAAAAGGAGCCATTGTATTGCGAAAAAAAGTGGCGTCCGCTTTTTGAAGGGACCACCTTGTATGATGAATATCTCCCCGATATAATTTATTTCCCCTTGAGGTAAAGATACAGTAGCGCTCAGTTGCCCAGTAATCAAACGTTCCTTTGTCCGCTGAATATGGAGAGGACAGAGGAGTATAACAAACATCTAATTCCTCCTCTTCTTGCCCAAAAGAATAAGAACTTTGAAAGCGGCAGCTATCATTTAGGGTGGCTGCCATTTTTGATTGGCGAAAAGGCAGTAAATAGAAAAGGCGGGCACCGACTACAGAAGGCAGGTGATTCACATCCAAGCTGAAAAAGTAAACGCCTGGAATTCCTTGATGGGTTACATAAGTCCTTACATTGAGCTGAAGAAAGGAACGAAAGAGCGGAATAGATGGCAATCCATGAAAGCGCATATTAGAAACTTGAAAAGGGACAAGCCCGACCCATGCCGTATGGTCGTATAAGTCAATTTGCAAGGAAGGCGGAAAAACCCCTTTTAAAGCTTCCGGCTGGATAGGCCAATGCATAAACAATACATTAGACCAGACCTGTGTCATTAACCAGGAAGATGAAGGCAATGGAATCGGCCGATGTTGCAAATGTAAAAAGGCTCTATGCATAAAAGGCGCCTCCTTTATCGGACCAGTCATTTGGTTTATTATTTCCGAGCTTGATTTATTTAAACACAGTCTCTCTTCAGCTTGAGAATTAAGTGATTCATTTTTACTCATACTACATAATGAGTCGATTGTTTAGAGAAGGGGGTGCAGTATGCTGACAGCTGAACAGGTATCTAAGCTGCGTTTTCAGCTTGAAAGAGAAAAAGGAGAGCTGGAGGGAAGGCTCAAAAGTAACGATCATTTCGGATTGGAAAGGGCGCATTCCCATGAATCAATGGGAGAGCTGTCCTCTTATGATAACCATCCTGCTGATGAGGGCACGGAATTATATGAACGAGAAAAAGACATCGCGCTCAATGAACATGAAGAAAATCAATTAAAAGAAATTGTGCGGGCACTCGAGGCAATGGATCGGGGAGAATATGGCCATTGTGAAATTTGCGGAAAAGAAATCCCGTTTGAGCGCCTTGAAGCCATTCCTGCGACCGCTTATTGTATTGATCATTCGCAAAACCAAATCATTTCACATGACCGCCCAATCGAAGAGGGGGTGCTCATGCCGCCGTTTGGAAAGTTTGATTTTGATGACAGCGCAGATGAGTCAATGGTTTTTGATGCAGAGGATGCATGGCAGGAGGTTGCCCAATGGGGAACGTCTGAGTCGCCATCTGATTTTATAAATCCACCGGGTCATTACAATGACATGTATACTGAGCCGGAAGAGAATATTGGTTATGTGGAAGATTATGAAAACTTTGTAGGCGTGGATATAGAGGGAAGAAACATCACTGTTTACCCGAATGATCAGCATGAAAGATATGAGGAAGAACTAGACGAAGAAGAAATAATGACTACTTTTGGCGATTTGCCGGCATTTGAACACGATCCTTACGTAGAGAGAAGAGAGGAGCGCAAATAATGGTTAATTTAAACTTTGATGCATTCCGAAAGCAACAGGCCAAGCATAAACCGGTGTATGTAGGAAGTACAAAGGAAAGCCCTGGAGTGAATGACCAGGATGCCAATGGACAGGGAAATACAGATCTATCACCGGGGGCATCAGGAAGAACAATCGGAAAAAAATAAAAAACAACGGGACTGTTCCAAAAGCGCGGAAGGCAACGCTTATGGACAGTCCTGTTGTTTTTTTGCTGCTGGCAGCAAGAAGGCGAAGGATTAAGCGACTTCGCTTTCCTTGGAATGAACTTTTCTCATGAAATCATTCACATCTGCCGGCACTTTTCGGTCAAGCTTGGAAACAATGTATACAGTCAAAAATCCAATCGGCACGGTGACAATACCCGGCACCTTAAACTGTAGGGCTGCAGGAAGGAAGGGGGATAAGAAAATCATAACCATGGAGACAATCAAGCCGACGAGAAGTCCGGCAATGGCTCCTTTTTCTGTCATCCCCCGCCACCAAATGCCAAATAAAAAGATCGGTGTGAATGTGCTGGCTGCTACGGTAAAGGCCAGTGCAACGAGATGGCCGATCGAAGCCTCTTTGACCAACAGGCCAAGCAGCCCGTACAGGATACCAAGAATTAAAATAGCGACTTTGCCGGCAGCAACACGCTGTTTTTGCGACAACTCTTTTTTAGAGAAAGAAGCATACAAGTCGTGTGCCAGTGCCCCTGAACTGGCAATAAATAATCCCGAAAGATTGGAGAAAATCGCAGCGAATGCTCCTGCAATGACAAGGCCGAGCAGCCATTTGCCGCCGAGCACTTCAGCAATGGATGGAACGACCATATTGTCCCCGCCAGTTACCAAATTTTTCATTACTTCGGCATTTAAGTTTCCTTCCAGAAAGAGAGCCCGGCCCACAACTCCCAAATAGACAGCAAATAAGAAAAACACACTCGCGATTCCAATAGCCATTAAGGCGGACTTGCGGGCAGCTTTGGCGCTTGGATTAGTATAAAAGCGAAGCAAAATATGAGGCAGCCCGATCGTTCCGAGTGATAAGCCAATAATCAGAGAAACGGTATGAAGAAAGTTAGGTGTTAATACGCCTGAAGTAGCCCAGCTTTCCCCGTTGGCTACTATATCTTTTCCGTCTTCAGTAAAAGCGGCTGTGTTAGCCACCGAACCGCTAAAGCTTGTAATAGCGGAAAGGATTTTTTCATAATGCAGTCCGCCGTAGATGGCTGCGCCAACCATTAAAATAAAAGCGCCGAGGCGAATCCACAGCTCAAGCGCCTGATTTAATGTTGTTCCTTTCATGCCGCCGACGCCGACATACAAAATCATCACCGCACAAGTGAAGATGATGCCAAACTCATAGGACGTGCCGAAAAACATGCTTAAAATTTGAGCAGCACCGAGCAATTGGGGAGCGGCATAAAATCCGGAAATGGACAGAACAACTAGAACGGCTACTAACCGGGCCCGTTTGCTGTGGAACCGATAAGCAACAAAATCGGCAACTGTATAAGCGCCAAACCGTCTCAGCGGTCCAGCAACAAAAATGGCCAGCAAGGTTAAACCAATGGAAAAACTGAAGGTATAAAAGGCGCCGTCATAGCCGATTGAAAAAGTCAGACCGGCAAGACCGAGAAAGGTAGCGGCGCTTAAATAATCACCGGCTATGGCCGAACCGTTCGTGAACCAGCCAAATGAGCGTCCGCCGACAAAAAAATCGCTGGCACTTGAATTTTTCTTTGATAAGTACGTAATGTAGACGATCGTTCCCATGAGGAGGAACGTGAAAATATATTTTGGTTCCAAAAGCGTTTCCATCATGCACTATTTCCTCCTCTGCTATTTCCTTGTTCTTCCGAGGGACTCGAGAAAGCATCATAACGGGCAAGTCTTTTTTCATAGCGCTTTGTATGAATATAAGCGATCAAAAAGGCCATCGCCATTCCCACGACAGTGGTTAGGAACCATGTGACAGACATGCCGCCCCAGAACTGGCTAAAAGCGAAATCCTTCATATACCAGTTAATGATTGGAATAAACAAAATAAAAGCGTAGTAAATACTTGAAAGCCCAAGCCCTGTCCGTAATTCCGATTTCATGATATAGCGCGTTTCCTTATCAAGCGGCGGCAGGCTTCCGGCATCCACCGTTCCCCTCGATTGGTCGGTCATTTCATATTCTTGGCTCAACATGCATCCCCTCCTTGCCTTTAGTATACTAAGGAAAAGAATGTAATCCCTTACAAAATATTATCAGAATATTATAAAAAATTGCTTGTTTTTGTGATATCTGGATGTTAGAATGTGGAAGGGGAAAGGAGAGAATGAATGAAATACATTGTTTGCCTGGAAAATGTGAATGCGGCAGCTTATCCTTTGCTGGAAAAATGGCTTCAAGAAAAATATGAACAGCAGTGTGCCATTCGAAGCCGCTTCGGTAATTACGAAGAGGCTCATATTAAAGTTTTCCAGATCAGCGAATTAAGCGATTGGCTGAGAGTTTACCGCTCAATGAAGCGCCAAAGGTGTTTTTATATATTAATTCTGGATCGAAAGTGGCATCATACCTCACCGTTGGCTCTGAAGCTGCAAGCTCATTCGCTTGTGCTGAACCCTTTAAAAAAATCAGCTTTTATTCGCAGTGTGGACGATGTGTTAGGAATGATGCAAAAAAATCCGGCCGTCCTCTTGCAATTAGAAGGAAAAAAAGTAATTGCTTCCTATCAGACAGCAAAGAATGAACCGCTGGAAAATTACGTCTTAAGGCAGCTTCTCCATCAAACGATTCAATCGGAAAACATTATGATGGATGCTCTGTCTGTTTTTAAGGAAAATACTTTTCCTAACGCCGTTTGCTATGTGGAAGGATTTGCTCATTTAGATTGTGACCCCGCTGATGAAAACCGTTCTGCTCCGCTGATCAGCTCTTATTTCAAAACCGCTTTCGAAGGCAAGGTGCCCCGTCTGTATTTTGTACCTTTTCGAAAATCAATGCTCGTTTTATTCAGGCAGCCGGAAAGTGTCTGCTCTTTAAAAGATTGGGAGGAAGGGAGACGGATATTTGAAAGTATTATCCATAATTTGTTAAAGAAGCACCGTATTCAAATTTATATTGGAGTCGGCTCTCTTTATAACGATCCTCATCTGCTTCATTATTCGTTTAAAGAAGCAGAGCTGGCCAGAAGCTTGCCGCCCTTTCATGAAGTTTCCTTGCGTTATTATGAAGAAATTTCTAAAGAGCCAAATATCAGAAAAAGCACGGAATTTATTCATACACATTTTGGAGAAGAAATGACTGCGAAGGATGTAGCTAAGCATGTGAACTTAAGCTACTCACACTTTATCCGGCTATTTAAAAAAGAAACAGGAAATAATTTTTCAGAGTACGTAACATTCGTCCGGTTAAGAAATGGTGTTCGGCTTCTGAGACAAACCAACTATACAATAGAAGAAGTTGCTGAAGTTACTGGTTTTAATACCCCAAATTACTTCAGTTCTACGTTCAAAAAATTCGTTGGAACTACCCCGCGGGAGTTTAGGCTGACAAGGGAAATAGTTTTCGTTTGAAAACCGACTAGTCCGTTTAGTTTAAAGAGATGGGGAAAAGGGTACAATATAAACACGATAAGATTTGGTTGGAAGCCGTCCATAGGGGAATATGGATGGCTTTTTGGCGTTTGAATGACAAATAAGACTATGCCCGCTTCTTTTGAATGAACATGTAAAGGCAATTGTAATACAACAGATTAAAATTGTTATATAACAATTCGCTGATATTAATTGAAATGTTCTAAATTTTGTGCTAATCTTTTTTTAGAACATTTAAGAAACACTGTTGCGTAATAAGAAACGAAGGGGCGGGGAAAGGATGAATTATGTAAAAGCAGGGTCTTTGCAAGTGGATGAGCAATTGTTTCAATTTATTAATAACGAGGTGCTTCCAGGAACGGGAATCAATGATCAGGCATTCTGGAATGGGTTTAGTGCGATTGTGTCCGAATTAACGCCGAAAAATCGCCACTTATTAAAAAAGCGAGACGAAATGCAGCAGAAAATCGACGATTGGCATAAAGAGCATTCATTTGACTTTGATCAATATAAAGCTTTTTTAAAGGAAATTGGCTATATTGAATCTGAATCTGACGACTTTAAAGTAGCCACTGAAAATGTGGATGAAGAAATTGCTTTGCAAGCGGGTCCTCAGCTCGTTGTCCCGGTAAACAATGCCAGGTATGCGATCAATGCAGCCAATGCCCGGTGGGGAAGCTTGTATGATGCCCTTTATGGAACAGATGCGATTCCGGAAACAAAAGGTGCCGAGAAGAAGGGCAGCTATAACCCAGTAAGGGGAGAAAAGGTTATCGCTTTTGCAAGGCGTTTTCTTGATGAAGCAGCTCCTCTGGCACAGGGCTCTCATGCAGAAAGCGCCAGCTATGTCGTTCAAGATGGGGAATTAGTCGTTACATTAATGGATGGCAGCCAAACGAGGCTGAAAAATAAACAGCAGCTGCAAGGCGTCCAAGGCGAAGCCGCTGCGCCATCAGCTATATTATTAAAAAATAACGGTCTTCATTTTGAAATTCAAATAGATAAAAATGATCCAATCGGCCAAACAGATGCAGCGGGGATCAAGGATATATTGATGGAAGCGGCTCTGTCAACCATTATGGACTGCGAAGATTCCGTGGCGGCTGTTGACGCGGAAGACAAAGTGCTTGTGTACCGTAATTGGCTAGGGTTAATCAAGGGAAGCTTGAGCTGTTCATTTGTGAAGAATGGCAAAACGCTCACACGCCGAATGAATGAGGATCGCCTGTATACGTCAATAGATGGCCGCACGTTAAAGCTTCCGGGCCGCTCATTAATGTTTGTTCGCAATGTCGGCCATTTAATGACGATTAATGCCGTGTTTGACGAAAACGGCCAAGAGATATTTGAAGGCATTCTTGACGGGGTAGTCACAAGTGCGATTGCTAAGCACTCTCTTGATGGAAGTTCCGAGCTGGCCAATTCTCGTAAAGGTTCTATTTACATTGTTAAGCCGAAAATGCACGGGTCAGAGGAAGTGGCATTTGCCTGCGAGCTGTTTGACCGGATCGAGGATTTGCTGGAACTAAAACGGAACACATTGAAAATTGGCGTGATGGATGAAGAACGGCGCACCTCGCTGAACTTGAAAAATTGCATTCGTGAATCAAAGGGAAGAATCGCCTTTATTAATACGGGCTTTCTTGATCGAACAGGAGATGAGATACATACATCCATGGAAGCGGGAGCGGTGATTCCAAAGGGGGATATTAAATCTTCCGTGTGGTTATCAGCTTATGAGAAAGCAAATGTCGCTGCGGGGCTTGCAACCGGCTTGCAGGGCCGTGCCCAAATCGGGAAAGGCATGTGGGCGATGCCAGATATGATGGCTGCTATGCTGGAACAAAAAGTTGGCCATGTCAAAGCAGGTGCAAACACGGCATGGGTGCCTTCGCCGACCGCAGCTGTCCTTCACGCCCTTCATTATCATCAAGTTCATGTGAAGCAAGTTCAAGATGAATTAAAGCAAAGCTTGCAAGATTATACAGATGATATTTTACAAATTCCGCTGGCAAAGGATTCAAGGTGGAGCCGGGAGGAAATCCAGCGGGAACTTGATAATAATGCGCAAGGCATCCTCGGTTATGTAGTCCGCTGGGTGGAACAAGGAGTCGGCTGCTCTAAAGTTCCGGACATTCATGACGTTGGTTTAATGGAAGACCGGGCGACTCTCCGCATCTCCAGCCAGCACATTGCCAATTGGCTTCGCCACGGCATTTGCACAGAAGAGCAAGTAATGGAGACGATGAAGCGAATGGCGAAGGTAGTGGATGAACAAAATGCCGGGGATGAGGGATATCGGTCTATGTCAGCAAATTATGAGGAATCCGTAGCCTTCCAAGCTGCTTGTGATCTTGTATTTAAAGGACACGAGCAGCCAAACGGATATACAGAACCTATTTTGCACAAACGACGCCTTGAAGCAAAGGCAAAATATAGAGTCACTCAATAAGATTTTTTCATTTCTTCTTTTTGCATCTTAAAGGATAATAGAAAAAGGCTGGCCAACTGCAGGCCAGCCTTTTTAGCGAAAGAGGGCTTTAGAGCAAACAAAATGAATAAGAAAATACAGCTGCATGGAAAGGGGCCTGTCAATTGGAAAGAAATAATGTCGTAAAATCGGTTGCACGGGCGCTTGATATCATCGAACTTGTCGGCCAGTCGAAGCAAGGACTCGGTGTAACAGAAATTTCAAAGCAAATGGATATTAATAAAAGCTCTGTTTTTCGCATACTAGCAACTCTTAGTCAATATGGCTATATTGAACAGCATGAAACCACCGGGAAATACAAGCTAGGCTATATGTTTCTTGATATCAGTTCTAAATTGCTTGACTCTTTGGACGTCCGGGCAGAGGCGCAGCCGATACTGCAGGAACTTGAAGAAGAGACAAATGAAGTCGTTCATCTCGTTGTGTATGATCAGGGGGAAGTTGTTTATATTGAAAAGCTTGATGGCAATGAAGCATTGCGCATGCACTCCAAGGTCGGCAAGCGGGCGCCGGTTCATTGTACTTCTGTCGGCAAAGCGATCCTTTCTCACTTACCGGCGGCAGACGTGCTGACGATTATTGAAAGAAAGGGATTGCCGGCCCATACTCCCTATACGATCGCAGAAAAAGAAGTGTTTTTACAGGAGCTGTCAAGAGTAAAAGCAAATGGGTACGCTCTCGACCTGGAGGAGAATGAGGCTGGTATCCGCTGCATTGCTGCTCCGGTTTTTGATCATACAGGAAAGGTAGCTGCAGCTGTCAGCATTTCAGGCCCGACGCTGCGAATGACGGATGAACGATTGCGTTCATTAAGCGGGCGGATGATCCAGGCAGGACAAGCTATTTCCAAACGGCTTGGTTATAGCGGCTGATCAGCAAAAAAGCATTTGGGAAGCTTCCCAAATGCTTTTTTTGCGTTTTTAAACATCAAGCGGCTGTTCTTTCGTTAAATCTTTGGCTGGACTTGTGCGTTTCATAAAGAACGAGAGAATGAGCGCGATGATGGCAATATAAACAGAAACAGAGAAAGAGAAATTAATCCCGTGAAGCATAGCTTCATTCATAATAGCTGCTTTCATATCGGCTATTTGGGAAGGGTCCGGCTGAGTAGATGCCGGCATGCTTTTCATCGCTGCATCAGCCAATCTCTCAGCCTCTGATTCTGTACGGTTTTGCATCAAGGTCACGAGAAAGGCAGATCCAACTGCACCAGAAACCTGCTGCAACGTGTTGTTCATAGCAGTTCCATGCGGATTCATGCTTTGCGGCAGTTCATTTAAACCGTTAGTCATAACCGGCATCATGACCATAGACATTCCAAACATCCGCAAGGTATAAAGCAGCATTAAATAGCTGTAGGAAGTGTCAAGTGTAAGGTTACTGAACAGATGCGTTGTATAAATAGTAATAGCAAGCCCAATGACGGCTAAAACCCGGGCGCCGAATTTATCAAACAGCTTGCCGGTAATTGGGGACATGACTCCCATCGCAAGCGCTCCCGGCAGCATAAGCAGTCCGGAGTGAAGCGGGGAGATGCCGCGGAGTGTCTGTACATAAATGGGCATTAACAGCATAGCAGAAAACATTGCCATAGCTAATACAACAGAAATAGCCGAAGAAAGGGCAAACATTGGATAGCGGTAAATTCGGAACTCAAGAAGCGGCTCATCTAGGCGGAGCTGCCGGATGATGAACAGCAACAGCCCAATGACACCTGCAATGATAGGCAGGTATACATGGACAGAGTCCCAGCCTTTCTCTCCTGCCGAACTGAACCCATACAATAGTCCCCCAAAGCCGACACTGGATAAAATCAGTGACAAAACATCGAGTTTAATATTTCTTTGAGGCGTAATATTCTTCAGTTTCAAAATGGCCACTACTAGTGTAATGGCGGCGATGGGAAGAACCACATCAAATAATGTGCGCCAAGAATAATGTTCAATCAGCCAACCGGATAAAGTAGGACCGATCGCCGGAGCGGTAATCATCACCAGTCCAAACAGTCCCATAGCAGCCCCGCGGCGTTCAACCGGAAAACTGAAAAGCATGACATTCATTAAAAGCGGCATCATAATCGCAGAACCTGATGCTTGAATCATCCGGGCCGTGAGCAGTACTCCCAGGGACGGAGAAAAAGCTGCCAATAATGTGCCGGCAGTGAAGAGACTCATGGCTAAAATGAACAACTTCCGGTTTGTGAACTTCTGGATAAAAAAAGCACTGGCAGGAATAAGAATACCATTTACCAGCATATAACCGGTTGTCAGCCATTGAACAGCAGAGGCTGATGCATCAAAATCTTTCATAATAGAAGGAAGCGCTACGTTCAGCAGCGTTTCGTTTAAAATGGAGACGAAGGCGCCGACAAATAAAAGGGCAATCATGCCATAAGGCGGCTTTTCCATCGCGCCTTGTGTATTCATAAATAAACCTCCTCATACCGTGTGTATATTTTTTGGACTTCGGTTATAATAGGTTTTAATCATATACCGCTGGTACAGAAAAATCAATAAAAATTTTAAAATAAAGCGGGAATGTTGATTGTTAAAAGAATCTAGGCTACGATGAAATTGTACATGCAGTACAAATAGTAAAGCTCAGGTGATGAAATGAATAGTCGCAAGCGCCAAGTAATGGTCGCTGCCCATGCTCTTTTTGTAGAAAAAGGGTATGCTGCTACTTCCATTCAAGATATTTTAGATGCTAGCCATATATCTAAAGGAACGTTCTATAATTATTTCTCTTCTAAAAGTGAATTGCTCATTAATATTCTTGAAGATATTAAAACAGAAACAAAAAAACAGAGACTTTCCGTGTTATCTGGCCGGCAGGCATCAGATCTCATAGGGTTCAGCGATCAGCTTGTTATTACAATGGAAGTGAACAAAAGGAATAACTTGTTTATTTTATTTCAAGGGGTGTTTGCGTCTGAAGAAGAGGAGCTGAAGCAGCTTGTCAAGCGGCACTACTTGGAGGAATTAAAGTGGATTCAAAGCCGGATCATTGAATTGTATGGAAAGAAGGTTAAACCGTATTCTTTGGATCTTTCCCTTATTTTTTTAGGGAGTGTTCAGCAAATGATCCACTTATTTATGGTGACGAAAAGTGAGTCCATAGAACTGAAGGAAATTATCGCTTATGGGCTGCGCCGAATGGATGGGACGATAGCTGATGTGCAAAGCAGCGAGGATATTCTCGTAGGAGAATGGTTCTTTGACAAATGTTTCCCTGAAATTGCCCTTTCGAAGGAGCATAAAAGAAAGAACATATTGGAGAGAATCAATGTCATGCAACAAGGAGCTTCTCCGAAACAAAAGGAGCTGCTGGGGTTTTTGCAGAATGAAATAAAGGTTACTAAACCGCGTGCAGCTGTTATTGAGGCGGTGCTTGGAGTAATAGACGGCAGGGAGGATCTTGCCGACCTAGTGATCGACTACTTGCATGAATAAGTTCTGTCTGCGATTTTTT
>NZ_BCVF01000020.1 GCF_001591605.1 Bacillus badius NBRC 15713 | reverse complement strand
CCCAGTATTGCGGAAGTAGTTCAGTGGTAGAACACCACCTTGCCAAGGTGGGGGTCGCGGGTTCGAATCCCGTCTTCCGCTCCAATTATTTTGGCGGCATAGCCAAGTGGTAAGGCAGAGGTCTGCAAAACCTTTATCACCGGTTCAAATCCGGTTGCCGCCTCCATATATGCCGGTGTGGCGGAATTGGCAGACGCGCACGACTCAAAATCGTGTTCCGTGAGGAGTGTCGGTTCGACCCCGACCACCGGTATCTATAACGTTGATATAACGGCATTGAAAGACGCTTACTATCGTTAGTAGGCGTCTTTTTTGCGTACGATCCTACATTAAATGGTCGTGCGCCTGTTTAATGATCGTTAAATGCTCATAAATATAACGGGTTATTTTCTTCATGGAAACTATGAACTTCAATTATCTTAATATTAAACTTATAATTAGTTAAAGATAGCTTGAACATCATTCTATTGTAGAGAGGGATAGGTGTGTATTTATACCACATAGTATTTGAACAAGATGATGATAGATATGCAGATCCGCAAATAGCTTTAAATAAAGGGTTGAGCAACAATACAGCAGCAAGATTTTATTCGAATGGCGGCCGTTTGTTTCCAGAGTTAACAGCTCTCACCAGACCTTTATATGCCGAACAATGGATTGACTTCAGTATGGCATTTGGTGCTGACTTTGGTCCTGTCTCCGAACATTATCTAAAGTTCCCAATGGTTACTGAAAAAGTTTTAGTTTTTAATCGAGAAATATCAAGTGATTTATTTGCTTATGTAGAAGATGAGTATATGAAAGGAGAGACTGGTGAAGAAGGCTATTTTACTAAAGGACTCCCTTCTAAAGAAGATCTAATGAAACAATATTGGGAAAGTATGATGGTGGCAGACGAATATTTAAAACGAAAACCTTATAAGCATCCTGAAATTTTAGTTTTTGAAACAATAGAAAAACATTTTCTTGAGTATATATAGTAATTATGATTTTTAAAAATCTCTTTTGGGGTATCATAGTTGTGCCTAGAATGCCAGCTGATCCATTATTAAAAGCCATGGAAGAAATAGACAATGGAGAACGCATTAAGCTTTAAAAGTGTTAGCTGTGAGACATTTGGGAAGGAAACAGCTATCTATTGAGGAAATAACGAGGTTAAATGAGGACGATATGTATTAAGTGGGAGGATCAGTCCATGCTAGCTCTTCGTCCTTCATATAACCATGTGTGTAAAGGCACTATCTAGTTCTTTAGCGATTAACTATTAGAACAACTTAAGATCGCTGAATAAAACAACAAGAAAACTGAAAAATCCCGCAGACAGGAGCAGCCCAGTAGCTGCTCCTGTGCGGGATTATTCGATGACTTCTTTAATTTGTTTGACGTAAAAAAAGCGGACGATAAGATAATAGATGATTTGGATCACAAGAAAGCTTGTCAGCACCATAGCCGACTCTCTGACTAGATTATAACTGAACATCCTTGAGAGGGAGGTCAGGGCAATGGCACCGTGAATAAGGGCTACGGCCATCGGTGCGAAGAAGAGCAAGGCCGTCTGGCGATTGACGATTTTCTTCATTTCTGGTACGGTTAAGCCCATTTTTGCGATCGCTTGGAACTTTGTTTTATCCTCAGCCAGGTCAGTGAAAAGGCGGAAATATAGAAAACTTCCGGCTGATACGAAAAAGACAATGCCAATAAATAGTCCAATAAAGAGAATAGGGCCGTATCCTTTTTCAATTTCATAAAGAACGAAATCTGTGGAAAAGAAGGCTCCTGGTTCATAGTGTTCCTGCAGAAGTTCTCCAGCTTTGCGCAGCTGCTCCGGTTTATTCTTTTCCGATGCAATCCAGACAAAATGATGTTTTACTTTTAGCGGCTTCGGCAGCTTCTTGTATGTTTCTTCGGCGACAATCATGTAGCTGTCAACGTTTGGATAGGCATCAGCTTCTACCTGACGGCTTGGCTTAACGGTTTTTCCATCAGTAAGTGTGATGGATTGCTGCATCCATTTATCCGCATGATCATTTTGATTGAGGTTTGCTATGCTTTGTTTAGCGATTACCGCTTCTCCAGCTTGAAGATCCAGCTGTTTTTTGCCAAGGAGTTTGGCCGCCTTGTTGTAGTCTTTGGCGTTGAGAACGAGAATGCCGTCAGGCTTGTCAGCAAAAGGAAGGTACATCTCTGTCATGTCCAGCTGCTTTGCATCAATTCCATTTTGAGCAATGGTATTTTTCGCATATTGTACGTTTTTTTGAATGTTTTCTGTCTGATCATAAGGATGATAACTGTACGTAAACGGATTAGCCTGAACGATAGCCTTTGTCAAATATGAATGCGTTCCATACAAGGCGCCGATTGCACTGAAAGCAACTGTTGAAATAATAGCTACCATGAAAAAGGAGCGGGCATTATCCTTCATCCGGAAAGCCAAGTCTGAAAATAAGATCATATTTGTGTTGCGCCAGAAAAGGGACTCGTTGCGTTTTAAACGGCGAATGATAAAGACATTTAATTGGCTGAATAACAGATAAGTCCCGATAATAACGACCACGATAACGGGCACCATGGCAACGATGACGCTCATCCCTTTAACATAAAGTGCTGTCCCATATCCGCCCAGCAGTAAAAGCACAGCCAGGATAGACAGAAGCATGGAAGCTTTCGGTTCATCTTTCGGCTTCTTATCTCCTTTAATCAAGTCCACCAGCTTGCGTGTGCGTAAAATGAAGGAGACAAACAATGAAATAAATAAAAATAACAGGATAAATGAAACAAACGTAATAAGCACGGCTGAAAGCGGCCAGTAAAAATGAAGACTCTCTTCAAAAATAAGAACATTTTCAGCCAGAAGCAGAATGAGCTTAGCAAAGACCAGCCCGAGCAAAATGCCGCTGATCGTAGCGAATAGCCCAATCACCATGTTTTCCATGAACACCATCAGCCGGATTTGCTGGGTGCTCATGCCCTGTATCATCAGTAAGCCAAATTCCTTTTTTCGTGATTGCAAAAAAGCACTCATTGAATATAAAACGAAAAAGAAGGAAAAGACATAAATAATCCCGCCAGCTACAGTCAGGCCAAACATGACATTTTTATTCATGTCACTATTCTGAAACGACGGATGAAAAGCAAAGATGGCAAAGGTAAAGAACACCATAACCGTGAACAGGCTGCTTAGAAAATAAGCAGCGTAAAGACGCTTGTTGCGGAAGACATTGTTAAAGGCGAACTGACGAAAAGTCATGATCGTTCCCCCCCAGCAAGGAAAGTGTGTCAATGATTTGCTGGAAAAAGCCTTTTTGGCTGTCTCCGCGATAAATCTCAGAATAAAGCTTGCCGTCACGGATGAAAACTACGCGGTCCGCATAGCTTGCTGCTTGCGCTTCATGCGTAACAAGAAGTGTCGTCATCTTGTCGTTTTTATTTAATGCGGCGAGCAGTTCCATCACATCTTTAGATGACTTGGAATCGAGGTTTCCTGTCGGTTCATCGGCAAGTAAAAGCTTTGGATGATGGATAATAGCCCGGGCAACAGCTGCCCGCTGCGCTTGTCCTCCTGAAATCTCGAAGGTGCGTTTGCCCATAATGCCTGCAATGCCCAGCTTCTCCGCTACAGTTCTTGCTTTTTCTTTCATTTCTTTCACATTTTTTCCATCGAGCGTAAGGGGAAGGACGATATTCTCTTCCACTGTTAACGTATGAAGGAGGTTAAAATCTTGAAATACAAAGCCAAGCTCACGCCGCCGGAACTTCGCCAGTTCATTTTTCTTTAATCGGTGCGGGTTTTGCCCGCCAATGGTGATTTCTCCGGTTGTTGGCTCATCAATCGTTGCCACCATATTTAATAATGTTGTTTTTCCGCTTCCGGAGGGGCCCATAATGGCGACAAATTCTCCATCCTCTATAGATAAATCAATATCAGTCAGAGCGCGGTAAGCTACTTTCCCTTCATAAACCTTTCCGACTCTTTTCACTTCAAGCATATGCTTTCTCCTCTCTCGCTTGTACTGATGCCAGTGTAGCGCATAGTGCCAGAGGCGTGCTATAGACTTTCCTTTCACTTTTCTTACATCGATGTAAGGTTTTGCGAAGGAGGAAACACGAGTCGGAAAATCGATCCTTTTCCAACTTCCGATTCTACTTCCAGCCTGTGTCCGAGATAATGGCATACCTCATTTACAAGATACAGGCCCATTCCAGTTGATTCTCGGTATTTGCGCCCGTTCGCACCGGTAAAAAATTTATGAAAAATCCGCTTTCGATCCTCCGGCGGAATGCCAATGCCCCAATCTTGTATTTCCAGTATGGCTGCTCCCTCTCTTTCATAAAGAGAAATTTCAACAGAGGAGCTTTTTCCCGCTGAATACTTGACGGCGTTTTGCACAAGCTGTTCAAGAATAAAAACCAGCCACTTCTCATCAGACTCCACCATGATGCCAGGCCGTTGCTCCTTAAACCGGGGATAGACACGGTTCCGAATATAGAAGCGCTTGTTTTCTGAGTTGACGGCCTGTACGGTCTGTGCAAGTGCCACCGGCTTGATTTGAAAGTCTTGGTTAATTGTCCGCAAGCGTGCATTATAAAGAACCGTATTCAGGCTGTGGCGCATTCTCTCTGTTTCTTCCCGGATATTTGAAGAGTCGGGCTCATCAAGATTTTGGGCGGTCAGTTCAATAACAGAAAGCGGGGTTTTCATTTGATGCACCCAGCGGTCCATAAATTCAAGCTGTTCCTCCTGCCGCTTTTCAGCTTGCTGTAAAGTCGTCATATAAAGCTGATACTGTGATTTCAACAAGGTATCTAATGCCAGCGCCGCAGGAGAAGATCCGGTTTTTTCCAAAGCTTCATCAGGAGAGGAAAGGCCGTTTTGCAGCTTTTTATAAAACAGGTGGCGGGTTATAGCTTGATAGAATAGATACAGCACCAGGAAAAACAGGCTTAAAAAAACGGCATACAGTAAAGCAGAAAAATGATGATAGCCATCTAGCCACAAAATAAG
Source organism: Bacillus badius NBRC 15713 (assembly GCF_001591605.1). Lineage (GTDB taxonomy): Bacteria > Bacillota > Bacilli > Bacillales > Domibacillaceae > Pseudobacillus > Pseudobacillus badius. The sequence goes on along the minus strand of NZ_BCVF01000020.1, from coordinate 61,797 downwards.
GGAGATGCTAGAAAATTGGATGAGCTGGAGCGTGATTAATAGTAAGTGTTCGCGAAAAAACAGCTTCATTCTTTTCCAGACCCCCATGTGACGTTCAACAGGTAGCCGGTGCCGCGTACAGTTTCGATTGCCTGTTCAATTCCAAGCTCTTGCAGTTTTTTGCGCACCCGTGCGATATTTACATTTAATGTGTTTTCATCCACCCATGCCTGGTCATCCCATAACCTCTCCAGTAAATCCTCTCTCCCTGCTACCCGCGGATAACGGTCGATCAAGTGTTCAAGAATATCTGTTTCTTTTTTCGTCAGGCGAAGCTCCTGACCGGCAAAATGCAATTCAAGTCTCTCGGGATAGAGGCTTAGTCCTTTTAATTCCAATATCTGTTCCTGATGTTTAGCGGAATAGGCGCCGTAAGCCCGGCGCAGCTGGCTGCGGATCTTAGCCATAACGATATCCGCATGAAATGGCTTGGTAATGAAATCATCGCCCCCGTTTTCTAAAGCCATGACTTGATCCATTTCTCCTGTTCGTGCGGAGATGAAAATGATTGGACAAATAGACACGAGCCGGATCTGCCGGCACCAATAGTAGCCATCGAATTTAGGCAAATTAATATCCAGTAAGACGAGATCGGGCTTTTCTTTATGAAACTGTTCGATAATGTGGTCAAAGTCGTTTGCGATGACGCCTTGAAGTCCGTATTTTTCAATAAAGGTTTTTAAATGATGTGCAATTTTAGGGTCATCCTCTATAATCAAAATGGTTTCCATTACATTCTCTCCTTCATCAACTGGTCTATTCCTTTAGTACACGTTGAATGTTTTCATTTTCCCAGTTGTTGTCAAGATTGATTATAACATGAAGCTTTTGTACACGAAGAAAGCACCGAATGTAAGAGGCGCAGAGGGAGGAGAATGAGAGGAGGAATGTCAAAGGTAAGTGGATCGAATGAATGTAAACTGAGTAGGCTGTAAGTGGTTTGGAATAAAAGCATTGCATGTGAACGAAGGGCGAATGTTTTTCGCTGATCATGAGGAAATTGCGCCGCCGTTTTTCCTGAAATAAAGGTGAAGGATAAAGCGCCAGGATGATAGAATAAATGCTGGAATACATCGTTTAAGGAGTGGTGTGGCCATGATGGATGAAGAAGCAGTTATTTCGATGATTAGAGAAGACCCATGGATGATGGAAATATTAACAGCCGCAAAAACGCTGGATTTGCCTGATTGGTGGATATGTGCCGGATTTATTCGTTCAAAGATCTGGGATAGTCTCCATCATTTCACTGAAAGAACTGCTATTCCAGATATCGATGTCATTTATTTTGATCCGGCAACGATGGATAAACTGGAGGAAAAAAAGCTTGAAGAAAAACTTAAATGTCGTCTTCCTGATATTCCCTGGTCCGTAAAGAACGAAGCTAGAATGCACATCAAAAGCCATATGCCTGCTTATTCTTCCTCAGTTGACGCTATCTCCAAGTTTCCGGAAACGGCCACAGCTTTAGGCGTGAAATTGGATGAGGCAAATAACATACTATTAACAGCTCCCTATGGAATTAGCGATGCCATCCATTTAAAGGTGAAGCCCACTCCTTTTTTTAAGAAGAAGGAACGAATGGACATTTACAAGCAGCGTATCCTTAAAAAAGATTGGCGATCAACGTGGGAGAAATTAACTATTTATTATGATTGAATTAAGCGTGTCATAGAACGTTTGTTAAAGAAGAACGTATGGCGAGGCGCCCGTGGAACGATTCTGCCATTTATGTTAATATATAGAAATGAATAACTGTTCAGCAGATTAGCAGAATGGATAGGGTTTGATGGAGGGACTGCAATGAATGTTAAAAAGCTCGTTCTTGTTTTTTGTCTAGTTGCAGCCGTTGCGGCCGGGGCAATTGGGACGGCCTTTGTGATTATTACCTCGAGCGATCAGTCACAAACAAAAGAGGCTAAAAAGCTGGCAAGCAAGCCAGTAAAGTTCGATAAAAAACAAATTGAAATCGGCGGTGAAAAGAGCGACCGGCTTCCTAAGCTGATTGACGGAAATGAGCCGCAGGTAACAACCGTTATGCATAAGATGACACATCAAAAGGTACTCGCCCGTGAAAAATGGGGAGCGATTGAGATGACTCCAGAAAATATTAAAATAGTAAAAGAGCATGTGCTGGCCAATCACTTTAAGTCGGAAAAGTTCTTTCTGGAGATCCTCAGTCGCTGGGAAGCCGGAGATTTTACCAAAGTGGATAAGGATCATAATGCCTTGTGGGAAGAGCAGGACGGGAATATTGGCGAGGCAAAGAGAATCATGACAGAAGAGCAGGAGCAGATGTTTATTGAGGAAAATTTCAGGTAGTCTAAGCCGATGCTTTGAAAGGCTTATGATAGAGAAAAAATGAAAATCCTCTTGAATTCGACAATGTTTTTTTATATAATGAAATACATGTTATGAATCACACACTCTCTTGCGGGTGTAGTTTAATGGTAAAACCTCAGCCTTCCAAGCTGATGTCGTGGGTTCGATTCCCATCACCCGCTCTCTATTATATTGTTATTAACGCAATGTTTTATTCCTTGCTGGATAAGATGTTGCGTTTTTTAATTTTCGGATCGGATGACAACATACTGGCGGCCGTTTTAAGGTGCTGCTTCTTTGCTTAGGAAAGAAGCATAAAAGACGAACAGGCTGTTTTTATAGATATATTTGACTCATATATTCCTTGAAGGGAGGGAGAGCCATGGATTACAGAGCATTAAAACAGGAAATCATTGAGTACAGCCGGGAAATCGGCATAGATAAAATTGGTTTTGCTTCTGCGGCTCCTTTTACTGAATTGAAAGACCGGCTGCTGCGCCAGCAGGCACTGGATTATCAATCGGGATTTGAAGAGAAAGATATCAATAAGCGGGTGGAGCCCTCCAGAATTTTTGATGAACCCCGTTCCATTATTGCGATCGCACTGGCATACCCTTCTAAGATGAGAGAATCCGTGAAAGGCAAGCAAGGTGCAAGACGAGGGATTTTTTGCCGGGCTTCCTGGGGAGAGGATTATCATACAGTGCTGCGTGATCGTTTAAGCAAATTAGAGGCCTTCATCGCAGCAAAAGCGCCAGAAGCCCATTTTCGCTCGATGGTGGATACAGGGGAGCTTTCTGATCGGGCTGTTGCTGAACGTGCCGGGATTGGCTGGAGCGGCAAAAATACGTCGATTATCACTCCCGAATTTGGCTCTTACGTTTATTTAGGGGAAATGATCACTAACTTGCCGCTGGAGCCGGATAAGCCGATTGAAAACCGCTGCGGCACGTGCACAAAATGTCTGGATGCTTGTCCAACCGGTGCTCTTGTGCAAGGAGGGCAGCTGAATGCGAAGCGCTGCATTGCCTTCTTAACCCAAACAAAGGATTTCATGCCGGCGGAATTTCGCGACAAGCTGGGGAATCGCCTGTATGGTTGCGACACCTGCCAAACCGTGTGCCCCGAAAACAAAGGCATCGATTTTCATCTGCATGAGGAAATGGAGCCGGACCCAGAGGCAGTGAAACCGCTTCTTGAGCCGCTGGTCAGCATGAGCAATAAAGAGTTTAAGCAAACCTTCGGCTCCATGTCGGGCTCCTGGAGAGGGAAGAAGCCGATTCAACGCAATGCAATTATTGCACTCGCGCATTTTAAAGAGGAAAGCGCGCTGCCTTCTTTAATGGATGTGCTCTTTCACGACGTTCGCCCAGTTTTAAGAGGAACCGCCGCTTGGGCCATTGCCAAAATTGGCGGGGAAAAAGCCCGGGAGGCACTTATTTTGGCGAAAGAGAAAGAAAGTGATTCTGCGGTGAAAGAAGAGATCGAGAAAGGAATCAGCCTACTGAACTAACATGAACAAGGAAGGTCCTGAATAGATATAGAAAAAAGAACTGTTCAGGAGGACTTTTTCATGTGCGAAGAACTTCGGCAGGAAATAGAGCGGCGTTTGCAGTCGCTCGTTGAAGGCAAGGCGGACAACGATCAGAGGCTGTTAAGGAAAAAAGCGCTGCTTGAGTCTAGAGGAAGCCGAATTCTCAAGGCAAAAGCGTTCGGCAACATTCTTTCCAACGAAGGAGAATGGACACGCTATCGCGTGCATTTCAAATATTTGATTCAGCAGGACAGCTATATTTACTTGGAAGAGGAAGTAGAGGAACGGACGGCCCGGATAGAAAATCAGGCGCTGATAGAAGATAAGGAGGCAGAGCCCCAGCTTATTCTGTCTGCAAATGTGAAGGAGTTAGCGGAGTTCCCGGATGTTTTTGAGGGAAGGGGAGCCTTTCAATATGACCGCCTGAAAGCTGTTCAGTATGCCGAGCGCTGGTGGAACAGCTATAACCCGGCTTACCGGCAATTTAGCGTGGACTGCACCAACTACATTTCTCAATGCCTGCATGCCGGGGGAGCGCCGATGACCGGTTACCCGGATAGAAGCCGCGGCTGGTGGGTCAGAAGCAATAATTGGAGCTATAGCTGGACGGTGGCACATGCCTTCCGCTGGTTTTTATCTTCGTCGAAAAGCGGGATGCAAACCTGCGAGGTGAGTGAACCAGAGCTGCTGCAGCCGGGAGATGTTATTTGCTATGACTTTCAAGGGGACGGGCGATTCGATCATTCAACCATCGTCACGGCCAAAGACAGCCGCGGCATGCCGCTTGTGAACGCCCATACGACCAACAGCCGCATGCGTTACTGGAGCTACGAAGATTCAACTGCTTATACGCCGGGCATTCAGTATAAGTTCTTTCAGATCAAAGATGGTTCTTCTTAAGCGTTTTCGCTATGATATAATAAATAGGTTACAGTTTAAATATGAGGTGAATAATTTTGTCTATTAACGTAGTACTTTACCAGCCTGAAATTCCGGCCAATACCGGAAATATTGCCAGAACATGCGCAGCTACCGACACAGTGCTTCATTTAATTCGCCCGCTTGGTTTTTCGACAGACGATAAAATGTTGCGCCGGGCAGGCTTGGATTATTGGCAGTTTGTAGAAGTTGTTTATTATGATTCCCTAGAGGAGTTTTATGAGAAGAATGCAGGTGGAGAATATTATTACTTAACCAAATTTGGCGAAAATAACTATGCCAATTTTGACTATAGCGATCCCGGAAAAAATCATTTCTTTATCTTCGGAAGAGAAACGACTGGATTGCCGAAAGAGATTATTAATGAAAATAAAGACCGTTGTTTGCGTATTCCGATGAATGGAAATGTAAGATCGTTAAATTTATCCAATACAGCGGCCATTTTGGTCTACGAAGCTCTGCGTCAGCAGAACTTCTTGAAATTATCTTAAGAAAAAAGCACTGCAGCCCGGCTGCAGTGCTTTTTTTTGTGTTCATTAGGCACCTGGTTTATCTTCGTATCCAGCAGTGAAGATTGCGGCAAGGAAGGCAACGATCACGCCTAAAATGAGTAATAGATTCATTTTTCGTACCCCTTTCTTAAGAAGTCTTTTCCTGCACACTATTTTTATTATAGCTGAAAGCACCTGCAAAGAAAACGCCAACTTCTTTCAAATTAAGGACAATCTATGATTCCGCTTTTTCATTAGCATGTTAAGAGATGTACGGGCATAGGATTTAGTAATCGTTCTCTAATTACGCAAAAGCGGGAGGTCTATATGGATATCTTAAAAAAAGTCGAACAATACCGTGAAGAAGAAGAAAAATTAAAGTGGGAAGGCACTTTTGCGGAATACCTGGACATCGTCAAACAAAAGCCTTGGGTAGCTCAGTCAGCTCATTCTAGAATTTACCATATGATTAAAGACAAAGGAATTGAAACAGAAAATGGCGCCAAAACATACAGCTTTTTCAGCTCCGAGCTTTATGGGCTGGAAGAGGCACTGGAGCGCCTCGTAGAAGAATATTTCCACCCTGCAGCCAAACGGCTGGATGTGCGCAAGCGAATTTTATTGCTGATGGGGCCGGTCAGCGGCGGGAAATCCACGCTCGTGGCTATCTTGAAAAAAGGAATGGAGGCTTATTCAAGAACAGAGCGAGGCGCTGTTTATGCGATTAAAGGCTGTCCGATGCATGAAGATCCTCTCCATCTAATCCCGGAACATTTACGGGGAGATTTCCATGAGGAATATGGCATCCGCATTGAAGGCAACCTGTCGCCGTTAAACATGATGAGATTGCAGGAAGAGTACAATGGACGGATTGAAGATGTAATGGTGGAGAGAATCTTTTTCTCAGAGGATAAGCGGGTAGGGGTCGGCACGTTTAGTCCATCCGATCCGAAATCTCAGGATATTGCCGATCTGACAGGCAGCATCGATTTCTCGACGATCGCCGAGTACGGTTCGGAATCTGATCCGCGCGCTTACCGGTTTGACGGGGAATTGAACAAAGCCAACCGCGGGCTTATGGAGTTTCAGGAGATGCTGAAATGCGATGAAAAGTTCTTGTGGCATTTACTTTCCTTAACCCAGGAAGGCAACTTTAAAGCAGGAAGATTCGCTCTTATTTCCGCCGATGAATTAATTGTGGCCCATACGAATGAAACAGAATACCGTTCATTCATTTCCAACAAAAAGAACGAAGCGCTTCACTCCCGGATCATTGTTATGCCGATTCCGTATAATTTAAAGCTGTCGGAAGAAGAGAAAATCTATGAGAAAATGATTCGTGAAAGTGATGTGTCCGATGTCCATATCGCGCCGCATACGCTGAAAGTGGCTGCCATGTTCACGATTTTAACTCGCTTGAAGGAGCCGAAGCGCGGCGACATTGACCTTGTCAAAAAAATGAGGCTATATGACGGAGAAAGTGTAGAAGGATATAACTCCGCCGATGTCGACCAGCTGAAAAAGGAGTACCAGGATGAAGGGATGAGCGGCATTGATCCACGGTATGTCATTAACCGCATTTCATCTACAATCATTCGTAAAGAGGTAGCTTCCATTAATGCGCTTGATGTTCTCCGCTCCCTGAAAGAGGGACTCGATCAGCATCCGTCTATTTCAAACGAACAGAGAGAAAAGTATTTGAACTTTATTTCTGTCGCCAGAAAAGAATACGACAATATTGCCAAGAAAGAAGTGCAGAAAGCATTCGTTTATTCATATGAAGAATCAGCCAAAACGTTAATGGACAATTATTTAGACAACGTGGAGGCGTACTGCAATAAATCAAAAATGCGTGATCCGCTGACAGGAGAAGAAATCAATCCGGATGAAAAGCTAATGCGCTCCATTGAAGAGCAAATTGGCATTTCTGAAAACGCCAAGAAAGCATTCCGGGAAGAAATATTAATCAGAATTTCCGCATATGCCCGAAAAGGAAAGCGATTCGACTACCATTCTCATGACCGCCTTCGGGAAGCCATTCAGAAAAAGCTGTTTGCTGACTTGAAGGATATTGTCAAAATTACCACTTCCACAAAAACTCCTGATGAACAGCAATTGAAGAAGATTAACGAAGTGGTGGCCCGCTTAATTGATGATTACGGTTATAATTCTGTATCAGCCAATGACCTGCTGCGCTATGTGGGCAGCCTGCTGAACAGATAGGAGAAGAGGCAGCCTTTTGGGCCGCCCTCTTTTTTCCTTTTTCGATGGCAACGTTCGTACAACTGCACCCTGGCAGGCATACAATAAAATGAAGGAAAGGAGAGAGGATAGGAGATGAGTGAGCATCATGTATCCCGCGAAAATTGGTCTCTTCACCGCAAAGGATTTGATGATCAAGAACGGCACAAAGAAAAAGTGCAGGATGCCATAAAAAAGAACTTGCCTGATTTGGTGACGGAAGAAAGCATCATCATGTCAAATGGCGATGAAGTCATCAAAATTCCGATTCGCTCGATTGAAGAATATAAAATCCGATATAACTATGACAAAAACAAGCATGTGGGGCAGGGGGACGGCGACAGTCAAGTAGGGGATGTTATCGCCCGCGACGGCAGCCCTGCCGATGGCCCGGGAAAAGGAAGCAGTCCAGGCGATCAAGCCGGAGAAGATTACTATGAAGCAGAAGTTTCCTTTATGGATTTAGAAAAAGCCTTCTTCAGTGAACTGGCACTGCCTAACTTAAAACAAAAAGAGGAGGCGCCCTTTACTGTTGAAGATATAGAATATAACGACATTCGGAAAACTGGGTTAATGGGCAACGTTGATAAAAAGAAGACGCTGCTGTCTGCCTATAAGCGGAATGCTTTGACGGGTGAAGCGAAATTCCACCCGATTTTGCCTGAGGATTTAAAATTTCGAACATGGACGGAAATAGAGAAGCCGGAGTCCAAAGCGGTGATTCTGGCAATGATGGATACGAGCGGCTCTATGGGGGTCTGGGAGAAATATATGGCCAGAAGCTTCTTTTTCTGGATGGTCCGCTTTTTGCGGACAAAATACGAAACAGTAGATATTGAATTTATTGCCCATCATACCGAGGCCAAAGTAGTCAGTGAGGAGCATTTCTTTTCTAAAGGAGAAAGCGGGGGAACCATCTGTTCATCCGCCTATCGCATGGCATTGGAGCTGATCGAAGAGAAATATGATCCGGTCCGCTACAATATCTATCCGTTTCACTTTTCAGATGGCGATAATTTATCTTCTGATAACTTGCGCTGTGTCAAGCTTGTAGATGAATTAATGGCTAAATCCAATATGTTTGGCTATGGCGAAGTCAATCAATACAATCGTAACAGCACGCTGATGAACTCTTATAAAAATATTAAAGACAACAAGTTCAGGCATTATATTTTAAGGCAAAAAGCAGATGTCTTTTATGCAATGAAAAGCTTCTTCGGAAAAGAAGAATAAACGAAGGTACCTTATTGAAGCAAAGCTTCTTGTTCAATAAGGTACTTTTTTTTGTTTAGTTCGCCTTGATCAGGAAATAAATAAAAAGAGCAAACAAAAGGAGCGATGGCTAAATGAATAAGAAGGATAGCAACTATCAAGAACGGGAAAATCTGTCTATTGAACAAAAGGAAAAGAAAAAGCGCGGGGAAGATATTGAACCGCAGCGTGAAGTCGACAAGCCGACGGCCCGTTCGGATTCGTAACATAGAGAAAGAAGCAAGTTATTAGCAAGCGGTCACCGGGTATAGGACGAAGAAGCCGATCAGAAGGAGGGTGCCTATGAAAGCTGTCACGTACCAAGGAGCGAAAGATGTACAAGTGAAAACTGTAGAAGACCCCGTTTTGAAGAAAAAAGATGATGTGATTGTCCGAATTACATCAACAGCGATTTGCGGATCAGATTTGCATCTTTATCAAGGAAATATGCCGCTGCGTCCGGGATATATTATTGGCCATGAACCAATGGGGATCGTTGAGGAGGTCGGCCCGGATGTGACCAGGGTGAAAAAAGGGGACAGAGTCGTCTTGCCGTTTAATGTCGCTTGCGGGCATTGCTATTACTGTGAGCATGATATGGAAAGCCAATGTGACAACTCCAACCCGCATAAGGATACAGGAGGATACTTTGGCTATACAGAGCAATATGGCGATCACCCGGGCGGCCAGGCAGAGTATTTGCGGGTGCGTTTCGGAAACTTCATGCCGTTTGTCGTGCCGGAATCATGTGAACTGGAGGACGAGGCCCTGCTATTTATGTCCGACGTTCTGCCGACAGCTTATTGGAGCATCGAGCATTCCGGCATGAAGCCTGGTGATACTGTCGTTGTGCTCGGGAGCGGTCCTGTCGGATTGATGGCTCAAAAGTTTGCCTGGATGAAAGGAGCGAAGCGGGTCATTGCCGTTGATTATCTGCCTTACCGCTTGGAGCTTGCCAAAAAAATGAACAATGTGGAAGCGTATAATTTTTCCGAGTATCCTGAAATGGGAAAGCACTTGAAGGAAGTAACGAATGGCGGAGCAGATGTGGTCATTGATTGCGTCGGCATGGATGGAAAGAAATCGGCGATTGAGAAGATTGAACAAAAGCTGAAGCTGCAGGGAGGCACTTTAAGCGCCATCAATATGGCCAAAGATGCGGTCAGAAAATTCGGCACCGTTCAGCTGACAGGCGTATATGGCTTAATGTACAATATGTTTCCGCTCGGCAACTTCTTTGAAAGAAATGTGACACTGAAAATGGGACAGGCCCCGGTGATTCATTATATGCCTGAATTATTTGAGAAAATCACGGCCAATGAATTGAATCCGGCAGAAATTATTACTCATATTATGCCGCTTGATCAAGCACCGCTCGCTTATCAGATTTTTAACGATCATGAAGATGAGTGTATAAAAGTGGTATTGAAGCCTTAAAAGCCGGCATTTTCGCGCTCTGCCAAGCCCAGGTGGCCTGCTTTTTTCACTCTTGGAAAGCGAAACGCCTGGAATGGAAAGCAGCTGTTCCCATTCACAAGCTAAATAAAAAAGGCCTCAGACCCGCTCCCTTATCAGCGAGTTTGTCTGAAGCCCGAGAAGAAGCCAAATTTCGGCTTCTTCTTTTCTCATTCTATCCTTGATATTAGTGAGGCAAAAAGGCCAGCTGATAAAAGAACAGAATGGCAAAGATATAAACAAGCACATGCACTTCACGGAATTTTCCGCGGACGACCTTCAACAGCGGATAGGAGATAAATCCAAGGGCGATACCCGTGGCGATACTGGACGTTAAAGGCATGCTCAAAATAATTAAAAATGCCGGGAATGCTTCATCAAGTTCGTTCCAAGTGATTTTGGCCACACTTTCCATCATTAAGCAGCCAACAATAATAAGGGCCGGAGCCGTAATTGCCGGCAAGCCTGATACCGCACTGACGAGCGGCCCGAAGAAGGCGGCCACCACAAACAGTGCGGCCACAACAACTGTCGTAAGACCTGTCCGTCCTCCGGCAGCAACTCCTGTAGAGGATTCAATATAAGCGCTTGTCGGACTTGTACCGAAGATGGAACCGGCAGTCGCGGCAACAGAATCGGCTAGAAGCGCCTGGCGCGCGCGAGGCAGTGTTTTGCCCTTCATCAATCCAGCTTGCTGGGCGACAGCAATCATCGTCCCGGTTGTATCAAAAATCGTCACCAGCAAGAAGGAAAATACGACCGCATATAAGTCATGCTGGATCACATCGCCGATAGCAGCCAGCGGGTTGGAGATAATGAGTCCTTCAGGCAGAGAGGGTGCTTCGATCACTTTGGTGATTTTCAGCTGGCCGGTAAAGTAAGCGATGATACTTGTAACCAGCATGCCAATAAACAATGCACCATTGACCCTTAATACCATCAATACAATCGTAATGGCCAGTCCCGCTAGAGCTAAGATCGCTTCAGGGCTATGCAGATCACCAAGCTTAACTAAGTTCTGCGGGTGGTCCGCAATCAATCCAGTCTGGCGCAGGCCGATAAAGGCAATAAACAGTCCGATTCCCGCTGTAATGCCGTGCTTCAAGTTATCAGGAATCGCAATAATTAATTTTTCACGGAAAGGCGTAAGAGATAAAGCAATAAAGATCAGTCCGGCCACGAAAACAGCAGAGAAAGCAGTTGCATACGTAATGTCAGTATGAGAGCCGACAACAGAGTAAGCGAAGTAAGCATTCATCCCCATTCCGGGAGCGATCGCGATCGGATAGTTGGCCATCAGAGCCATCCATAGCGTACCAATGACAGTAGCGATGATCGTAGCAGTAAAGACTTGATCAAATGGCACTCCCGCATCTTTCAGGATAATCGGGTTAACAACAACGATATAAACCATTGTTAAAAAGGTCGTCAAACCAGCGATAATTTCTTTTTTTGTATTTGTTCCATTTTCCTGTAATTTAAACATTGGAAACCTCCAAAATACGAACATTAAAAACCACACTTAATATAATATTCGTTTTGATAACCTGATGCAATAGGAAAATAGAAAGCCCCCGCTTTTTAACCGTCAAGTCTTCAGCAGGGGCGGCAGGCAAGCGAAAGCCTTTCAGCGTTTTCATTGAGCTGGGCGGGATATCCGGTTAAGATAGAATTAATAGCGGGCGCACCGTGTAAAGAAAGGACATCGGAAAGGAGAAGACCTATGCCTGGAAGCAAGCAAGAAAAGATACTGATTATTTTAATGTTTGTCATCGCTTTGGTTTTATTTTTAAATATATTGAGGAAATACGTGCTCTAATAAGAGGCTTTAATGCAGTCAGTTAAAAAAAGCTGTCCCGCAATCTGATTGCGGAACAGCTTTTTTATAGGAACAAATTAAGAATAAAATAAGTTAAGCCGGCAATAGCTGCAGAAATCGGCAGTGTAATCACCCACGTAATCAGCATGCGCTGCGCCGTTCCCCATTTGACCCCGCGAATCCGGTGGGAAGCGCCGACCCCTAAAATGGAAGACGAAATGACGTGTGTGGTACTGACCGGCAAGTGAATAAACGTTGCACTGAAGATAATAGCGGCTGAGGTTAAATCGGCTGCCACTCCATTCACCGGGCGGATTTTCATGATCTTTCCGCCAACCGTTTTAATGATTTTCCAGCCCCCGATGGATGTTCCAAGTCCCATAGCGGCCGCACACGAAAATTGCACCCAAAATTGAATGTCGGTCGTTGATTGATAGTTGTTGGCAATCAGTGCCATAGTAATGATCCCCATCGCTTTTTGGGCATCATTTGTTCCATGTGTATAAGACTGCAAAGCCGCCGTCGCGATTTGAAAGTGGCGGAAGCGGCGATTCGTTTTTGGAAGGTTGTTGTCCTTAAAGACGACTTTGAATATGCTGTAAATAATAAAGCCGCCGATGAAAGCAATGATCGGTGAAAGAATCAGCGCTTGGATGATTTTAAGGAAACCGCCGTAATTTAAAACGCCCACACCGGCTGCTGCAATGGCTGCCCCGGCGATCGAACCGATCAAGGCATGGGAAGAGCTGCTCGGAATCCCGTAATACCACGTAATTAAATTCCATAAGATAGCGGAAATTAAAGCGGCCAGGATAACGGTTGAACCGTTCTGCAGCATGAAGGGATCAACGATATCTTTCGTGATCGTCTTGGCCACTCCGGTAAAAGTCATGGCGCCTAAAAAGTTCATGGTAGCTGCTAAAATAATAGCATGGCGCGGCTTCAAGGCTTTGGTGGAAACTGAAGTAGCAATAGCATTCGCTGTGTCATGGAAGCCGTTAATAAAATCAAACGATAAAGCGCAAACAACGATCAGTACAGTAATCATAAGTAAAGAATCCATAAATAAGGCGCTCCTTAAGCGTTTTTCATGATGATAGTTTCCAGAGTATTAGCCACGTCCTGGCAAAAATCAGCAATTTGCTCCAAGCTCTCGTAAATTTCTTTCAGCTTAATCAGCTGAATCGGATCCTTCTCTGTCACAAAGAGATGTTTAATGGACTGGCGGCGGACGCCGTCACAAGTGGTTTCATAATCTTTAATTTTAATGACATGTTCGCGGATGGATAGCAACTTTTTCGTTTCCAGCAATTCAACAGCCCGCTCAATTTCAGCGGCACAACTCCGGATCGCTTCAACGAACTTGACCATATATTCATCAGCATTGATGATGGAGTACATTTCAAACATCGCCGCTGTTTCTTCTAAGCCATCAAGGACATCATCCATGCTCATCGCAAGTGCCAAAATGTCTTCCCGCTCGATTGGCGTGATAAACGACTGATTTAATTCTTTAATGACTTCATGAATTAATTCATCGCCTTTTGTCTCGAACGTTTTCATTTCGTTATAAAAGATTTTCAAGTCGCTGGCGTTCTGTAGCTTATAGTCAGCAAAGTAATTGGCACTTTCCTTCAAATTAACTGCAATTGAATTAAGCAAGACAGTAAATTTATCCTTCTTTTGTTTAAACAATTTGAAAAGCCTCCTAATTATAAAAAAATGGCTAACAGCACTATTTTACTTGAATAGAGCAGAAGAAAAAAGAGTTTGTCGAAAAAAGGCAGAAAAAAATTATCAATTTCAGCAGCTATTAAGATTGAAATAGTCGCTTCCACTTTTATTTGGCGGTAAAATAAAAACAAAGTCGAAAGGAGGAATCAAAATGAAAGTTGCTGTGAACTTGCAGGATACGTTGACATTAAACAATGGACTGGCTATGCCGCAGGTAGGTCTGGGCGTATACAAAATGACGGATGAAATCGAGGCCAACTTTGCCATTCAGTCAGCACTGCGCATGGGATACCGGCTGATTGATACGGCATCTCTGTATGAAAATGAACAGATCGTTGGTGATGCTGTCAAAGAAAGCAGCCTCCGCCGTGATGAAGTCTTCCTTACGACAAAGGTGTGGAACAGCGATCAAGGATATGATCAAACGCTGAAAGCCTTTGAAACCTCTTTGAACAAGCTGCAAACAAGCTATTTGGACCTGTATTTGATTCATTGGCCTGGAAGAGAGAAAGAGAAATACCGGGAAACATGGCGGGCATTCGAACGATTATATAGTGAAGGAGCTGTCAAAGCGATCGGTGTATGCAACTTCCAGGTTCATCACCTAGAAGATCTGCTTGCTGTCTGCAATGAAGCCCCGGCAGTCAATCAAATTGAAAACCATCCATACTTGACCCAGGAAGAAGTGAGAGCGTATTGCCGGGAAAAAAACATGATCGCAGAAGCTTGGTCGCCGATTGCCCGCAACAAGCTCGCCAGTGAACCGACGCTTAACCATATCGCCAAAAAACATGGTAAATCTGTTTCGCAAATTATTTTGCGCTGGCATCTGCAAAACGGAACCGTCGTGATTCCGAAGTCTGTTCACCCGGAACGAATTAAAGAAAACAGTGAGCTTTTTGATTTTCAGTTGTCTCTGGAAGATATGAAAAACATTAACGCCCTAAATAAAGGAGAAAGGTTTGGCCCTGATCCTGATGAATTTAATAATGGATTTTAGAATTAAGAGAGCCGGCCGCTTAGGCATACCTGCTGGAGCCGTTTCGAGCTCCAGCAGATTATTTGCAATATCCGATTCCTTACTCAAAGAGTGAGCGGATGTCGTCCGGAACAGCGGATTGGCAAGTCAGCGTTTCCCCGGTAAACGGATGCGGAATTTCAATTTCCGCCGCATGAAGCGCCTGCCTGTGAACGATCGGCTTTCCTCCATAAAGAAGGTCGCCGGCAAGAGGGTGGCCAATGGCAGAAAAGTGGACGCGGATTTGATGGGTGCGTCCGGTCGCAAGCTGGCACTTTATGACAGACAGCTGACGGCTTTTATTATGCTTCAGCACTTCAAAGCGGGTGAGTGCCGGCTGCCCGGATTTTGACACGCGCCTTTTCGTCGGGTGATGCCTGTCCCTTCCAATCGGTTCATTAATCGTTCCTTGAGCTTTTCGCAGGATGCCATGAACAGCGGCCACATATGTTCGTTTAATCAGCCGGTTTTCTAATAAGCGGGAAAGGACAGTGTATGCTGCTTCATGTTTCGCGAATAGAACAACGCCGCTTGTCTGTTCATCCAGGCGATGAACGTGGCGGATAAAGCTCCTGTCGCCGGCTGATTGCAGATGATAGGCAGCCGCGTTCAGCAGCGAGCCGTTTTCTTGCTCGTCGTTAGGGTGCGTTTTCACTCCTGCGGGCTTATCCACAACCAGTAAATGATCGTCTTCATATAAGATGGCAATGTCAAGGTATGAAGGAGCAGGAGCATCCCCGGCATCACGGAACAGGGGAATATGCAAAACATCGCCTTCTTGAAGAGGCGTTTGCCAACTTAAGGATTGACCATTGACTTGAACCGCTTTCTCCATTCTCCACTGATGAATCATTTTTTTAGAAAGCTGCCACTCATTTTTTAAAATAAAGTCCACTGTTTTGCCGATCCATTCTTTAGGAAGGCTCAGCTCATAAACAGGGCCTTTTCGCTTCGTCTTATACAAAATGTTCCCACCTTTCATCTATCTTATCCCATTTCACAAAATTACCAACGTTATTAAATAGGTTATATGTTATCCTTGAATTATCTATCATATGATGAATCAGATATAGCAGGGAAGGTGTTTTTTTGAAAGTAATTATTGCCTCCACTATTGAACAAGAAGAGAGAATCAAGGAGCTAGTCGGGCAGTTGAAAGAAGAAATATTCCCGCGTTTCTTTGAAAAGGAAGAATTGCAGTCTATGTATAATTTCGGCATACTGCAATTGACAGAATATCACTTTCAGCGTTTTGACAATCTTCAAGATGCTTTTCAAGTGATTTCCAGCCTCCAGACGATTATATCTATCCTTGAAACAGACGAGCCTGCTGAGTTACCTGTGCACTATCAGGAAATGTTTGAAAGAAACACGCTGATTTTGCAGGAGTTTGATATTGATTTCCCTTTCTTTCTCAGCCACTTCACGCACAAAAAAACCCCTGCATCCTATTTAGCCTTCGCCATACCGGCCAATACGTACTTAATTTAAGCCTTCTGCTCAGCCAGAAGGCTTTTTTCATTTATGACAAAACAATCCCCTGCCGTTGCAGGCAGGGGGATAAGGCTACTTGCCTTTGTATTTGTCCAGGAATTGCGCCAATGCTTCTTCGGGCTGGCCGCCGACAAGGCGTTCCTGTTCCACGCCGTTTTTAAAATAAATAAGAGTCGGCGTCCATTCGATTTGATAAGGAGCTCCTTCTTTTTCAAATTCAAGCAGGTTAAATTGCTTAATATCAACATTTTTCTCTTTAGCCATCGGCATCAGCACCGGTGTTGTCGCTTTGCAATGAGAACATGTCGGGCTGTAAAAATAAACAAACAGATCTTCGCCGTTTTTCAGCTTTTTGTCGAGCTCGTCCGGCAGGATCAGGTTGCTGTAATTCGGGTCATCCAGCTGTTTAATCGTTTCAGGATGAAGCTCTTTTTTGCCGTAAGGATTGTCCTTAGCGGCTTGATTTTGCTGGTACTTTGTCAGAAAGACAATTCCGCCAAATAAAACTAAAACAACAGCTGCAAAAATAATGATTTTTTTCATGCTAAGCCACTTCCTTTCTTTTAATTACGAGCAGGCTGGCTGTGAAAATAATAATGAATGCTGTAAGCGCCAGAAAAGGGATGGTAATAAAACCAAACCAGTTAATGTACATGCCTGTACAAGGCACCCTGCCGCATGCCGGAGCTGTATTGGTCAAAAAATCAACCTTTTGAATGGCATAATGGTAAAGGGAAATACATCCTCCAACAGCTGAAAGGGCCAATGAATAACGGGCGGCTGCTGTATCCTTCTTGATGATGGCAAGGCCGAGAATGAGGACGAGCGGGTACATCAGGATTCTCTGGTACCAGCAAAGCTCGCAAGGCTCGTATTTCATCACTTCAGAAAAATACAAGCTGCCAAGCATCGCAATAAAGGAAGCTCCCCAAGCGATGAAAAGCAGATTTTCTTTTTTCATACGTTCTCCTTCTTTGTATAAATTTCTCTAGATGATTATAGTATTAGCCGCAGAAGAAAGTAAAATAATCAGCATGCAGAAAACAGAACATCATTAAAAAGCAGCTGGAAAGAATGATGAACACTCTTCCCAGCTGCTTGTCACTGGTGGAATTTTCCTAGGCATTTAATGAATTGGCATGTTCTACATAGTGGAACAATGTATAAAAAGTTTTTTCCACAGCAGAATAGGAATTAGGGAAGGAGCGGGCGTGAAGAAAGTGTTCAATTTTCTTCGACAGCAAATGATCTTTCGTCCGCACCATTAAAATGAGCAGGTTTGTCCAATCTGAGCGATGGACATAGTACAGAACACGGTCATAATCTGTATAATCCATTGCTTATCTCCCCTCCATTAGAGGACTATCTATAGTATATGTCCCTGCCGATAAAACTCTCACTGTAAATAATGGGATGGCAGCCGGTTGAAAATAGCAGGCGGATTTTGGGAAAAGGGGTATGACCTTTTGCTTTTTTTCATAAGTATTTGTTAAAGGGCAAAAGGGGGAAAGCGAAAATGAATGAGGCAGAAATGAAGGACCTTCAGTATGCCATTGATGAAATTACTGAAATTGCGACGGGATTCGGCCTTGATTTTTATCCAATGAGATATGAAATTTGCCCGGCGGAAATTATTTATACGTTTGGCGCTTACGGGATGCCGACAAGGTTTTCCCATTGGAGTTTCGGCAAACAGTTTTTCAAAATGAAACTGCAGTATGATCTAGGCCTTAGTAAAATATATGAGCTCGTCATTAACTCTAATCCATGCTACGCGTTCTTGCTTGACACGAATTCATTGATTCAAAATAAGCTGATCGTCGCTCATGTGCTTGCCCACTGCGATTTCTTCAAAAATAATGTCCGGTTCCAGCAAACGAACCGTCATATGGTGGAAAGTATGGCAGCGACAGCTGACAGAATACGCCAGTATGAAATCGATCACGGCAAGGAAACCGTAGAAGAATTTCTGGATGCGGTTCTGGCGATTGAAGAACATATCGATCCATCGCTTTTGCGGAGACAGCTGAATTGGCAGGCCGAGGAAGAAGAGCTGGAAACGGAAACAGAAAAGAGAAAAGGACCGTACGATGATCTTTGGCGGCTTGATGAAGCAGCAACTGTCGATTTGGTGCCGAAGAAGATGAAAAAAACAATTCCGCCGCGCCCTGAAAAAGATGTGATGCTGTTCATTGAACAGTACAGCCGGGAATTGGAGGACTGGCAGCGAGACATCATGACGATGGTCCGTGAAGAAATGCTTTATTTTTGGCCGCAGCTGGAAACAAAGATCATGAACGAAGGCTGGGCTTCTTATTGGCATCAGCGCATCATGCGTGAGCTGGATTTAACATCAGGAGAAGCGATCGAATTTGCCAAATTAAATGCCGGTGTCATCCAGCCGTCCCGGACGTCCATCAATCCTTATTATTTAGGATTGAAAATGTTTGAGGATATTGAAGAGCGTTACAATCATCCGACGGAAGAAATGAAGCGCCACGGAGTTAAGCCAGGGTCCGGACGGGAGAAGATGTTTGAAGTTCGGGAAATTGAATCTGACATTTCTTTTTTGCGCAATTATTTAACGAAAGATTTAGTTTTGAGAGAAGACATGTATTTATTTCAGAAAAAAGGGAAAGACTATAAGATAACCGATAAAGAATGGACAAACGTCCGCGATCAGCTTGTCAGCATGAGGGTCAACGGAGGATTCCCTTACTTGACCGTAAATGACGGCGATTACATGAAAGCCGGAGAGCTGTATATTAAACATTGGTACGAAGGCATTGAATTGGATCTGAAGTATCTAGAAAAAGTGTTGCCGCATTTATATACACTTTGGGGAAGAACGGTTCACTTGGAGACAATGGTAGAAGACCGCGAAATCCTCTTTAGCTTCAGCGGCCATAAAGTGCAGCGCAAATATTTGTAGCAAGCGGGTGTCCGGATTTCCCGGCCGCCCGTTTTTAGTGTGCGCCCATTTCTGCCAGGCTGTTTTTTATTGTAGTTTTATTTCCAAAGAAGAAGGGAAATATTTCTTGAGGCTAACTTCCAGATGGGGGGAAAACAATGGGAATCGTTTTTATGGTTCTTTATTTCTTTATTGTTGCTTTTGTTATCGAAATTTCTGTTATCTTATTTAATTTAACCGGGCTTGAGGAGGAGGTTTCCCGTTACCAGGTTGTTTCCATGCTTACAAATACAGGGTTTACCACAGACGAGGCCCAGCTGATTATTGATCATCCTGTTCGCAGGCGGTTAAGTATGTTTCTTATTTTGTTTGGCGCTTTTTCACTTGCGGTCATTATTTCTTCTATTACCAACATTTTATCAAGCGATTTACGTTTAAAAGAATTAATGATTATTAATCTGGTGCTGCTTGTCCTTTTGATGACGGGAAAAACGCCCATCATTCGAAAAAAGCTAAAAACGAAATTGAACAGCGAAATGGAGAAGAAGCTGGAAATTTCAGAGCTGCCAATTAAGGATGCCCTTTATTTAGAGGAAGACGATTTAGTGACGGATATAGTGATCGAAGAGGATTCTCCGTTTATTGATGCCAAAGCAAAAGATATTATCGGCAAAGAGGAGGATATCAGTATCTTATTTATTAAGCGCGGCAAAGTGAGCATTCGCCATAAGCTCTATGACGAAACGCTTCATGAGGGTGATCAGTTGTTTATTTATGGAAATAAACAAGCAATTGAGAAAAAATTTTCTTAAGCAGAGAGGAACAGGTCCCTAGGAGATGTTTCTGCTGCTGAGAAGCCTTTATGGCTTTCTATCCCTGTGGACTGCTCCTCTGCTTTGTCGTTGCGAATAGCCTCCAAAGATTGGAAAGGTTAGTAAGAAGAATGTTCAGATTCAGAGTGGGAGGCGTGCAGCCGTTCCATCACTCTGCGTTTCTTATACAGCATAGCTGCATTCTCTGCTACATCAAGAACAGCCGTCCGGTTTGTGAAGGCACCGAAGACTATGCCCGCTATTGGAATAAGCTGAAACATTTTTTTAGACCCCAATTGATCGCGGTACGTATACATTACTTCCCGCCACCCTTGCAGCTGTGATATCATTTCCTGGCTTTGTCTTCGCCCCTGGTAGAAGCTTGCCAATTCCGTTAAAATGGCTTTTTTGCCGACCACATCGGAAGAAGTGAATTGCAGGCATTTAATAATGAAGACACGCTCTTCTTTTTGTTTTGGATCATAGCCATAGGCGATGGCTATTTCCTGAAGCGTTTTCAACGATAAACCAAGCAAAAGAGGAATATCTGCAGCCAGCGTAAATACGCCGCCGACCCCGGTTGAAGCGCCTTGAACGGTTGCCATATTGGCGCGCGATTGCTTTAGCTCCTCTGCTACAGCATCCATCTTTTTTAATGGGACGGCCGCTGCATCAGCAACTGATTCAACGGTTATCCCCGGATTAGCTGCTTCAATTTTCTTTAGAATGCTTTTTTCCTGCACAAGATATTGTCCGCCTGTTTGTACGAAGCTGCCAACCTCCTCAAGCAGCAGCGCGAGCTTGTTTTGAATGATTTTCGGTGTTACTTTATCGAGCAATTTAAAGGGAAGGCGCGCCATCTTGTCCCAAATCCCTAGGTGTTTTTGTTCGTTCTCCCATTTTTCAATAGCCGCCAGTTCGGCTGCCAATTGCTGCTTCGTTTCCATAGTTATCCCAACCCTTTCCTGTGTTAGTTAATGTACGGCAGCAATCCGCCGCAAGTTTCAAAAAAATGAATGGCTGCCGTAAAGTAAAGAAGATTGCGAATTTAAGAACGCGAATTTACTTGTGATTTAGAGTCTGATATAATTCTCGCAATATAATGAAATAAACCCTTTGTATATGTTCAAGAATAGGGCTTGAACGTTTCTACCAGGCTGCCGTAAATAGACTGACTACAAAGGATTGCAGACAAGCTGTTTCATTTGTTTGCGATCCTGTATGACAGTTGGCAGCTTCCGTCTTAGACGGGAGTTTTTTTATTGGAATCCAAATAGCGGGGGAGCGCACAATGAAACATTTTTTTGCTTTTCAAGAACGGGGAACGACCTATAAGCAAGAAACACTGGCGGGCATTACCACATTTTTATCAATGGCTTATATTCTCGTCGTGAATCCGATTATCTTAAGCCAGTCCGGAATGGATAAAGGGGCCGTATTTACAGCGACGGCTTTATCAGCTATCATCGGCTCTTTGTTGATTGGCCTGCTGGCTAATTATCCAATTGGGATTGCGCCAAGCATGGGGCTTAATACATTTTTCACTTTTTCGGTCTGCGTTGGTATGGGAATTCCTTGGCAGACAGCCTTGACGGGTGTCTTTATTTCTGGTGTTTTATTTGTTATTTTGAGCTTGTTGAAAATCCGTGAGATGATTATCAACGTTATTCCACAAGATTTAAAGCATGCGATTGCCGGCGGAATCGGCTTTTTTGTGGCTTTCATCGGCCTGAAAAACGCCGGCATCATTACCGCAAATGAAGGAACCTTTATCGGAATCGGCGACTTGCATTCTCCGACTGTGCTGCTAGCGATCTTCGGCTTTATTGTCACGGTGATTATGATGATGCGCGGCATTGGCGGCGCCATTTTCTATGGAATGGCGATTGCCACTATCGCCGGCATGCTCGTTGGCTTAATTCGTGTGCCTGGAGAAGTGGTGGGCGCCATTCCTAGCCTTGAGCCGACCTTCGGTGAGGTATTTTCCCATTTGCATAGTATTTTCACACCGGAAATGCTTGCGGTTATTTTTACTTTTCTCTTCGTTGCTTTTTTTGATACAGCAGGTGCGCTCATTGCGATTGCAAGCCAAGCAGGATTAGTAAAAGACAATAAAATTCCAAACGCCGGAAAGGCGCTGCTCGCTGACTCGGCTTCAACGGTGATCGGCTCAGTTCTCGGCACTTCTACGACAGCAGCAATGGTCGAATCAAGCGCCGGCATTGCCGCAGGAGGAAGAACGGGCTTTACATCTATCGTCATTTCCGCTTTGTTTGCAGTGGCGCTATTCTTTTCTCCGCTGTTGTCCGTTATTACGGCAGAAGTAACCGCACCGGCTTTGATCATAGTCGGCTCTTTAATGGCGACAGAAATCAAGCATATCCGCTGGGAACGGGTTGAAATTACGATTCCTGCTTTTATTACTATTATTATGATGCCTCTTACTTCCAGTGTGGCCAGCGGCATCGCTCTTGGTTTTATTCTTTATCCAATCGCCATGATTGCAAGAGGACAAGCGAAAGAGATCCATCCTTTGCTATATGTTTTATTTGCAGCTTTCCTTGCCTATTTTATTTACTTGTAAACCATTCGCTCTGTAAGGCCTTCATATTCCTGTCTTAATCGCTCATGTAAAGGAGCAAAATGGGATACAGGCATCGGCAGCATTCTTTAATAAAGCTAAAAAATTAAGCCTCTTTATCGACACTCAGAAGATAAAGAGGCTTAATCTAATTCATGGAGCAAGTTTTTTACATGTCCAGCAAGCCTATCGCATACGATTTGATAAGCCGCCCATTTCTCTGCTATATCTTGACAATACTTCGGGTTTGGAACATCCCAATGAAGGACTTTCTTGTTAGAGGCAGGTAAGAGGAGGGGTTCCTGATCACGCTCAAAATCATAAATATTCACGATCAAGTCCGCTTTTTGTATTAAATGAGGCGCCAGCAGAATCGGCTTTTTTGCGGTAATATCTATATTAACTTCCTTCATTGCTTCAATTGAAAGATCATTCTCCCGGACTTTGGTGAACGAGGCACTCACAAAGTTCAGGGAAGGATCATTCAACTTGGAGGCCCATCCCTCTGCCATGATGCTTAAGTCATTTGCTGTAGAGAGAAACAAGATGTTTTTATTATTCATTTTCAAAGCCCCTTTGCCATCGTTCTATTTCTTTTTTACCCCCTTTTTCTAAAAATATGCCTCACTATCAAAATGATTGCCAGGCAATAAGTTTAAGGTATTAGGCATAAAGAATGAAGCTGGTTAATGGTGTTTGGCATGTTCGATGGCTTGAGAAAGAAGATCGATCACATGTTCATCGTCATGGGAATAGAACAAAGTCGTCCCTTCCCGGCGGTATTTAACGAGACGCAGGTTTTTTAAAAAACGGAGCTGGTGGGAAACTGTTGACTGAAGCAGCGACAGTTTTTCAGCAATTTCATTAACTGAATGCTCACCGTTAAACAGTAAATTTAAAATCCGGAGACGAGTGGGATCTGAAAGGGCTTTAAAGGTTTGAGACACAATAAATAATGTTTCTTCATCCAGATCGATATGTTTCTTTTTCATCCAATTCCTCCACTAATCTTTTTATTTATCGTACCAAATCAATGAAATAGCTGTCACTGCTAAAGTAAAAGAGGCGGTGGTTTAAAAATAAGAAAAAAGAGGTAAATTTAACTATGTTTCACATTTTTTATTTTTTTATCTTTTTTGTTTTTTTTGACTATGATAAAATTTGTGTCTGATGACCGATTTTAGGAAAGGGGAACGTGAATGAAACTCACTGGGAAAATTATCATCGCTTTAATTGCCGGTGCCATAGTCGGGCTGCTGCTCAATATATTTGCACCAGATGCCTACAACGTTTTAGATCCTTATCTTTTTACCCCGCTTGGCCGTATTTTTCTCAATCTCATTAGCATGCTGGTTGTGCCGATCGTATTTTTATCTATTATTCTAGGAGCCGCAGGGCTTGGCGATCCGAAAAAATTAGGTCGGATTGGATTGAAAACGGTTTCTTATTTTTTAATTACTACTACTATTGCTATTGTTATTGGCTTGAGCATTGCCAGTATCGCACAACCCGGAAAAGCGGGAGATTTCGATACGAAAAACGCCGAGTTTACTGCTGAAAAGGCCCCTCCTGTCGGAGAAACCTTGCTGAATATTATTCCAAAAAATCCGCTTGAGGCAATGACCCAAGGGAATATGCTGCAAATTATCGCATTTGCTCTTTTTATCGGGCTTGCCCTAACTGCTTTAGGAGAAAAAACAAAGGGACTGCTGAATTTGGTCGAACAAGGCAACGAGGTTATGATGTATCTTGTCGGCTTTGTCATGAAGTTCGCTCCGTACGGCACGTTTGGCTTGCTGGCTTCCGCCATCGGAAGCCAAGGGTTGTCTGCGATCAAGGCAATGGGAGTTTATATGATTTGTGTGCTTGCGGCTTTGTTTATTCATGGAGCTTTGACGTATGGAGGAACGATTTTGCTGCTGGCTAAAAAGAGCCCGCTTTGGTTTTTCAAAAACTTTGCACCGGCCATGAGTGTTGCTTTCAGTACATCAAGCAGCAATGCTACTCTTCCGCTTTCTATGGAAGTAGCTCAAAACCGCTTAAACGTGCCGAAGTCCGTCAGTTCCTTCGTTCAGCCGCTTGGCGCCACTATCAACATGGACGGAACTGCTATTATGCAAGGGGTTGCTACAGTATTTATTGCGCAGGTATACAATGTAGATTTAACGATGGGCGAACTGACGACTGTTGTTCTTACTGCCGTATTAGCCAGTATTGGAACAGCCGGCGTACCTGGTGTCGGTTTAATTATGCTGGCTATGGTTTTAAGCAGTGTCGGTCTGCCTGTAGAGGGCGTAGGACTGATTTTGGGTATTGACCGCATTCTTGATATGACCCGGACAGCTATCAATATTTCCGGTGATGCCGCTTGTGCTGTGTACGTAGCAGAAACAGAAAAGAAGAGAACGATTAAAGCTCAGCGCACCGGTGCTTAAAAAGAGATCAATCTAAATAGATAGAATCATTTGAGGATATATTTCTTCGTCTCGCCGCAGGTGTGTCAAAAAAGGCACACTTGCTTCTTTTTTATTTTTATATTTTTCCTTCTTGTTGTATAATATCGCTATTAACAGCTTGTAAAGCAAAAGGAGATAATTGTGTATGAATCTCGGTTTCGGAGAAATAGCTATTATTCTTATCGTAGCCTTATTGCTTTTCGGACCTTCCAAGCTTCCGCAGCTCGGAAAAGCAGCTGGACAAACGCTGCACGAGTTTAAACGTGGCATGAAAGGCATTATGGACGAGGAAGAGGAGAAAAAATTAAAATAAATAAAAGATAGAAGCTGACGGCGGCCGGCCGCCGGCTTTTTTTTGCATTGAAAGGAAACCGAGCTCTGCCCAAAAGAGAGACGGCATATGTTCAGTTGTAAAACGCCGTTTGTTTTATTGCTTATAATTTTACTTAAATAGATTTTATTTACTTAAATGGAGGTAATTTAGGTGATTTTTTACCCGAATTGACTTGAAAATTGGCGATTCAAAGCCGATCAGTTATAATAAAGCTCTGATTGTGTCTTAATTAGTTATTGTAAAAGAATGTAATTTATAAATAAGAGACACAATTAGATCAGGCTCTTAGCCTAAAGGCAAAGAGGAATTTGCTTATTCAGGAGGCAAGAAATAAAGGTATGAATGCTATTAGCAAAATGATCAAAAATTTGTGGAGAAAATTTCATCTCACGCAAATTATGATTTTACTTGTATCGGTTATGGTTTTAGCCGGTTTAGGGTTTATCGTTTACTTTATGAAGTCAGCGGACGTGGAGACCTTGAAGAAAGGGCTGTCTCAATCCACGATTCTTTACGATGTAAATGGTGATAAAGCGAGCAAGCTGTCGGCCAACCGCTCGGACAGCGTGCCGATTGCCAAGATGCCAAAGCACTTGCAGAATGCTGTTGTCTCTATTGAGGATCACCGTTTTTACGAGCATAATGGTTTTGATTTAAAAGGAATGAGCCGGGCCCTTGTGAAAAACACATTTTCCGGCGGTGTCGTGCAAGGGGGAAGTACGATTACCCAGCAATTGACCAAGAATGCGTTGCTGTCACCAGAGCAAACCTACAAAAGAAAAGTAGAAGAGCTGTTTTTGGCTATTGAGATTGAAAAGGTATATAAGAAAAAAGAAATACTGGAAATGTATTTAAATACCATCTATTTTGGAAGCGGGGCATGGGGCGTACAAAACGCTTCAAAAAAATACTTCGGGAAAGACGTCAGCGATTTAACTCTTAGTGAATCGGCTATGCTTGCCGGGATCATTAAGGCGCCATCTGTGCTTGATCCATATAAGAATTTGGATAAAGCGGTTGATCGCAGAAATGTCGTGCTGAGTCAAATGGAGAAGTATGGATACATCACGAGCGAAGAAGCGGCAAGCGCTAAGCAGGCGCAGCCGGAGCTTGATGACCGGAGCGGCGATCCATTGAAAGGGAAATATCCGTATTATACGGATGCTGTCATTAATGAAGCGATCAACCGTTTTGGTTTGACACAAAATGAGCTCCTGACAAAGGGATATGAGATCTATACTTCCATGAATCAGGAAGTGCAGGCGGGTCTTGAACGAGTATACAAAAAAGACTGGCTGTTCCCGGATTCAGTCAATGGCGACCCTTCTCAAAGCGCGGCTGTGCTGATCGATCCAAAGACAGGCGGGGTAATGGCGATCGTTGGGAAACGCGGTGAGCACGTATTTAGAGGATTTAACTACGCTACCCAGATGAGAACATCCCCTGGCTCAACGCTAAAGCCGCTTGTCGTGTATACACCTGCTCTGGAGGAAGGATACACGCCGACATCCATGCTGGAGGACAAGCCGCAAAAATTCGGAGACTATGAGCCAACCAATTATGGAGGCAGATACCGGGGAGAAGTAACAATGAACAAAGCGCTTGAAAAATCCCTGAATGTGCCTACTGTGTGGCTGTTAAATGAAATTGGCTTGTCTAAGGGGCTGGATGCGCTGGAACGCTTCGGCATCCCAGTGGAAGAAAGCGATAAGAACCTGTCGGTTGCGCTAGGCGGAATGACAAAGGGGGTATCTCCTTTGCATATTGCTCAGGCCTATACGACATTCCCGAACGGGGGAATTCGCAAAGACGGCTTCTTTATTCAGAAGATTATCGGCCCGGATGGCGAGCTGCAGCCGAAATGGATGCCGAAAGAAACGAAAGTGACAACGAAAGAGGTAACGGATGATATGAATGCCATGCTCTTAAACGTTGTTGAGCGCGGTTCCGGAAAGAAAGCAAGAATACCGGGAATGGAGCTGGCAGGCAAAACAGGATCGACCCAAGTGCCGATCCAGGGGGTTACAGGAACGAAAGACCAATGGTTTGTCGGTTACACTCCAGACGTTGTCGGAGCAGTATGGCTCGGCGTGGAAAAGGCGAGCGAAACGAACCACCTCGCTACGAACAGTTCCGAGGGGGCAGCTCCGCTGTTTAAAGAGATTATGGAAAGAACACTTCCAGAGCTTGAAGGCACCTCCTTTGATGTCGATTCGATTGATGAAGAAGAACAAAAGCCGGAGAAAAAAGGCTGGCTGGATAAAGCGCTGGATAAGCTGAGCGAGCTATTTTAAAGAAGGCCTCTTCAAATCCGTTTAACAACGGAATTTGGAGGGGCTTTTTTATATATTAATTTCTCCAACACCAGAGTGAATGGTCGTTCATAGAGAGGAGAGCAAAAATCCATGAAAAAAGTTTTACTTTTTATGAAATTTTTTCAGAAAAACAAAAAGCGGTCATATCAACCTTGTAAGCGATTGCACTTTTATGGCAGGAAAGGCTAATAATTTTAATTGTCTAAAAATTTACGAAAAAGGTGTTGACCTCTAGGAAAAAGCAGGATATGATTGACCACAACATAAACTTAATTTTCAGATTTGATCGATAAATGATTATTGACGAAATATTAGAAATTAGGGCTAATGCACTTGCAGCAGCTTGATTTTTAAAACACCATCATTTTTAGCAGTGTATGCAGCTAGAGAACACCTGGAGGGATATTATGCGCAGCGATATGATAAAGAAAGGGATCGACCGTGCTCCCCACCGAAGCTTGCTTTATGCAGCCGGAGTGAAAACAGAGGATCTTCATAAGCCTTTTATCGGGGTTTGTAATTCCTATATTGATATTATTCCGGGGCATGTGCATTTAAACAAATTTGCCGAAGTAGTTAAGGAAGCAATCCGCGAAGCTGGAGGCGTTCCTTTCGAATTTAACACAATCGGCGTAGATGACGGCATCGCAATGGGGCATATCGGAATGAGGTATTCCTTGCCAAGCAGAGAGCTAATTGCCGATGCAGCCGAAACAGTCATTAATGCTCACTGGTTCGACGGAGTGTTCTATATTCCTAACTGTGACAAAATTACGCCCGGTATGTTAATGGCAGCTGCCAGAACAAATGTCCCTTCCGTATTCGTTTCCGGCGGACCGATGGAAGGCGGAAAAACAAAAGCAGGAAAGCACCTATCGCTTGTTTCGGTATTTGAGGGAGTCGGCGCTCACCGCTCAGGAAAAATGTCAGCCGAAGAGCTGCTGGAAATTGAGGAGAATGCTTGTCCGACTTGCGGCTCATGCTCAGGAATGTTTACAGCTAACTCCATGAACTCTTTGATGGAAATGCTCGGCATGACACCGCCAGGAAACGCTACGATCGTAGCGACATCGACAGAACGCCATAAGTTAATCAAACAGGCTGTTCATCATTTAATGGATTTAATTAAAAACGATATTAAACCAAGAGACATTATTACAAAAGAAGCAATCGACGATGCATTCGCACTGGATATGGCTATGGGCGGCTCAACGAACACGGTTCTTCACACGCTGGCAATCGCACATGAGGCGGAAATTGATTACGACTTAAGACGAATTAATGAGATCGCCGAAAAAGTGCCTTATTTAGCTAAAATCAGCCCAGCTTCTGATTACACTATGCAGGATGTTCACGAGGCGGGCGGCATCAGCGCCATTATTAACGAACTTTGCCGCATCGGAGTTCTAAATAGAGATCGCGTGACAATTACAGGGAAATCTGTTTATGAAAATGTACAGCAAGCGGATATTACGAACGAGGCAGTTATTCGCAAAAGCGACAATCCATATAGTCCCGTCGGCGGGCTATCGATCTTATTCGGCAACCTGGCTCCGGATGGAGGAGTCATTAAAGTCGGAGCTGTGGATCCTTCCATTCAGACATTTATGGGAGAAGCCATTGTATTTGATTCACAGGAAGAAGCTCAGGAAGGCATCAACAATGGGACTGTACGGGAAGGTCATGTCGTGGTGATCCGCTACGAAGGACCTAAAGGCGGACCGGGCATGCCGGAAATGCTGGCCCCAACAGCGGCCATAGCCGGACGAGGCCTTGATAAAAAAGTCGCGTTAATTACAGACGGAAGGTTTTCTGGAGCTTCAAGAGGCATTTCTATCGGTCATATTTCACCGGAAGCTGCTGAAGGAGGACCAATTGCCTTCATTGAAAACGGCGATCAGATTATCATTGATTTGCCGAATAGAACGATTAACGTGGTTTTAACAGAAGAAGAACTGGCTGAACGAAAGCAAAACTGGGAACAGCCGGAGCCAAAAATTAAAAAGGGCTATTTAGCCAGATACTCCAAGCTTGTCACTTCTGCAAATACAGGCGGAGTGATGAAAATTTAATTATTAAATCGTTGACGAGGAAAAAGTTGTAAGAAAAGGTATTCACAGAGAGCCGGCGGGGCTGCGAGCCGGTATACCCCTTACAGCGACATCCCCTCTGAGTGCCGGTCTGAACGGAAACAATTAGGATCGGTCGAGTAGAACTTACTCGTTATCAAAAAGGACAATCACTGTTCGATTGTCCATGAGGTGGCATTTGCGAAAATGTCATAAACCAGGGTGGTACCGTGAAAGGAAAAGTCTTTTCACCCCTGCGCTTAGTAGATTAGTAGGCGTGAGGGTGTAAAGACTTTTCTTTTTGTTTTTATTCAGGCTATGCAGCACCATGAGGATGATTTCAGCTCATGAAGTCACAGCAGCATTGCCTTTGCTTAAAGAGCCCAATCACTCTTGCGATTTAGGAAAACAACAATTTGGAGGGAAATTGGATGAACGCAAAAGTAGAAACAAAAGCCAAACCGTTGAAGCAGGCCATGAGTGGAGCTGAACTCTTTATTGAAGCGCTGAAAAAGGAAAACGTAGAAGTTGTGTTTGGCTATCCGGGCGGGGCGGTTCTGCCTCTGTATGATGCTCTCTACAGAAATCCGATTCGCCACATCTTAGCAAGGCACGAGCAGGCCGCAATCCATGCAGCAGAAGGGTATGCGCGTGTATCAGGAAAGCCGGGAGTCGTTATCGCCACTTCCGGGCCAGGGGCGACAAATCTTGTAACGGGCATTACAGATGCAATGATGGATTCTCTTCCGCTCGTTGTCTTTACCGGCCAGGTAGCAACAGGGGTTATCGGGACAGATGCTTTCCAGGAAGCAGATGTCATCGGAATTACAATGCCGATTACTAAACACAATTACCAAGTGCGAGATTTAAACGAGCTGCCAAGAATTATACGGGAAGCCTTTCACATTGCAACCACTGGCCGTCCAGGACCAGTGCTGATCGATATCCCAAAAGACATCGCAACAACCGTTACTGAGCCTACATTCGTTACGGATGTGCACTTGCCGGGATATCAGCCGAACACGACACCAAATGTTTTACAAATTAAAAAGCTGGCCGAGGCAATTGCTCAAGCTGAAAAGCCATTGATTTTGGCTGGAGCGGGCGTGCTGCATGGCAAAGCAGCCGAGGAATTGCTTGCTTTCGCCGAAGAAACAAACATCCCGGTAGTGAACACGCTGCTTGGACTCGGGTCATTCCCTGCCGATCATCCGCTGTTCCTCGGGATGGGCGGCATGCATGGGACATACACCGCCAACATGGCTATGTACGAGGCGGATTTGTTAATCAATATCGGCGCCCGTTTCGATGATCGTTTAACCGGTAACTTGCAGCACTTCGCACCAAATGCCATGGTTGCCCATATCGATATTGACCCGGCGGAAATCGGCAAAAACGTAGACACTCATATCCCGATTGTAGCTGATGCAAAAGAAGCTCTGCAGAAGCTCCTTGACTTGGAGCTGACGGCACCAGAGGCGAACGAGTGGCGCCTGCACTTAAAGCAAAGCCAAAAAGAGTTTCCGCTTTGGCAATCCGAAGAGGAAGAGGGCATTTCTCCGCAGCAATTAACAAAAATGATTCACGATGTGACAAGCGGAGAGGCCATTGTAACAACGGATGTAGGGCAGCATCAAATGTGGACAGCGCAATATTACGGTTTCAGCCAGCCAAATCGCTGGGTAACATCAGGCGGTCTCGGCACGATGGGCTTTGGCTTCCCGGCTGCGATCGGTGCCCAAATTGCTCATCCAGATGATACGGTCGTAGCGATAGCGGGAGATGCCGGTTTCCAAATGACTTTGCAGGAGCTGGGACTTGTAGCTGAGCTGAAGCTGCCTGTAAAGATCATCATTTACAACAACCAGGCACTTGGCATGGTTAGGCAGTGGCAAGAGAAGTTTTATGAGGAAAGATATTCGCAATCCTTACTTCCGTGCCAGCCGGACTTTGTACAGCTAGCCGGGGCATACGGCATTAAAGGCTACTCTGTCTCCACAGAAGAGGAAGCAGAGCAGGTGCTTAAAGAAGCATTGACCAGCCGCGAGCCGGTTTTGATTGATTGCCGGATTAAGCGGAAGGAGAAAGTGTACCCGATGATTGCTCCAGGAAAAGGACTTCATGAAATGATTGGGGTGAGACCATGAAACGCACAGTGACGGTAACCGTTCTTAACCAAAGCGGTGTGTTAAACCGCATTACCGGATTATTTACGAAGAGACAATTCAACATTGAAAGCATTACGGTAGGTCCTACAGAAACAGAAGGGATTTCCAAGATGACTGTTATCGTTCATGTAGAAGATGAGCGGGTAGCTGAGCAAGTGCTGAAACAGCTCAATAAGCAAGTGGATGTGCTGAAGGTGACTGATATTACTGATCAGGCAGTTGTATCAAGGGAGCTTGCTTTAATTAAGGTACTGACAACGCCGCAAACGCGAGCGGAGATTAATGTCATTATCGAACCGTTCCGGGCGACGATTATTGATGTCGCTAAGGATAGTGTCACTATTCAAGTAGTTGGAAATTTCGAAAAAATCGAAGCGATGATTGAATTGCTCCGCCCTTACGGCATCAAGGAGCTGTCGCGTACAGGCCAAACGGCTTTAACACGCGGATCGCAAAAGCAAGTCACTGATTTGAAGCAATATTCAATTTTAAAATAAACAACTAAAATTTGGAGGATGATGAAAAATGGCAAAAGTATATTATAACGGAGATATCAACGAAGCGGTTTTAGCAAATAAGAAAGTGGCAATCATCGGCTACGGTTCACAAGGTCATGCTCACGCACAAAACTTACGTGAAAGCGGCGTAGATGTAATTGTTGGTTTAAGACCAGGAAAGTCTTGGGATCAAGCAGAAAAAGACGGTTTTGATGTAAAGCCGGTTCGTGAAGCAAGTGCGGAAGCAGATTTAATTATGATCCTTCTTCCAGACGAGTACCAAACAGCAGTTTATAAAAATGAAATTGAGCCTGAATTAAGTGCAGGAAAAGCGTTAGCGTTTGCTCACGGCTTCAATGTTCATTTCAACCAAATCGTACCGCCGGCAGATGTGGATGTATTCCTTGCTGCTCCCAAAGGCCCGGGTCATTTAGTGCGCCGCACATATGAAGAAGGCGCCGGAGTACCAGGATTGATCGCGATTTACCAAGATGTGACTGGCCAAGCAAAGGACGTTGCTCTTGCTTATGCGAAAGGAATCGGGTCTGCTCGCGCCGGAGTGCTGGAGACAACGTTCCAAGAAGAAACAGAAACAGATTTATTTGGTGAACAAGCGGTGCTTTGCGGCGGCGTATCTGCCCTTGTAAAAGCCGGATTCGAAACTTTGATTGAAGCGGGATACCAGCCTGAAGTTGCTTACTTTGAGTGTTTGCATGAATTGAAATTAATCGTTGATTTAATGTACGAGGGCGGTCTGGAAGGAATGAGATATTCTATTTCCGATACAGCTCAATGGGGTGACTTTGTATCAGGTCCGCGCGTCATCACTGCGGAAACAAAAGAGCGGATGGGCGAGGTATTGAAAGACATTCAAACAGGCAAGTTCGCGAAAGGCTGGCTGCTTGAAAATCAATTAAACCGTCCGGAATTTACAGCTATTAATGCAAGCGAAAGCAAGCATCCAATCGAAGTAGTAGGAAGAGAGCTTCGCGCAATGATGCCATTCGTCAAAAAACAATCCAAGAAGGAAGTGACGGCCGGTGCGAAAGGTTGAGATCTTTGACACAACATTAAGAGATGGGGAACAGACACCTGGAGTTAACTTAAACACTCTTGAAAAGTTAGAGATTGCCAAGCAGCTGGAGAGACTAGGGGTTGACGTCATTGAAGCGGGCTTTCCAGCCGCTTCAAAAGGCGATCTTGAGGCGGTGCAGCTGATCGCCAATACGGTTAAGAACAGCTCCGTGACCGGTCTCGCCCGCTCCCATGAAAAAGATATTGATGCTGCATGGGAAGCATTAAAACAATCAGCAGAACCGCGCATTCATGTGTTCTTGGCAACTTCGCCTATTCACCGTCAATACAAGCTGAAAATGTCAAAAGATGAAGTGGTTGAGAGAGCGGTAGCAGCCGTGAAGTATGCGAAAACAAAGTTTGCGAAAGTTCAATTTTCAGCAGAGGACGCTTGCCGCACAGAGCCTGAATTTCTGGCGCGCGTCACAGAGGCTGCTATTGATGCCGGAGCTACTGTGATTAACATCCCTGACACTGTCGGGTATATTACGCCAAAAGAAATCAAAGAGTTGTTTTCCTATCTAAGAAACAATGTTTCGAATATTGATAAAGCCATTTTGTCCGCTCACTGCCATGACGACCTTGGCATGGCAACAGCCAATTCTCTGGCAGCCATTGAGGGAGGGGCAGGACAGGTGGAAGGAACGATTAATGGAATCGGTGAACGGGCAGGCAACGTAGCACTTGAGGAAGTAGCGGTTGCCCTTCATATCCGCAACGATTTCTATGGGGCTACAACGAATATGAAGCTCGCTGAGATTAAGCGCACAAGCAGTCTCGTTTCCAAATTAACGGGCATGACGGTACCGGCAAACAAAGCCGTTATCGGCGACAATGCGTTTGCTCATGAATCAGGTATTCATCAGGACGGCGTGCTGAAGGAAAAGACAACATATGAAATTATTACGCCGGAATTGATTGGTGTGAAATCCAATAAACTTGTGCTTGGCAAATTGTCCGGCCGCCACGCATTTAAAAATAAAGCGATTGAGCTTGGATTTGATTTAACAGAAGAAAAACTGAACGAAGCCTTTAAGGCATTCAAAGACTTGGCGGATAAGAAAAAAGAAATTATGGATGAAGATCTTTTCTCTATCCTTGCCGATAAGCAAACGGAAGCTGTCGATGTCAGCCATTATGAATTAAATAGCATTCAAGTTCAATATGGCACTGAAAACATTCCAACAGCAACTATTTCAGCTACCTTGCCGGATGGTAGGCAAGTGACCGAAGCGGCTACTGGATCAGGAAGTGTGGAAGCGATTTATAACACGCTTGAACGCCTGCTGGATGAACCGGTTAAGCTCCATGATTACAAAATTAATTCAGTCAGTGCCGGACGGGATGCCCTTGCAGAAGTGTATGTACGAATTAAGCATAAAGGCATTGAAACAAGCGGCCGCGGCACAGCGCAGGACGTACTGGAAGCTTCAGCCAAAGCTTATCTGAACGCGGTCAATCGGGTGTTAACGTTAGAGGCGCAGCAGTCAGAAGCACAAAAAGTACACATTTGATGTAACGGAGGGGTTAATGTGAAAAAGAATATTGCCGTATTGCCTGGAGACGGGGTCGGCCGGGAAGTAGTGAAAGGAGCGACTGCTGTGTTGGAAGCAGTCGGACAGAGGTTCGGCCATGAATTTGAATTCGAATATGCCAACATTGGCGGCGCAGCCATTGATGAGTCAAATAATCCTCTTCCGAATGAAACATTGGAGCTTTGCAAGCAAAGCGATGCCGTTTTTTTAGGAGCGGTAGGAGGACCAAAGTGGGATAGCCTTCCTTCGCACATGCGTCCGGAGCGTGGATTGCTGGCGATTCGTAAAGAGCTTGGTTTATTTGCTAACCTTCGTCCGGTTATCGGTTTTCACAGCTTGCTGCATTCTTCGCCACTCAAACCCGAAATTGCAGAAAATGTGAATTTGATGATTGTACGTGAACTGACAGGCGGCTTATACTTCGGAAAACCAAGCGAGCGCCGCGGTGAAAGCGGAGAAACCGTTGTTGATACATTGCAATATACAAGACAAGAAATTGAGCGGATCATAGAAAAAGCATTTGAACTAGCTATTATTCGCAACAAAAAGCTCACTTCTGTTGACAAAGCGAATGTGCTGGAATCAAGCCGGATGTGGCGTGAAATTGTGAACGAAAAAGCGGCTCTATATCCGCAGGTAGAAGTGGAGCATATGTATGTGGATGCAGCAGCTATGAAGCTGATCAGCCGTCCAAAAGACTTTGACGTCGTCGTAACAGAAAACTTATTTGGTGATATTTTGAGCGATGAAGCTTCCATGATTACAGGTTCACTCGGCATGCTGCCGTCAGCAAGCTTGACAGGAGACGGATTCGGCTTGTATGAACCGGTCCACGGCTCAGCACCAGATATTGCCGGCTTTAATAAGGCGAATCCGATGGCGATGATCCTTTCAGCAGCGTTAATGCTGAAATACTCCTTCAATCTAAGGGAAGAGGCGGAGTCTATTGAACAGGCCGTTCAGGAAGTGCTGAACGCCGGCTATCGGACACCTGACCTGCAGCCAAATGGAAATATGGTTGTCGGCACAGAAGAAATGATTGAAATTGTGGCTCAGCATGTAAAAGAAGGCTCCGCTATTTCTTCTATTATGGGAGCTTATATGTAAGCCAAAATCAATGGACAGTATAGAGAGGATTCCGTATTTTCCACCAGGAGATCGGAATCCCTCTTTTTTCAAAAGCGATGTTTCATCATTAAGCTAAAAAAGACAGTGAGGGGGCTGTTTTATGGCACCAAAAACAGTTATTGAGAAAATTTGGGAACAACACGTTGTACACAGAGAAGAAGGAAAACCGGATCTTTTATATATTGATCTTCATTTAGTACATGAAGTGACTTCTCCGCAAGCATTTGAAGGCTTGCGCATGAATAACCGCCAAGTCCGCCGTCCGGACTTAACCTACGCGACTATGGATCATAACGTGCCGACGGTCAACCGCCATATCATTAATGATCCCGTCTCTAAAAAGCAGATGACGACACTTGAGCAAAATTGTAAAGAATTTGGCATCGAACTAGCCGATATTAACCATCCAGATCAGGGGATTGTACACGTTATCGGTCCTGAGCTTGGCTTAACACAACCAGGAAAAACGATTGTATGCGGAGATAGCCACACATCTACGCACGGGGCTTTTGGCGCTTTATCGTTTGGAATTGGCACAAGTGAAGTAGAGCACGTGCTAGCTACACAAACTCTCTGGCAATCCCGTCCAAAAACCTTGCAGGTAAAAGTAACTGGAAAGCTTGGTTTTGGCGTGACAGCGAAAGACTTAATTCTTGCGGTCATTGCTAAATATGGTGTTAACGCAGGGACAGGCTATATTATAGAATATACCGGCGAAGCGATCCGTGAGCTATCTATGGAGGAGCGGATGACTGTCTGTAACATGTCCATTGAAGCAGGGGCACGTGCTGGCTTGATTAGCCCGGATGAAAAAACGGTTGAGTATTTGCGAGGGCGCCGTTACGCTCCACAGGGAGAGGAATTTGAAAAAGCGGCTCAACATTGGCTGGCGCTTGCGACCGATGAGGGCGCAGAATATGATTTAACGCTTGAAATTGCCGGAGAAGAGATTGAACCGCAAGTCACTTGGGGAACGAATCCATCCATGGGAAGTGGCATCAGTGCATCCGTTCCTGATCCTGAGCAGTTTGAGCGTCAAGCAGACCGTGAATCTGTTGCCCGGGCATTAGACTACATGGAATTGGCAGCAGGCACGCAGCTTGAAGAGATTCCCGTAGACTATGTATTTATCGGCTCCTGTACGAATTCACGTATCAGCGATTTGCGGGCAGCTGCGGAGGTGGCAAAAGGCAGAAAGGTTCAGGAAGGAGTGACAGCCATTGTTGTTCCTGGATCGCAAACGGTGAAGCAGGCAGCTGAAGCGGAAGGATTAGATCAAATATTTATCGACGCTGGCTTTGAATGGCGGGAGTCCGGCTGCAGCATGTGCCTGGCGATGAACGATGATATCGTTCCATCCGGAAAACGATGCGCCTCCACTTCTAACCGCAATTTTGAAGGGCGTCAAGGAAATGGTTCCAAAACGCACTTAGTCAGCCCGCCGATGGCTGCCGCTGCCGCTGTTACCGGCAAGTTCACTGATGTTCGCAAACTAGCCAAAGTGCATCAATAAGGGGGAAGAAACATGGAAGCAATCAATAAATTCAACGGTATTGTCTGCCCTCTCAACCGTGTAAATGTGGATACAGATCAAATCATCCCAAAACAGTTTTTAAAGCGGATTGAACGGCAAGGCTTCGGCCAGTTTCTATTCCATCATTGGCGTTTTGATGATGATGGGAATAAAAGAGAAGACTTTATTATGAATCAAATGCAATATGAACAGGCTGAAATTTTAGTGGCGGGTGAGAACTTCGGCTGCGGCTCTTCCCGGGAACACGCTCCATGGGCATTGCTTGATTATGGCTTCCGAGTGATCATTGCTCCTAGCTTTGCTGATATTTTCTATAATAACTGCGTCAAAAACGGCATTTTGGCGATTCGCCTGACAG
Source organism: Bacillus badius NBRC 15713 (assembly GCF_001591605.1). Taxonomy (GTDB): domain Bacteria; phylum Bacillota; class Bacilli; order Bacillales; family Domibacillaceae; genus Pseudobacillus; species Pseudobacillus badius. Next base: position 23,691 of record NZ_BCVF01000020.1, on the reverse strand, counting down.
AAGCAGAAGTAAGTGAAATAATGGAAAAGGCGAAAGAGCCGGGGTATCGCCTATTCATTAATTTGAAAGATCAGGATATTACAGACAGAAAAGGATTTGCAGCTGACTTTGACATTGATCCCTATTGGAAGCAAATGCTTTTAAATGGCTGGGATGAAATTGCTGTTACCCTCAACCTTGAGGATGAAATCAGCAGCTATGAAAAGAAAGCGGAAAGCATAAGTTAATTCTATATGTAGATGGAGCAAAAGGCTGCGGATAAACGCAGTCTTTTGCTTGTATTTTCACTTGTTTATGGAAATTGAAAGGAATGATTTACATATAAACAGGGAAAAGTGATACAGGAACATGAGATGAGGAGGAATTAAAATGGAATTTAGAATAGAACGAGATACGTTGGGAGAAATGAAAGTGCCGGCAGATAAATATTGGGGGGCACAGACGCAGCGAAGCAAAGAGAACTTTCCGATAGGAACAGAAAAAATGCCTATCGAGGTGATTCATGCATTTGCTCAGTTAAAAAAAGCGGCAGCCATGGCCAATGAACAGCTCGGCAAGTTGCCTGCTGAAAAAAAACAAGCAATTGTTCAGGCGTGCGACGAAATAATTCAAGGAAAGTGGGATGGCCATTTTCCGCTCGTGGTCTGGCAGACAGGAAGCGGCACCCAGTCTAATATGAATGTGAATGAAGTCGTGGCCAGAAGAGGAAGTGAAATTGCTGGCAAAGAGAAGCTCATTCATCCAAATGACGATGTCAATATGTCACAAAGTTCCAATGATACTTTTCCAACCGCTATGCATATCGCTGCCTATCACGAGGCAGCGCAGCGTTTGAAACCGGCTCTTGTCCAGTTTAAGAAAACGCTTGAGCAGAAGGAAAAGGAATACATGCATGTAATTAAAATTGGCCGCACCCACTTGCAGGATGCTACACCGCTAACTCTCGGACAAGAAATTTCCGGATGGCGAGCGATGATTGACCGGAGCATGGAGATGCTGGAACAGGCACAGCAGTATTTGCTTCGCTTAGCTATTGGCGGCACTGCCGTAGGCACCGGTATTAACGCGGATCCGTCATTCGGCCATAAGGTAGCTGAACAGCTGGAAAAGCAAACAGGGTATCGATTTGAATCGTCCCCAAATAAGTTTCATGCGCTAACGAGCCATGATGAGCTTGTTTATTTTCATGGAGCGCTGAAAGCCCTCGCGGCTGATATGATGAAAATAGCGAATGATATACGCTGGCTGGCGAGCGGTCCGCGCAGCGGCATCGGGGAACTTACCATTCCTGCAAATGAGCCGGGCAGTTCAATTATGCCAGGAAAAGTAAACCCGACGCAAAGTGAGGCGATGACAATGGTGGCGGCTCAAATATTCGGAAACGATGCAACGGTCGGCTTTGCTGCAAGCCAAGGGAACTTTGAATTAAATGTTTTCAAGCCGGTAATCATCTATAATGTGCTTCAGTCTATCCGCCTTTTGGCTGAAGGGATTCAGTCATTTGACAAAAGATGTGCAGCTGGACTTGAAGCGAATAAAGAAGTGATCCAGCAGCTAATGGAACGCTCGCTGATGCTTGTTACAGCTCTTAACCCGCACATTGGTTATGAAAAAGCAGCCGAAATTGCCAAGCTGGCTCATAAAGAAGGATTAACATTGAAGGAAGCCGCCGTTCAAACTGGTTATCTGACGGCAAAGCAATATGATGAATGGATTGATCCTTCTAAGATGGTTAATCTCTAAATCAGCAATAGAGCCCCTGAATATTCAGGGGCTCAAGCCATTTGTATGAAATTGTAAAGCTAAATTAGCGTTGGAAACCGCTCATTTGTTGTTGAGCCATTGCTACAAGACGCTTAGTGATTTCTCCACCTACAGAACCGTTAGAACGAGATGTTGAATCTGCACCAAGTTGTACGCCGAATTCAGAAGCGATTTCGTACTTCATTTGGTCGATAGCTTGTTGAGCACCTTCAACTAAAAGTTGGTTGTTGTTGTTGTTGTTTGCCATGTTTTGTCATCTCCTGTTGTGTGTTTTTTTTTTTTTGGCTGGACCCTCTGGAATTGCACCAGCACGCATTGACTGCGTCCAGACTATCTGGTTAGGTCCACCGCTTTGAAGTGTTGCTGTTTGTACTACTAGTATGTTTGGATTCAAAAAGTTTATTCAAAAATATCGCTTGGCAATTTATTCCTGTTCATTTGACGTTTAAAAGGTGTTTTTTAAAGCATTATGCTATACTGATGATACATATCGACAATGAAGTGGATGATCTATTCTAGGAATAAGAGGTGACGGAGTTATGGAATACAACCGCGATGTAAAAAACCGGCTGAATCGGATCGAGGGGCAAATAAGAGGTGTTATTAAAATGATGGAAGATGACAAGCATTGCAAAGAAGTAGTGACTCAATTGTCAGCTATCCGTTCGGCTGTGGATCGATCAATTGGATTAATTGTAGCCAAAAATTTGGAGAGCTGTATCAGAGAAGCCAATGAAAAGGGGCAAAATGCAGAGGAAGCTATCCAAGAAGCTGTGAATATGATTGTTAAAAGCAGATAAGCTGTTCTTAACGTGCCAGACCTTCTAATCGCATGACGATAGATGTCCGGCACGAAAAGGACAGCTTTGTTTATTGTATCTCTGAGTTTGGCGGCGCCTCTTCTAGAAAAGGCGTTGTTTCTTCAATGTTGGCGGTGAGCGACTCGTCTCTTGTATGAACGGAGCCCCCGGAGAGTCCTTCATTAATCATTCGATCAATGTCTAAGTAAGCTTGGTCTTTTCCTTCAAATTGTGTGTCGGGCAAAAAGGAAAGGTCTTTGTTTTTTGGATCCATTGCTTAACGCCCCCCTTTATTATAAAGGCTTCGTTAACAGTTTCTTGGGCGTGTGAATAAGCCGAAAGCTGTTAGCGAAGCCTATTTATAATATGGACGCAAATGAAAAAAGCTATTCCAGCCATTTTGATTAACGGTCATAGACATGATAAAGCATTAAGCTGTGGATTTGCTGTTCGAGCGGCTGGCGTTCAGTCTCTGACGGTTGGTTTGACAGCCATTCGATCGTTCCATCGGGCAGGTAGTTTCCGGACATTCGTCTTTTTTTATAATAAAAAGAAAAGGCCCATCCGGGGAGCTGCTCTCCTTGATAAAGCGGTTTGTATTGAAAATGCAGCAACATCGTCTTCACCTCTCATTCATCATACCCTACCCTGTCAAACGCGACAATATTTGCTAACTTTCGCCAATTCCACTTATAATGAAAGAGCCGGCATCGCTGGTGATGAATAAATGGCAGGTGAATGATGCAGATGAATATAGTAACGTTGCTTATTTTTATGGTTTTCATCGGTGCAGCCATTGGGGCGGTCACAAATGCGATTGCCATCCGGATGCTTTTTCGCCCGTATGAGCCGAAATATATTGGCAAATGGAAGCTTCCATTTACGCCCGGCTTGATTCCGAAACGAAGGGGCGAGCTGGCTCGGCAAATTGGCAGAACAGTGGAAGAGCATTTGCTGACGCCGGAAAGCATTGAACGCAAGCTGAATGAACCAGACTTTCGCCGGGATGTAACCGTGATGTTGCAGAAAGAGGCAAAACCGCTGCTTGCTGCCGATCAGACGTTAGCCGAGCTGTTGGACAAGCTGCATTTTAAAGAGGCTGAGCAACAAACAGAGCGCTGGGTTGAGAGCTGGATCGACAATAAATATCACAAAATCAAAAGCTTCTACCTTGATCAGACGATTAGGGAATCGCTGCCTGCGCAATGGCTTGATACGATGGAGGAAAAAGTTCCTGATGTCTCCCGTTATATCCTGACAAAAGGTATAGATTATTTCTCCGGCTTGGAAGGAAAAACACGGGTCAAAAGAATGACAGATGACTTTCTTGCTGAATGGGGCAAGCTTGGCAGCATGGTGCAAATGATTTTGGGCAATACCTCACTGGAGGATAAAATTCAGCCGGAAATTATCAAGTTCTTAAGCAGTCCGGGCACAAAGGATTTGCTGAACACGCTCTTGCAAAAAGAGTGGGATAAGCTGCTTGATTGGAAGTGGGAAGATGTTCTGCAGAAATTCTCTGATGAAAAAGCGCTGACTAAAGGAAAAAGCTTCATTCTGCGTCAGCTTGATCTGGCTTCTTTATTCCAAAAGCCTGTGTCTGTCTTTTTACAGCCGTTTGAAGAGAAGATTATCAATGAAATTATTCCGCTGCTAGTGGAAAGAGCGGGCTCTGTAGTGGCAAGCCGCTTGCCGGCCATTATGCAGAAATTGCGGATTGGGGACATTGTCCGCGAACAGGTGGAAACTTTTTCTCTCGCACGCTTGGAACAAATCGTGTTGGATATTGCCCGCCGGGAGCTGAAGATGATCACGCTTCTTGGAGGCGTGCTCGGTGGAGCGATTGGCTTGATTCAAGGACTTATCATCCGTTTATTCTAGGAAAGTCTCGCGAACTTGCGCATAGTTTGTTAAAGTGAAGTCATGCTTACAATGAAGGAGGAAGAACATGGCAGCCAATTTATATGATCTGGCGTATGAAATGGAAAAAGGTCTGCGCCAAAGCCAAGAGTATCTCGCGTTAAAACAGCTGTATGCAGATGTAGAGGCTAGCGAGGAAGCAAGGGGAATTTTCGAGAACTTTCGAAATGTACAGATGCGATTGCAGGAAAAACAAATGACCGGGCAGGAGATCACGGAAGAAGAAGTGCAGCAGGCGCAAAAAACAATGGCTCTTGTTCAGCAGCATCCTCTCATTTCTAAATTGATGGAGGCTGAGCAAAGAATGAGCATGGTGATTGCAGATGTGAACAAAATTATTATGAAGCCGCTCGAGGAAATGTATGGAGCGATGGCAGAATAACGGTTAAGCATGTAAAGTGCCGGGTTTTCCCTGTAAAAAGGGAGAATCCGGCATTTCTTATTTTTTAGGCTGCCTATTGACTGTAATGACTTTTTAAAGCTTTGTTCTAAAGCCTGTTTTCTTCTCATAATTTCTAAAAAGGACAACATGAGGGGGGAACGAGAAGATGGCTTACCGTTTGTTAGCAATTAATATAGATGCGTTTGCCGGTCAAAACAAAGCACGGATCACGAGGTCAACGAAGGAAGCAATTCGCTATGCACGCAAAAAAAACGTGACTGTTTGTTTTTACTCTAACCGAGAATTGCCTCTTGTCAAGAAAATGGCGAAAGCCTTGATCCCGGAAAGTTGCTTGATTGCCCACAATGGAGCGTATGTAGCTTCTGAATTTGATAAACCGGTGTATATCCAGCGAGTGAATGAAGAATGCACATATGAAATGGTTCAGTTTCTGGAATCATTTGATTGTCAGGTAACACTTGCCACTGAAAAGTTTTCTGCCAGCAATAGAGGACGGCTTCCAGCTACATTAGTGAAGCGAAGCATGTGGCAGCGCACGCAAAAGTTCTTATATTCCCAGTATTTTGTTCATTCATTATCTGATCATTTATTTGAAGATCCGATTTCTCCTTTATCGATTCATGTCAAATTCTTTAAGCCGGGAGAAAGGGAAGAAGTGCTGCAAGCATTAAAAAATATGTTTAGTGAAGTGTCCTTCTTAAAGAAGGGAACGGATGAAATCGAAATCACTGCTTTCGAGGTAACCAAATGGAACAGTATTTTATATTTGGCAGAAAGAATGATGATCAGCCGTTCGGAAATTGCAGTCATCGGCGTGGATGAGGCTGATGAAGAAGTAATTAGAGAAGCGGGCATCGGAATTGTCATGGGGGATGCTCCTGAAAGTGTAAAACAGGCAGCGGATTGGGTGACGAGAACAAAAGAGGATGGCGGCATTGCCTATGTGATTAAAGAGCTGCTCCGGCACCAAAGGAAGGGAGCGGAGGAGGAAGTGAATAAACTGGATTAAGCGGCAGGCAACGCCGCTTTTTTGATGTGCGGGTTGATTCGATCTTGACCGCAGGTTTGCCGATTCAGTATGCTTAGGGAAGGAAATAAAGAAAGGTGAATGAACGTGTTAATTTATATAAAAGGATTGGAAGACGAGCGCTTCGTGCGGCCGCTTCAGTTGATCGCCAACTTATTTTTTGAGGAAACGGATATCTGTTTGGAGAACAATGGCCGCAGCGAACTTGAAATTGATATCCAATTAGTAGATGAGGGGGAGGAAGTCGCCGCTTCAGCCGTTTTGTTGGCGGCTGGCGAAGAATACCGGGCGAGCTATAGAAAAGCCGTTACGGTCCTTGAGGGGAAAGAGCATTTTAAGCAAGTGAAGAACGTTGTTTCTCATGTGTTTTTACACGTATTGCAAGATTACACAAAGATCACGCAAAAATGGGGCATCTTAACTGGCATGCGGCCCACCAAGTTGCTTCATAAGCAGCACCAAGCTGGCGTGCCGGCTGAAGAAGCGCGCCGAAAGCTTCAAGAAGATTATATGATCACCGAAGAAAAAGTGCATTTAATGGAGCGGATTCTGGAACGGCAGCTGGCGATGGTTCCTGATTTATATGAAGTAAAAGAAGAAGTCAGCATTTATATCGGCATCCCGTTTTGTCCGACGAAATGCGCGTATTGCACCTTTCCAGCCTATGCTATTCAAGGAAAGCAAGGAAGGGTATCCTCATTCTTGAGCGGGCTTCATTATGAAATGGAGAAAATCGGACAGTGGCTGCGGGAAAAAGACGTGAAAATTACAACTGTGTATTACGGCGGCGGGACGCCGACAGCCATTACAGCCGAGGAAATGGACGAATTGTACGAGCTGATGTATAAAGTATTTCCTGATGTAGACAGCATTCGGGAAATTACTGTAGAAGCAGGGCGGCCGGATACCATTACTCCCGAAAAGCTTGCGGTTTTAAGAAAATGGAACATTGACCGGATCAGCATAAATCCGCAGTCTTACACACAGGAAACATTGAAAGCGATCGGGCGCCATCATACCGTAGAAGAAACCATCAGCAAGTACCGCATGGCAAAGGAACATGGAATGAACAACATCAATATGGATTTGATCATTGGCCTTCCGGGTGAAGGAACGGAAGAATTCGCCCATTCTCTTGAGGAAACAGAAAAGCTGATGCCGGAATCTTTAACGGTTCACACACTGTCATTTAAGCGCGCCTCTGAAATGACCTTAAATAAGGAAAAATATAAGGTGGCGGACCGGACAGAAGTGGAACAAATGATGAATATGGCCGAGCAATGGACGAAGGAACACGAATACGTTCCCTATTACTTATACCGCCAAAAAAATATTCTGGGCAACCTGGAGAATGTAGGATACTCCAAACCGGGACGGGAAAGTATTTACAACATTATGATCATGGAGGAAGTACAAACCATCATCGGCATTGGGTGCGGGGCGGCCAGCAAGTTTATTGACCGTAAAACTGGCAAAATCGAACACTTTGCCAATCCGAAAGATCCAAAAACCTATAATGAACGGTTTGTGGAGTACACAGAAAAGAAAATTAACAAGCTGAACCAGTTGTTTTCATGAGCCAGTTTCGAAAAAAAGAGCCGCAAAATTTGCCGGCTCTTTTTTTGAAGATAAATCAAGCGGTTTAAGAAAGGCACTGAACCGCTTTTATGTTATACATGGAATAAAACGAGCTTGCCGAGAGGCGACGTACAGCGATGAGTATACTCTTCATAGTCGTGCTGCTGCAGCAACTGCTGCCCCTGCTCTTTTGCTTCTTCATCGTTACGGGCTTCAAATGATTCATCGAGCAGCTTTTCCCCATTTTTTTTAAAAACCGTTAATTTATAAACCATTATTTCCCCTCCCTGAAGGTGATTCACTATTCATTGTACACAATTTTGGATTTTTTCTAAATATTTTATAACGAAATAATTTTGTGGAACTTTTTGCTTGCTTGGGCGTATGTTTTAGAGGGGAGTGATAAAATATGCTTGTTTTGGAAAATGTAACAAAACGTTTTAATGATTTCACCGCCGTCAACGACCTATCCTTGCAAATCCCGGAGAGGGAGCTGTTTGGTTTTCTTGGGGCCAATGGTGCGGGAAAAACAACCACCTTTCGTATGATATTAGGTATTTTACAGCCAAATGCAGGTGCCATCCACTGGAACGGGAAGCCTATTAATTACAAAGTGAGCCCGCTGATCGGTTATTTGCCTGAAGAAAGAGGGCTATATCCGAAAATGAAAGTGAAAGATCAAATTGTTTACTTAGCCCGTCTGCGCGGAATGGATAAAAAAGAAGCAGCAGCCGAAACGGACCGCTGGCTGGAGCGTTTTCATGTGCCTGATTATGCGGGGAAGCGGGTAGAGGAATTATCGAAAGGAAACCAGCAAAAAATCCAATTTATTTCTTCGGTTGTCCATAAACCGCAGCTGCTGATCCTCGATGAGCCATTCAGCGGCCTGGACCCTGTTAATGTAGAGCTGTTGAAGGAAGCGGTTGTTGAGTTAAGAGAAAGCGGGACAACCATCGTATTTTCGAGCCATCGAATGGAACATGTGGAAGAGCTTTGCGAGAATGTATGCATGATGCATCGCGGGCGTCCAGTCGTCCATGGCAGTCTTCGCGAGATTAAGCGTTCGTTCGGAAAGAAAAATGTCACGGTACAGGCTGACTTCAATCTTGATTTTTTAAGGGAGATTCCCGGCGTTTTACGGACGAAAAACACGGCGGAAGGCATGGTGCTGCAGGTTGCCAAGGAAGAAACGTCCCAGCACATTTTTGCAGCTTTGCAGGAAAAAGGATTTGTGACGAGGTTTGAGCTGGAGGAGCCTTCATTGAATGACATTTTTATTGAAAAGGCGGGAGCTTCCTATGAATAACTTTTGGATGATTCTTTCCCAATCGTATATTAATAAATTGAAAACCAAGCCATTCATCATTACGACGCTGCTGGTGGCTGCCGTCATCATTGCCGCAGCCAATTTTGAGCAGATTTTCTCCAATTTTGGTGACGATAATGAACAGGCAAAAGTAGCTGTAGTGGATCAGACAGGAGCGCTGTACGAGCCGCTCAAAGAGCAGCTGGCAGCTGCGGGAGCAAATGTTAAAGTTGTCAAAAGCGATCAAACAGAAGCTCAATTAAAGAAGGATGTAGAAAAAGAAGCGTATAAAGGTTATCTCTTGTTAGAAAGAAACAGCGAAGGAATGCCGTCTGCCACCTATAAGGCGGAGAACATTGCCAACAGCAGCCTTTCCTCTGAGATCCGTCAAGCTCTGCAAGCTTTAAAAACAAGGGAAGTAGCGGGGAAGCTGCAGCTGACGGATGAGCAAATTCAACTGTGGAATGCACCGGTTTCGTTTGACACGATTGCGCTCGCTAAAGGAGCTAAATCAGAGGAAGAACTGATTCAAGCCCAAGCACTTGTTTATGTTTTGCTGTTTCTTATTTATTTGTCCGTTATTATGTATGCCAACATGATCGCTTCTGAGGTAGCTATTGAAAAATCTTCGAGAGTGATGGAGATTTTAATCTCAAGTGTCTCCCCGATAAAGCAAATGTTTGCGAAAATTTTAGGCATCGGCCTTCTCGGGCTTACCCAATTAGTGATCTGGTTTGCTGCCGCTTATATAGCCATGGTCAATCAACCCGACGGTTCTCTCGTTCAATCGATCGGATTGCAATCCGCTTCTGGGTCGATGATCATTTATGCGATTCTGCTATTTATTCTTGGCTACTTCTTATATGCTACGATTGCCGCCTTGCTTGGCTCACTCGTTAGCCGCCTTGAGGACGTTCAGCAAATGATGACACCGCTCACTCTCCTCGTCATGGCTGGCTTCTTCATTTCCATGTACGGCTTGGGAAACCCGGAATCACCGTTTATTACAGTGACTTCCTATGTGCCGTTTTTTACGCCAATGATTTTATTTGTCCGCATTAGCCTTCTTAGCATTCCGCCATGGGAAATCGCTCTTGGCTTTGGGGTTTTGATTGCTGCCATTATAGTGTTTGGGATCATTGGTGCCCGCATTTATAAAGGGGGCGTCTTAATGTATGGAAAATCTAATTCATTAAAAGACATGAAAAAAGCGTTCGAGCTGTCAAAAGACAACTAGTTGGCAGTCGAGTCTGCCTTGAAGAATGATTCCAGAGATTGTTATGTTATAATTAGCTCACTAATACCAAGGAGGGGGAGTCAATTTGCAAGGGATTACCCATTATGAAGCAGGACAAAGCGTGGAAAGTTATTTGTTAATCAAATCAGTAACAAAAAGTGTAGCGGTAAATGGCAATCCCTATTTAACGCTGATTTTACAAGATAAAAGCGGTGACATCGAAGCTAAGCTTTGGGATGCTAAAGAAGAGACGGAAAAGCAATACCAGCCGCAGACCATTGTGAAAGTAAAGGGAGAAATTCAAAATTACCGCGGCCGAATGCAGCTGAAAATCCGGCAGATCCGGCCGGCTGGTCCGCAAGATGGAAAGCAGATCAGTGAATTTATCGAAACGGCTCCGCTCAGCCAAACCGATATGGCGGATGTGGTTACCCAGTTTATTTTTGAAATGCAAAATCCTCATATTCAGCGTATTACCCGCTTTTTATTAAATAAATATCATACGGAGTTTTTAGAATATCCGGCAGCAACAAAAAATCACCACGAGTTTGTGTCAGGTCTAGCTTACCATGTGGTATGCATGCTGAAATTAGCCAAATCCATTGCAGATCTTTATCCTTCGCTGAACCGTGATCTGTTATATGCGGGTGTAATCTTGCATGATCTCGGCAAGGTCATTGAGCTGTCCGGTCCTGTATCTACAGTGTATACGGTCGAGGGGAACTTGCTTGGCCATATTACCATTATGGTCAATGAGATTGGCAAGGCAGCAGAGGAGCTTGGAATAGAAGGGGAAGAGGTCACTATTTTAAAGCATATTGTTCTCTCTCATCACGGTAAAGCAGAATGGGGGAGCCCGAAGCCGCCGATGATTAAAGAAGCGGAAATTCTCCATTATATCGATAATCTTGACGCCAAAATGAATATGCTTGACCGGGCATTGGAGCGAACGAAGCCGGGAGAATTTTCCGAGCGGGTGTTCGCGCTTGATAACCGTTCGTTTTACAAGCCGCATTTTTCTTCTTAACATGTCCAATTTTGGGCATGTTTTTTCTTTTGGTGAATACACTGTTTACAAATGCGGACAAGGAAGGGGATTAAGATGATCATTCCATTATGGGTTTATGCAGTTGTTGCGGGAATTTTCTTCAGTGCATTTATGACGATTAAAACATCAAGAGCGGATAAAAAGGTGGATGAGGCATTCATTGAGCAAGAAGGACAAGTTTATATACAAAGAATGGAGAAGGAGCGCGAGCTGAGAGCAAAGAATTAAGCAGAAAGCGTCTGTCTTGCGAGACAGACGCTTTCATTATGCTTACTTTTCTTCTTTATCGGATTTTTTATCAGAATCAGACGAGCCTCCGAAAGCTCCTTTTAAATCTTCGTCTTTTACTTTAACGTCAGCAGCCTTCAACTCTTTATCGAGCTTTTTCTGGATCGTTTCCGGATCAGCTTTCGATTGTTTTAGTTCTTTCGTTAACTCTGCTTTCATATCTTTGAAAGGTTTTTTCTCTTTCATATCAGTAATTTCAATGATATGGAAACCTAAGTCGGACTTAACCGGCTTGCTGATTTCGCCTTTTTTCAATGTGTCAAGCGCTTTAGAAAACTCTGGGACAAATTGCTCGCGGCTTTGGCTGTCCACCCAGCCTAAGTCTCCGCCGTTTTGTGCGGAACCTGGATCAGATGAATATTCTTTCGCCAATGCGTCGAATTTCTCGCCTTTTGCCAGCTTGTCTTCTACTTCTTTTGCTTTCTTTTCATCCTCTACCAAGATGTGGCGGATTTTCATCGGCGGCTGCCATTTATCATAATACTCTTTGACTTCCTTATCCGTTACTTTAATATCGGAGAGGGCCGCTTTTTCTCTCAAAAGCTCTAATTTCAAAAAGTCTTTAAAGCCTTTCTCATCCAGGTTATACTGGGCCAAAAACGCTTCATATTGCGGGCCAAGCTGTTCCTTGGCTTTTTTCAGCTCTTTATCCACTTCTTTATCGGATACTTCATATTTCTCGGAGAGTACCTTTTTGTACATAACCTCTTGAAGAGCTTGTTCCATTTGCGGAGAGTATTTCTCCTTCATCGAGTCATACAGTTCTTGCTGTGTCACATCTCCTGCTTTCGAAGTAGCAACGACATCGTCCCCGGCGCCGCATCCAGCCAGGCCGACCGCCCCTGCAACTAAAGAAGCAGACAGGATCCATTTTTTCATCTCTAAACAACTCCCTGATTAATCAGCCGGCCTTCATTGCAGCAACGGCTTTTTCAAATTTTTGTACAGGACATACTATATCATATTTTCATCAAGCAGCCAAAAAATTCAATCTGAATAAACAGACAAAGCAGGCTCCCATGATCGATTAAACAGGAGTGAGGAGGGCGGGCGGACCCAGCCATCCGTCTTTTGAGCAAATTAAAAAGAGCCGGCTTTCGCAAGCGGCTCTTTTTATGTAAACAAAATTTCTACATAAGACGAGATCAATAAGATCGTAATATAGATATTAATAGTACGGAAAATTTTAGGGTGGCGTTCTTCCGGGATCTCTTTTTGAACGCAAAGAATATTCGTCATACGGTTAATATTATAAAGAATTAAAGCTGAAAAAATAATAAACACGATAATAACGGAGATCACTTTATCCCCTCCCCTGTTTGTTTTTGTTCATATTTTGTTCACATGTAATAAACATAACAAAAATTGCGTTAAAAAGATAGAGAAATAGTTGAAAGCAGAGAAGGGACTCTCTGCTTTGCATAGACGAACTGATAGTTTAAAAAATCAGCCGTTTTATTGAGGGATAAGAATTTCATACCCTCGGTCGTGTTCCTCGATGACCGCATATTTTGGAGAAGCAGCCATGGCTTTAAAGTAAAGCAAATCAATGGCGCACATGCCCGTATGAAAAGCAGCCAGCATAGTAAAGTAATGAATATAGTGAGGGAACATAATTCCGCAAACAAGCAGGGCTGGATTAATGGTGAAAAAAGGCAGTAACAGGCTTGCCATAAATGTTTTTTTAGGAACGGGCTGTTTTATGTTAATCGAGATAATTGGCATACAAAAATAAGTGATTTTGCACTGGCATTTTATTTGGCGCCAATAATGCAAAATCGGTAAAAGATGCACAAGCTTGTGCAGCGGATAAACCGCAAGCAAAGCTAGAAGAAAAACATGAAAATACCCTGAATACAATGTTTTTGAAAAGAGCGATTGCATGAAGGCAAAGCTGAATGAAAAAAACAGCGTTGTCAGCAAAAGAGAATACATCAAGATCTTGTTCGATCCGTATCTCTTTTCAAAATCAAATGTACGCCAGCATTTCATCGGAATCATCCCTCCGTTTGACGTTAAGAACTTGCTATTGCCTAACCACTTTACGCTGTGTATAAAGAAAAATCAACCTATTTTTTGTGAACAATAAGTAAAGTTATCAGGCAAAACAGGCAAGCATAAGATCCAGGAGGGAGGGGCCGGGTATTTTCGCTGGAAGGAAGGGGAGCTTACACTTGTTGCTCAAATTTTTTCTTGCGTAACTTTCCATCTTCCTCATCTAAATCTTCGCCGATATTATGCATGGACTTCTCGAATATATCAACGAAGTCTTCCCCGTAAATATTTTTGACGATAGACATCACTTCCATCATATCGGGGAACTTGCCAAACAATTCACGAAGCGGCGCGCTGCCTGCAAATACGGAATTTGTGTCAGGATCAAAGTTTTCCATCAAGTCAAGCAGCAGCTGCTCGCCTTCTTCAGTGATTTCCACATAAGTATTCCGTTTGTCTGTCTCTTTCTTTGAAAATCTTAAATAGCCTCTTTCTTCTAATTTTTTTGAAAAATTAAAAGCGGTAGATACATGCATGACTCCGAATTTCGCAATATCAGAAATAGAGGCTCCTTTTAAATGATAGGCAATCCACAGAATATGATGCTCGTTAATATTTAAGTCATAAGGCTTGATCCAGCGCTGCCAATCCTTTTCGATCGCTTTCCATAGGGCTTTGCTTAATTGGGCCATTCTCTGGCTAAAAATAAGCGCTTCTTTCAATGAGTACTGATGATTTGTCATTTTTGCACCTTCTTTTCCGAATTCTTTCACTCCTAATTAATAGTAAGTTATATAGACTGTTAATATTATTATGCCAATAAAGTAAAAAATAATAAAGATGTAAATTAACAAAATTTTCGAAAAAAATGGAGAACCGGTGACGGTTCTCCATTTATTTTCGGGCGGGCAGTGTTTTTTGCAGATCTTCAACTGTTTTTTGCACTTCGCTGATATCTTGCTGCAGCTTTTGAATGGTTGGCTCTGTACTTTCCTTCCATATTCCGGCACTTACTTTTAAGCCATCCGCTACTTCCGGGATATTGTCTTTGCTGACGTCCTTTAACTGGATAACAGCTTTCTTGACTTCGCCAATGTCCGCTTTAATCGTCTGCGTGTGGTTTTTCAAGCTTGCTTGGGCTGTTTTCACCCGTGCTCTTGCTTCTTGGCCGGACATCGGCGCATTGAACAAAGTGACAGCCGCCCCGGCGGCAGTGCCAGTAATCAGGCCGATTAATAATGCTTTTTTATCCACTTTCTTCACCTCACATTAATGATAGCATTCTCTTTTAAAAACAAAATCCCTTTAATTTGCTGGGGACAGGTACATTGCTGCCCGAAAGATGCATAGTATGTAGAAAGACCCCGCTTTGCTATATTTCCCTTACACCATAAAAAGCAAACAGTTGATTTTAGTTAAAGGAGTGGCATAGCATGGAAGGAATCATTTTCGGATTATTTGCGCTGAGTTTCATCCTGCTGATCAGCATGATTTATCACATCCGATCGATCTGGAGGCCGGGCATTTCGATGTCGAGACCTCTGTTAATCAAGAAAGCTCGTATCCTTGGAATTGCCGGGGGCTTTATTTTACTCATCGCGGTACTGCTGTTATATAGGTAAGTATAGCAAAAGGACTCCTTTGTTTTCAAAGGAGTCCTCAGGCTGTTGGCAGACGCTTGCTTCCTTCGCTGTAGAAAAGTTAGGCTGGCTCCGCTAGATTCGAGCGCTTCAGCACAGATTGGACAATCGGATAAATGATCGCCATTACAACGGCATTTACAGCTGAAGCAGGAAGTACAATCGTCAAGAATAAAGCAGCAAATGGTCCCGGCAGGCCAACTGTTACGAGAGCCGAGCCCAGGAAGACAACGCCGGAAACAATCGTTCCGACAGCGGTTAAAGCGGCGGCTCCAACGGTATTTTTGCCGTAACGGGCAAATAGAAGAAACAAGCCATAAAATACAACAGCAGTGACCGGCTTATCAAGCATGTTGGGAATCATTCCGCCCGGGAAAGAAGTGGTCAGGCCGGAAATAACGCCGGTGACCAGCCCGGCAAGCAAGACGCTCTTTAGGTTCGGAAACAGCAAAATGCCTAAAAACATCATAGTCAGCATCATGTCAGGTTTCATTCCAAGAAACAGTCCCGGCATCACCGTGTGCAAAACAGCCCCCATCCCTATTAATAGTGACAGGGTAACTAAAGATTTCGTATTCATTTCTCATCTCTCCTCTTCTCATCTCGTCTCAATCTCGCTTCTCCTGACATACACTCGTTGTTGCCAGCGAAAAGGTAGGATAAGTATATCATACAACAAAGGGCGGAGGAAGCTGAATATTCTGTCAAGGACTCCGTCTTTTTATTTAAAGGCGGGCAGAAATGTCTTGAGCAATCTTTTGCAAATCGTCTCCCGTGTATTCATTGTCGTGTGTTTTAAACACAGGATGGAATCCGTCTTCTCGTCCAAAGCGCGGAATGAGGTGAATGTGATAATGAAAGACTGTTTGACCCGCTGCTTCTCCGTTATTGTTTAGAATATTTAATCCTTCCGCGTTATAAGCCGATTTCAAGGCTTTGGCAATGAACGGCACCCGCTGGAACAAGCTTCCCGCTTCTGTTTCAGAAAGTTCAAATACGTTTTTCTTATGTTTTTTAGGGATAAGCAGTGTATGTCCTTTGGTTACTTGGCTGATGTCTAAAAAAGCATATACTTCCTCGTCTTCATATACTTTGGCAGAGGGGATTTCACCATTAACGATTTTACAAAAAATGCAGTCGCTCATTTTTTTCATCCTTCCTATGTATAATTGCCAAAATTTTATCATAAAAGCGATTTTTATTAAATACACAAGTATAAAGATGAGGTTGAACCATGAGATATTGCGGATATTTTGTTAAAATAAGCGTATGACATTATGAGAAAGGACGTTTTTTTATGTCTTTATTAACGGTAGAAGGGCTAGTTGGCGGTTATACCCGCAAACCGGTGCTGAAGGATGTATCCTTTTCAGTCAATAAGGAAAGCATCGTCGGCTTAATTGGTTTAAACGGGGCAGGGAAGAGTACAACGATTAAGCATATCATCGGGCTGATGGAACCGAAAAAAGGAACCATTTCTATCAATGGGCTTGCTTTGCAGGATAGTCCTGAGAAGTACCGGCGCCAGTTTTCTTATATTCCCGAAACGCCGATTTTATATGAAGAACTAACGCTTGAAGAGCACATGAAGCTTACGGCCATGGCCTATGGGCTCACAGAGGAGGAGTTCGGCCGGCGGATCGGCCCATTGCTAAAGGAATTTAGGCTGGATTCGAAAATGAATTGGTTTCCGGCTCACTTTTCTAAAGGCATGAAGCAAAAGGTGATGATTATGAGCGCCTTTTTGACAGAGCCTTCGTTGTACATTATCGATGAACCTTTTGTGGGTCTTGACCCGCTCGGCATTCAATCGCTTCTTGATTGGATGAAGAGAATGCGTGATGGCGGCGCTGGCATTTTAATGTCCACGCATATATTGGCGACAGCGGAAAAGTACTGTGACGCCTTCATCATTTTACATAACGGTGAAGTTCGGGCGCAAGGAACAATCGGAGAACTTCGCGAACAATTCCAAATGCCAGGTGCGTCTCTTGATGATATCTATATTCAACTGACAAAGGAAGAAGAGCAATGAAGCAAGTAGAAGAGTTATGGAAATCGAGGATTACGGCCTATTATACCGAGCTGCGCAAGTATTTGCGCTATATGCTGAATGATCATTTGCTATTCGTTCTTGTCTTTGGACTGGGTGCGGCCTTGTATTATTACAGCGGCTGGATCAAAACACTGGATGAGACGTTTCCAGCGCCGCTCGTCATGGCTGTTTTTCTGGGAGCACTGCTTGCTTGGAGCCCGGTTTATACATTTTTAATGAGGGCAGATACCGTTTTCCTGCTGCCGCTGGAAGAAAAAATGGCTCCTTACTTTCGCAAAGCGATTACGGCGAGCTTTCTTTCCCAAAGTTACTTGTTAATCGCCGGTCTTGCTTTATTTATGCCGCTATATACACAGGTCAAAGGCGGCTCCATGAAGATTTTTTTCGTTTGGCTGATTTTAATCGCCGTCATGAAAATTTGGAATTTAACCGTTCGCTGGCATGTGCTCAAAGTTCAAGAAAAAGAAAGCCGCCATATAGATTGGGGAATTCGGCTGATAGTTAATATCTTGCTGCTGTATTTTGTGTTTTCCGGTGCCCCGCTTCTTTTCATCCTGGCAGTGGCGGCCGCTATGGCAGCCTATTATATATACTGCGGCAAAAGGGCGCGTCCTATGGTGTTAAAATGGGAAACACTTGTGGAGCTTGAGGAAAAGCGGATGGCCGCTTTCTACCGCTTAGCTAATTTATTTACCGATGTGCCTCATTTGCGGGGAACTGTGAAACGGCGCAAGTGGCTGGACAAGCTTCTGGGCCAAGTGCCGTTCCAGCCGGCAGGGACGTATACTTACTTGTTCCGGCGCACGTTTGTCCGTATGAACGAATTTTTCGGTTTGTACATCCGCTTGACTGTGATGGCGGCTCTTATTATCGGGTTCAGCGGGCAAGCCGTCCTGCAGCTCATTATCGCTTTATTGTTTATTTACTTGACGGGGTTCCAGCTGCTGCCGATGATTCGCCGTCATGAAACAAAGATTTGGGTCTTTTTATATCCGGTCGCGCCTGAACAAAAAAGCGCTTCGCTGCTGGATTTAATCGGCCGTCTGCTTTTGCTGCAAGCTGTCATCTTCGGTTTAGCAGCATGGGCAGGCCACTCGTTAAGTCAAGGAGGCATCGTTTTAGCAGCTGGCGCAGTATTTGCTTTGTTTTTTGCTAAAATGTATGCGCCGGCCCGCCTCCACAAAATGGCCCGCTAGAAAAATGAGAGCAGACAATATAAGAAAAGACAGCCAAAACGGGATACTTCCCGATTTTGGCTGTCTTTTTTCTGTTTGAAAATGAAACTATTCATTTTCCCTCGGCACCATATAAGTTGTTACGTAGGAAGGGCTTGAGAAAATATGCGGCTGGTTATCTACGCCGGCTTCCGGTTTTTTTGTTTCATGAGCCTGCTTGAATTCCTTAGAGTCTTTCCAATTCGTAAATGACTCCCGGTCTTGCCATTGCGTCAAGATGACATACGTATTTGAAGTGAGCGGGCGAAGCACACGGATCGCTATAAATCCTGGCGTATTTTCAATCGCCCGGGCCCGTCCTTTAAAGCGGTATTCAAAAATCGGCCGTCCCTCGTCTGTTACAGGAATGTTATTGCATACAACAAAGCCGTGATCCGCTAATTCTCCGGAAGCATCAATGACCTCGTATTTTCGGGGAGATTGAAACAGCGTTTTTTTGCTGTTTGTTTCATGAAGAAGGGTGGCTCCTTCCGCATTTTCCATAAAAATGATGTTTTCAGATGCGTGTTTTTCCTGAAGCTGCTTCATAAAATTGTATGTACCTGTAGTGATGAAAATATTCATGTCCTCACCTCGTTTAGTGATAATTACTATCTTATATTATATATTACTTTACACTTAGTTGCTGTGCTCTAAACTCTCATAATAAGCAGAAAAACAGGAAGGAAGTTCCTAATTGAAGGCAGGCTCTCCGTTTCTTTGGAGAATTTATGACATTTAGGGGTCCACGCTATACTTTTTGCCTTAAAACTACTATAGTGTAAACGTATAAATAGATACGATTGTTCGCTTATTTCCGTTTATGGACTGAATAGAAAGTGATAGATCAACTTTTGAAGATATGAAAGGTGGATGTGCAGCAGTGGTGCGAAAAATTAATGAAACATTTTTAAAAGCGGCAAAAGGGGAAAAGACGGAGTATACACCGGCTTGGTATATGCGCCAAGCGGGCCGTTCTCAGCCGGAATACCGCAAATTAAAAGAGAAATACTCCCTTTTCGAGATTACCCATCAGCCTGAATTATGTGCTTATGTCACAAAGCTTCCGGTCGATCAATACGATGTCGATGCCGCTATTCTTTATAAAGATATTATGTCTCCGCTTCCAGCAATCGGTGTCGATGTAGACATTAAATCAGGAATCGGTCCAGTGATTGATAACCCGATTCGTTCTTTAGCTGATGTCGAAAAGCTCGGCCAAATTGATCCGGAAAGCGATGTTCCATATGTGCTTGATACGATTCGTCTGCTGACGGAAGAGCAGCTTGACGTGCCGCTTATCGGCTTTGCCGGCGCGCCATTCACGCTCGCAAGCTATATGATCGAAGGCGGCCCTTCAAAAAACTACAACAAAACAAAAGCTTTTATGTATGCTGAGCCAAAAGCATGGCAAGCATTGATGGACAAGCTGGCTGAGATGACAGTGACTTATGTGCGCGCCCAAGTAAAAGCGGGGGCCCGAGCTATCCAAATTTTTGATTCATGGGTCGGAGCGTTAAATGTTTCAGATTACCGTTTATTTATTAAGCCGGTCATGGAGCGTATTTTTAGCGAACTGCGCGAAGAAGATGTTCCATTAATTATGTTCGGTGTAGGGGCAAGCCACCTGGCGAAAGAATGGCATGAACTGCCGCTTGATGTGGTCGGTCTTGATTGGCGCCTTCCGGTACAAGAGGCGAGGGCAATGGGCATCACAAAAACAGTGCAAGGAAACCTTGATCCGGCGATCCTGCTTGCTCCGTGGGAAGTGATTGAAGAAAGAACACGCGCTATTTTAGATGCAGGCCTTGCTTCGCCAGGCCATATCTTCAATTTAGGGCATGGAGTGTTTCCTGAGGTCAATCCAGACGTATTAAAGCGCTTGACCAGCTTCGTACATGAATACAGTGCACAAAAGCGAAAATAATGCAGCAGAGGTGAGCAATGTGACAAAGAAAAAAATGGGCTTGTTAGTCATGGCATACGGAACGCCATACAAAGAAGAAGATATTGAACGTTATTACACACATATTCGCCGGGGCAGAAAGCCGACGCCGGAAATGCTTGAAGACTTGCGTTCCCGCTATGAAGCAATCGGCGGCATTTCGCCGCTTGCTTCGATTACACAAGAGCAGGCGGAAAAGCTTGAACAGCATTTGAATGGTATACAAGAAGACATTGAATTTAAAATGTACATCGGCTTAAAGCATATTGAGCCGTTTATTGAGGATGCTGTCCAGCAAATGAAAGCAGATGGAATCGAAGAAGCGGTCTCAATTGTGCTCGCCCCTCATTTCTCCACATTCAGCGTGAAGTCTTATAACGGACGGGCGAAGGCTGAGGCAGAGAAAATTGGCGGACCAGAGATCACCTCAATTGAAAGCTGGTATCAAGAGCCGAAGTTTATCGATTACTGGGCGAACAAAATAAAAGAAACCGTTGCCAGCATGTCAGCGGAAGAGCGCGCCAATTTTGTCATGATTGTTTCTGCACACAGCTTGCCGGAAAAAATCATTTCAATGGGGGACCCTTATCCGCGGCAACTCGAAGAGACAGCAGAACTGATTGGCCAAGCATCAGGCGTAGCTAACATCGAAATTGGCTGGCAAAGTGCAGGAAACACTCCGGAGCCATGGATCGGCCCGGATGTACAAGACTTAACACGCGATTTGTTCGAGCAAAAAGGCTATCGCGCCTTTCTTTATGTGCCGGTTGGATTTGTAGCTGAGCATTTGGAAGTTTTATACGACAATGATTATGAATGTAAAGTGATCACTGATGAGATCGGTGCGGCCTATTATCGCCCGCCGATGCCAAATGCCCGTCCGGAATTTATCGAGGCGCTTGGTGAAGTGGTTTTAAAACACTTGGCAACACACACAAACTAATAAAAAGAGGGCGATGAAACTGTGCTGGGCGAAAAAAAGAGGGTTGTTGTTGTAGGCGGCGGAATTACAGGGCTGACAGCAGCCTACTATTTGCAAAAAGCAGCTAAAGCCAGCCAGCTCCCGTTAGCTGTGACGTTGATCGAAGCAACCCCCCGCCTGGGCGGCAAAATCCGAACGATGAGAAAGGACGGCTTCATTATTGAGAGGGGGCCGGATTCCTTTCTCGCCAGAAAAGAAAGCGTCAGCCGGCTGGCTAGAGAAGCCGGGCTTGGCGATCAATTAGTGGCTAGCAAAGCCAGCCGTCCGTATGTACTCGTTAATGGCAAACTCCATGCGATACCGGCAGGATCAATGATCGGCGTCCCGACTAAAGTGACTCCTTTTCTTGCGACCAATCTTTTTTCCGTGGCTGGAAAATTAAGAGCCGGAGCGGACCTTTTCCTGCCTAGGACAGATTTCGATGGCGATATCTCACTTGGCGGCTTTTTCAGGCGGCGTCTTGGCAATGAGATTGTCGAGAACCTCATTGAGCCGCTTTTATCAGGCATTTATGCCGGTGACATTGACAGGCTGAGCTTAACGGCTACGCTTCCGCAATTATTAACTAGAGGCGGAAAGCCTCCCCGCAGCCTTATCCTCAGTTTAAGACAGTTGTCTGCTATGCTGGCCAATGAGAGCGGCGGCTTTCTAACGCTGAGGGATGGTCTCGATACATTGGTGCAAGGCATCGAGAAAAGGCTGGAAGGCGGTTCCGTTTTAAAAGGCGTCCGAGTCAAGCGCATTGACAGACGGGAGGATGGCAAGTTCTTTTTAACGCTGAATGACGGCGTGAAAATGATGTGTGACAGTGTGATTGTGACAACACCGCATACTACCTTTCCCGCTATGATGCCGCAATACGATTTTTTTCATGAACTCAAGAAAATGCCGGCTATGTCGGTTGCAACGATCGCAATGGCTTTTCCTGAAGAAGCCGTCCCTCATTATGCGGATGGTTCAGGATTTGTTGTTTCAAGAAACAGTGATGTAACTATTACAGCTTGCACCTGCGTGCATAAAAAGTGGCCGCACACAGTGCCGGCGGGAAAAGCCCTGCTTCGCTGTTACGTCGGCCGGGCGGGTGACGAGGCCATCGTTGATTTATCAGATACTGAAATCGAACAAATTGTGGTGGAAGATTTAAAGAGAACGCTGCAGCTATCGGCACAGCCGGAATTCACGGTAGTGAGCCGCTGGAAAAACGCGATGCCGCAATACACGATCGGCCATAAACAGAGAATTGAAAAGATCGAAGCACACATTGACAAAAGCTTATCCGGTCTTTTTATCGCGGGCAGTTCCTTTAGGGGAGTGGGGATGCCTGCCTGTATCGAGCAGGGCGAGGAAGCGGCAAAAAAAGCCGCAGCATTTATACAAACGAACAACTGACAGAGACTGTTCCGAAATTCGGGAACAGTCTCTTTTGTTGATTGCAGGATAAACTTTATCGTATGGCCTTGTGAGAAGGGGAATACTAAGACCAGCACACAATAAAGGAGGTTTCCCTATGGAAAAAGGCGACGTAAGCCAATATCGGGAAAGTCCAAGCTTATACCTGAAGAAGGAAGCGAACGACGAGGTGCTGGAGATTAGCTCCACAGGCTACGGTTTGGAACCTGTGCTGAGGGAAGAAAGCCGTTCTGGGCATTCTCTTCTGCAAATGAAAGAGAAGCATGAGTAAAGAGCGAAAAGAAAACCTGGCGGACGGGATCGATCCGGCTTTGAAGGCGCGTATTGATAAGGAAACTGCCGGCCTGCGCTTCACGAAAAATTTTCGGTCGGCGACTGCGGAAGAGTGGTATCTTTTCTTTCCGGGATTTACAGGAGAACCAGCAGGCAGCGCGGCAGGAAAGGCGATCATCCATTATGAACTTTACGGCAACCGGGAAATATTTATCCATACAACGATTATTTACAGAGATCCAAGCATGGAAGAACCGGCCATGTACCCGCTTATTTATGCTCTTTCTGATGAAATCATCAATCGTCTTGTGGGCTATGCTGATACGCTGCTGTCCGTTCATGCCGGCCCAAATTCTTATCAGGCAGAATACCGCTCGCCTGAATAAATAAAAGGAAAGGATGGGATGAGATGGGGAAATGGAACGAACAAGCTGCTCCTAATAACAATATGGCGTCTTCTGAAATAAAAAGCGCGTTGGAACATAGCAAGCACCAGCCAGAGTTTTCGGAAGAATTAGCGGATGGCGGCGAAAGAAATCGATATGCAGAAGAGCAAAAGCTGAAAAGATAAAGCTGTGGGAGCTTCGTTTGTGCCGTTTGAATAGATGGACAGAGCACGCAGCAAGCCCTACTGCTTATAATAGGGCTTCGGACTGTAGACAAACTCAATGAAAATGGAAGTTTGTCCGCAGTCTTTTTTAGTTTTGCTCATGGATAGGCCTGTTGCTTTCCATTCCAGGCGTTTCGCTTTCCGCGGGGCGGGCGGCGAGCTTCCCCGGCGTCCAAGCGCCTGCGGGGTCTCGCC